>JAGVAP010000015.1 GCA_020060215.1 Deltaproteobacteria bacterium | reverse complement strand
GCTGTTTGGCGCCGTAACGACATGAGATGCAGTAAGCAGGAGGCATGAAGCAGCGGAAGAAGAAAGATCGGGGGCCTATGGAAACCCAGGACAGATGGCACATAGAACCGGGACAGGAGTGGGTCGTAGACTTCTTTCGACCGGAGGATGCTGAAGGGGTTGTGCGTCTCTTTCTTTCCGTCTACGGCGAGGAATACCCGATCAGGACCTACACCGATCCCGAACTGCTTGCAGAGGAGAACGCTTCGGGGAGGACCATCTCGAGCGTTGCCCGTACAGAGAAGGGAGACATCGCAGGTCACCTTGCGCTCTTTTGCAGCGCACCTTTTCAAGGGATCAGGGAATGCGGGGCCGGTCTGGTGCATTCGAGGTACAGAAAGGGAGGCGTGAACTCGAAGCTCCTGGAGCATCTCTATGAGATCTCCGCACCGAAATTCGATCTGGAATGCGTATTCGGGGAGGCGGTCTGCAACCACGTTTTCATGCAGAGAGAGGTCTATTCGAGGAAGGCGGAGTTCAGCGCCCTTGAGGTGGATCTCATGCCGGCCTCGGCGTACGAGAAGGAAAAGAGCGCTCCCGGCAGGGTGGCCAGCCTGTTCGCTTCTCGCACCTATAGATCGAAGCCTCATCAGGTCTTTGTTCCAACGGTGTACAAGAATGCTCTCGAATATATCTATTCTGATTTGAATGATCGGAGAGAGCTCCTCTTCAGCGGGAAAAGAGCGACCCCCGTTTCTTCTACCCGGATCGACGTGAGCTATTTTGAAACCGCACAGGTTTCGCGCATGGCTGTTTGGGAGATCGGCTCCGATTTCCTGGCCCGTCTCGATCAGGAGGAGAAAAAGGTTCTGGGCCGGGGCGCGCTGGTTCTCCAGGTGTGGCTCAACCTGTCCGTACCATGGATTGAATCTGCGGTGCACGTCCTCCGGGACAAAGGCTACTTCCTGGGCGGGATCTTCCCCCGGTGGTTCGATCATGACGCCCTGCTGATGCAGAAGATCATGAAAAGGCCGGACTGGGAGTCCATCCAGGTTCATTTTGATCGCGCCAAACGGATCAGGGATCTGGTTTATGAGGATTGGATCAGGGCCTCTGCCTGAGTCCACCTAGAGCCGTTTTTCCACTGCTTCGAAGCAGGGGATGCACAAGTGCTTCCCGCCCGAATGCCGTGTGCGCGTCTCCATGACGCTCTCCCCGCACGACTCGCAGACAAGGGGTGAAAGGATCCGGGCCGGTTTAGGCATCGGAGCGGACGGCGGTTTGACATCGAACAGGTCCGCCAGGTCGGCTTCCATGATCCTTTTCGAAATCGCGGCCCTGGTTTGGGTCCAGGTCTTCTGCTCTTCCTCGCTCAGCCCCTGCTCCCCCATCTTCTTGTGAAGCTTGCCCAGGGCGGCGGCGGCATCCCCATAGATGTCGGGCCGGACCACCAGGCGGGCGGCCTTGTTGTCCCTGCGCCGGTAGAAGGAAAAAGCGTTCTTCCCGTAGTCCTTGTGGATGAGGTTGCCTTTCCCGAAGGTGCAGCCGGTGAGGAACTGGACCGCGTCCACGCCGCACATGTCGGTCTCCACCACGGCCACGATCTCTTCATCTGCGGCCTTGCCCATCTCCTGCAGAACCCACTCGGATGCCCGGATGCCGATGGCCAGTCCCGGGCACCAGTGGCCGTGAAAGCGGGTGGTCTCTTCGATGAGTTCAGGACTGATGGTCCTCGTTTCCATGTTCTCCTCCTTGGTCGATGCATTTGCAGAGATCTGCCACAAGGGCACTAAGTCACAAAGAAAATAGCGATCTTCTTGGTGTCTTTGTGTCTTAGTGGCGGGAGCCTGGAAAATGGCACCAGACGAGGTGCCCTCCCCCGTCCAACTCCACGGGCGGCGGTGAATCGTTCCGGCACCTCTCTTCGCACCCCTCGCACCTCGATGCATAGGGACATGCTCCGCCGGCCGCGGGACCGGGGCCGACGGCAGATGGTTCCTCCTGCCCCTGGGCGCACGCGATCAACCGCCGCGTGTAGGGATGCGCGGGGTGGCTCAGAACCCGGGCAGCCGCTCCTGCCTCCACCATTTTCCCTGCGAGCATGACCCCGATCCGGTCCCCGATCTTCCGGGCGAGACCGATATCATGGGTGACGAAAAGCATGGTCAACCCCTTCTCGACCTGCACCTCGAGGAGCATCTTGAGGACCTTGGCCTGGACGCTCGGATCCAGTGAGCTCGTCGGCTCGTCCGCGACCAGAAAGGCGGGTCCCAGGATCAGGGCGCGGGCCATGCAGACCCGCTGGACCGCCCCCATGTTGAGCTCGTGGGGGTAGCGGTTCAGAAACTCCGCTTCGGTGGAGAGGTGCACGTTGGCCAGGACGCGCTTCACCCGCTCCCTGACTTCGGCCTTCTCCCGCCCCTCCCCCTGGATCCTCAGCGGCTCGGCCACGATGTCCAGCACGGAAAGCCGACGGCTCACCGCATCCGCCGGGTTCTGGTAGATCACCCCGATCCGGCGCGCCATCGAACCATACCCTTCCCCGATCCATCGGTCCATGTCCCGGCCTTCAAAGGAGCGGCTGCCCTCATCCTGCCTCAGCACCCCTGCGGAGATCATGGCCAGGGTGGTCTTGCCCGAGCCGGTCTCTCCCACCAGGCAAAAGAGCTCTCCGGCCCGAAGGGCGAGGTTCGTCGGGCGGAGCGCCGCCACGTTGTCATATCGCTTGCTCACCCCTTCGAGGCGGAGAACGGTGACGATCCCGCCCCGCGCGCAGCGGACCCGGTGGCCCCCGGCCTCTGACAGGGGGACAGCCCCTTTCCTGCATGCATCGATACCCTGCGTGCAGCGGGGTTCGAAGAGGCAGCCCGTCTGGATGACATGGCCGGTATCATGAGAAGAGACCGGGGAAGAGATGTGAAAGTGCTCACCGGCCGGCCTTTCCTTGTGTGCATGCGCGTGCATGACCCGGTAGAAACCGTCTCCCCGTATCCCCCCGAGGTCCCTGGTGGCATCGAGGGCAGGATAGGATTTGCCGAGGGCCAGGGTGTAAGGGTGGCAAGGATTGGAAAAGAGATCGGAGGCCGGCATGGTCTCCATGACCTGGCCCAGATAGAGGACGTGCAGATCGTCCGCCAGCCTCCGCGCCAGGTCCAGGTCATGGGTGATCAGGAGGACCGCCTTTCCCCGGGTCCGCAGATCAAGGATCACCTTGGCCACAAAGGCCTTCGTCACGGAATCCAGGGCCGAGGTAGGTTCGTCCAGGACCACCACCTGGGGATCCAGGACAAGGGCCATGGCAAGGAGCGCCCTCTGCACCTCTCCGCCGCTCAGCTCGTGGGGGAAGCGCTCCTCCGAGGCAAGGGGCAGCCCCATGTGCCGGAGCGCTTCAGCGGCCCTGCGTTCCGCCTCCCTCCTTTTCATCCTGCCGTGCCGGACAAGGGGTTCCGCCACTTGGTCGACGATCCGGTGGACGGGGTTCAGGTTCGCCCGGCCGTTCTGGAACAGCATGGCGATGCGGGACCAGCGGATCCGGTTGAGATCCGCTTCCTCCCTTCCGATGATCTCTTCACCGTCCAGTCTGACGTGCCCCTCCAGCTCGGCGTTCTCCGGAAGGAGACCCATGAGGGACTTCCCCAGGGTCGTCTTCCCCGAGCCGGATTCCCCCACCAGGGCCGTGATGCGGCCGGCCTCCAGGTCGAGGCTGACCTGGTCGAGAGCCAGAAGGGAATGATCCCCGTCGCGGTAGATCACGGACAATTTGTCGATGATGACTAACGTTTTCAGGTTTCGGGTTTCAGGTGTCAGCTTGAAGGATGAATCCGGAACCTGAACACGGAAACCTGAAACCCCTTTGGAAGTTTCACATCCAGCATTGGACATTCTTCACCGCCATGCTTCCTTCAATCTGGGATCGAACACCTTTTCCATGCTCACCGCCAGAAACGTCACGGCCATGATCAGCAGGGTCAGGCAGAGGACGGGCGGCAGGAGCCAGTTCCACCACACCTCCAGGTAATAATACCTGAGGCCGTAGCTGATCATCATTCCTAGGGACTTGCGGCTCGGGTCGAACAGCCCCAGGAAGGCCAGGGAGGCCTCCATGAACATCGCCATCCGGGCCTTGGTGGCGAAGCCGATGAGATACATCGGGAAGAGCTCCGGCAGCAGGTGTCTGCAGAGGATGTAACCGCCGGACGCGCCCATCTGCCTGGCCGCCCGGATGTGAAGTCCCGATTTCACGACCAGGGCCTGGGCCCGGACCCCCTTGGCCGTGGTCGGCCAGTACAGCAACGCGAGGAGCAGGGCAAGGGCAACCGGCGACAAGCGGAAGAATGCAGCGGCCAGGATCAGGATCATGACTGCGGGGACGGCCAGCAGGATATCGGCGAAACGCATCGTAAGGTGATCCACCAGACCGCCGAACCACGCTGCGGCCAGCCCGACGGCCACTCCCAGTCCTAGGGAGACGATTCCCGTGAGCAGGCCGAAACCGATGGTGTTCCGCAGACCGTGAAGGAGCTCCGACAGGATATCCATACCGCCGTCGTTTACACCCAGCCAATGGGCAGCCGACGGCGGGCTGAGGGGCTGAAAGGAGATGTCGTTCGGATCGTATGGGGTCAGGTACGGGCCGATCAGGGCCGCCATGGCGAGCACAAGGGCCAGGACGATCCCGGTCAGGAGCCACGGGTCCCTGGGAACCCGTGGAACCATGGAATAATGGAATGATGGAATGATGCTTTTCAAAGGTGCCGACCCTTCTTTGCTTCTCCTCGCATCACGAAAAACCTGAACTGCCTCAATTCATTAAGAGGTGTACGGTCTTGCTCATCATTGGTTTTTGCCTTCACACCCAACATTCCAAGATTCCAATATTCCAACATTCCCAGCGTTAAATTCCATGGTTCACCCTTGGATCGATCCGGCCGTAGACCCATTCCAGGATCAGGTTGACGAAGAGGATCACGATAGAGGAAATGAGCACGATGGCCTGGATGAGCGGCAGGTCCCGCATCGAAATGGCGTTGAAGAGAAGCGTTCCCAGTCCCGGGTAGGCATAGATGGTCTCCACCACCAGGGCGCCGGTCACCATGAAGGCAAACCGAAGCCCGAACCGGGTGATCACGGGCAGCAGGGCATTCCGGGCGGCGTGGGCGTAGCGGATCCGCACCGGGGGAAGCCCCTTGGCCCGTGCGGTCTGCACGAATTGCTCCTTGAGCACCATGACCATGCTTCCCCGCGTCAACAGAAGGTTTCCCGGAAAATAAGAGAGGACCAGGGTAGCCAGGGGCAGGAGCAGGTGGCGCAGCACATCCCAGACGTGTTCGAGCGGGGTATGGACGGCATAGGCGCTCTCCGACCCGGATGCGGGCAGCCAGCCCAGGGAAAGGGCAAACACCAGGAGAAGGGCCACGCCTGTTCCGATCTCGGGGATTCCCTCCAAAACGGTCATACAACCTACCCCCGCCTTTTCCAGGTAGCTCCCTCGTCGCCATGCCGCCTCCACCCCGGCGATGAATCCAAAGACCATGGAGAGGAGATGGGCGCCGCCCACCAGGAGCATGGTCCAGGGAAGGGACCCCAGGATCATCTCCGAGACAGGACGCAGGAATGCGAGGGAGTACCCCCAGTCCAGGGTCAGCAGTCCGCCCATGTACTCTATGAACCCGCCTCGCTGGCTGTAAAGGGCGCGGAGCTGCGCCTCCTGCTCCGCATCCAGGACGACCTGCGAACGGGAATACATGGCGGCCACGAAATCGCCGGGCAGGAGCCTGGGGAGGAGGTAACTGAGGTAGATCATGACCACGGCCGCAAAGAGGTACGGCCAGATGAACCGCAGCCTTCGGGCCTTGCTGTTCGATCTTGTTTCCATTTGTATGCTTGCCGCCGAAATGGCGGGTTTCCCCCGGCCTGCCGATGGTCCACCCATCCTCCGATCCAGAAGTTTCCTTCCATCCGTACCCACGAGGGGGTTCAGGGTTAGCCTTCATCCTGCTCCCGCTCGACGGCCACGCCCTCCCAGCGTCCCTGCGTCTCTGCGCGACACCGGATCTTGCGTCACTCTCTTCCTATCAGGCTCATCTTGTTCTGGGAGATCGGGATCCCCTTGCCGATTCCGCCCTTCGTGTAGAACCACTCGATTCCCTTCCGCGGGTTGTAGGCGGACAGTCCATCCGGGTAGTAGAGACAGATGGCAGGCAGGTCCTCGGCATGGATTTTCTGGATCCTATGGACGATCTCCTTTCTCTTCGCCTCATCCATCTCCGCCATCTGCTCTTCGAGGAGCCGGTTCAACTCGGGGTTTGCACCGTAGCGGGCGCAGTTGACCGAACCCGCTCCCCACTGGAGAGAGATCATCTCATTCAGGATCCGCGCATCGCCGGAGATGCCGCCGTGGCCGGAGATCGCCAGGTCGAAGTCCCAGTTCCTCACCCTGCTGTCCGCGGTGGTCTGTTCCATGTTCTTCAGTTCCACCTGGATGCCGATCTCTTCCAGGTGCTTCTTGATCACCTCACCGTCGCGGTCCACCGTGCTTTGTCCCGCTACCGTGATACCGGAGGCGAGCAGCTCGATCTTGAGCGGCCGACCGTCCCTTGTCAGACGCCCGTCCGCCCCCCTGCGGTATCCCAGCTCTCCGAGCAAGTCCGCCGCCCTCTCAGGACTGTACGGGTATGTCGGGAGGTCGGGCTTGTACATCTCGTGATCGATGCTGAGAAGGCCGTGGGATGCAACCGCCCCGAACCCCCTTTGAGACCTGACGACCACCTCCTGCCGGTTTACGGCGTTCGCCAGGGCATGGCGAAACCGCTTGTCGTCAAAGGGGGGCTTCCTGTGGTTGATCATCAGTTTCCTGACCCATCCCCGCTCGTCCTTGATGACGGCCATTCCCTTTCGCATGAGGGGTTCGGCCATCTCGGGCTGGATGGGGGCGAGGTCCGCCTCCTTGTTCGAAAGGGAGCCCAGGGGGTTTCCGGAGCGGACATAGATGAGCCTTTCGGCCCTGGGCTTGCCGAGGTGGTACCCTTTGTTCGCTTCGAAAAGGTAAGTCCCCTGGGCCTTGTTGAAGTCCCTGAAGATGTAAGGCCCGCTGCCGACAAAGGCCCTGGGCTCGACAAAGGCTTCGGGTTTTTGAACCCCTTCCCAGATGTGTCCGGGAAGAATCGGCATGGTTGCCCCGATGTCCGACAGGAAAGGCGAATAGGGTCTGGACAGGTAGACGGTCACGGTGTGAGGATCTTCCGCAACGGATCGATCCACCGAATCCACCGAGATCCAGGAATAGGGATGCTTCTTGTAGTATTCCAGGGAAAAAGCCACGTCCTGGGCGGTCACCGGCCGCCCGTCATGCCATTTGGCCTTCCCGTTCAGCCTGAACGTGAAGGCCAGCCTGGCCGGGTCGAAGGACCACGATTCCGCCAGGGCCGGAATGAACCCATTCCGGTCCTTCCAGATGAGGGTGTCGAAGACCCAGCTCATCCGGATGTAGCCCGGGCCCCGGGGGTAATGGCGATAAGGGTTGGGATACCCCCAATCGCCCTTGCTGTCGGCGATGCGGACCTCCTCGGGCTCTCCGGCGGCCGCATGGCTGAGGGAATGGAACGGGCATGCAAACAAACCTGAAATCGCGATCAGTACAAAACCAAGAAGCCGATTGGACATCTCCTTCTCCAAAAGAAAAGCCACGAGGCCGAACCTTCGGGTTCGAACTGCCTTCGTGGCTTGATGATCCGTTTGTCTGAGGCCGTGGCGGGCTTCGTGTCCGCCGGATGTGCAATGTTAATCCCCTGACGGAGACCGTGTCAATGGGAAATCATACATGGTGGATTACACTTCTCCATGCATCTGTTGCTTTCGTGGACTCTTCTGTGCAGAATAGTCGCAGATCCGCACTGTCCACCGAGGGAGGAGACAGAAATGTCGATGAAAAAGCTGGGAGTCTTTCTGCTCGCGGCCTTGGCCGCTTCCACCGGTCCGACCCCTTTCTCCATGACCCAGGCCCGCGCCGAGCCCATTCCCGTGTTTGTCAGCATCCTTCCGCAGAAGACCTTTGTCGAGAAGATCGGCGGCTCCCTGGTCGACGTCTCCGTCATGGTCCTGCCGGGCGCCAACCCTCACAACTACGAACCCAGGCCGGGGCAGATGACCGCCCTCTCCAGGGCCCGCGCCTACTTCGCGATCGGCATCGGCTTTGAAGACGTGTGGCTCGGCAGGTTCGCCTCCACCAATCCGACGATGAGGATCGTCCGCACCGATCAAGGGATCGAGAAAATCCCGATGCTCCCTCATCACCACCATGAGGAAGACAGGGGAGGAAAGGCCGGCCCGCAAGGGGGAGAACGGCATGAGGAGCACGGGGGCGTGCCGGATCCCCACGTGTGGCTCTCGCCGCCCCACGTGAAGACGATTGCGGAGAATATCTCCCGCGCCCTGATCGAGATCGACCCGGCAAACCGCGCCGCCTACGGAGAGAACCTGCGGAAGTTCCTTCAGGAGATCGAAAGCCTGCACGCGCGGCTGAATGCGCTCTTCTCCGACAAGCGCGGGTCGCGCTTCATGGTCTTCCACCCTGCCTGGGGCTATTTCGCCCGGACCTACGGGCTGGAACAGATACCGGTAGAGGTGGAAGGCAAGGAACCGAAACCCTCCCAGTTGAAACGGCTGATCGAGGGTGCCAGGCGAGACGGGATCAAGGTCATCTTTGTTCAGCCGCAGTTCTCAGCCAAGAGTGCAGAGGCCATCGCAAAGGGGATCGGGGGAGAGGTGGTGGTTGCCGACGACCTCCACCCCGACTGGGCCGGCAATCTTCTCAGGCAGGCGGAGAAGATCAGGGCTGCCCTCCGGTAGCCGCCGTCCTCCACATCCAAGGGGACGCGGGAGCGTCCCACTCCTTCCGTTCCCGCGCGGGAGCGTGGGAACGATAAGAGGCTGCGCTCAAACTCACCGCCTCAGGCGGCAAGCGGCTGTGCCGGTTCCTGTACCGCTGCGTTTTCGTCCCTCGTCCAAGCGCAGCGGTCGTCCTAGCGAACCGGCCCGTCCTCCGTAGCCTTGGCGGAGGAGGTTCCTCCCTCGGTTCCCTCCCTGACTTCCGACCCCTGCTTCCCGCTCACCATGGATGCGAATATGCCGCCGAAGCAGACCACGGTGAAGATCATGAACGCGGCCGTCACGCTCTTCATCAGGAGGGGGTAGTGTTCCGGGGTGATCTGGACCCGGCCCATGAAGATGCTGAACACCACCGTGGAGATCCCCATGCTGACCATCATCCCCAGGTTTCTCATGGTGCCGATCGCCCCCGACGCTACACCGAAGAACCGCTTGTCGACCGAGCTCATGACGGCATTGGTGTTGGGCGAGGAAAAAAGCGCAAAACCGAAACCGAGCAGGACCTGGCAGCCGACAATGTACCCGACCGGGGTCCCCGGGTCCAGGAAGGTGAGCAGGAACAGCCCTACGGCCGTGACCGCCATGCCTGCGCTCGCCACTGTCTGAGGTCTGACCCGGTCCGAGAGTCTCCCGGCATAGGGGGAAAAGACGGCCATGAAGACCGGCTGCGCGATCAGGACCAGTCCGGCCGCTTGCGGGCTGTGTGACCTGACATGCTGCAGGTACAGGCTCAGAAGAAACATGACGGCGAAGGTGGCGCTGTAGTTGATCAGGGCCGCAAGGCTTGAGAACGCGAACACGCGGTTTTCCCTGAAGAGCTTCACCTGGAATACGGGGTGAACCGCCTTCAGCTCCCAGCAGACAAAGGCGACGAGGCCGGCTGCGCCCACCAGGATCACCCAGAGGCTCCCGGGCCGGGGGAGCAGGGAGATGCCGTAGATCGTGCCCACAATCGCCACGGCGTAGATGAGCGTGCCGAAAAGATCGAACCGCTCCCCCCGTGCCTCGGCCCACTCCCCCTTCAACCTCCTGAAGATCAGGAAGAGGATGAACAGGCAGAGGGGGACCGTGACCAGGAAGATGCTCCTCCAGGTGAAGTGCTGGGTCATGACCCCGCCCAGAAAAGGACCGGCGGAGAGCCCTGTGTAGACGGCCGCCACATTGATGCCGAGCACCTTCCCCCTTTCCTTGAGGGGATAGACCGAGAGGAGGATGGCCATGCCCGTGGCGAAGACCATCGCGTTCCCCGCCCCTTGCAGCACCCGGAAGAGCAGCAGCATGGGGATGGAAAAAGAGACGGCGCACAGCACGGACGAGATGGTGAAGAGGATGATCCCGGAGGTGAAGATCGTTTTCCTGCCGTAGATGTCCGCCAGCCTTCCGAAGGGCACGAGGCAGACGGAGACGGACAGCAGGTAGGCGGTCGCGATCCAGTTCAACAAGACCGCGTCCGCCTGGAACTCCGTCCCCAGGGCCGGAAGGGCGATGTTCACCGAGGAGCCCATAAAAGGGGTGATGAAGGAATTCAGTGTCGCGATGATGAGGGCCGACTTCTTCAGCCTGTGGTCGTCCGTGCTATCCATATCCCCTCTCAGAAGAGCATCCTTGGAGGCCGCCTCATGGTCTTCATCCGTTTTTCATAACCGGCCCTCAGTCGATCGAGCTTCTGCTGCTGGGCGGGGTCGAGCCTCTCCTTCATGCGAGAGAACACCTCTTCCAGGTTCTTTCTGATCTCGGCCCTCCTCTCCGCGAACATGGCCTCGCGCCTGGTCTCCATCTCGTCGATCAGCGTTTTGAACTCCCGCTGCTGCTCCTGGCTGAGGCCGAGCTCCTCGGTCAGTCTCCTGAGATAATACGCCCTCCTCTCGGTGGGGTTGTTCCACGTGTGCTCCGCGCGGTAGTGGTAGTAAGACTTGGTTCCGGCCGAACCGGCCAGCACTCCAAGGACGAAGGTCAGTGCGATCCCTCCGATCAGCCGCCCCTTCTTCATCACGTCCCCTCCACCCCGAAGAATTCGGAAAGGCTCGGCCGGTCGAGTTCCGCGACCAGGTTTCCCAGGTAGTCGTAGCCCGTACCGAGGCTCAGGTTGAGGAGAAGGAGGATCAAGATGAGGATGAGGTTCACCGGTGCGAGCCGCCACACGGCACGTTCAAAGGTGGGCCAGAAACCGAAGGCCGGGGCCAAGGGGCCGATCCTGCGAATGCGGGTCATCACGTTTTCCCGCCATTCATCCGTAGCGGACCGTCGCTCCCTTGAACGGTAGGCCTGCCGGAGCTTCGCTTTCAGGACCTTGTTCTCAGAAAACGGGGCTTTCATGCCACCCTCCCTCCTTTCCTTGTCGTGCCGGCAAGGAGCCTTTCCAGTTTCCTCCGGGACCTGAAGGCGCGGACCTTGACGTTCGCAACGCTCCAGCCCAGCAGCTCGGAGGTCTCCTTCATGGAGAGCCCTTCCAGGTAGACCAGTTCCAGGACCATCCTCTCTTCCGGGCACAGCCGCGCCAAGGCCCAGTCCAGGAGTTCCCCCGCCTCTCTCCGCACATCCCCTTCACGGAGTGCGGTTTCGGATTCCCCTGCGATCGCCTCTTCCAGGAACTCCAGGTGCCGCTCCGTCAGGGCGGCCATGGGTACTTCCCGGCACCGGTACGCCCGTCGCCAATAATCGTAGCACGTCCTTACGGCGATCGAGGAGATCCACCGTCCGAGCGACCCTTCTCCCTTGAAGGACGGGAGCGATTCGTAAACCCGCACAAAGGCATCCTGCGCCACCTCATCCACATCGCGGCCCGGAACGTGCCTGCTGACGATCCTCAGGACCGGTTCCCTGTATCGGGCCATGAGGGGCTCGAATGCGTCGACGTTGCCCCGCAGAACCCGGGCCACCATCTCCTGATCATCAGGTTTCCGCTCGTCATGTTCCATTTCCGTTGTCGAATCCGCTCCTTCGAGCGTGTTCTATCACAGAACCCCGCGGCCAGGAAGCGGATCCGCCCGGAAAGCATCCCCTCGACATGGCGCCTATTATTGTGGTCGAAATTCGAACCCTCTTGGTTACATGGATTTTTTTGTGTAACCTTCTTTCGGAAACCGGCGACTTACATATCGGTAGAGGCAGCGGGTCTTTTCTTTGAGGGAAGGGATGACAAACGAGGAAGCACTCAAAACAGGGCTCACCGAACCGGCCTGCGGGGGTCGCTTCCCCCGCAGGCGCGGGCGCCGGGGATTGAAGATCGTCGCGACCCTGATCTTGCTGGGGCTTGCAACCGCCGGGGCCGCGTGGTACCTCCGGGGCGGGAATTCGCAAGCCTTCGCATTTCGAACGACCCAGGTGGGCCGTGGAGAACTGCTGGTGTCCATCAGCGCGACCGGAACCGTCCAGCCGGAGGAAGTCGTCGACGTGGGTGCCCAGGTGGCCGGGCAGATCCTCTCCTTCGGGAAGGATGCCGACGGCAGGCCCATCGATTACGGATCCATCGTCGAGAACGGGACGGTGCTGGCACGGATCGACGAGTCGCTCTACGCGGCCGAGGCGTCCCAGACCGAGGCGCAGGTCCGATCCGCAAAGGCGAGCCTCCTGCGGGCCGAGGCCGACCTGGAACAGCTGAAGGCAAAGCTCCACCAGTCCGAAAGGGACTGGCAGAGGGCCCAGAAGCTCGGTCCCTCCGAAGCCCTGGCCCAGGCGAGCTACGACGCCTACCGTTCCGCCTATGAGACGGCCAAGGCGAGCGTTGCGGTTGGCGAGGCGTCCATACTCCAGGCCAAGGCCAGCGTGTCTCAAAGCGAGGCGGCCCTGCGCAAGGCCCGGCGAAACCTCGGGTACTGCACCATCAAGTCCCCGGTCAGCGGCGTCATCATCGACCGCCGCGTCAACATCGGCCAGACGGTGGTTGCGAGCCTGAACGCCCCCAGCCTCTTTCTGATCGCCAAGGACCTGAAGCGCATGCAGGTCTGGGTCGCGGTCAACGAGGCGGACATCGGCAAGATCCACCCGGGACAGCCGGTCAGCTTCACGGTGGACGCATATCCCAACGAGACCTTCAGGGGCGAGGTGGGCAAGATCCGGCTGAATGCCTCCATGACCCAGAACGTGGTCACCTATACGGTGGAGATCGTGACCGACAACTCGAACGGGCGGCTCCTGCCCTACCTCACGGCCAACGTCCGG
Source organism: Deltaproteobacteria bacterium (assembly GCA_020060215.1). Next base: position 55,198 of record JAGVAP010000015.1, on the reverse strand, counting down.
TTCGAGATGGATCGCCGAAACGACGTGCTGCTCGTGCCGAACAGCGCCCTCAAGTGGAAACCGTCGCCCGAACAGGTTGCCACGCCGTACCGGGAAACGGTCGAGAAGGGTCCCAGGAAGGGTGGGGGAGGAACGGCCGAGGCCTCGAGCGGCGGCCTGCGCCGGAGCGTCCTCTGGGTACCCGAAGGGGCCTACGTGAAGCCCGTGCGGGTCCGTGCGGGGCTGACGGACGGGACCCGGACAGAGGTGCAGGGGGAGGGGGTGAATGAGGGGATGACGATCGTGACCGGAGTTCAGAACCAGACGAACGGCCCCGGCAGCGCAGCCGCCAGCAACCCGTTTGCACCCAGGTTCCCGGGACGGGGGAGAAGGTAGAATGTAGTGCTCAGTGTTCGGTGTTCAGTGTTCAGGAAAGAGTCGTTCGAGCATCGACCACCCTGGCCAATGCAATGAAACTCATCGAGCTTCGCGACATCTACAAGACCTATGCCATCGGCGACATGGCGGTTCCGGTGCTCAAGGGCGTGTCCCTGGCCGTAGCGCGTGGCGAGCTCGTGGCCCTGATGGGCGCTTCCGGGTCGGGCAAGAGCACCCTCATGAACATCCTGGGATGTCTGGACCGGCCGAGCTCCGGCGAGTACTGGCTCGACGGCCGCGAGATATCGCAGTTCACCCCCGATCAGAGGGCCCTGGTCCGGAACCGGATGCTGGGATTCGTCTTCCAGAGCTTCAATCTCCTGCCGCGAACCAGCGCCCTGGAAAACGTGGCCATGCCGCTGACCTACTCGTCCGAACCCATCTCCGACCGTGAGGCCCGCAGGCGGGCCAGAGAGATCCTATGCCGTATAGGGCTGGAAGACCGGCTGGACCATGAGCCGTCAAGGCTTTCAGGCGGGCAGCAGCAGCGTGTCGCCATTGCCAGGGCACTGATCAATTGCCCCTCCGTTCTTCTCGCCGACGAACCTACGGGCAACCTGGACTCCCGAACCAGTGAGGAAGTGCTCTGCATGTTTCAGCAGCTCAATGAACGGGACGGGATCACCATCATCCTGGTGACCCATGACATGCAGGTGGCCCGCCACGCCAACCGGGTCATCAGGATCCACGACGGAGTGATCGTGGATGGCGTTTTGGTCGCCCCCATGGGCCAGTGCGATCCTTCGGTCTTGAGCCCTGCAGGAGGGGCAACATGAAAGTTTACCAGACCGCGCGGACCGCCATCAAGGGGCTGAGGCGCAATCCGATGAGGGCGATGCTGACCACGCTCGGGATCGTCATCGGGGTGGGTTCGGTCATTGCCATGATGGAGATCGGCGCAGGTTCTTCGTCGGCCATCCAAAAGAGCATTTCCAGCATGGGGGCGAACGTCCTCCTCGTCTTCCCGGGCTCCGCTTCGAGCGGGGGTGTGACTTTCGGGGCCGGCAGCGTAGCGACTTTGACACCGGATGATTGCGAGGCGATCCTGAAGGAATGCCCATCGGTCCTGAATGCCGCGCCTGTTGTGCGCGCCCGAACCCAGGTCGTGTACGGAAACCGCAACTGGGTGCCCGCCGGCATCTACGGCACCACGCCGGCCTTCCTCGATGTGCGCGACTGGAGCAATCTGGCCGAAGGGGAGCCTTTTTCAGACCGCGATGTCCTCAATGCCAACAAGGTCTGCATCCTGGGACAGACCCTCGTGCGCGAGTTGTTCCAGGGGGAGTCTCCCATCGGAAAGGAAATCCGGGTCAAGAATGTGCTTTTTCAGGTTGTCGGGGTCCTGAGCGCCAAGGGCGCCAACATGATGGGACACGACCAGGACGATATCCTCCTTGCGCCCTGGACGACGATCAAGTACCGCGTGACGGGGGCCGCGCTTGCGAGTACGAACCAGAGTACCAGCAGCGGGACCGCAGGCTCGGTCAATACGCTCAGCAATCTCTACCCCTCGGGCCAGCCCGCACTTTACCCTCAGCGCTCGGAGGTCCAGGCAGCCAATCACCCCATGCCCATCCGCTTTGTGAACATCGATCAGATCCTGACGGCGGCGGCAAGCACCGGGGAGATCAAATCGGCCATACAGCAGATCACGGATACCCTCAGGGAGCGGCACCGGATCCGCCCGGATGAGTCGGACGATTTCAACATCCGGGACATGACCGAGATGATGAAGACCCTGACCTCCACCACGACGCTGATGACCAATCTGCTGCTGTGCGTGGCCATGATCTCCCTGGTCGTGGGCGGCGTGGGCATCATGAACATCATGCTCGTCTCGGTCACGGAACGAACGCGCGAAATCGGCCTGCGCATGGCGGTCGGGGCTCGCGCCCGGGACATCCTCAGGCAGTTTCTCGTCGAGGCCGTGGTGCTTTGCCTGGTGGGGGGCGGAATCGGTATCCTGCTGGGGCTAGGGGGATCCTACCTTGTCTGGCTGTTTCTGCGCTGGCCCGTGGAGACATCCCCCAATGCCATCGCCGCGGCCGTGGTGGTCTCCGCCGGTGTGGGCATCGCCTTCGGCTTTTATCCGGCCTGGAAGGCCTCGCGCCTGGATCCCATCGAGGCGCTTCGCTACGAATAAGCAGAGCCAGAGGTCAGCCCAGCCGCTGGCCGAGGTCGGTTTGACAGGAAACTTTGCAGGGTGTCCGGTGTCGGGGTTTCGGGTGTCAGCCCGGCAGTCCATCGATTTCCTGACACCTGAACACTGAGACCTGAAACCTCCAATTTGACGAAGTTTCAAATGAACAGGATGCTCCGTAAGAATCCGTGTAAAGTAAGCGTCCAACTCGGGACGGCCATAGCTCTATTCATGCTCCTCCCCGCCGTTCTCTCCGGCTGCATGGTGGGGCCCAACTTCCAAAAACCCCGGCCGGAGCTCCCCCCGACATGGGCCGGCCCGACCCCTGCGGTCCAAGTCGAGTACGTCGAGCTCTCCACGTGGTGGACCTCGTTCAACGACCCCGTTCTGACCGGCCTGGTGAGAAAGGCCTTCGAAAACAACCTCGATCTCCGGCTGGCCCAGGCCCGGATCCGCCAGGCCAGGGCGATCCGGGGCATCGCCGCCTCCGGCCTTGGACCCGCGCTCGACGTCCCGGGCTCGGCCAGCCGGAGCCGCTCCCCGGGAGGTGAATTGAGGAGTGCAAGAGGCCTGCCGGGGGAAGAGACAGCCGCCAAGGGGCCCCTCGGGAATCAGTTCCAGATCGGTTTTGACGCTGCCTGGGAGCTGGATCTCTTCGGCGGGGTGAGGCGCGAAGTCGAAGCGGCCGTGGCCGATCTCGAGTCGGCCGTGGAAGGATACCGGAATGTGCTCGTCACCCTGGCCGCCGAGGTGGCCCGCAACTACGTCGAGCTCCGGTCTTTTCAACAGCGCGCCATCATCGCAGCGCAGAACCTGCAGGCGCAAAAGCACACGGCGGACCTGACCCGCCAGAGATTTGAGGGCGGCTTCGTCAGCGGCCTGGACGTGGCCAATGCCGATGCACAGGTTGCGACCACCGCCTCGCAGATCCCCCTGCTGGAGGCGTCCGTGCAGCAGACGATTTACAGGATCAGCGTTCTGCTCGGCCTTGAGCCGGCCGCCCTCCTGCCGGAGCTTTCGCCCCCGGCGGGGATCCCTTTCTCGATCCCCGCAGTTCCGATGGGCGTACCGTCGGATCTCCTCCGGCGGCGCCCCGACATCCGGCAGGCGGAGGCGAACATCCATGGTGCGACGGCGCGCATCGGGGTGGCCACCGCCGATCTGTTCCCCAGGTTCAACATCCTCGGTTCCGCCGGCTACCAGGCCGCACAGTTCGGCTCCTGGTTCGACTCGATCAGCCGTTTCTGGTCCTTTGGACCCTCCGTTCGGTGGCGCCTATTCGACTCCGGCGGCATTCGAAGCAATATCGAGCAGCAGAGGGCCCTGGAGGAGCAAGCCCTGATCGGATACCGGCAGACGATCCTGGCGGCCCTGGAGGAGGTCGAGAACGCGCTGATGGCCTCCGCCAAGGAGGAAGAGCATCGGAACGCGCTGGTTCAGGCGGTGGCCGCCAATCGCAAGGCGGTCGCACTGGCTACCAGGATCTACACGGAAGGGCAGACCGATTTCCTCAACGTGTTACAGGCGCAGAGGGCGCTCTATGTCACAGAGGACGCGCTGATCCAGAGCAACAGCACCGTTTCCGTGAACCTGATCGCCCTCTACAAGGCCCTTGGCGGCGGATGGGATCCTGTGAGCGGCGGGGCGAGTGATACCGACCGGGAGGCCTCCGTCCACGGAGGCCCGAAGGAATCATAGAAGGGGACTATCCGACCATCCGGGCCGCCCGCTCTGAAACGGCATCGGATTCGAGGTCGATTTCCGCCCGCAGTGCCTTGAGGCCCTGGACTCCCGGCAGCCCTTCGATGTCGAGCGCTTCGGTCTCTCCCTTGAGGAAAGACCGCGATTTCAGGAAATCGACGTAGCGGCGGATCTCCCTGCCCTCCTGAGGCTGCGAGTAGACCACGGCCACTTTTCCGGGCTCGGTGAGCCGCTCTGTCCCGCCTCTGACCTTTGCCTTGTCCAACCTCGACTTGATGATCTCCTGCCGGACATCGTAGGCGCCGTCGACGTCAAATCGCTTTTCATCGAACCGGAAGCGGATGGAGAGCGGGGTGTGATTCATGAGAATGAGATGGGCCGTGTCGAGCGGGACCTTCAGTTCCCTCTTCAGTTGCTCGGTATGCCATGCGATCCCGCAGGCGACCATGATCTGCCACAGGCGAAGGTTCTCCAGGTACAAATCACTGAAACCGCTGTTCTCGGTCAGGCTGGACCCCACGTAGATCAGGTAGTCCACCCCGTCCGTCTGGTGTTTCTCGAAATAGTGGGGAAACACGGACTGCGCCTCCATCTGCTCCCGGTCGAGATAGAGGGAGATGCGCCGATTGAGAAACGACACGCTCTCCTCGAATTCCCTCCGCCTGTGGTAGAGCGTTCCCACTCTGTCGTCGAGGGCGGAGTGGTAGGATTCAATGGCCCCCCTTACCTCGGGGCTGAAATCCCGGAAATGGACGAAGAGCGGCTCCACATCGGACCTGAGCATGTGGATGACGGAGGCTTCATCTCCGGAGCTCAAGCCTCCGCGGATCTGCTGCAGTTGTCTCTCTGTCCGGTGGCCGAGCTCTTCCAGAATGGGCATCGGTCTTGCGTCCCCGGCCAAATGGATCACCCGCAGGGCCAGTTCCAGCTGCTCCTCCAGGTCGGCCTGAACCGATCGGTTTCTGGCCTCTGAAGAGCCGCGGATGTCGGATATGGCGTAGAGGGCATAGACGTCACGGAAGACGATCGATTCCAGGTCGGAGGGCTGCCCCATCCTGACCCGGTCGAGATGTTGGAACGCGGCCTTGTTGAATCTCCACTCCACGGCCGGATGCACGGCCGTGCATTTCTGTTTGATCACACTCTGGATCTGGTGGTCGATCTCATCGAGGGCCCTCTTCACGGCCAGAGAGAAGATGGGCGTGATCTGCCCCATCAGCATGAGATCCTGGGGTCCGAATTCCCCGGGGTTCGGTGAGGCGATGTCGAGGGTCCCTATGAACCTGCCCTGGTAGTGCAGGGGGGCGATGAGCAGCGATCTGGCGCCGCTTTGGAAGGCGGCCTCCTCCGCTTTGGACCGATAGGGCTCTTCTTTCAGGTCGCGAATGAGCACCATCCTGTTTTCCACAAACGCCTTTTCGTAGCACGAGCCCTGGAACTCCTGCATGGGCAGATGCAAGGACCCTGAGAACACGGACCTGCTCGACATGTCGCAGCCCACATTCAGGAGCATGACCTGATCGTCCCTGACCGCCGCCAGACCCGCGACCAGGCCGGGACAACGGAACAGGGTCCTCAGCCGCTCCTGCAGCAGTTGGAATCCGCTTTGGGAAAAGATGGATTCCTGATCGATCAGGTTCCTCTCCAGTGCGGAGAGCACCTCGGAATGGGTCACATTGAAGAGGGTGAAGACGGCAAAGCCGTGGAATTCGAACCCCTCGGGAGGAAGGATCTCCCCGAGGACCTCCGGGGACGTCAGGTTCGCCAGGACGCGCGCTATTTCTCTCTCGCTCAGTCTCTTGATCTCGCCTTTCGGGTGGACTTCCACAAAGCGCAGGTTCGGCTTGATCCGGACGTAGAGGTCCAGGCCGTTTTCGGGATCAGGCACGATCCGGAGGATTGGATAGTCTATTTCCTGACGGATGCCATAGAACTTCTCCAGAATGAGCAGATAGGAGCGGAGAATTCGCCCCATGAGGTATCCTTCCTCCCCCTGGAGCGGCCGGCCTTTCAAGGATCCGTCCTCGTTCAAGAGCAGGCGCCGAAAGCGGGGGGAGACGTATACCGGCTGGAGGTTGAACGGGACGAATGCGCCCACCGGTTCGCTTTCCCACAAGGCCGGAGGGAAGATCATGCTCATCAGGGATTTGATCACGCCCTGATGTCGGTCCAGGATCGAGAGGTCCTCAATCGGTTGGAGCAGTTCCGGGGCCTTCTCGAGTTTTCCCTGAAGGCCTCCGGTCAGACAGGTCCCGTATTCGGGGTCCGAGGAGACGTTCTTTCGCCAGAACTCGATGAGAGGCATGAAGCTCAAAACGCTGCGAAACGGGTAGTCTCTGAGACTCGGCGGCATAGGAGAAAACCTGTTCCCGGCCCGCCCCTGATGGAGAGGCGGGTCGCCTGCTCCCGGTCTTGGGCTCGCGTGGGTTTGCGGTATGGGCCGGCCCTTTCAATGCTTCTGTAGTATAGCACGAAACCCGATGCCGAAGGAGGAGATTGTGGATCCCCGCCAATCACACATGTGTAACATGACACCCATGTAAAACGTTACACCTTCCTTTACCCTCTCCCATGGCCCCCGGTTTCAAATTGCTCAATGAACTCTGGCTGATGCTGAGCCGGCCGGGATTGGCACGTGTTGTGATCTACAAGGGGGGCATAGACCGATCGGCGGGGTGCGAAGCGGATCGGGAAATGAGGGGCGGACCTATCGGGCTGCACCGCCTTGGTAGGAACACCCTCAAGGGGGTACTGAAATGGCAAAGATCCTAATCATTGACGATGAGGCGGTAATAAGAGGAGTACTCAAGATGTTCCTGGAACGGGAGGGGCATGAGGTCATCGAGGCTTCCGAAGGGGAAGCCGCATTGAAGCTTCAGCGCGAGCGCGAAGTGGATCTGGTCATCACCGACATCATCATGCCCCACCTGAACGGGTTCTCGGTGATCAGGCAGATCCGCCGCGAATATCCGAACCTGGCGATCATCGCAGCCTCCGGAATCGGCGGGGAGGACTACCCGCACAAGGCAAGCGAGCTGGGCGCCGACAGGACCCTGGAAAAGCCGTTCACTCGAACCGAGCTGCTGGAGGCGGTAAACGAACTCCTGGCGAAAAAGCGATCGGATTAGGCCCGCAAACGCTCTCACAGGAGAAGATCTCAAGAACGAGGTATCCAATGACAACCGAAAAGCTCGTTGAAACCGTCCGGAGGTTGCTCGAGACCGACCAGGATCTCGACTTCCTGATGAAACTCGATCCACCGGAGATCGAAAAGCTCGTGGTCCTGGTGAGGGACAGACTGGATCATGCCCGGCCCGGCCAGCATTTCTGATCATCTCCTGAGGCCGGACGGAGGTCGCTCTCCGGCCAGTCTTTCCGCCCCGGTTCAGCCGCGGAGGAAGCACTCCTGCACAAAGGGGGCTGCCAAGGCCCGGAGCGAATCCATCTCCTCTTCGGTGTATCCCGGCTCCCGGCCGCGGAAGAACCCGGGGTCCAGGAGGCGCGCCCTGCGAAAGGGCTGCAGCACGTACCTCCTTGCCCCCTCGATGAGCGCCGCGGTCTGCCTCACCATGGGCTCGTCCACAAAGGGGTTCACACAGGTGGTTCTGAATTCGTAGTCCAGGCCTGAATCCATGATGAGCCGGACGCTCTGCTCGATGGCCTCCCACCGGAACGGGCCGTTCATCAGCGCCGGATACCGATCGATACCGGTCTTGAGATCCATGGCGATATAGTCGAGAAGCCCCTGCTGCACGAGGCTGCGGATGACCGAGGGTCTGCTGCCGTTGGTGTCGAGTTTCACGCCGAAGCCCATGGACCGGATTCTCTCGCAGAAGGCGGGCAGATGCTCCTCCAGGGTCGGTTCGCCCCCGGAAAGCACAACCCCGTCCAGCAGACCCTTGCGCGTCTCCAGGAAGGCAAAAAAGTCGTTGTCGAGGATTCGGGGATATGATGCCCCGGGGGCGACGAGATCGGGGTTATGGCAGTAAGGGCATCTGAAATTGCACCCTGCAAGGAAGCAGACGCAGCTCACCCTTCCGGGGAAGTCGATGAGTGAATGCCTTTGAAGACCGCCGAGGAACATCAGCAGGCACTATGCAGTAGGCCGTGTGCAGCAAACCATGGGCTTCGTCCGACCGAAGATACCATATCCCTTTCGAGCACCTCTTTCCCCTCCCCCGCACGTACCCCGATTCTTCGCTGCCTGCTCGCTGCTGCAACCGCTTACTTGTCCTTACGCCCTAGCCGCCTTCCCGCTGGGAAGGACGTCCCAAAACTCCCCCTCTTCAGCCGGACGGATGTCCCCATCCCCATCCATGCTGAAACTCTTTCGCAGGGAGAATTCCGCCCGCTTCCCGTCATTCCACTGCGTGACCGGTCTGAGGTAGCCGACCACCCTGGAGTAGACCTCCGTTTCCGCGTCGCAGACGGAACACCGATCCTGCCGTCCTTTGAGATAGCCGTGGGAGGGGCATACGCTGAAGGTGGGGGTGAGGGTGAAGTAGGGTAGGCGAAAGCGCGTAACGATCCTCTTGACAAGCCTCCTGAGCGCAACGAGGTCGGAGACCTCCTCGCCCAGATAGATGTGCAGGACCGTGCCGCCGGTGTATTTCCCCTGGAGTTCGTCCTGGAGCAGCAGGGTCTCGAAAAGGTCCTGGCTGTAGTCCACCGGGAGCTGGGTTGAATTCGTGTAGAACGGGGCAGCGCCCTTGCGGAACTCTTCTTCGTTGGCGCAGACGATGCCCGGGGTCCTCTTCTTGTCCAGCACGGCCAGGCGGTAGGAAGTCCCCTCGGCCGGCGTTGCCTCCAGGTTGAACATCTCCCCCGTCTTCTCCTGGATCTCGGAAATCACTTCCCTCATGAAATCCATGGCCCTGACGGAAAAGGCGAGCCCTGCCCTGGTCCCGATCCCTGAGCCGATCAGGTTCAGACACGCCTCGTTCATGCCGATGATGCCGATGGTCGAAAAATGATTTCTCCAGAAAAGACCGGTCCCTTCCTTTACCTCCCGCAGGTAGAACTTGGAGTAGGGATAGAGATCCTTCTCCGTGAACCTCTCGATCACCTTTCTCTTGATCCGGAGACTCAGGGAGGCCAGATGGATCTTTTCCCTGAGCCGCTCCAGAAACTCGTCTTCTGTCTTGGAGAGATAAGCGATTCTCGGCAGATTCAAGGTCACCACGCCGATGGAGCCCGTGAGGGGATTGGCGCCGAACAACCCCCCTCCCCGCTTCAGGAGCTCCCGGTTGTCCAACCGGAGTCGGCAGCACATGGACCGCGCGTCCTCAGGGGACATGTCGGAGTTCACAAAATTGGAGAAGTAGGGGATCCCATACTTGGCGGTCATCCTCCAGATGGGCTCGTAGTTGGGGTTTTCCCAGTCGAACTCAGGGGAGATGTTGTAGGTCGGGATCGGGAACGTGAATACCCGGCCGGCCGCGTCACCCTCGATCATGACCTCCCCGAAGGCCCGGTTGATCATGTCCATCTCGGGCTGGAATTCGGCATACGTCTCTTTCCGTTCCTGCCCCCCCACCACCGCGGGCAGACCGCCGAGCGTGCCCGGGGGGTGCAGGTCCATGGTGATGTTGGTGAAGGGTGTCTGGAATCCCACGCGGGTGGGGATATTGATGTTGAAGACGAACTCCTGGATGCACTGCTTCACCTGGGCGTAACCGAGCCCGTCGTGCCGGACGAACGGGGCGAGAAGGGTGTCGAAGCTGGAGATGGCCTGGGCCCCTGCCGCTTCTCCCTGGAGGGTGTAGAAGAAATTGACGATCTGCCCCAGAGCGGACCTGAGGTGTTTGGGAGGAGAGCTCTCCACCTTTCCCTGGACGCCCCTGAACCCCTGTTGAAGGAGGTCCCGGAGATCCCACCCCACGCAGTAGACCGAGAGAAGGCTGAGGTCGTGGATGTGGATGTCCCCTTCCCTGTGGGCATCCCTGATCTCGGGCGGATAGATCCGGTTCAGCCAGTATTCGGAGGTGACGTCCGAGGAGATGTAGTTGTTGAGCCCCTGGAGCGAGTAGCACATGTTGCTGTTCTCATTGACTCTCCAGTCGAGCTTCCGGATGTAGTTCTCCACCATGTCGACGCTTGCGCTGGAGACGATGGCCCGGATCTGCGCATGTTGTTCACGGTACAGGATATAGGCCTTGGCTGTCCTGTAGAACGGGGAATCGAGCAGCACACGTTCGACAATATCTTGGATTTCCTCCACTTCCGGTGTAGGACCGAGGCGCAGTTCATGGGCAAGGGTGAGCACACGAAGGGTAAGCTTCCTTGCCTCCCTGTCATCGAACTCACCGGTGGCCTTTCCGGCCTTGGCAACGGCGGCCGTGATCTTGGAGGAATCAAAAGCAACTACCCTGCCGTCCCTTTTCTTGATTTCGTCGAACATGGAGTCTCCCGTTCCCTGGTCCACGTGAAGTTGAGAAGAAAATCCCTGTGCTGGAGTCAGACGCATCCCCGGTCCCATTCCCTTTTGAATCTCGACACGAACGCCGGCGTATGCCTTATCTCGAGGTGATCAAAGAAACGAGCGGTTCAGAAAACCGCTCATGAGGTGAAAAGGTCCATACCACAACATGTTGGAAATTGTCAAGGGGAAGTTCAATATGTGGTGGGGGAAACAAGCATGGCGCAAGGAACATGGGCCGTAGCGAAAGAGCCTGTAAAGTCAGGATATTCCATACACCCACCCGCCGCAATGCCCCTGCCCTAGCGCAAAAAGGAACGGCGCATCAGGACCCGGCGGGGAGGCTGTTGGGGTGGCTCGATCTCGGTTTGCAGGGAAATCCTCTACCCGGGGTTTGTCTTCGGAAACGGTGAAAACACCTGTTGATCTCTGCAGGCGTATGTCGTTAAATGCCCAGAGATCGCAACCACCCGTGAATAGTGGATTCCCCCGCCCATGTGAGGGAGGTGGCGAACAAGGACGCATGCCCAGACCGTTTCCATACTTCCTGGCGATTCTGATTTCCCTTGCTTGTGCAGGCCCTTCGTATCCTGCCGGCCAGCCGCAGCCGCGCGGAACGCAAGGCGGGTACGTCGAGGGGCAGGTGATCGTCGAGTTCAAGGAAGACGCCACCAAGGAGGAGATCGAAACGGTCCGGAGGGATCTCCATCTCCAGATCATCCGCACCTTCTCGCGCCCGAATCTCTATCTCATGCGCATCTGTGACCATACGCCTGTGAAGACCGTCCTGGAAAGCCTCAGGAGATATCCGGCAGTGCTGTACGCAGAGCCGGATTTTGAATACACCATGGACTGAAAATGGAAGGTCTCCTCCGGTCGATTCTTCACGGCAAAGCCGCCTGGCTCCGACCCGGCCACATGGACCGGGTTTTCCTCCATGCAACAGGAAAGCCCTACCGGGACAGCTTCTCCGGCAACGCTTCTCCGTGGTAACGGAACACCTGTTTCTCAAACGCAGGATCGTCCAGTTTGCTCCACTCCTCTTTGCGGATGGAAGGCGCCTTCTCCAACCTCGCCTTGTCCATATTCGACAGCACCAGCCCCTTCTCGTGGCGGTCGAATCGGACTCTCGTGAAGGGAACCGGGATCAGTTCTCCGGTCGTTGATTCGTTGCCGGAGAGGAGGATGTAGGCGACGCGGCCGTTTTTATCCATGACCACGTCCTGGACCTGTCCCAGATCCTGACCCTGGTGATCTCTTACGACCCCATCGATCAACTGGGAGGTTCGAATGGCTGCTCCGCCCCCGCCCCCTCCCGCCTTGAGGTCGGGGTCCGGAACAACGCGAATCCCGGCACCGGCGGGTTGGAAAGCTGCAAGGCCGAAACCCAGAGCAAACAGACTGAACAGGGGTATCCATCTCTTCATGTTTGATCTCCTTTGGCTCCAAATGCGCTGCAAATCGGGTGAATCCTTTTCTGGGACGGTCTCCCTGGTGCAGGCTAGGGCCGCAACCAAATGGGAACTGTAGTTCGGGGCGGATCTTCTGCTGCCCATGCCGTGGAGGGGTAGGTATATGGGAACAAGACGGCGGGGACAATGGGGGGAAAACGGTATTCAGCCCTTGACCAAAGTTGTACCGCCGCTACGTGTTTCAGGGCTGATCATGGGAGAGACGGCTCCGCGGGATCAAGGTTTCCCTTACAGTTGCACCAAAACAAGGCGATGTCGTCTTCGCAAGTGCGGTGGCTGCACGGGATTGTGGAGGAGTCTTGTCGGTAATGAACAGCGGGCATTGCCCCTCTCGATCTCACTACCGGTGAATTCCTGTAGGAGGGGTGGCCCCCGGCCATCTCTTAGCCGGGGGAAACCCATCGGTCTTGAGGTTTGCGGCATGTTTAGTTGATAGTTTCGCCGCGCTCCACCCATCCTGCGAAGCTGCCCATTTTCTGCAACGCCAGGGTCTCGCCGCGCTCCACCGCCCCCTTGGCCCCGGATCGGCCCGATCGGGCGGACTCTCCCCCCCCCAGACGCTCTATGCGTCAGTGCGCTTCACCGTGTGCAGGTAGTGGGCTTCGATCGGTGCTGCCAGGAGTCTTTCAAACGGCTGAAAGCCTCCGGATGCACCCTCAGACTCGATAAACCGCTTGTGGTCATCGGCCGTTTTCCAGATCTCGATCTCGAAGATCCGAGTCGGATCGTCCTGGTCCTGCAGGAGCGAAATGGTGAGACCCCCTGCCTGGATGACACGAGCCTGAACGCCGGACAAGAAATCCAGCAAAGCCTTCACCTGGTCGGGTTTTGCCTGAAAAGCGACAACGACAGTCGTGCTCATTTCACTCTCTCCTTTCTCGACGATGGGGTTATTTCCGCTCCCTTTTCCCTTTCCCCGGCTCTCCGCCCACCCCTTCCCTCCATGCAGTTCCAAGAGGCTTCCGAGAAAAGTCAGGTGGCGAGGCCGAAACGATCACGATAGGCGGCGAAGCGCGCCGCCAGGTCGGTCTCCGATTGCCCGAAGTCCTCGGCGCTGTAGTGGTGCCGTCCGAATTCATTCTGCGGGTGGGCTGAGACGTATGCCTTTAATCGCTCCACGTATCCACCCGTCATGGGCATGTCGAAGTGCTCGTAGATGCCCCTGACGGTGCCGATCGGGTCGGATGTGAAGCGATCGTAGCGGACGTCGTAGACGGCATCGGGATGATTTGCGCGCGCCGCCAGGTTGTTCGCGATTGCGGCCTCGAGCATACGTGTGTTGGCCTCGGCCAGGCGGGAGACGTCCATCGCCGTGGCGCCGGCCCCATGGGTGGTGTAGAGAAGGCTGTTGAAGCTGCTGCAGACGGTGACCGGGTCGCGATGGGTCTGGACCACCCGGACATCCGGGATGGCCCGAAACAGCGCGTCCAGCCCGTCCGTGTGCTCGGGGGCTTTCAGCACCAGTCTCCTTGGATCCGCGCGCTGAAGCAGTTGCAGCATGATCCGGTACTCCCGGTACTTGTGCACCCGGTCATGGCCTCTGTACCATTCCATGTAGCCGTAGACCGGCGCCAGGACCCAGTAGATCGTGCTCTCGAAGGTCAGGCCGAGCATCCAGATGCACTCCTCCGGAACCTCGGCACGCGAATAGTGCTTCCGGTCGATGTCGGGCATGAACCATTGCCACAGACGAAACTGACGATTGATCGTCAGCCGCCACCGTCCAAAAGAGGCTTCTTCCTCCGGGATCAGCAAAGGGAGCATTTCGTTCCGAGGGACAGCACGATGGGCAGGATCCATGGCCAGCAGCCGGTGCAGAAACGTGGTGCCCGATCTCGGCAGGCCCGTGACGATAAGCGGCGGCTGAAGCCTTGTTTCCAGGATCCCGGGTCGTCGCTTCTGTATGTCGATGAACCGCAGCCGGTTTGCCAGGTTGAATATGGTGAATCGGTACATGGCCATCCGGCCGATCGGATGCAGGGGTACACCGTCCAATGCCTCAAGGAGACTCCTCAGACCCTCCCGGAAATAATCATTTCCGAAGTCGGTGAGGCCCGTCATGCGGACCGCGGCACGAGACACCGCACTCTCCTCGAGAACCATCGGATAGAGTCTCGCCGTCTCCAGCAGGCGCGACGCCGAATTCAGGAACATGAACGGCCATGGCTTTGGGGTCTGTGCCGGCAGCATCGGTCACCTTCCATCGGGCATTAGGGAGCTGGATGCCGGTCGGGCAAGAGGTTCTCCAGCAGCTCTTCCAGGAAACCGGCCTGGCCTTTCAGGATCTTCTCCCTGGCCTCTTCCAGGGGAAACCACGCGGCCCGGTCCACCTCCGGGAACGAGGCCGTCCTGCCGGAGCGAGGCGGCCACTCCATCGTGAAGTGGTTGCTCCGGATGGAGGAGGGATCGCACTCCCCCTGGACCGCCCAGGCCCTGACCACCTTCCCCCCCTTCTGCTTCAACGGGCTTAGCGGGAGGAACGGACCGGGCCCCGGATCAAACCCCGTCTCCTCCATGAACTCCCTTTTCGCAGCATCGAGTGCATCTTCCTCATCCGCGTATTCCCCTTTCGGGATGGACCAGGCCCCGGCGTCCTTCTTGGCCCAGAAAGGCCCTCCCGGGTGGACCAGAAAGACCTCCGGTCCCTCCTCTCGAATTCGATACAACAGCAGTCCCGCACTTTGCCCGGAAGACATCTGTTCTGATCCTTTTCACCCCGGAGACGGTATCGGTCGCCAGAGCGGTGCCTCTTGGTTCTCGTTCATTCTCAGCGCCTCTGCGTCTCCCGCCGAACTGCCCCAGGAGGCGGTTTCATTCGACCCCCCTCCCCGCGCCCCTCGATCCTCCGCACCCCCGATCGCAAACGGAGCTTGCTCCTGCAGGAGGGGGGTCCGTCGCCATGGCGTTCAGCTCAACGGCTTCACTTTCCATATCTCCTCCGCATACTCCCGCACGGTCCGGTCGCTCGAAAAGTACCCCATCCGAGCCGTGTTCAGGATGCTGCGGCTGGTCCATCCTTCCGGGTCGAGATAGCTGCGGCCGACCAGTTCCTGGCAGTCGATGTAGGGGCGGTAGTCTGCAAGCACCATGAACGGCTCGCCCTGGCTCAAGAGGCTATCCTTCAGGGGACTGAAGAGGTGAGGCTCCCCCGGAGAGAAGAACCCCGACCCGATCATGTCGAGGGCCGTGCGGAGTTCGGGATCGGATTCATAATAGGCCCGGGGCTGGTAACCTTCCTCCCTCTTCCGCAGGACCTCCGCTTCCGTGAGCCCGAAGAGGAAGAAGTTTTCTTTCCCGACCTCCTCCATGATCTCGATGTTCGCCCCGTCCAGGGTGCCGATGATCAGGCCGCCGTTCATGGCGAACTTCATGTTCCCGGTCCCGGAGGCCTCCATGCCGGCCGTCGAGATCTGCTCGGAGAGGTCGGTCGCCGGGATGATCTTTTCCGCCTGGGACACGCAGTAGTTGGGAAGGAAGAGGACCTTGAGCTTCCCGTCCGTCACGGGGTCGGAGTTCACGGCCGCGGCCACCGAATTGATCAACCGGATGATCACCTTGGCCATGGCATAGCCGGGCGCTGCCTTTCCCGCAAAGATCACCGTTCTCGGAACGATCAGCTTCTGGGGGTCGAACTTGATGCGGTTGTACATCGTGATCACATGGAGCAGGTTCAACACCTGGCGCTTGTATTCGTGTATGCGCTTGATGTGCACGTCAAAGAGGGTGTCCGGATCGACCTGCATGCTCAGCTTCCTCATGACGTACCGGGCCAGCCGCTCCTTGTTCCTCCTCCTCACACCCCTCCACTCGGACTTGAAGGAGGGGTCCTCGGCGAGGGGGGCCAGGTCCTTCAGGCGAGAGAGGTCCGTGGTCCAATGTTCCCCGATCGCGCCGGTGATCAGGTCGGAGAGATGCGGATTGGCGCTCATCAGCCATCGCCTGGGTGTGACCCCGTTGGTCTTGTTGTTGAAGCGGCCGGGATAGAACTCATGGAAATCGCGGAACACGTGCTTCTTCAGGATATGGGAGTGCAGCCTCGAGACGCCGTTGGTGGAATGGCTCCCCACGATCGCGAGATGGGCCATACGAATCCTTCGGGGCTCCTCCTGGATGAGGGACATCCTTCGAATCCGGTCTCCGTCGCCGGGATAGACCCTCCTCACGTCGTTCAGGAAGCGCCGGTTGATCTCGTAGATGATCTGCATGTGTCTGGGGAGGACCCGCTCCATCGTCTCCACCGGCCATGTCTCCAGGGCCTCGGGCAGGATGGTGTGGTTGGTGAACGCAAAGGTCTTCACACAGATCTCCCAGGCCTCCTCCCACGAGAGGCGCTCCTCGTCGAGCAGGATGCGCATCAGCTCGGGGACGGCAATGGTGGGGTGCGTGTCATTGAGCTGAACAGCCACCATGTCCGGGAACCTGGAGTATCCCACCTTCCTCTTCTTGAACCGCCGCATGATGTCCTGAAAGGTGGCGGAGACGAAGAAGTACTGCTGCTTGAGGCGAAGCTCCCTCCCCTCCCGGACCTCTTCGCTCGGATAGAGGACCCTGGAGATGTTCTCGCTCAGCACCTTGTCTTCCACCGCCTCGACGTACCTCCCGCTGTTGAAAAGCTCCAGGTTGAACTCCCTCGAGGACTTGGCCGCCCAGAGCCTCATGTTGATCACGTTGTGGTTTCCGTAACCCGGGATGAGGGTGTCGCACGCCATGGCCATGATGTTCTCGGTATCCTCCCAGGCATGGCAGAAGCGGCCGGTCTCGTCCGTGTACTCCCTCACCCTGCCGCCGAAGCGCACCTCGTACATGTGCTCGGGTCTCTCGAACACCCACGGGTCGCCCTTGCGCAGCCAGTTGTCGCATTTCTCCACCTGGGCCCCGTTTTCAACCACCTGGTAGAAGATGCCGTAGTCGTATCGGATCCCGTACCCGTAGGCGGGGATCCTGACGGTTGCGCAGGAGTCCAGCAGGCAGGAGGCGAGCCTTCCAAGGCCGCCGTTCCCGAGTCCGGCATCGAACTCCAGTTCTTCGATCTCATCCAGCCGATGCCCATAGCTCTCCAGGGCCTCCCTGCATCGATCCTCGATCTGCATGTTGATGAGGTTGTTCCGGAGAAAGCGGCCGGGCAGAAACTCCATGGAAAGGTAGTAGACCCTCTTGGCCTCCCGGTTGTAATAGGAGCGCTGCGTGTTGATCCAGCGGTCCACGAGGCGATCCCTGACCGCATAAGCCAGGGCCTTGAAGTAGTAGTACTGCTCGGCGAATGACGGGTCGTGGCCGAGGGTGGAGGCGAGGTGCTTGACGATATCCTTCCTGAGATCCTCGACCGAGTCCGATTCCGAGATCCGTTGATAGGGGCCGGGCTTGTCGTTCATAGGTCCTCCTGGGTCCAGATGGGTACGGAAGAGAATCATCGTGCCAGCAAGAGCATGCAATCCCCATGCCTCCGAAGTCGGGCTATTATATCGTGGCGATCCGAAAGGGCAAGAGAGACTGCGCCCAGGCGGGGGACGAGCCGCCGCCGCCCAAGGCTATGGAGGGCAGGTTCAAGGATCGATATCCCACTCCATGTCAAAGACTGAACATTCAAATGAGGACGGAACAAAGGGGGAATGATATAATGTCGGGGGATGTTCAGATCGCAGTGGAAAGGAGAGATCCATGTTTCTGGAACTGGTTCGGAGGCGAAGAAGCATCCGGAGGTACACGGACAGGCCCGTTGAACCCGAGAAGCTCGACGTCCTCGTCGAGGCCGCACTCCGGTCCCCCTCTTCCGCAGGGAGGAACCCCTGGGAATTCATCCTGGTGAAGGACCCGGCCCTCCTGGAGCAGCTTTCCCGGTCCAAACCGAACGGCGCCTCTTTTCTCCGCTACGCATCCGCCTGCATCGTGGTCTGCGCCGATCCCCTGAAAAGCGACGTGTGGGTGGAGGATGCCTCCATTCCATCCATCCTCATCCTCCTCGCCGCGGAGTCGCTCGGCCTCGGCGGGTGCTGGATCCAGATCCGCGAGAGGAAACACGACGAACAGCAGACGGCCGAAGCGTACATCCGGGAGATCCTGCATATCCCCGAGCGGCTGAAGGTGGAGGCCGTCATGGCCGTCGGCCATCCGGCCGATCCCAAGGAACCGCACCCCAGGGAGGAGCTCCTCTTCGAACGGGTTCACCGGGACCGCTACGGCACCGCTTACCATCCAGGGGAATAAGGTGTCGCCGTGACTCCGCGCTCTCGGTGAGAGCCTTCTCTCTGCCTCTTTCTGCTTGGCTGCCTGCTTGCTGCTCTTTCCTGGTTGTTCTCCTGCCCTACTCTTTCTTGAGCAGTCTCGCCGGCCCGATGCCCTTCTCCCCGAACCGCTCCTGGATGGTATCCATGGCCGTATTCAGCACCTGCTTCTTGCCCGCCCTCCGGTCGGGAAAAAGGAGCTGATCCTCCTGTGCCCGGGGCTGGAGCTGGGAGACGGAGACCCCCAGGAGACGAACCGGCCTCTTTCCGACCGCGGTCTTCGGGAGAAGACCTGAGGCGGCCGAGTAGATCTCGAACCCGTCATCCGTAGCCCCCCTCAGCGTGATCGAGCGCGTGACCAGCACGAAGTCGCTGTACTTCACCTTCAAGGTCACGGTCCTGCCCTTCCATCCCTCTGCACGCATCCGTTTCCCCACCCTGTGCGAAAGTTCGAGGAGTTCGTGTGCGGCGGCTTCCAGGTCCAGGATGTCTTTTTCAAAGGTGTCCTCGTGCCCGATCGACTTGGTTTCATGTTCGGTCACCACCTCTCTCCCGTCAATGCCCGCGGAGAGCAGGTGCATCTTGGTCCCGTGTTTCCCGAAGGCCCGCTCGAGCGCCTGGACATCTGTCCTTCGCAGGTCGCGGAAGGTTCGGATACCCATCCCGGCCAGGGCCTCCCGGGTCACCTTGCCTACCCCCCACATCCTCCCGACCGGGAGGGGGTCGAGAAACTCCCTGACCCTCTCGGGCGTCACGAGGGTCAGCCCGTCCGGCTTCTCCATGTCCGAGGCGATCTTCGCCACAAACTTCGAGGGCGCCACGCCTGCGGAGACGGTCAGGCCGGTCTCTTCGAAGACCCGGTCCTTGATCTTCCGGGCGATCTCGGCCGGGGTCCCGAACAGACGCATGGAGCCGGTCACATCCAGGAAGGCCTCGTCGATCGAAAGGGGTTCCACCAGCGGTGTGAACTCACGGAAAACAGCGAAGACCCTCTCCGACACCTCCACATACCTGTGCATTCTCACGGGCAGGAAGATCCCGTGCGGACAAAGCCGGAAGGCATGGGCCATGGGCTGTGCGGAATGGACACCGTACTTCCGGGCCTCATAGGAGGCGGAAGAGACGACCCCCCTCCTCCTGCTGCCTCCGACGATCACCGGTTTCCCCTTCAGCTCGGGGTTGTCCAGCACCTCGACGGCCGGATAGAAGGCATCCATATCCAGATGGATGATCCATTTTCCCCTCTTCTCGATATCGTCCATCGTTTATATGAGTTCCACAGGAAAGGTTCTCCCGCGGGTCCAAGGTCGCGTGCGATGGTTCACTCTTCCGTTCCCTGCGTTTCTGCGACCCTGCGCGGAACGCTCTTCATTTTGCCGCTTTGATGCTCGCCAGGATCACGGCCACCTCTTTGCCCGCGCCGCGAAGGGTCTTCCTCCGCCCCTGGACAAGGTATCGCTCCTGCATCCGGGCGAAGAAGGCCATGCTCGTGTTTCTCACCCCCGAGGCGATCAGGACCTCGCCCCCCGGCTTCAGAAGGGCATTGAACAACCTCTCCAGGGGCTCGAAATCCCGCTCATGATAGACCACCTCCGAGCCCACGATCCGGTCGAATGGGCCGACCGGAGAGGGATGGTTCCAGTCCAGGTCCATGATCTCGAGATCCGGGCACCCGTTCTCCAGGGCGTTGGCCCCGGCGAACTCCAGGGCATGGGGAGTGTGCTCGGACATGGTGATCGCGTGGCCGAACGAGGCGGCCGCGATGCTCACGAGCCCCAGCCCTCCCCCGATCTCGAGAAAACGCTCGCCCGGCTGCGGGACCATGGCCGCGAGGTGATCGGCAAGCACGAGGGACGCCTCCCAGATCTTGCACCAGAGAGGGAACTCGTGCGTGACGTCGTCCGGGTCCAAAAAAGGTTCGATATACTTCGGCGTGAACAAACGGAACCTGCGGCCCCCGATGGTGACCTCGCTCACGTCGGTTTCATAGGTCTTCCTGAAGGATTCCATTGAAAACATGCCCTACCCCGGTGCTGAGATCGCGTTCATGAACCGCTCCAGGGTGCAGGATACAAGATCCGGCGCCAAGAGGGAAGATGGAGAATGCGGGATCACTTCCCGCTGCACAGGTGATTTTTCGAGGAACCTTTGTCATAATATCTTGGTACGAGAGGGTCGTTTCGCACGGACAAGCAGGGCTCGTCCATGGCACCAAACCGAAGTAGGATACGAACTGTGCGAGAGGCGAAGAGATATGGGGAACGCAGAGAAAGAAATTTCGAACCGGGTCCGGGAGCTCCGTGAACAGATTCGTCACCACAACTATCGCTACTATGTCCTGGACGACCCCGAGGTCTCGGATGCCGAGTACGACCGGCTCTTCGACGAGCTGCTGAGGCTCGAAGACGAGCATCCCGAGCTCGTCACGCCGGATTCCCCCACCCAGCGGGTCGGTGACAAACCCCTCGACCAGTTCCGCTCCGTCCGCCACACCCTGCCCATGCTGAGCCTCAACAAGGCGACGATCGAAGCGGAATTCATGGATTTTCACAGGAGGGTCCTGGAGCTCTCCAGGATGGGCGAGAGCGAAATCTCATACTCTGTCGAACCCAAGTTCGACGGTCTGGCCGTGGAGCTGGTCTATCGAAGGGGTGTCTTCACCCTCGGCGCAACCCGGGGCGACGGGGTCATGGGAGAGGATGTGACCCAGAATCTCAGGACGGTGAAGTCGATCCCCCTCAGGCTCATGGGGGACTCCGTTCCGGAACTCCTGGAGGCCAGGGGCGAGATCATCCTGAACAAGGAGGATTTCGCGAGGTTGAACCGGGAGAGGGAAAAGGCCGGGGAACCCCTCTTCGCCAATCCCAGGAACGCGGCGGCCGGATCGGTGAGACAACTCGACCCGCGGGTGACCAGCACCCGTCCCCTCATGTTCTATGCCCACGGCACCGGCAAGGTCGACGGGGCGAGGCTCGAGAACCACCGGCAGACCCTCCTGTTCCTGCAGGAGATGGGGCTCCGGATCAGCGAACACGCAAAGCTTTGCGCGAGCGTCGAGGAGGTCAGGGCGTACTACCGCAGGCTGCTCGAGATCAGAAATGATCTCCCCTATGAGATCGACGGCATCGTGATCAAGGTGAACGACTTCGCGCTCCAGGAAAGGCTTGGAGTGCTTTCGCGGAGCCCGCGCTGGGCAGTGGCATGGAAGTTTCCTCCACAGCAGGAGCATACCAGGATACGCGATATCCTGGTCAGTGTAGGCAGGACCGGCGCCCTGACCCCGGTGGCGATCCTCGAACCGGTCAGGGTCGGGGGTGTGGAGGTGAGCCGGGCCACGCTCCACAATGAAGACGAGGTCCGCAAAAAGGATGTCCGGATCGGAGACACGGTGGTGATCCAGCGCGCGGGCGACGTGATTCCCGAAGTGGTCAAGGTCATCGACACCATGCGCAGCGGCAAGGAAAAGCCCTTTGTCATGCCCGACCGCTGCCCGGTCTGCGGATCCAGGGTGGAGCGGCTCAAGGGCGCTTCCGCCCACCGCTGCACCGGGATCTCCTGTCCGGCCCAGGTGAAGGAGAATCTCTTTCACTTTGCTTCCAGGGGGGCCATGGATATGGAAGGGCTCGGCAAGAAGCACCTCGAGCAGATGCTGGACAGGGGGATCATCAGGGACCCTGCGGATCTCTATTTCCTGAAAAAGGAGGACCTGATGAAGATGGAGCGCATGGGGGACAAGCTTGCAGGGAACCTCCTCAATGCCATCGACCGAAGCAGAAATCCGAGTCTCTCCAACCTCATCTATGCCTTCGGGATCAGGAATGTGGGCCACCACCTTGCGTCCGTCCTGGCGCGGCGGTTCGGGTCCATAGACGCCCTGGCCGCCCAGTCCGTCGAAGACCTGACCGGGGTCCATGAGATCGGGCCGGTGGTGGCCGAGAGCATCTATAACTTCTTCCACAGCCCCAGGAACATCCAGGTGCTGGAGAAGCTCAAAAAGGGGGGAGTGAAATTCCCGGTCGAAAAAACGAAGGAAGAGAACGGTCCCCTCGCTGGAAAGACCTTCGTCCTGACCGGCGGGCTGGAAACGCTTACGAGGGACCAGGCCCGGAAGATCATCGAGGAAAGGGGTGGCAGGGTGGCCGCGTCGGTCAGCCGGAACACCGATTTCGTGGTCGCGGGCAGGGACCCGGGCTCCAAGTATGACCATGCCGTCAAGCTGGGGGTCCGGATCCTGAACGAGGATGCGTTCAGGAAGATGATCGACTCCTGAGACGGTCCCCCCCGTCCAATCCCAAACCATTTCAAATGACCAAAATCAAATGAACAAAACCACTTACCCGCAACATGTTGGGTCTGTTTTCTTCTTCTTTTGAAAATTCGAATTTGAATTCCTTTTGTTTCGAATTTCGATATTCGATATTCGGATTTCAATCATGCTCTTTCACCCCGGACCGGTAGAACCTCTCCCCGGTCCTCCACCAAAGGTGGAGGTTTCAAAGGGGAATGACCACCTTTCCCTTAGAGTCCTCCGGAGAGGCAAATACCCCCCTTTCCCACCCCAAAGTACTGCTTCAGACCTATATCTACGCTCATAGGAGCTTCACTATGATCATTCGGGCGGGGGGGCGCTCCGCGCAAGCGGGCTCGAAGTGGTGCTCTGTCCCCCTTTGAACAGGGAATGGAGGTTTCCCCATATGGCGGCAGTGGATTTGCCCGATGTCCGGATCCCCGCGAGGATCCAGGACGAGGTGGGGCGGGTGATCCGGGGTCTTCCGGAGATCCTGCGACTGGTCACCATCGCCCTTTTTGCCCAGGGCCACATTCTCCTGAGGGGTCTGCCGGGGGTGGCCAAGACCACTCTCCTTCGCGCCTTCAGCAGGACCATCGGAGGCGGGTTCTCCCGGATATCGGGCACCCCGGATCTGATGCCGACCGAGTTCCTCTTCACCATGTGGCCGACCATCGATGGGATGGAGGAGGGCATCTCTTCAAAATCCATAAGGATCGGCGAGCTGGCTTACCACCTGGGCCCCCTCCTCATGCACGGGGAGAACCTGGCCATTGTCCTCCTGGACGAGATCAACCGGATCCAGTCCAAGAGCCAGAGCGCGTTCCTCGAGGTCATGCAGGAGCGGGGGATCACCTTCGGCACCCAGCACCTCAAGATCCCTTATGCCCTGTTTGTGGCGACACGGAATCCCCTGGAGACCGAAGAGACCTTCGAATTGCCGGAAGCCCAGAAGGACCGCTTCATGTTCGAAGGGCTCGTTCTGCGGCCGGAAGAGAGTATCCGCAGAGAGCTCATGATCAACCCCTTGTTTCAGAACGTGGATGAGCTGATCGAAGAGGTCCGGCAGGTGATCGGACTGGATGAGCTTCAGCGGATCAGAAGGGAGATCCAGGAGAAGGTCATGGTTTCCCAGGAGCTGGCCCGGTACATCACGGACCTTTCCGAAGCCACCTGGCACCCCGGCGACTTCATCAGTTTCCCCGGAGTCGAACCCAGGGAGTTGAACCAGGCGGTTCGGGCCGGCCTCTCTCCCCGCGCGGAGATCGTCCTCGCACAGGCAGGCAGGGTCGTGGCGTGGATGAACGGTCGCAGCTACGTGGTCCCCGGCGACATCCAGGAGATCTTCCTGGATACCTGCACACACCGTTTCTTCCTGACCCGGCTGTCGACGAGGCGTCGAACGGATCTGTCCCGCGAAATCCTTTCGGCCATCGTCTCCAAGGTCCCGGCGCCGAGGGGGTCCACATGAGGGGGGCGGAAAGACCCAACCTCTCGGCTTTCCAGGAGGAGCTGAGCTATCGGGTGGATTTCAGGGTCCGAAACCTCCATCCGGGGAAGTGGCCCGCCCTGGGTCGCCAGGGAAGAGGCTACTCATTCGAGAGGTTCGAGAGGTTCTCCAACTTCCCCGATTTCCGGAGGATCGATTTCCTCGCAACCAACCGCAATCCGTTCATCAATGAACCGCTCGTCCGCATCTACAAGCCGGAGGCCAGGATCGACGTCGTCATGATGGCCGACCTTTCCATTTCCCTGTCCTGCGGGTTCTCCGAACCGAAGCTCTTTCAGTTGGCCAAGCTCGCGACCCTCTTCGGCTATACCGCCTACCGATTTGGAGACAGGTTCGGCTTCATCGGCTTCGACAACAAGATCCTGGCGGATTTCCATCATCCCCCCTTGCGCTCCGAAACGGCCGGGATGGAGATCGGGCGCGCCCTCCTGGACTTCCGGGCCTCGGCCCCCTCGAGCGGCCTCTCTTTGAAGGGCATCCAGGGGTTCCTGCCGGAAAAGAGATCCCTCCTTCTCCTCGTCTCCGATTTCTACCTGGAACCCGAAACCCTCCGGACGATCCTCCAGAGCCTTTCCCGTCACAGAATTGTGCCGATCATCCTCAGACAGGAGAGGGAAAGACGCTGGCCCCGGGGTCTGATCGGGGCCCTGCGGCTGAAAGATTCGGAAAAGGCTGCCTCCAGAACCCTCTTTTTCTCGCGCGGCATGATCGGCTCATTCGAGAAGAGGGCCCGTCGTAACGAAGAGGAGCTGAAGACGATCTTCGAATCCTTCCGGGTCACGCCGATCATCCTTGACAAGGTTACCCCCGAGCGCCTCCTGGAGGAGCTCGACAGGAGCTACGGGTGAACCGGATCGTTCTCTGCATTCTGGCTGCCGCGGCCGCTGCGGTGGCTTCCTGGAACTGCGCCGAAGAAGTCGCCGCCGCTGAACCCGCCCCCGGTGTCTCCGTGGAGGCTTTCGTGGAGAGGGAGTACGGGTATTTCATAGGCGATCTGGTGAGAGTCAGCTGCGTCCTTTCTCTCCCCCGGGATCAGGTTCTGAGCGAAGTCTCCCTGCCGAACGTCGGGGAAGAGCGCGGCGAGTGGGTCGAGCTCAGCGAGAAGAAGATTACCGTTCATGAGACCCGTGCCGCCCGGATCTACCAGGTGGATCTGACCTACCAGATCGTTTCCGTTTCGGACGGGACCCATTCATTTGCGATCCCCGGGGTCGACTTCTCGTACGGCCCCGCAGAGGCCCCGGCGGAGAACGCTTCATCGTGGCCCCCGGTGCTGGTCACGGTTTCGCCCCTCACGATGCCTGGAGACGGGTTCAAACCCGCCCTCCTTTGGTCATGGAATACCTTCACACCGCAGGTGGTTCGTGGCGCGGGGGCGATCCTCCTGCTGGGCGGCATGACCGCTGCCGGCCTGGTGTTTCGGGGAAGGGCCGCACGGGATTCCATGTTCGCAAAGGGTCTGGAACGGTTGTCCGGCGAGAGGAATCCTCGTGCCGCCTTGATCATCTTTCGAAGCGTGCTGAATGAAAAAGCGGGAAGGGCCATTTTCCCGACGAACATGGAGGATCTTCTTCGCGTCTTCCCCCAGGCGGCGCCGCACCGGGAAGAACTGCTCAGGCTGGTGCTCCTCTCCGACCAGGTCAGTTTCAATCCGGAGGGCGCAGTCCCCGGCGACGGTCTGCTGCGGGACATCAGGAATACCATGAAGAAGATGAGAAGGCTGGAAAGATGGAGATAGATAGGACATGGGTCCTGCTCCTGCTGCCGGTTGCGCTGGCAGTGGTCTTTTTTGCAAGGGAAAGATCCTACTTCGTCTTCCCCAGCCTGGATCCGGTCCCCAGAGCCCTGGGGAGCCGCTTCCTTTTCCTTGCCGCCGACTCGAGCCGCGTCGTGCTGCTGCTCATGCTCTTCCTCCTTTCGGCAGGGGTGCGGTTTTCCGGCGGGGGGGGCGTCAGGTACGGTTATGGGGCCGACATCGTCTTTCTGCTGGACGAATCCCGGAGCATGATCGATCCCTTCAACACCGGCGGCGGGCCGGAGGGATCCGGGGACGAGAGCAAGTTCACCGCCGCAAAGGCAGCCATCGCCCGGTTCATGGAGACCAGGAAGTCGGTACAGGACCGCTACGGACTGACGGCCTTCGGGCAGACCGCGGTGACGGTCTTGCCCTTGAGCATGGACCACGATCTTTTCCTGGGCTGCCTTCGTGCACAGGAGGCCGTCCTCTCCTCGACCTTTCTGTACTACCCGGTCGCATCGGGCCTGGACGAGCTGATGCGGTCCAGGGCGAGGAGCCGGGTCCTGATCCTGGTATCCGACGGAGGCGGCCCGCTCGACGATGAAAAATACGGGTTCAGCCGTATCGTTCGGAAGCACGGGATACGGTTTTACTGGGTTTCGCTCGGGACCGAATGGCTGAATGAGCTGCCTCAGTTCCTGGAGAAGATCGGCCCCCTGGGAAGACGAATGGACGTCTCGAACGGTCCGGAACTCGAGAAGGGGTTCGAGGAGATCCATCGGCTTGAGCGTTCCCTCATCCGCTACAGTTCGTCGTCCCGGCAGCTCTCCCCGAAACCGTTCATCTTCACTGCACTGCTGTTGATGGCGATGACCTGGATCTCCCATTCCCTGTTCGTGTACCGTAGGGACGGTTGAGAGAACATGAAGAAGATGATCCTCCTCTCTGCGCTCTTTCTGGTGGGCCTTTCCCTCTTCCTGATGAACCGGACGATCGGTGCCGGGATCGACCGCATGCTCTTCGACCACGAGATACGGCTCACCGAGGCAAACAGCCGGCTGGAAAAGGGAGATATGGACGGACACGAGAAGGGGCTGACGGAGTATGTCCTCACGGAAGGGGGCTCGATGACCCTGCGCGCCATCGCGCTGTACAACCTCGGGAACTGCGCGCTGGCGAGGGCGGCCCAGGGGGATCCCGCGGCCGGAAAGGACGCCCTCTACTATTTCAGGGAGGCCCTTAGAAACGACCCCCTCCTGTTTCCTGCCAAGTTCAATCTCGAGATCCTGACCCGATCCAGAAGCGGAAAAGATGAGCAGGAAGGGGAGGGGGAGGCCGGCCCGGAGACCGCCCGTACGCAGGAGGAAACGGAAGATCTGGAGGAGGGGGTCGTTTTCCCGCCGCCCTTTCTTGGAAGCACACCATGAGGTGATTCGTGCCCGCCATGGGATTTGCAGAGCCCCGTCACCTGTACCTGTTTATCCCGCTCCTGATCCTGATTGGAGCCGGGATCTCCCTGAAGTGGTATCTGAGCCGAACCTTCGAAGAGTTCTTCAAGGGGGAAACCGTTTCCGTCGCGGGCCTCGGGCCGCGGCGGTCGTGGATGAGGGGAGGGCTCCTCTCGGCGGCCTTTGCCGCCATGGTATCGGCTTCGGGCGATCCATTCATAGCCAGCACGGTTCAAGCACCCGGAGTGATGGCCATCGTGGACATCTCACAGAGCATGTGGTGTGAGGACTATCTTGAGCAAGGGAATCCCCGCAGCAGACTGGAAGTGGCCAAGCGAAACCTGCTCTCGCTCCTGGATGCGATGCCCCCGGAGGGCCGTTTCGGTCTGTCCGTTTTCGCAGGAAGGAACGATCCCGTCCTGATCCTGACCCATCCCAGACCAGTGGAAAGGGCCAGGAAAGACCTCCAGTCCATGGTCAGGGCCATTCGGTACCACTGGACGTGGGAGGACGGCTCGAACATCGATCAGGCATTGGCCGTCTTCGGGAAGATCCTGAAAGAGAACAGAAGCCACTATGGAGACGGGTCGACCCTAGTCGTCCTGACCGATGGGGAAGAGACCCGCGGATTCGTCGTCCACGAGGCCACCCCGGATCTCGCACTGTTCAAAGGTGTGCGAGTGATCTTCGCCGGGCTGGGCACCGAGGCCGGGGCACCGGTTCCGGAATTCGACGAGCACTGGAAATTCAAACAGTACCGGCAGAAGTACGATGGGACGACCATCATTTCCAGGCTGGACGACAAGAACCTGGGGGATCTGGCAGCCCGCTTCGGCGGCTCCTACCGCCCCATCAAGACCGATTCGGATCTGAAGACGATTTTCGAGGAAAAGGTTTTCGACTCGGCCCGATATGAATCGAGGGTCGATGTGAGCTGGGCGCTGTGGCTGGCGAGCCTTGTTCTGCTGGTCGTCTCGATGATGATCTGAATTGGAGGGTTCGGAGGTTCCAGGGGTTGACGGCGTCTCTTGAAAAAGGAGCCCCATGGCCGGCCCCAGCCACAACCAAGGGATTTCGGTCGCAGACACTG
Source organism: Deltaproteobacteria bacterium (assembly GCA_020060215.1). The sequence continues at coordinate 26,755 of JAGVAP010000015.1, read as the reverse complement.
GGTTCAAAGGTTCAGGGCTCAGGCGAATCGAGCCTCTGCTCTGGAGCGCATCTACCCCCTGAAAGGCGAGTCACGTTTCCGGAGGAGAAAGGGGTTCAGAGATGATCGATGACCCATGATCAACTCGCCCCCTCCAGCAGGACGGCCCGGGTTTCCGCCCCCGCGTGGCCCAGGGGCATAATCGCTTGGTATTCCGAAGAAGCCCAGCATCGCCTCAGGTCGAATTCGGAAGGGAACTCGAGAACGAGGAATCGGCCCGGCTGTCTCCGCTCGGTGCTCAACCCCTCGTTCAACGGTACGACCCGACCGCCGTGGACCAGATAGCGCCCTCGATACCGGGGCAAGATCGCGGAGAGCCCTTCCGTATACTGCTCGTACTTGTGCTGATCCCGTATCCTCGCTTCGATGACCAAATAGACCGGCATCTCGATTTCCTTTCCCGCTTCCCGGCACAAGAGCCCGGCCGCGATCGCTTCGGCAGATTTCATCAACGCCCTGGTTGTTCCTTCTTACCACACTCCGACGAAATATCAAATGGGTGAGGCAGACGCCCTAGCCCGATGCCAAGAAATGGATGGGTTGTTGAATGCCCGGGCACCGAGTCTCTCCGGGGATTCCCAGGGTCCCTTGCGGCCGTATCTTTATGCTGTTGATAAAAGATCACCGTTCGGATAGAAAATATGGCCAGAGGGCTTTCACCGGACCTTAGATTCCGCCAGCGAGGCCGCTTTGGAAAAGCACCGTCACCCACCCGTCGGTTTCCCGTTTCGCATCGATCAACCTGCCGGCCTGAGCATACAGGTGAACGCCAATGGATCGATCCGCCGCATGGAGTTCGCAGACATCCTCCTGAACCTTTACATCGGGACCGAGACCGAAGGGGGACCGGCCAACCTCTACCTGCGACGTCACGGGCCACCCCTCGAAGCGGTTCCGCTCCTGGGTCCTCGCAGTCCTGCGTGGTTTCAGTTCGACCGGCAGGGCATGAATGCGAACGGCCAGTGGGGGGGGATTCGCTTCGGGGTCTCACTCACGCTCTCCGGCTCTTCACCTACCTGGTTCTGGCGGGTGGTCCTGGAGAACACGGGCGCCCAGGTCGAAGCCGGAGATCTGATCTACACCCAGGACCTGGCCCTTGCCCATTACGGTGCAGTGCGTCTGAACGAATACTACGTCTGTCACTACGTGGACCACACCCCCCTCGCTCACCCCGAAAGGGGATTCGTCGTGGCCTCCCGACAGAACCTCTCCATGGGCGGACGCCACCCCTGGACGTTGATCGGCTCATTGCGCAGATCCGTTTCCTATGCCACCGACGGCCTGCAGTTCCATGGCCTCTCCACACGCGCCGGGCTGCCGCCGACGGGGCTGGTGGAAGGGTTGCCCTGCGCGCGTCTTCAGCACGAGCACTCCATGGTGGCCATCCAGGACGAACCGTTTCGTCTCGAGCCGGGGCAGCGGACCGAACTCGGATTCTTCGGCCGGTTCGAAGCCGATCATCCTGCGGCAAGCTCCGAGGCGGATCTCCGATTCGTGGAGGCCGCCACCCGCCTTCCGGAGTCCGCGCCTGACGGATCCGCCACCCCCCCCGCGCAGAAACCCGTCGGTAGTCTGTTCAGCAGCGGACCGGTGCTGGAAACCCTGGACCTGACGGATGCACAGGTCCAGGAGCTGTTCGGCGGGGAGATCCGCGAGGAAGAACGGGCGTGCGGACAGCTGCTCTCGTTCTTTGCGGGGAAGCATCGGCACGTCGTCCTCAGGGCCAAGGAGTTGAAGGTCCTGCGGCCGCATGCCCACATGCTCCGCACCGGGAGCCGCCTGGTCCCTGACGAGTCCTCCCTCACTTCCACCACCTGGATGAACGGCGTCTTCCATTCCATGGTGACGCAGGGCCATGTCAGCATCAATCGTTTCCTCTCCACGGTCCACAGCTACCTGGGCCTCTTTCACGGAAACGGCCAGAGGCTCTTCATCGAGTTGGAGGGCAGATGGCACCTCCTGTCCATCCCTTCCGCGTACGAGATGTCGCCCCGCTCCTGCCGCTGGTTCTACAGGCACCGGAACGGGCTGATCGTGATCACCAGCGTGGCCTCCACCCGGACCCACGAGCTCACCCTCCAGGTCGAGGTTCTTTCCGGGCCCCCTTCCCGCCTCCTCCTCTGCAGCCACATCGCCCTGAACGGGGATGACGGGGTGGACCCCATTCCGGCCCGGTTCAGCCGGGATAAAGAAGGCGTGTTCGTACGCCCGCTCCCGGAATCGGATGTGGGCCGACGTTTCCCGGAGGGCGGATTCCGCATTGCGCCGCTGCCCGGCACGATCCTCCAGGAGGTGGGTGGGGACGAGTTGCTGTTCCGCGACTCCCGCTCCCGGAACCAGCCTTACCTGTGCATGATCACCGGCCCTGCAGCATCGGCCGGGTTCCGGCTGAAAGGAGAACTCATCTCCGCCCCCCCCGGCGGGGAAGAGGCCCAGGATGAGAACGGTTTCCGGGACGGGATGACCCGCCGTCTCCGTCTCCATCCCGCTTCCGGCGGTCCCTGTTCCGGAGCTGCGGCCCGGATGGGGGAGATCCTGCCGTGGTTCATCCACAATGCGTTGATCCATTACCTGGCCCCCCGCGGCATCGAACAGTACACGGGGGGCGGATGGGGCACCCGCGACATCAGCCAGGGGGCCGTGGAGATGATGCTGGCCCTGGGCCGGTTCCAACCGGTGCGAGACCTCCTGATCCGCTTGTTCAAGGCCCAGAACCCGGACGGCGACTGGCCCCAGTGGTTCATGTTCTTCGATCGGGAACGGAACATCCGCCCCCCGGATTCGCACGGAGACATCGTGTTCTGGCCTCTCCTTGCCCTGGCCCAGTACCTGATCGCGTCGGAGGACAGGACGATCCTGGATGAAGAAGTGCCTTTCTTCCACCCGGAGGGAGATCCCGAGGCCGAGTGGGGTCCCCTGTGGCACCACGTCGAGCGCGCCCTGAAGGTCGTCGGTTCACGGCTGGTCCCCACCACCCGACTTGCAGCCCTTGGAAACGGCGATTGGAACGATTCGCTCCAACCTGTACAAGCCGCCATGCGGGAACGGCTCTGCAGCACGTGGACGGTTACGCTCCAGTACCAGACCCTGGTCACGATGGCCGAGGCGATGAGAAGAATCGGCCATGAGGCCTATTCCGGAGAGCTTGAGGCCGAGGCGGCAAAGGTGCGGGAAGCGTTCAGACGGATCCTGCTGATCGAGGGGGTCCTCACGGGGTATGCCTATTTCCAGGAAGGAGGAAGAATCGACTACCTGCTGCATCCGAGAGACGGCCAGACCGGCCTCTCCTACAGCCTGCTGCCCATGATCCACGCGATCATCAACGATCTCCTCACTCCCGAGGAAGCGGATCACCACCTCGGAGTCATCCGAACGCACCTCCTCGGGCCCGACGGCGCGCGACTGTTCGACCAACCCCTGGAGTACAGGGGCGGTCCGCAGCGTTTTTTCCAGCGTGCGGAGAGCGCATCCTTCTTCGGACGGGAAATCGGCCTCATGTACATGCACGCCCATCTCCGTTATGCGGAGGCCCTCGCGCGCTACGGCGACGCCGAAGGGTTTTTCACCGCCCTCTGCAAGGCCAACCCGATCGGCATCCGTGACCTGGTGCCGGCCGCCGGGCTCCGCCAGAGCAACTGCTATTACTCCAGCTCCGACGCATTCTTCCCCGACCGCTACCAGGCGAAGGCGGAGTACGGCCGCGCCATGAAGGGCGAGGTCCCCCTTCAGGGGGGATGGCGGGTCTATTCCAGCGGAGCGGGGATCTGGACCAATCTGCTCCTTCAGTGCTTTCTCGGCATACGGCGCCGCAGCTCTCTCCTGGTACTTGACCCGGTGATCCCCCGCGGTCTGGATGGACTCCGGGTCGAAACGGAACTCTCCGGTGCTCCGGTGGAGATCGTCTACCGGATACAGGAAAGAGGATGCGGTCCCCTCGGCGTGAACCTGAACGGGGACGACCTTCCTTTTGCCAGGTCCGCGAACCCCTACCGCTTGGGAGCCGCCGAGGTCCCGATGAAAGAGGTGCAGCAGCGGCTCAGGGGTCCGAACAACCGTCTGTGGGTGGTATTGGGCTGACCGGAAGGGGGAGGCCACACTCCGGTTCAGTTTTCTCGATAAATGCCCGATATAGAAAATATTAGAACCTGAAATCCCGCCCTCGACCCCTCCTTGTGAAAGGGGGGAGGGGATGCGCCTTTTCGGCAAGTTTGACCGGAGGCGGGCAAGTCCCCCTTGTGTATAGGGGGATTCAGAGGGGGGATTTTTGGATCCCCTCGGCCCGGAAAAGAATCGAAAAATGGATTTGAACGCAGCGACCAAAAGGGAGATCAGTTGCAGGGTAACCCGCACCCTGATCCTCTATGTCCGTGTCGTCAAAGGATCCGTCGGGAACCTCCTGGAAGGTCTGGAGCTCGATGAAGCCTATCTCACGGACGCCAACAACTGGGTTTCCCATGCCTTCCTGCAGCGCCTCTACGCACGGATGATCGACGTCCTCGGCGACAGGAACGCCGTCTACAGGATGAACATCGAAGGCAAGCAGTTGCTGCCCCTGGGCCTGCTGGACTGGATCGCCCGCCTCCTTGGAAACCCGAGACTGATCTACGCCCAGGCCCCGAAGTACAACCGGCTGCTGAAGGCAAACGGGGATGTCTTCATCCATGAGATGGGAGACTCCTATGTGCTCCTGGAGGACCGGTATCACGACAGCCATCAGAAGACCAGGCTGGACTGCGATTATACGCGGGGGGTCCTCGCGGCCATCCCGACCATCTTCGACATGCCCATGGCCCGCGTCGAGGAGATCGAGTGCCAGGTGGCTGCGGAGAAATACGGCGAAAGGATCTGGCCGGAATACCCGGTTCAGGGCGCCCGGGGATGTCTGTACCGGATCCAATGGGACGCCAAGAAGAGGCCGGCTACAGCGTCTACCGCCGGGCCATCCAGGACCTGCAGGACGCGAACCTGGTGATCCAGGAGAAGTACGACGAGGCTCGAAGGCTTGCGCTGAAGCTGGAGGCGACGAACCGGGAGCTCACCGAATCCAAGCGGCAGCTGGAGACCTACACGGCCGAACTGCAGGCCTCCGAACTCCGCTACAGGCTCCTGGCGGAGAATGTGACCGACACCATCTGGACCCTGAGTCTTCCGTCCCTGCGTTTCACATACGTGAGCCCCTCGGTCCAGCGGATGCGCGGGCACACGGTCGAAGAGGCGATGGCCTTGTCTCTGGATCAGACCCTGACCCCGGAATCCTTGGACCGGGTGTCGCAACGGCTGGCAGAGGAACTCGCGAAGGACGCGGCCGGAGGACATGACCCGAACCGGGCCGTAACCATGGAAGTGGAGCAGTTCACGAAGTCCGGAGTCTCTATCTGGGCCGAGGTCACGACCACCTTTCTGCGGGATGAAAGAGGCAAGCCCGTGGGCATCCTGGGGGTGAGCCGCGATATCTCGGAGCGCAAGAGGGCCGAACAGCTCTACCAGGCCAAGATCGCCGCCGAGGCCGCGAATGCCGCAAAGAGCGAGTTCCTCTCCAACATGAGCCATGAGCTCAGGACCCCGCTGAATCACATCATCGGCTTCACCGAGCTCGTGCTGAGCAAGAACTTCGGCGACCTCAACCAGGTGCAGGAGGAGTATCTCACGGACGTCCATCGAAGCAGCCACCACCTGCTTTCGCTGGTGAACGAGATCCTGGACGTCTCGAAGATCGAGGCCGGAAAGCTGGAGCTCAACCCCTGTGAGTTCCGTCTGAAAGAGCTTCTGGAACAGAGCACGCTCATCGTCCTGGAGAAGGCCAGGGAACGGAAGATCGATCTGGCTGTCAGGATGGACCGGATCCCCGAGACCGTTGTGGCGGACGAGCTCAGGGTAAAACAGATCCTCTACAACCTCCTTTCCAATGCGGTGAAGTTCACGAAGGACGGCGGGCATATCTCCCTCAGCGCCCGCACCGTTCCCCGAAAGGACGGCGAGCGGGGCGAAGTGGAGATCAGCGTGGCGGACGACGGCATCGGGATTCGCAGGGAGGACCTGGAGAAGATCTTCGAACCCTTTTCTCAACTGGAGAGCCCCCTCAGCCGAAAATTTCACGGAACCGGGCTGGGCCTGACCCTCACCCGAAACCTGGTCGAGATGCACGGCGGCAGGATCTGGGCGGAGAGCGAGGGGCTGGGAAGAGGCTCCGCCTTCCGCTTCACCCTGCCGCTGGAGCGCCGACTCTAGATTCAGCCACAGAAAGGATCGTCATGCGTATTACCGAAGTGAGAGCCGAGTTATTGCGTCTGCCTCTGCCGCGGCCCATGCAGTCCGGGTCCTCCGGCGGCATCCAGGGTGGTCCGGTCGCACGCATCAATATGCCCATCGTCTTCATCACCACGGAAGACGGAACGCGCGGGCTCGGGTATTCCTGGAGCCTGCTGGGGGGGGACACGGCCACCCGGTGCGTCCTCCGGGACGATTTCGCCCCGCTCTTGATCGGCGAGGATGGACTCGACCACGAGCGGCTGTGGACCAAGCTCTACAAGCGGTTGCAGACGGTGGGCCGCCGCGGACTCGTCACCCAGGCCCAGGCGGCCGTTGACCTGGCCCTTTGGGATATCAAGGGGAAGATCGCCGGCCTCCCCGTCCACAAGCTGCTTGGGGGATGTCGGGGAAGCGCGCCGTGCTACGGCTCAGACGGCGGATGGCTGTATATGAGTGCGGCCGAGATGGTGGAGGCCTTCGAGGAGTATCTAGCGCAGGGGATGATGGGGGTCAAGATGAAGATCGGCCATGAGAACCCGAAGCTCGATATTGCGCGGGTGAGAGCGGTCCGGAAGGCGTTGGGGGACGATGTGTGGCTCGCTGTCGACGCCAACCAGAAGTGGGATTTCCCGACGGCCATGCGGGTCGGCCGAGAGCTCGAGCAACTCGGTGTGGCGTGGTTCGAAGAACCGCTTCTCTGCGAGGATATCGCCGGTCACGCCCGGCTTGCGGCCGAGCTGGATATTCCGATTGCCATGGGAGAGACGCTGGGCTCCCGCTTCGAGTTCGACGCCTACATCCGCGCCCAAGCGGCCGACATCCTGCAGCCGGACATTGTGCGCGTGGGAGGCATCACGGAGATGGTCAAAGTGGTGAACATGGCCGATGTGGCCCGGCTGCCGGTGGCTCCGCATCACATGATGGAGAGCACGATCCAGGTCGCGTGCGGGGCCTTGGCCTCGGGACCGATCGAGTACATGCCCTGGCTGGCGGCCGCGTTCGCGGAGCCTGCAGTCATCGAGAACGGCTGCATGTTTCCGCCGAACAAGCCCGGACTTGGTCTGGAGATCCCGGAGGAGACGATCCGCCGATTTCGCGTGGATTAGGGCATAGAGCCGAAGCGAGACTAGAACGTCACGACGGCTTCCGCCGGGCATGCCCTGCAGGTGAATCCCTCGGCCGTGTGCCCGTCGATCCTCTTTCCGTTCACATCCACCTGCCGGATGGGTCGAGGCAGGGGCGGGAGGACCACGATCCCTCCCGGGGGCACTAGGAGATCGCCCGAGATGCTTGCCCGCAGACGGTCCGTCCCGTCCAGCTGCATCCGGTAAGAGATGTTCCCGTGGTAGGTCGGAAGGTTTTCCGCGCCCACCTCGAACCCTCCCTCGAACCAGTGCCCGGGAAGTCCCGCACCGATGACCAGAGAATCATCCCCCTCCCGCTCGTAGGCGAACATGGTGCGGACCGACACGATGAACTCCCCGCTGATCCAGGTGTGGGGGAGATCGCCGATGAAGCTGGGCCCCAGCGGATCGCGCCAGGTGATCTCGGGCCACTGGTTCCAGCACGGGATCCTTCGGCCGGCCAGCATGAACCGGATCAGGTCCATGGCCTCGTCCCGTCTTCCGAGCCGGACCAGGGCGCCGATGATCCGGATCTCATAGGCGCTGTAATTGTTCCAGTCCACCTTTCCGGCTTCCCGCTCACGGAAACCGACCATGTACCTGTCGAACGTCTTCTCCGTCCGGGCCCGCGGCAACAGGTCCAGCTGGCCGAGGAGATTGATCGCCACCGAGGTGGCGGTCGGATCGAAATCGCCGAACTCCACCGAACCGGGCACAAAATCGATCTTGTGCCGTGCAATCGCAGCCGACAAGGATTCGCGTATATCCCTGGAAAAGGCGGCCCTCGAAACCGAGAACCGCTCCGCCTCGGCCCGGTCGCCGAGGACCTCGGCCATGACCGCCGCATCCTGCAGGCCGCGCACCCCCCAGAAGTCATCCCAGTAGGCGTGGACCGGATGGGCCATATACCCCTCGTGGCTCATGGATTCGGGAAGGAGACCATAGCACGCCCGCTTGTCGGGGCTCTCGTACTCTCTGGTCAGCCGTTTTGCACGCAGCCCCTCCATGTAGGCCAGCGCCCTGGTGACCGCCGGCCGCATCTCCTCCAGGAAGGCCCGGTCTTTGGTGAACCGGTAGTACTCCACCACGCCGAAGACGAACTGGCCGTAGGCGTCGAACTCCGGCAGCCACTCGGTGCCTTCCCGGTCCACGCAATCGGGGATGTTCCCGTCAGGCGCCTGGTACTTCCCATACCAGCGGATGAAATCCCGGAGAGGCTCGGGAAGACCCACTCTCGCCAGGGCGGCGCCCATCATCGCGCCGTCCCTGATCCAGGAGCGATCGTACCGCCGCGGCCCGGGATGGATCGCGGGGCCGTCGCGGTTGATCAGGATGTGGGCGGCTGCCGTCCTGAAGGTGTCGGCCACGGAATGCGCCGTTGCCGGGAGGTGCAGCACGACCTTTTCAAGGACGGACTCCCAGCCCTTGACCGTACGCTCCAGCCGCTCCGTGGCGGAACCCCCGGAGAAGACGGCTTCCAGCAGGTCGTCACCCGCTTTGCTGGAGAACCCGAAGGGGGCAGCCAGGACGACCTCCTTCGCTGAACCGGGCTCCAGCTCCAAATCGAAGCGGATGGCTCCGGAACCATACCCGAACTCGTCCGAGAGCTCGCTGCGGGCGGGCAGCCGCCCCTTCTCGAGGTAGTTCACGACGGAACCCTCGGCAAAAGGTGCCGCGCCGAACCCGGCCACAGGAGAGAGGGGGATCACGCTCTTTTCTCCGTTGACCCGGAGCACCCCGTCGCCATACGAGAGCTCCCGGATCGAACTGACGCCACCGTACCTCCGCCAGTTCTGCCAGGTGGGAGTCACCTGGAAAGGCAGGATGGCGGCAAAGAGGGTCACGTCCTGTTTCCCCCTGGCCAGACTCTCCAGACGATAACGGATGTTCAGCACCGACCGCCCCTCCTGGCGGTCTGCAAAGGCCGTGACCTTCATCCGGAGGTCCTCGAACCTCCATTCGGAAGAGGGGATAGGAAGATGACCCTTCATCAGGTCCTGGACGATCGTTGCATCGGCCCAACTGATCAGCCGGCCCGCCGCAAAGAGAAAGGGCGCAACGGAGAAGGTCCCCTTGTCCACCTCTACCATGCCTTCCTCGTTGAACAGCCCCTGCCCGTCCCCTTCACTCGAGCCCACCGTGGTCCAGTAGGTCTGGCGACCCGAGAAGTACTTCGGATAGCGACCGGACGGGTATTCCAGGGCGATGTTCTGGAAGAATTGATTCACCGAGCGGGAGAAGTGAAAGGGCTTGACCTCGATCGCCCGGATCCCGAAACCCCGGCCCTGGACGCTCTCGTAGAGGTCCAGCCGCACTTGGCGTGCCCGGGCGCGGGGGAGATAGAGATGGCTTCGCTCACCGCCCCCCTGGGCCGTGGAGTAGGCGGGGCGCCACTCCTCCTCTTCCGTGGCGAGGTGAACTTCAAACCTGCGGCCGCTCAACCCCTTCTCCCAGTGGATCACCAGACCCCCGAACTCGCGCTCCTCCTGGAAGTCGATCAGCACCCACTGGGGGTCGCTCGGGTCGCTGCGCCAGCTCGAAGGATCGGAAGGATCCATGAGGTTCTCCGGCTCATGACCGGTCAGTGCGCTGGAACTTCGGACCAGGGGAACCGATCGATAGGTGTCGTCCTGAAAAGCCAGTTCGTCGAACCATACGGTCCCCTTTCCTCCCGGCCCCGCCGCCATGACGAGCTCGATGGCCGCCACCTTTCGGGGAACCCCTCCTCCGACCGGGCCCCAGGCGAACTCGATCTCGCTGTCCCGGATCCTGACCGGCAGCCACTCCTTCGGGAGATCGAAGGCCTCCACCCGGTAACGCCACACATTTCTGTCGGAGTCATCGACCAGCTTGAATTCGAAGATGTTGCTTGGGCCGGTCCCGCGGATGTGAAAAAGGAAGGAGTAGCTCTCCGGGATTTCCAGGGGGATCTCCCTGCGGGCAACCACGAACCCGCCGCCCCCGTGGAAGTCGAAGTCGAGCCGCATGGCCCTGCCGGTCCGGCCCTGATCCGAGGAGATGAAGAGCTCCGACCGGCCCGAGTGATGGGGTTTCCACCCGGAGAGGTCCTCGAAGTCGTCCAGTATCCTCTTCTCAGACATGCCCTCTCGTCCTCCGCAGCAGACGTCATCTGCCCGCAGTCGTCCCAGCGGTGCGTTCCGTGGGCCCGCGCCCCCCCAGCCTCAGGCTGCGGCCAGGGGCTTGTCCTCGACCGGACGTCCGTCCTGGATGGGCTTCCATATCCAACCGCCGCCCTGCACGAGCTCCAGCAGCATGTCGTAGTTCCCGAGGTTCACGGGCCGGTCCGGGGACTCGAAGATCACGTAAGCGATCCCATGCTCCCTGAGCAGCCCCAGCACCCAATCCAGCTGTTCGGGCTGGAGCGTGGTGCCGGGCCGGTCCAGAAAGGCGAATTGCGGCCTTGCGAGGAGTAGTCGGGCGATGACCAGCAGTTGCTGATCATCCAGGGGCAGCGTGTTTTCCCAGTGGTGGCGGGTGTCCAGGCCTCCATATCCGTTCAGGAGGGAATCGATCTTCAGGGTGCGGAGCACCTCCATGATCCGCTCCTCAGGGACCCGGATCCTCTGCAACCGCTCCTCCATGCGCGCCTCTTCCTCGGGCCAGGGCCCCATCATGAGTTCACGGACCGTGCCGGGAGGCAGGTAGGGCAGCTCGGGCAGGAAGAGGACCCGGTCAAGGGGGGGACGCACGATCGTTCCCTCGCCGACCTCCCACAGGCCGGCCGTGGCATGGAACAGGGCGGCCCTGGCCGTCTCATCCTGGCTCCGAGCCAGCACCCGTTTGCCGGGGGGGATCTCGATGGAGAGATCCTGGATCAGCACCCTGCCGCTGCGGGGGGAACGAAGACTCAGCCCCTGATACCCGATCCGCTCCGGATCGACAGAAAATCGGGAGGCGGCGAGGACAGCGCCTTTCTCTCTTTCACAGGCCTCCTTCAGCGCGGCCAGCCTGGCAGAGGTCGCCGTGTAAGAGGAGATGGATTGAAATTGGGTCACGATGAGGGAAAAAGCCCCCAACAGGTGGGTAAAAGCGATGGCGGACTGGGAGATCACGCCGAACTCCACCTTGCCGCTGATAAAGAGCGGGGCCACGATGAGGGCAGGGATGATCTGGATCATCCAGTTGTAACCGGTCGTGAAGAAGCCCACGTTGCGGGTGACTGCGATGATGCGGCGGAGATTGGCCGCAAGGTCGCCGAAATTCTTCATGCTGAGCTGGATGAGGTGTCCTTCCCGCCGGGAGAGGGCGACCGATTCGGCATTTCCCCTCAGGTAGATGAGGGACCCTCGAAAATTCGCCTCTTTGTCCAGCTGGTCGTAGTTCAACTTCACCAGGGGACGTCCGAAAAGGAAGGTGAGGAGCGTGCCGGCGGCCGCGTACAGCACCGCCACGATAAACAGCTTCGGGCTGATGGACCACAGGACGCCCGAAAAGGCGATGACCGTGAGGGTCCCGTTGAGCACCATGAGAACGAAAGAGAGGGTGGTGACGCTGAAGGTGCGGATGTCGTCCGCGATGCGCTGGTCGGGGTTTCCGACCTCCCCCTTGGTCTTGAGCCGGTAGTAGACCCTGTGGTTCGCGTACCCCATGATGGATTCTTGGACCGCCCACTCCCTCCACAACAGCCCGAGATGCTGTTCGGTGTAGCTGTAGATGACGGACACGATGGTGATCAAGACGAAGAAGCCGATATAGACGAAGCCCATGTGGATGAACTCCGCATAGTTGCGATACTCGATGGCCGTCATGAAGTCTCGGCTCACATAGCTGTTCAGGACATTGAGCCCGTTGATACCGAACAGAAACAGGATGAGGAGGACGAAGAGCCCGACCGCTTTCCTCCCGACCCCCTCGGCGGTCGCGAACTGCCGGACGACCAGGAGAAAGTTGCCCAGGGTCTGCCGGTTGATTGGGATTCGTTCATCCTTCATGTCGCCTCGGCCCTTCCGTGAGGAGCAGTGAGAATTTCCCATGCACTACTACCATAGTATTCAGCCGTTGGGTGTAAAAATCTTCAGGCGCCGACCCTCTTATCCCTATCGACATACTGCCATTTCGGCATAAACAGTATGACGGCCCCTGCTGCTCCTCTTTCCTGTTTCCGTCACTCATGTCCCGTTCTGCAGAACCGCCCCCTTGAGGTACTCTTCACTGAGGGCCCCCTGAACGACAGGGAGAAGATCCAGTTCCGGAGGGGCGAAGGAGAAGGCCATCCCGAGGAGGGCGACGACCATATCGTAAGTCAGCCCCCACAGGATCTCTGTCCTGCCCCGGTCCACGTGCAGGAAGCATGGAAAACGCGTGCTGGCACTCCCTGCCCGCAGCCGGTAACAGGCATACCCGCCCTCATCCAGAAAGGCCCTGAGCGGGATGCGGAGGATCTTCTCCACCTCCCAGTTCGGGAAGAAGCGTTTCTGACGATCGATCCACACCACCATGGGATAGACCTCCCTCCCGAACATCGTCAGCCTGAGACCGCTCATGGGGCCCAGAAACGTGAGTCCCAGCGGATTGAGCCGCATCTCCTCGAGACCTTCCCTGAGGCCGGCGGTGAGCAACACTGCGAGCTGCTCGGCCTCATCGCCGCGGGTGAAAAGCCATGAACGCCGGTACGGCCATTTTCGAAGGGGGGAAAGGGGAAGTCGTAGAAGGAAGGAGAGCCGGCGATCGAACCGCGGCATCACCCTGCCGCCGGGGAAGCAGAGGTCACCGGGCTGTCTCACCCGCGGGGAGCGTTTGTTGAAGACGATGCAGGCCTCCTCCGTGCCTCCATGGCGCTGGGGATACCGGCCGATGGGGAAGAGAACACAGGATGTGGACCGCTCGTGGGAGGCCCCTTTGGGGAACACGCGCGTGCCCACGGCGTTCTCATGGAGTCTCTTCATGACATGCCCGATCAGGGCCCGCGGGTCGGCCAGGAGATCGAGCATCCTTGTCTGAGGGGTAGCGGTCTGCGACGGGCTCACGACCGGAAATCTACTATAACCTCGTCGGGCTTACAAGAAGGGGCAGCATAATGGAAGAAAGATCCTGCTGCTCCGAGGTTCGGAGGGGCAGTGGAGAGTGCGAAGCGCTTCTTTCCCACAATGCAACACCCCACTACTCCATTACTTCGGTCGGGCCGGGAGGCAGAGCCGTTGTCCCTGACCGGGCTCAAGGAGACCGGTTTACGCCTTTGAAATCAAGGGGGCTTCAGTTGCGGTCGGGATTGCCCCTTTCCCGGCGAATCGCCTTCGTCTTCCAGTCCGTGTGGAAGAACTTCCCTCTGGGCCGGTCCACCCTCTCATACCGGTGGGCTCCGAAATAGTCCCTTTGGGCCTGCAGCAAGCCGGCGGGCAGACGGGCATGTCGGTATCCATCATAGAAGGCCAGCCCGGCCGAGAGGACCGGCACCGGGATGCCCACGGCAGCCGCGCCTTCGATGGTCATCCGCCAGGAGCCGTGCCGCCTCACAAGGATCCTGCGGAAGTGAGGATCCAGGAGGAGCATGGGGAGATCATGGTTGCGTTCAAAGGCCTCTTTCATCCTGTCCAGGAGCGTACATCGAATGATGCAGCCGTTCCGCCAGATGCGTGCGATCCTGGACAGATCCAGGTCCCAGCCATAGACCCTCGAGGCCTCTCGCAGGATGCCGAATCCCTGTCCATAGCAGACGATGCGGTTCGCGAGAAGGGCGCTGCGCAGGTGCCGGACCTCCAGTCTCCCTCTCCCGTTCCTCCTTCCCCGTGGGCCGGTGAGTACCCGGGATCCAGCGACGCGCTGATTCTTCAGGGCAGAAAGAAAGCGGGCGTTCACCGCCTCGGAAATCACGCTGACCGGGTAGCCGAGGTCGAAGGAGTTCGAGCAGATCCAGGAGCCGGTGCCCTTCTGGCCGGCCACATCCAAGATGCTTTCCAGCACGGGGTCCCCGTTCTCATCCCGCGCAGAGAGGATCGCTCCAGTGATCCCCAGCAGGTAGGCTTCCATCTCCCCCCGGTTCCATCGGGAGAAGATCCTGCCGAGCTCTTCATGTTGGAGACCAAGCCCTTCCTGCATCAGGTGAAAGGCCTCGCCGATCGCCTGCATCTCGCCATATTCGATGCCGTTATGGACCATTTTCACATAGTGGCCCGCACCGCCCGGGCCGATCCAGTCACAGCAGGGTTCACCGTCGGCGGTCTTTGCCGAGATGGTCTGGAACAGGTCTCGGACAAGCGGCCACGCCCCGGGGCTGCCTCCAGGCATCATAGAAGGGCCTTTGCGGGCGCCCTCTTCGCCGCCTGAAATGCCTACCCCCACATACAACAGTCCTTGCCTCTCGATCGATTCGACTCTCCTGCCCGTGTCCTGGAAATGGGAATTCCCCCCGTCGATGAGCAGGTCCCCTGGTTCGAGAAGCGGCAGGAGCAGCTCGATCAAATGATCGACCGGCCTTCCGGAGTCCACCATGAACATCAGCCTGCGAGGTTTCTTCAGGGCGGAGACCATCTCCTCCAGCCTCCCAAAACCCGCGACCATGGTCCCCTTGGCCGGTCCGGCCAGGAACTCAACCATCTTCTTGGGAGTCCTGTTGAAAGCGGCAACCCGGAAACCATGGTCGTTCATGTTGAGGATCAGGTTACGCCCCATTACGCCGAGGCCGATCAGGCCGATGTCCATTTTGGTCTCCATGAAACGTCCGACACCATCGTCAGGAACAGTTCGGCTGTATGATGCCGGGAAAGGGGCCGGGCATGCGATGCCCGCCGGTCAGCTTCCCATTGGAGCCGTCGGGGAAACAGAACATAACCCTTACCGGGGCTCACGATCCTGATGCCTCCCGGACGGCCTGGAGAAAGGCCTTCGCGGCCTCGGTGATCCGACCGAACGCACCTTCCTCGACCGCCTTTCCGCCCACCAGTTCTCCCCCGACCCCCAATGCGGTCGCCCCCGCCCTGAGATAGGCGGCGACCCTATCGAGATCCACGCCTCCGGTCGGGACCAGAGGGATGCCGGGCAGCGGTCCTCTAATGCTCCGGATATAGTCCGGCCCGCCCAGCCGGCCTGCAGGAAAGACCTTCACCATGTCAGCGCCGGACTTCCACGCGGCGATGATCTCCGTAGGCGTCATCGCCCCGGGAATGACCAGTCGGTCCTCTTGATTCGCAAACAGGACCACATCCCTGTCAAAGGCCGGGCTCACCAGAAATTCGGCACCGGCGGCGATCGCTTTGCCCGCGCCCTCCACATCCAGCACCGTCCCGGCACCCACGACAATTTCACCCCCGTACTTGCACTTGATCTCCCGGATCACCTCCAGGGCTCCCTTTACCGTGAAGGTCACCTCGATCAGCCTTACCCCTCCGGCCCTGAGCGCATCGGCGACATGAAGCGCCTCCTGCGTTGTGGCTACCCGAACGACGGGGATCAGCCTCTCCGCCCGGATGAGCTCAGCCACCTCACGCTTTTCCATTGCATCTCTCCATGGAAGATTTTTTCCTGGGACCCGATCCGCCGGATCCGGCCGGTCGACTGATCCCATCAACTCCTTTCCAGAATGGCCGCTCGTTCGAAGGTCACGCCGGCCGCTGTGGCGGACAGGGTGGGATAGATCATCGGTCGCGTGATCATCTCCATTCCCGTTGGGGTCGCAAGGATGGTATCCTCGGACTTGGTCCCCGTAATCGACGGGTTCCAGGTGAAGGCCTGGTTTACGGCGACGACCTCCGTCGTATCAAAGTGGGTCCTGTAATCCCGTCCCGTGTAGCCGATGGAGCCGCCCTGATGATGGAGTCTCCACTCCTCTGCGTACCCGGTCTTGCGATAGGCCTCCAAACCCTTCCCCAGGACATCCCTCGCAGGGACACCGGGACGGGTTTCGGCCATGAACGTGCAGTCGATGAAGACATTGGCGAGATACCTCTCCCGCAGATCTGCGGGGAGCCTTCCGAAGTGCAGGAAACGGGTAAGCGAAACGATCAGACCCCACTTCCTCGCATTCACTGAAACCATCAGGTAAGAATCGAACCGTTTTTCCGTGGGGATGGGATGGCGGAAACGGTAAACCCGTTCGTCGGCGGCGGCCATGAGCGTAACCGGATCGATCCGGTCCTGCCACAGCTTCAGGCAGAGTTTTCCCACCACCTCCGACTCCTTCTCCCCGCGCCTGGTTTCCATCAGCGTCTGTTCCAGATTCAGGGACACCCGCTCCCCGAGCCACCGATACCGCTCCACTTCTTCAGGGGTGAGGGAGTAGCGAAGTCGCGCGATCTTCTCCGGGACCGCGTCGGCGCCGGGGAAGGGCACATCGCTCGCGAACCTCTTCCCTCCCGCCAGGGCCTTCACGATCGAGGTCTCTCTTTCCTCGTGCCAGGGGTAGATCTCCATGCTGAAGCCCTGCGCTTCGAGCCCTTCTTCCTGGATCATCCTGGGCGCTTCGATATTGTTGGTGACCACGAACTTCCTGTCCGCCGTGATGAGGAGTCCGTTGGCACCGAGCTCGGTCGTGATCCCCACCAGGTTCAGCCCGCCGCACGTCATCCAGCAGAAGTTGGCCTGACGCTTGAGGAGCACGGCCCCGTATCCTTCCGACGCCATGAACTCCCTGACCCGCCTCTCCTTCTCCTTCCATTCGAGCACAGATGCCATCTCGCCTCTCCAATGGTTGGATATAGGTCCTACGGGACCTGTAGGACCTATACTCCGATGCACCCCGGGAAGTTACTGCGCCAGGACCTCCGTCCACGTGGTCACCGGCCATTCCGTCTTGAAAAGCGCTTCCACGGCAGGTCTACCCTTGGCCCTGAAGGAATCCGCATCCGGGATGATCACCTGCATGCCCTTGCGCTGCAGATCCAGAAGGAGCTTGGACTCGCCCTTCTTGATCTTCTGATTGGCCCAATCGCAGGACTGCTTCGACGCTCTGAGGATCAGCTGCTGATCCTCCTTAGGCAGCCCGTCGAAGAACTTCTTGTTGATCATCATCCCGCCGGTCTGAACCAGGTGATTGGTAATGATCAGATGCGTCTGGACCTGGTCCAGCTTGAAGGACTCGATCTGCGGCAGATCGCCTTCGGAGGCCTCGGCCTTTCCGTCCTTCAGAGAGCCAAAGAGCTCGGGGAGGGGGATGGGGACGGGATCGGCGCCGATCTCCTTCCAGACCGCGATCCAGGTCTTTACGGTCGGCAGACGGAGCTTCAGCGCGTATGCGTCCGCCGGGGTGTAGACCGGCTTCTTGGCGGTGGTCTGGCGGAGCCCGCGATAGACGATGCCCAGGTACATGACGTTTCCGTTCTTCTCGGTCAGCTCTCTTGCCTTCTTCCCCAGGTCGCCGTTCCACACCCTCATGAAATGGTCCAGGTCCTTCATCACATAGGGGGCGTTGAAAAAAAAGTATTGTGGGGAATAGATTTCCAGGGCCCGGTGGCCGTTGGACTGCATCTCGATCTTGCCCTGGCTGCACATGTCATTGATTTCTTCCTCCGAGTTCACCCCGGCCTGGACTTCCACCGCGTATTTCCCGCCGGTTTCCTTCTCGACCACTTCCTTGAACTTTTGACCCGCATCGACCAGGATGTGCCCTGCCTTGAAAGGACTGCCGATGCGAATCACGTTCTTCTTTGCGGCTGGAGCAGCGGCGGTCGGGGTTTGAGCCGTCTGCGTCTGCGCACAGGAGAGAAGAAAACTCACCATTCCGAGCATCAAGAGAATCCATCCGAATCTGCAAGCTTTCATGGGTCCTTCCTCCTTTTAGGACTTCACTGTTGCATCTCCCGAATCAACTTGCCGAAGAGTTCATGCTCTCTGGCCATCAATCTTCCAAAGGCCTCCGGGCCGAGGTGGTGGAGATTGACGGCCATATCCTTTGCACTCTTTTGAAACACAGGATCATCCATGCCCTTTTTGAAGGCATCATGAAGCTTCTTGATCACATCCGGAGGGGTCCCCCTTGAGGACGCCAGCCCCCGCCATTGCCCCATCGCATAATCAATGCCCAGTTCCTGGACGGTCTTGACCTCCGGAAACATCTCAAAGCGCTTTTCGGAGAAAAGGGCGATGATCTTCAGCTTCCCGGCTTTCACATGCTCGATCCCTTCGGGTGGTGAGACGGAAACCGCATTCACATGGCCGCCGAGAAGGGCGGTGATGGATGGTCCCCCGCCTGCAAAGGGGATATGGTTGAACTTCACGCCCGCTGCCTTTTCAAAGCCAAGCGCAATCAGGTGAACTCCCCCGCCCGCACCCGAGTTGCCCACGGTGATCGTGTCGGGGTTCTTTTTCGCGTATTCCACGAAATCGTTGAGATCCTTCCAGGGACAATCGGACCTCACCAGAAGCATGCCCGGGTCGCTTACCACGTTGATGATCGGGTCGAAGCTCTTGTAGGTATAGGCGGTCTTCACCCGATGGGGCAGGATGGTGAGAGGGGTTATGGCGGATACGAGGGTGTACCCGTCCGGCTTCGCCTGCATCGCTTCCGTATATCCTACGGCGCCTGCTCCGCCGGTTCGATTGACAATGACCACGGCTTGCCCGAGGTATTTTCCTGTCGTAGAGGCCAGAGCACGAAAAATCAGATCCGTTGCTCCGCCTGCGGCCCAAGGGATGATGATCTGCACTTCCTTTGCGGGAAATTCCGCTGCCTGAATGGGTGTGCTGAACATGAACAAGATCGAAGCCGCCATGATCCCTATCCGTTTACACATCTTGAGCCCTCCTTTCCGCTCTTAAGGTTTCATTTCCGAACGCCCACATCCTTGCATGTCGCGATTCCCTCCTTTTCGTTTCACGGTTGTCCAGAAGGCGGTGAACAGAGGAGACAGGAGAAAAATCAGGGTTGCCATGAGAAAGGCCATGGAAATGGGACGACTGATGAAGATGGCGAAATCCCCGTGGGCAATCATCAGGGATTGACGAAAGGCGACCTCCAGCTTCGGCCCCAGCACCAGGGCCAGGAGAAGGGGCGCGCCCTCATAGGCCCATTTTCTCATAAAAAACCCCAACCATCCGAAAATCAGCATCATCCAAATGTCGAAGACCGAGTTGTTCACGGTGTACATCCCGGTGATGCAGAAGAGGATGACGAGAGGAAGGAGGATCTTCTTGGGAACCCTCAGGATGTTCGCGAACAGCGGCACGAAGGGGAGATTGAGCAGGAGGAGGATGAAGTTCCCGATGTACATGCTCGCGATGACCCCCCAGAAAAGCTCCGGGTGATCTCCGATCAGCATGGGACCGGGCGTCACGCCGTGGATCAGAAGGGCGCCGAGGAGAATGGCCGTCGGGGGGGCGAATGGGATGCCGAGCACGAAGAGGGGGATGAAGGCGGATTGGCACGCGGAGTTGTTGGCCGACTCGGGGCCGGCCACTCCTTCGATGGCGCCCTTACCGAATTCCTCAGGATGCCTGGAAAATTTCCTTTCGATCATATAGGAGGAGTAGGTCGCGATGACCGGAGCAGGCCCCGGGACCAGCCCCACCCCGAAACCGATTCCTGTTCCACGAAGGATCGCTTTGACCGACTTTCTAAAGTCCTGCAGACTGGGATAGAGCTCCCTGAACCGTGGGACCATGACGCGCCCCTCCAGCGACTCTGAGCTCTTCTCCACGTTGAGGAGGACCTCGCCGATCCCGAAGAGACCGATCGCCACGGCGACGAACTCGATGCCCCCCAGGAGATGTATGGAATCGAAGGTGAACCGGGCGACGCCGGTCACCGGATCCATCCCGATGGTCCCGAGGATCAGTCCGACCACCGCCATCATGAGGGACTTCACGAGCGAGGTCCCCGTGACATTGCTCAGGACGATGAAACCGAAGACCATGAGCGAGAAGAACTCCGGGGGTCCGAAGGTGAGCGCGGCCCCTGCGAGCGGAGGGGCCAGGAACGCCAGGCCGAAGAGCCCGATCGTCCCTGCGATAAACGACCCGATCGCGCATATCGCGAGTGCAGGCCCCGCCCTCCCCTTCTGCGCCATCTGGTAGCCGTCTATGCAGGTGATGACCGACGCCGTCTCCCCGGGCACGTTCAGGAGAATCGAGGTTGTGGAGCCTCCGTACATGGCGCCGTAGTAGATGCCCGCCAGCATGATGATGGCGGAGGTCGGGTTGAGGCTGAATGTGGCTGGGATCAGAAGGGCAATTCCTGCGATGGGGCCAAGACCGGGTAGCACGCCGATCAGGGTCCCCACGACCGCGCCGATCAGGCAATAGGAGAGGTTGGAGATGGTCGTCGCAGTGCCGAAACCGCCGATCAGATGCTGCAGGGATTCAAGCATGACTCACCATGAGGAAAGAGGGTTCAGCGTCGATGCGTTCAGGGTTTCGGCGACACTTCCCTTGGACATTGGACTTTCTACATGGGATTCTGCGGTTCTCACAGCCCTAGCCATCCCCTTGGAAGGGGGATCATCAGCCACCGCACGAACAGCCAGTAGGAGACCCCGGCCGTGATGAACGACAGGAGCGCACTGCGGTACCACGGCTTGACCCCCAGGATCTGCAGCAACAGGATCAGGAGCAGGAAAGCCGCCAACGGATAGCCGAGCGGTCGAAACAGGAGGATGGTGACCACGATCGCCCCCAGGAACATCAAGACCGGTTTCATCCCGCCCCCCGCTTTTCGAAGAACATCCTCCCCACCGGGTTGCGGTCTTGCGCCGGTGAGGGATTTCAGGACAAAGACGGAGGACAAGACCATGAGGAGCAGGCCGAGGCAGAGCGGGAAGAGACCCGGCCCAGCCATCCGAAAAGTCCCGGCATCCATCTGCAGAGACAGGTATGTCGTGACCGCACCAAACAGGAAAACCAAAACCCCGCTCCAAGCCTCGGTTTTCAATCCCGCCCTCCTCCATCATCTCGCAACGGCTTCAGCGATCCATCTCTCCACATAGTCCAGGTGTTCGAGGGCCTTCTTCCTCGCCTCCCGCGGATTCTTCCGCCTGATGGCCTCAAAGATGGCACGGTGCTGTTTCAGAAGAAGATCCTTTCGCTCGGTTTGGGGGGTGAACTTTTTCACCTTGAAGTAGCTGTGGAAGCTCTCCTTGAGCCCCTCCATGATATGCATGGCAATCACATTGTGCGTGGCGGCGGCAACGGTGGAGTGGAAATCCAGATCCGCCGTTTCCCACCTTTCGGTGGTGGGCTTCACCTTTTCCATTCTCCTGAGGATGGACTGCATCCTTTTCAGATCCGGGCCGTTCGCCGTCCTGGCGGCCTTTTCCGCGCACCACGCCTCCACCAGCCTGCGGATCTCCAGGAACTCGAAGATCTTCTCGGCCTGCCCCTGGAGCAGCAGGGACAGGGGCGGCTGGAGGCTTCCCCTCAAGGAGGAGATGACAAAGGTCCCTCCGCCCTGCCGGACCTCGATCAGGCCCGCGGCCTTGGCCCTGTAAATGGCCTCCCGGACCGATTGCCTGCTGACTCCCAGCTCCAGGGCCATGTCCCTCTCGGAAGGCAGCCGCTCCCCCGGCTCAATGCGGCCGCTCGTGATGAGGGAAACCAGCTGGCGGTACAATACATCCGGGATCCTGCTGGGGGTGACGCTGGAGAAGAGCCTCTTTGGATTGCCGAAATCCTTCATTTCCTCTGCCCCGTGTCGTTCCGTCGTGATCGCCGCGGCGGGGGAGCACCATTGGACGGGTGGACGAACCACTCGACCATTGCTCTAACATGCCGTAAATTCATTGTCAATTCAAATATCGCCGCGAAGATCGCGTCACATCCCTTGACATTTACCCGAAACTTCTTTACGAATCGCAATCAGGTCGCGGGCGCAGGGGGAACACCAAGCCCGTTGGCTGCATGGACATCCCCCGGAGATCGGGCATGGGGGCCTTCTTGAAAAACCAGTCGCGCCGGGGAATGCGCGCGCCGGAAGGGGGCGCAAGCGCCAAGGGAGGAACGGGAACAGGGGATGAATATGGGCCAGTCGATTCGCGTCGGTATGGTGGGGAGCGGGAATGCCGCGGTCTTTCATTATGCCGCATACCAAAGGGTGACCGAAATCCCGGTCACGGTCGCCGGCATCACCTCCCTGGATATGGATCAGTGCAGGGCTTTCGCCGGCAAGCGAAATCTCCGGATCTTCAGAGACCTTTCCGAGATGCTTCCCGAGGTGGATGTCATCGACAACATCACTCCCGGGTATGCACATGAGCCGGTCTCGGTAGCCGCCTTTGAGGCGGGCAGGCATGTCATTGTCGAGAAGCCCTTCACCGGCTTTTACGGCCCCCCCGGAGACGACTCATTCGAGGGGAACCGCTTCCCCAAGCGAATCATGCTGGAAGAGGCCGTGGCCAGCGCAAAGCGGGTCATTGCCGCCGCCGTGAAGAGCGGGAAGAAGCTCTGCTATGCCGAAAACTGGATCTATGCCCCTGCGGTCCAGAAGGAGGCGGAGATCCTTTCCAAATCCAGGGGACAGATCCTCTGGGCCCTGGGAGATCAGTCGCACTCCGGCAGCCCCTCGCCCGCCTATGGGACATGGAGGCTTTCCGGCGGAGGCTCGGTGGTGGGGAAGAGCTGTCACCCCCTCACCGCCATCCTCTATCTGAAACAGGTGGAGGGCATGACCCTTTATGGGAAGGCCGTCCGGCCCGCGAGGGTCAGCGCGAGGACCCACGAGATCACCCGCGGTCCCCGGTTTATGGACCGGGGGTTCCTCAGGACCGACTACAAGGATATCGAGGACTACTGTCAGATACACATCCTCTTCGAGGATGGGATGGTGGCCGACGTGTTCGCCTCCGAGATCGTCATGGGCGGGGTCCACAACTGGCTGGAGATCTTTGCCAACAATCACAGGACCCGCTGCAACATGAGCCCCGCCAATGCCATGGAGCTTTACAACCCCAGGGAGGAGCAGCTCGCGGATGTCTATGTCATGGAAAAGATCGGCACCAAACAGGGCTGGTCGAACCCCGCACCCGACGAGAACTTCATGTTCGGATACCCCCAGGAGATCCAGGACTTCATGGAGGCGATCGCCACCGGAAGGGAGCCCAAGTCTGGGATGCTTGCAGCCAGCGATTCGGTAGGGGTCCTCTATGCCGCCTACCTCTCCGCGGAGCGGAAGGGTGAGGAGGTCGAGGTGCCGCTGGATCCGGCCCTGGGGTGAGAAGCAGGTTCATTGATGGGTTCCTCTTCGCTGCACCCATCCTTCGGTGCGGAGTCTAAGGGGGGAGAGCGCATGGTCATCTCCAGAGGAAGCCCCGAGGGTGTCCTCTCGGAAGAGGATGTGAGATCCGTCCTCCGAGAGGGTATTCCGCGCAGTCTCTATGCCGGGAAGCGGGTGCTCGTCTTGACGCCCGACAGGACAAGGACCTGCCCTCTTCCCATGATGGTCCGGCTCCTCCGGGAAAGGATCGGAGGCCGCGCTGCCAGGGTGGACTTCATGGTGGCCCTCGGGACCCACACTCCCTTGTCCGAGAAATCCATCTTCTCCCTTTATGGGATGGACCCGCGTGCCGATCATCTTCCCGAGTCCTCCTGCTTCAACCATGAATGGAATCGTCCCGACACCTTTTGCACCGTCGGAACCCTGTCCTCCGGAGAGGTGGAGCAGATCTCGGGCGGTCGACTGAAGGAAGAGGTGGCGATCGAGATCAACAAGAGGATCTTCGATTATGATCTTCTCCTGGTCATGGGACCTGTCTTTCCTCATGAGGTGGTCGGCTTTTCCGGCGGGGCCAAGTACCTCTTCCCCGGCATCTCCGGGGGAGCGTTCCTGCATTTCTTTCACTGGCTGGGCGCGGTGATTACGTGCAAGGAGATCATCGGCAGGAAAGACACCCCGGTGCGACGCCTGATCCACAAGGCCATGGAGAACGTCCCGTTGCCGGTCCACTGTCTTTCCATGGTCGTGGATGGACAGTGCCGCCTCAAGGGATTCTATGCGGGCGGCATCGAGGAAT
This sequence comes from Deltaproteobacteria bacterium, assembly GCA_020060215.1. The sequence continues at coordinate 2,454 of JAGVAP010000015.1, read as the reverse complement.
CCTGGGGTGCTGCCGCGGACCTCTCCGCCCGGATGCACATCCGGACCAGGAAGACCCCCTACCGGTTGGTCCTGGGGCGGGCCCCGGAGATGTATGACGAGATCTGGACGGCGGGGAAGGTGATGTACAAACTGGAGCAGGTGGTGGCGGATCAGGGGACACTGGTGATCTACGGCCCCCACATCCGGGAGATATCCCGGACCTGGGGAAAGGAAATCGAACAGGCCGGCTACCACACCAGAGACTATTTTCTGGCATCCATGGATCGGTACAGAAACGTGCCGCGAGGGGTCCTCGCTCATCTGACGCATGTCCGCGGTACGGGCACACTTGAGGGAGGCGTGGAAAGACCCCGGGTCCAGGTCGTTCTGGCCACCGCCATCCCGGAGAACCTGTGCAGGCGGGTGAACCTCGGGTACATGGACCCGGACCGGATCCGCTTGTCGGATTACATGGACAGGGAGGATGAAGGGGTGCTTTTCGTGGATCACGCCGGGGAAATCCTCTATCGTCTGGAACAGGAGCGAGCATGAAACCGTTTCTCTCGGAAGAGTTCCTTCTCCACAATGATGCGGCCCGGAGACTCTACCATGATTTCGCAAAGGACATGCCCATCTTCGATTATCACTGTCACCTGCCTGTTCAGGAGATCGCCGAAGACAGGACGTTCGCAAATCTGACCCGAATCTGGTTGAACGGGGATCATTACAAGTGGCGGGCCATGAGAGCAGGAGGGGTCCCGGAGCGGTACATCACGGGGGATGCGGACGACTACGAGAAATTTCAGGCGTGGGCCTGCACCGTGCCCAGGACGCTCAGGAACCCCCTGTATCACTGGACCCATCTGGAGCTAAAGCGCTATTTCGGTATCTCCGGAAGGGTGCTGAACTCCGCTACCGCCGAAGATATCTACCGATCGTGCTCGGAAGCCCTTCAATCCGGAGACATGTCCGCCCGCTCGATTCTGCAGAGGATGAATGTCAGGGTCGTATTCACCACCGATGACCCGGTGGACCTTCTCAGGGACCATCTTCTCATCCGCAACGACCCCTCTTTCCAGGTAAAGGTGCTTCCGGCCTTCAGGCCGGACAGGGCTTTGGGCGTCGAATCACCGGGTCGCTTCAATCAGTGGGTCGATCGACTCGAAGAGGCGGCGGGCCTGGAGATCGTCGATTCAGACGTTTTTTTGGAGGCGCTTCGGAGGAGACACGACGCCTTTCACGAGGCGGGTTGCCGTATATCCGACCACGGCATCGAACAATTCTGTCTGGAGAAGACCACCCCCAAGGAGATCAACGCGATCTTCCGGAAGGTGAGAGGCGGACGAGCCCCCGGAGCGGCGGAGATCCGGCGGTTCAGAACGGCCGTGTCGGCTGAACTGGCGAAGATGGATTCCGAAAAGGGATGGGTTCAGCAGTTCCATGTGGGCGCCCTTCGGAACGTCAACACGCGGGCCATGAAGTCCCTCGGCCCGGATACGGGGTACGACGCCATCGGGGATTTTCAAACAGCACGGTTCCTTGCCGGTTTTCTCGACCGGCTGGAAAAGGAGGGCAAACTGGCCAGGACCATCCTCTACCCCATGAACCCCGCGGACAACGACCTGATCGCCGCCATGACCGGATGTTTTCAGAATGGGGCCATTCGAGGCAAGATGCAGTTCGGCCCTGCATGGTGGTTCAACGATCACAAGGAGGGAATGGAACGACAGATCAACGCCCTCTCCAATGCCGGCCTCCTGAGCTGCTTTACCGGCATGGTCACCGACTCGAGGAGCTTTCTCTCGTTTCCCAGGCACGAATACTTCCGGCGAGTCCTCTGCAACATGCTTGGGCAAGAGATCGAGAACGGAGAGATCCCCGATGACTTTGGGCTGGTCGGCAACATGGTCCGGGACATCTGCTATGGAAACGCCGTGGAGTACTTTGGAGTCGGATGACATTGGTCATGGATCGTTTGTCGTTTGTCCTTTGCCATGGTCATCGCGGTTCCCAGAGAGCGAAGTGCCACCCGATGAAGGATGATGAACCACGATGACAGAAGACAGGGAACAAAGGACAAGGGACAAGGGAAAAAGAACGACTGACCCGTTGAACTGCAAGGTCCTGGTGACGCCGACATCCTTCGGCAAGTCCGATCCCGGCATCCGGGCCCGACTGGAAAAGGCGGTTCGAGAGGTCGTCTACAACCCATTGAACCGGCCCCTGAGCTCGGCGGAGCTGATCCCGCTCCTGCAGGGAGTGGACGGGTACATCGCAGGGCTCGACAGCGTCGACGAGCGGGCGATTCAGTCCGCGGCGGGGTTGAAGGTGATTGCGCGCTACGGTGTGGGAGTGGACAGGGTGGATGTCGCCGCGGCCACCAGGAGGGGAATCGCCGTCACCAACACGCCGGGCGCAAACTCCGCGGCCGTCGCGGAAATGGCCGTGGCGCTCATGCTGGCCCTCGGCCGGG
>JAGVAP010000136.1 GCA_020060215.1 Deltaproteobacteria bacterium | reverse complement strand
CAGGTGGACGAATTAAAACGGAATCAGTGGACGAAATGAAACGGAATGGGTGGACGATTTAGTCCGGAATGAGTGGACGAATTGGGCCGGAATACGCAGCGATATCAGGGAGATTGATGACCTCCTTCGTTCCTACGGTGTAGACAGGGCAACCAGCGCAGCGGTTGCAAGGATTATTCCACGGTATCTCGTCCCCCGCCCCTTGAAGGAGCAAACTGAAGAGATTGCGGCGTATGCCCGCCGGGACTACGCGACAGTAGTCGCCGCCCCGTTGCGCACGGCAGAGACGGTTGCATTGGCAGTCAGGCAGGTGGAGACGCTAGCGAATTTTGAAGCGCCGCTTCTATTGTTCCTCGACCGCATCGCGGAAATCAGGATTAATGTCGAAAGACCAGATCAGAAACCATATCGGCTTCGCCTGCATAGGCGGCAGATGACCCTGGGCGATGTTCCCTCGCTGCCCGGCACCCGGATGTATGAGGTAGATGTCGGCGAAGGAAGGCGTTTTCTGGTAGTTCGACGAGAGGTCGATAAGGAACGAGTCCTTCATGCCGTTGAGAGAAGTATTCCAGCTGCTCCTCAGCTCAAGCGGTGGCTCAATTGGAAAGGCGTGCCTGTTGTGTCGGTCGCGGTCGGCTTATCCCCTGAGGCGGTGAAGACGGGCCGCCTTTACAACTTCCTCCCTATGGGTGAGGAAGCAATGTCTCCGATGATCGGGTACCTCGACGCGCCTTTCTTTGCAGACATTAACCGACGCGATGCAGACCTTGACCTCCCGCTTAACGAGACGCTGATGCAGGCAGCTGCTGAGACCTGTGCTGCGGCAGCTCTTTCACTTGTACAACGCTACGATGCATCCATACCGATCCAAGCCATATTTGACTTGTTTGCGTGGACGGGGGAACAGTCCGAAAAGCTCGATGATGCTTTGAAACAAGCAGGCACTTCTCTACGGGAAGCCGGAGTCATTCCGGCAGTAACCGAAAGAGGCAAGAGAGCGTGGTCGAGCCTTTCCGAGATCCGTATTTGGCCGAAGGGTTCTTTCACGGTATTCAAGGACAAAGAGGTCGCAAAGCATGTCGGCGCGCAGCTGGTGTCGAACGACTTAGACCGCGCGAGAATTGAGCGCCTGAAGGAAGTTGCGCGCCGCACCCTTCGGAGTTTGACTCCATCCGGCGCAGAATTGGCGGTATTTTCAGAGGTTTTCGCCCATTCATTGGCCGAACGGAAGGCAGCACCGCGCACCTGGTCTAAGTTCTATGACGACCTTCCTCGGGTGTTCGATGCTTCGGGCGCTGCATTGGAGGTATTAGATGGGAAAGCCATCCTCTATGACCGGTCAGGCAAACTGCGCCCGGCCGGCGGGCACGGCGACGGGAGCCGGCTTGGTGTCTTTGTCCGGAGGGATTTCCCGAAAGGCAGGCGAAAGAAGGCAGGCGTCCCCCTGCCCCCGGCAACGCTGGCGCGCCGCTACCGCTTCCTCGACGAGCGGATCAATCTTCGACGGGAGACATTGGATGCCTTCATCCATTCCGGTCTGGTTCGCGAGTACGACCCTTTAGAGGCACTGGCTGGCCTAAAGTCGGCACTAGGGAAAAGTGCAAACCAGAAGCGGCGGCAAGAATCGCTCATCTGGGCATTTCAAGTGTGGCGGGCAGCGGGCACACAGATTGAGGGTGAGCTTCGCGAGGCTGACCTCTATGTGCCGACACTCTCAGGGTGGCATCCAGCCAAACAAGCAACTTTTCCATCCTCATGGACATCGGTCGGGAGAACGTTGGAGTATTACTTGATAGAAGCGGCAGAGGTCTCTCCAGACTGCCGGCGCGCACGTGATCTGCTTTTAGTCGGACAGCAAGACTGGCCGGTCGCGGTTAAGGATGAAAAGCGAAATTGGACCAGATTCCTTGAGCTGATTGGAGTGGGCGACGGACTGAGGCCGGTGTCGGCGCACCTGACGCGCAAGGGCTTCCCTTCCTACTTGTGGGATAACGTCCTACGAACCGGCAAAGCCTCTGAGGGTCTGGACAAAGATTGGTGCGCGGAAGTGGCACATGTCTCCTTCAGCCATCCCTACACAGATTACGGCATGAGGGGCGAGGCTTGGCGACTCCCAGGACAGATTGAGCACGAAGCGCTCCCGGCGAGCGCACGGGAAGCATTGTGCACCCTTGCCTTTGAGCACCTGAAGACCTACGGCACTAGCTATTTCAAATTCGAAGTAGGTCGCTTTGAGCGTTACGAGCGTGACTGGGACCGACGGGAACTCCCGACGCCGTTGGCAACCTTCCTCCGCTCCAAAGCATGGATTGCGGCAGCCACACAGGATGGGGTTGGTTTCAAAAGTCCCAGGGAATGTTGGGCCTCTCGCCTCCGTCGCGGGGGTACGCCACGGTTTGTTCATCGTATCCCCGACTCGTTTGCCGACTTTTCGGAAGGAGACGGACTGGCAGAGCTTGCTTTCAGTAAAGCTTTAGGCGTGCGGGATTGGCAGAGTCAGACAACATCTATTGATCGGCTGCACGACTTGGCAAGCATTGCCTTAGGACTCGCATCCAATGATCGTCCGACATTTCGAAGCGAGTACCGGCGCGCATGGAGTGATGTTGTGGAAACAGGGATTTCCCTGCCCGACGACTTGATCTTGATCGTCACACGCCGTGGTGAGCTTGAAGCCCTCAATGGCAATTCGGATGCCCCTGCTGCCGTCATCGTGACCGAGGACGCGCAGAGGTTTGAAGCCCGCGTATTATCATCAGCTGGCAAGGCAGTGCTGGAGGTAGGCACAACTTCGACCGACCGAATAGCTGCCCTTCTTGAAGAGACCGGCGCCTTTGTCCCGCGGCTTCTCAATGGTATTGGAGTGCAGCTTTTAGTTGATGGCGAGCCCTTCGTCCCGAGCACAAACGACCCGCCACTAACCTCGCTTGGATTGGATTGGCTACCAGAAATTGTTGTCATCGGACATGACCTTCTCGGCGAGCGGCTTGAGCGCGGCCTCCTGAGGACGACCGTTGAAAGGAGGGCGCGGGCGATAAAGGTCCGCCCTTGCGCGACAATGGCCTTGGTCGTTGACGAGGAGGTGGTGTCGCCGAACGAGCAGTTGCGGTGGTACGCATTCGAAGATGACAAGTTGCCGACCCTGATTCTGGTGAATGATGTGGCACTTAACTGGATAACCCTGGCTCGTTCGTTGTCAGGCGGTATTTCGCGTCTGATTGATTCTAGGCTCCGGTCGCTTGAACCCCTGCTTTTGCGGCTCGCCCTTGATTTATCTCCATATGAGCTGGGCGCGCCAAGCGACGAAGCGCTGGCGTGCGCACTTGAGTGCGACATTAAGACGATCCAGGACCAACGTGCCGCACTACGGACCGATGTGGAGCACATCCTGCATCTGCTGAAACCTCTAGTTACATACTACGGTGGCAGCGACCTTGCGCATCAGCTCCAGAGTGACGTCAATCGTGTCGGCCTGAAGTTCGACGCGCGCAAGTGGTTAGAGTTGCATGTGGGCGGACAGGAGTATTCATCGGATGAACTGATTGAAGCCTGCGAGCAGTCGGCAAACCGCGCCGAGTTTCGAAAGAAGCTGGGATTGGACTATGAGAGATTTAACCGCGTTCTGTTGGAGCTGGGAGAGGTGCCACTCTCCAACGAGGCTGATCTTCGACAAATATATAACGCTTATCTTGGGCGTATGCGCCCGACGATCATCGACCGACTACGGCGGCACTATGCGGCCGATTTCCTCGCCGGCCACGATCTAACGGCCTACGTGGAGCGAAAGAACATGGAATTCCTTGAGTTTGATACAAACTGGATTCTGACGCGGGAGACGTTGGACATGGAAGTTGTTGAGGCGCACGTCTCAAAACTTCTTACCGAAACACTTGGCGATGATGTGGCGATCGAATTGGCACCGTTCGGCCGCGTTGTTGACACGAATCGTAAAGCTGTCCGTGAGTTTGCGCTGGAGGCAATGCCGATTGTCCGTGCGTGGTGTCGGCAGAACGAATTTTTTTTGCCGGAGCCTTGGCAGCAGGGAGAGGCACAGGCTATTGCCCGGCATTTGGAGAACAAAGGGATTTTCGATTTTGAGATTATCAAACCCGAGGAAATGCCGACCCTTTGCCACCGTGCCGCCTGCTGGCCGGAAGTAATGCCCGAGACCCTCCACTGCGATGCGCTTGGGCTCAGCAAGGATGACGTTGAGGCCGAAGAGAAACGCCGTGAGCGGGAGCGACAACGATGGGAGATTGAACGGCGCAGCATTCAGTTTGCCGGAAGGGCGCTGGACACCGGTGATCCGACCTTTGCTGATGAATTTCGGAAATTATCGGAAAGCTGTCTGGTGAACGATGAAACCTGGTTCCAGCGAAGCCGGCAGCGGACCCGGCTGGTGGAATTCGATAGTTCGGACAAGTCTGTAGGCAGCGCAGGAGGCGGAAGAAAGGGTGGCAGGACACGTTGGCGCGAACAGCAATTGACCGATGCGCAACGGTGCGCAATGGGCCTAGCAAGTGAATGGCTTGCCTACCAATTCCTGCGTCGCCGCCACGGTGAATTTGTCGATGAGACCTGTTGGATATCCGAAAACCGAGTCCAATTCTTCGGCGGTGAGGAAGGTGACGATACGGCGGGTTTCGATTTCCGGGTGAAGACACCCCAGGCCGAATGGCTCTACGAGGTCAAGTCCTCTCTGGAAGACAGCGGAGAGTTTGTACTCACTGCAAATGAGGTCCGCATTGCCAGCGGCGCATCCAAGGATGGCCGCCGGCGTTACCGCATTCTCTACGTTCCTTATGTGCTCTCGCCGGACAAGTGGTACGTCCTGGAGCTACCAAATCCGATGGGGGAGGCAACATCCAACCGCTTTAAGATGGTAGGGCGTGGTTCTGTACGGCTTCGGTTCGAGCGTCAATAGACTTTGATGAAGAGTGAATTTTCGGTTTTTCCCAATTCTCTGGAGAAAGTTCGGGACCGGAGTCACAGCCCCTATGCTTCATAGGTGCCAGAATAATTTCCATGATTTTGGCGCATTCAGCAGACTGCGACAAAGCGGTAAGACAAAGCGGTAAGTCGAGGGAGTTTCACGCGGAACAGTCGGCTTCCGAATACAACCTCCGGAGGGGGAGAGTAGGGCATTCAGATGCCGGATTCTTTCCCTCCGGAGACATCACCTCCTGGGCTCCCTGTCCTCTCTGATGCCCTTGAAGGATGTGTGGCGCAGCAGGCCATCCTTGGTCCAAGAGCAGTAATTCACTTCCGCGACCAGTTCCGGCTTCACCCAAAAAACCTCTTCCCCTCGCACGAGATCCGGCAGCTTTCGGAAGGTCGGCTCCTGTTTTCGGATGCCTTCCAGCCGTGTGCCGATAGTCGCGAGCGCCCGGTCGGTGAATCCGGTACCGACCCTTCCGGCATAGGTCACAGGCGCCCACCATCCATGTGGGCGAGCAGCAGACCACTGAACCTTCTCCACGATCCCCGCACCTTTGTGAATCCCACTAAGATTCTCCAGGAGTCTCTTTCTCTCGATCAGAGGCGTGCGGGTGAGATCGTAGCCACCGCAGTGGGGGATGTCATAAAGCACATAGGAGATGGGCGCAGGCTTGCCCTCGACGCAATTCGGAAGCGCATTGAAGTCCGTAGTACCGTCCTGCCGGAAGATCACCACTTCACCATCCAGTATGGCTTTGTCTGCGAGAAAGGAGGCCGCCTCTGCGATCCGGCGGAACCTGGCGGTCCAGTCCAGGCCGTTCCGGCTGATCATGCGGGCTTTGCGGTCGGCCACGAAACAGAGCATCCCGTGACCATCATATTTGATCTCGTGAACCGAATCAGCGAGCGCAAGCCCGCAGGTTGTTGCGGGGTTGGCGAGCAGTCCAGACCGAAAGAAGATCCTCGTGAGGTCGAAGACTCCCTTGCAGCTTACAGCAGGGAGCTTCAAACCAGTTTTCCCCGCCGGGCGCCTCCTTGGCCAGGGTCGCCAGCTGAGGGCTGAAGATGTGCGGCTGGAGCGCTCTACGGGCGCCGGGAAGAGAACCGGGATTGTTCACCATCTTCCTTCCACGAAGGCTTTTGGGACTCCTTGTTGATGCTGAGAAGAACGTATGTACCTGGATTCCATGATGGTTCACCCAACCAGAAGAGTATTAGCTCAAATGCCTGGGAAGAAAAGAGACAAAGTGGAGGGAATGGACTTATTTTCTTGTTTTCTTTTTCATGATGATAGCTTTATGCTTGACCCAAGCTCTGAAAGGAACACCAGACCGACATGGAGGAGAAATACCGCCCGTTTGCCACGAAGCTGAGAGAGGACCTTTACCGAAACCTGAAGTTGCTGGCCGCCGCCGAGGATAAACCCATCCAGACCCTCCTGGAGGAGGCCGTCGAACAGTTCCTGGAGGATCACAAGTTCTCGGCTCGACCGCCGGAGGTACGGGAGGGTGGAACCCGATATTCGCTTTCCTTTGAGGTTCCCGATCCGAAGAAACGGAAACCGAGAGTGTGAAGGAGGGATTTCGAAAGAGATGAGCGCATTGCCTTCTTACGTTGAGATGGTCCTAAGTCAATGGGACTGGTTGGCACTAACGGCTTATGATTGGTATGAGCGATATGGCCGACTCGTGATCGGGATCGAGGAAGACCCAAACCCGAATGCACGTGGTCCCCGGTTGCTGGCCATAAAGTTCGATCAAGAAGAGATAGAGAAGGTTGATGCCAACACCGCAGCTCATTCCGCCCATCTCCTTGCGACGTACGATCCGGCCCACGAGATCATCATCCAGTTCAAGGATTTCGACGGAGGTGTTCGGACACAACTCTTGAGGACAGATCCCGATGCGCAGCATCCTAAGCGTCTCTACTTTTTCGAAATGCTTCGGCGTGTCCAGGAGGAACCCGAAAGCATCAATCCAGGCGATCTCCCGGAATGGTTCGTCCAGGCACTGGAGAGGCTTGACGCCATGGCCAAGGAGAAAGAGGAAAGCGACAGCATGGAGGCGGTTCTTGTTTAGGGGGGATACTGTGCGTCGAAAAATCCAGGGACCGCAGTCCCGTCCCCCGTTGGCATCATCGGCCCTCGCATAATTCCCTCGATTTTGAGTTGAGCGGTCCTGTTTCGTCTTTCCGGTACGAGCCGGTAGAGCCAGGGAGTTCCACGGGGAACCTCATCTGTTGAATGAAGGTACGAAATGCCTTTCAATGGTAGTTACGTTCATTTTTGTTGCAGGTTTTCACGTGCTGTAGTACAAAAAAACGCACATCAGCTTCACTTCCAGTCAACTTCAGAATCAATCCAATCTTTCCATCGTTTCTTTCAAACTCTCAGCGTAAAGACATGATGCACAGGGTCGCAGCATGACCCATTGGCGACGTTTCCGTGGTTAAAGCGGAACCGTTCGCCGGAAACCTTCTGACAGGGAGGGATTACCATGCCGCATGAAGTCGAGGGGATGTTCTACGTTGGCAGGGAACCATGGCACGGACTTGGGGTTTACATTCCGGAAGAAAATAAGCTGAGCATCGAGGAGGCCATTGCGGCGGCGGGATTGAAGTGGAAGGTGGGTCTCCGGCATCTCTATACCAAAGATGCCAGAGGGATACCGATGGGTCTACTGAACCACTATGCGACCTGCCGGGACACGGATAATACCGTACTGGGGATCGTTGGAAAGGATTACAAGCCGCTCCAGAATCACGATGCCGTCAAGTGGTTTCAGCCTTTCCTTGACGGTGGCCAGGCAATACTGGAAACAGCCGGGAGCTTACAGAGAGGGGCAAAGGTGTGGGTGCTTGCGAGGATAAGGCGTGACCCCTTGCGGGTTGCAGGAGATGACATCGTCAGTCACTACCTCCTGCTCTCAAATTCCCATGACGGGCGCCTCGCGGTTCGGGTGGGCTTCACTCCCATCCGCGTCGTTTGTCACAATACCCTCTGCCTCGCCCATGAATCCAAGGCGAGCAAGCTCCTGCGGGTCCGGCACACCGCCGGAGTGAAGAGGAACCTTGTATCCATCAGGGAGACGATCGATCTTGCGCATCGGGAGTTTACCGCTACCGTGGAACAATACAGGCGGCTCATGGGAAAGGGGATTAACCGCAATGATCTGGTTAAGTACATTCGGTTCGTCTTTCCACCAAAGCCAAAGGAGAGCAACCAAAGGAGGACGGGTGAAGAAAAGATCGTTCCCAAGGTCATCCGGTTGTTTGAGGAGGGCAGGGGCAGCAGGCAGGCCGGGCGGACTTATTGGGGTGCTTATAATGCAGTGAACGAGTATCTCAATTACTTCCGTGGAAAGAACCAGGACAACACCCTCAAGAGCCTGTGGTTCGGAAGCGGCGCGGAACTGAACAAGAGGGCACTCCTCGTGGCATTGAAAATGGCCGCATGAGATGTTTCTGAAATCGTCAATGAAAGGAGAAAAGGTGAGCATCGACAACAGCAGGAGATTTCTGGTGAACGGGAGTTCGTGGGGGCGTGCTGCCCAGGGGGTGGACATCCGGATGGGATATCTGTCAACGGACGAGGAAAGGGAGGTGGTTGTAACCATCCTCAATGGGAAAGGGATTGTAACGATAATGGGTGCAGAGAAGGACTCTGCACGGCCCGAATATCGTTATGAAGTTCCGATCCGAGACGCGGAGGAGATGCTCGACCTCTCCATCGGGTCTGTCATTGAGAAGCGGAGATTCACTGTCGAGCAAGGGGGGCTTGCATGGGAAGTTGACGAGTTCTCTGGCGAGAACCACGGGCTTGTACTCGCTCGTGCCATGGTGAGAGAAGATCAGGCGGTCAAAAAGCCGGAGTGGGTAGGAGAGGAGGTGACCGCACATCGAAAATACCTCGACCTGAATCTGGTGTTCTTCCCTTTCCTAAAGTGGAAGGCCGAAGAGAGTGATCCAGGCGCCGATCTCCTGGACAGGGCCACCGAACTTGCCGCGAAAGCCCACAGAAGCCAAGTGCGGAAGAAAACCGATATCCCCTACATCAGCCATCCCTTCGGGGTTGCTCTGTTGCTGGCCAAGGCAGGGTGTTCCGATGAAGTGATCGCAGCCGGGATTCTCCATGACGCCACCGAGGATACCTACGTCACCCCGGACTACATACGCGGACATTTCGGTGCCAAGGTTGCTTCAATGGTGGCGGCAGCTTCGGAATCCGATAAGACCTTGCCGTGGGAAGTACGGAAAGAGGCTGCAATTGAAGCCATCAAGAACAAAGGGCTGGAGGAGAAGATGGTCTCCTGTGCAGACAAGCTGCATAATATCCGGTCGATTGCCAGGGCCAGGAAGGAGATCGGGGAAAGGGTTTGGGCCAGGTGCAACAGAGGGAAGGATCTACAGGAGTGGTACTACCGGCGCCTTGTTAATAGCCTTGAAATGAACACAAGCGACAAAGGGTACCGGAAACTCTTCACCGATTATAAAAGAGCGGTGGCGCACCTCTTTGGGGAGCAAAATATTACTTCTTAGCAGGACGTTTGTACATTCCTATAGACGCATTCCGACTAAGATCATTCCCAAGAAAAACGGTCCTGCAATCATAGCCAAGACCCCCAGTTTTGGGTCTTTGCCGCTTGCAAAGAAGTAGAGCCCGGCAATCATGACTGCCGCCCCTATGAGATAGGGCGCCATGTCCATAAAGGACCGGTTCGTCACCTTCCCCCACAACACCGAAGCGCCGTAAGCAACGGCCATGGCCAGCGTCAGACAAATCCCAAACCCATAGGAAGTGACCATTAGAACATGAATGAACTCACGATGCTGCGGGAGTGCGAGATATAGAGACGGCAAGAGCATCATCAACACGATTCCAAGATAGACCCTCCATTCGTTCCTCATTTCAATCCTCCTTCCTCGTGAGATCCATACGGCCTCGCAAATTCGGAAAGACGCATCTTGGACTTCACCATCTTTGTACGGCAGGATTCCTCTTTTTACCTCCTATATCATCCCTGTCAAGGGAAAATGCCGTCAATGGTAGGTTTATGACGATCCTATTGCCGGATATATTGGGCCGATGGAAAAGCGACAGGAGAACCCGAAAGTCCTGCTTGGAAGGCGTATACGTTTCTTGCGAAACGCCAAGGGATGGACACAACAGGAGCTTGGAGCAAGGGCGGATGTGAATTACAAGTTCCTGGGGGATGTCGAGAGGGGAAACCAGAATCCCTCACTGGAGGTTCTCTCCAAGATAGCGGATGCTCTCGAAGTGAAGATCCTGGAGCTTTTCCGTTTTGAACACGAGGTCCTGAGCCGCAAGGAGCTTGAAACGGAAATCAAAGCTATCCTCAAGGGCATGCCTGATGAGTCACTCCGCCAAGTATTGATGATATTCCGCGCTGTATACCCCTTCAGCTAATCCTGTCCCGTTCACTACTGCAAGAACTATTGTGACTTGATAAGCACTGAAATTTGAGTGGATTCAGCATTCAATGTTGGATGCACGACAAGCGGGTAGCCCAAAAGGCTGCGACAATAAAGATTGCATCCGGAGCGGCACCATGATAGGAATAACCAACCTTGCGTTCCCATGCTGCCCGGTTTGTCGGTGAGGCCGATCAGCAGCGGAACATTGGCGTGCCGACGGGAGGCTGCGACCTCCAGCCGCGACCCGCCAATTTGCAACCTCTTGTGCATTGCATAAGAGGTTACCTTTCATGCCGACGGGCCACCAACGTTGCCACGCATGAGGTAAGGTAAGGTATCGTAAGGACACCGGCAAGGGCAGTGGGGCCAATCCTGCTGCCTTTTTTTTATCCAGCGTCCCCTATATCCAGATGATGCACGGCCAAGACACCAAATGAGCCTGTTGTCCGTGCATTCAACGACACGACCGAATTTGATCGCAATCAACCTCTCCAGGGTGTACAGGTGAGCGAGAGGGAGAATTTTGGGGCTGGTCAGAAGGCCGAGACTCCTCGTCGTGGGCACGCTATAACCGCATTATTATTGGCTGCTGGATCAGAACCCCCCTCCTGATGGGAACCATTGAACCTGCGCCCCTGAAAGTGCAGCTGTCTCCTGGTCATTAGTTCGGAGCCATCCTTTGTCATTCCTTCGGAAAATTGTTGATCCGTTGGGATGTCAGTAATAAAGTATGCCCATTTTAATCAGCTGAAACCACACTATGCGCAGAGACGATCCGGGACAATCTGAATGGCTGACGCGAAAGTCACTGATCGATCCCAAACTGAAGGGGTTGGGCTGGAACGTTATCCCTTTCGTCCCACTCGCATCGCCAACCCGCGGTTACTCCGCGATTACGGAATACCCTACCGCCAATGGGCCGGCCGATTATGCCTTGACTTCCGACGGGATCGTATTGGGCATTGTTGAAGCCAAGAAGCTCACTTTGGGACCTCAGGGTGTCTTGACTCAAGCGGAACGATACGCCCGCGGCCTGCTTGCCGAGAAGTTCGATTTCGACGGGCTCCGCGTACCTTTTCTTTACTCCACAAACGGCGAGGTTATTTGGTTTCACGACGTTCGTCATCCGCTCAATCGATCACGGAAGGTCAGCGGGTTCCATACACCGGCCGCGTTGTTGGAATTACTGGGGCGTGATTTCAATGCGTCTATCGCTGCCCTCTTTGGCAACACCCAGTGGCATTGGCGATTACGGCCATACCAGATCGAAGCCAACCAGGCCGTCGAAAAAGCAGTCCCTGATCGAAAACGCCTCATGCTATTAGCCATGGCTACCGGCACGGGCAAGACCTTCACGATGGTCAATCAGGTGTACCGTCTTATGAAGGCCGGAGTCGGTCGGCGAATCCTGTTCCTGGTGGATCGGCGCGCGCTTGCCGCCCAAGCTGTAAGGACATTTGCCGCCTTCGAGCCAGAGCCGGGCCTCAAGTTCGACCAGGTGTACGAGGTCTACAGCCAGCGGTTTCATCGCGAGGACCTTGGGGAGGACGAGAAGTTCGACCCGAAGGTTCTGCCCACCGCCTACTTAACAGACCCTAAGCCTGGTCATGCGTTCGTATATGTGTCAACCATCCAGCGGATGACCGTCAATCTGTTTGGCCGGCAGGCAAACTTCGGTCTCGGCGACGAAGAGATCGATGAGGAAGCAGAGCGCCTCGATATACCGATTCACGCCTTTGACATCGTAATCGCGGACGAGTGCCATCGTGGTTACAGCACAAGCGAGGTTTCGATCTGGCGCAACACACTGGATCACTTCGATGCCATCAAGATCGGCTTGACGGCAACCCCCGCGGCCCATACAAAGGCGTACTTTAAAGATGTGGTATTTCGCTATGAGTACGAACGGGCCGTCCGCGAAGGGTACCTCGTCGATTACGATGCGGTGAAGATCAAGTCCAACGTCCGTATGAACGGCATCTTTCTTGAGGAGGGCGAACAGGTCGGAGTCATCGACACGCGAAGCGGCGCGGAGAAAATGGACGAACTGGAGGACGAGCGGGAGTTTCCGTCTGCGGAAATCGAACAGGCCATCACCTCGCCCGACTCCAACCGCAAGATCATCGAGGAATTGAAGAAGTATGCCGACGAGCACGAGCAACGCTTTGGCCGGCAACCGAAGTGCCTGATTTTTGCGGCCAACGACCTGCCACACACCTCGCACGCCGACCAGCTCGTGGACATCTGCCGCGATATCTTCGGCCGCGGCGATTCGTTTGTCCATAAGATCACCGGCCGGGTGGATCGCCCGCTTCAGCGCATCCGCGAGTTCCGCAACCGGCCCAATCCCGGCATCGTCGTCACCGTGGACATGCTCTCAACCGGCGTAGACATCCCCGACCTGGAGTTCATCGTCCTGCTTCGTCCGATCAAGAGTCGCATCCTGTTCGAGCAGATCCTCGGCCGCGGCACGCGCAAGGGCGAGAAGTTCACTGACAAGTCGCACTTCACCGTCTTCGACTGCTTCGACGGTACGCTGCTGGAATACTTCCGCCATGCGACAGCCATCACCGCCGAACCGCCCGACCGGCCGACGAGGACTATTGTCGAGATCATCGAAGATATTTGGGCCAACTACGACCGCTCTTACAACATCCGCTGCCTGCTCAAGCGGCTTCAGCGCATCGACAAGGAGATGTCCGCAGAGGCCCGCGAGCAGTTCGCCAGGTTCATACCCGACGGTGACCTCGCTCGCTATGCAAAGGGCCTTCAGGCTGCTCTGGACGACGATTTCACGGGAACGATGCAACTGCTCCGCAATAAGGATTTTCAAAACCTGTTGATGCATTACCCTCGCAAACCGCGGGTATTCTACGTCGCCTATGGTACTGAAGACTCGGTCGAATCCCAATGGCTCATTCGAGAGGGTATCGGACGGGAGTACAAGCCGGAAGACTACCTGACCGCCTTCACACGTTTCGTGAAGGAAAAGCAAGCCGAAGTTGAGGCCATCGGCATCCTGCTTGGCCGGCCGCAGGGCTGGGGTATCGACGCACTCAATGAACTCCGCGAAAAACTCGCCTTAGCCCGTGAGCACTTCACCACAGAGAACCTCCAGAAGGCCCATGCCGCCTGTTACCGTAAGTCGCTAGTAGATATCATCTCAATGGTGAAGCACGCCGCACGTGAGCAGGAGCCCTTACTGACCGCACCCGAGCGCGTCGAGCGAGCACTGGCCGCCATTACCGCCGGGCAAACGTTTACGCTGGAGCAACAACTCTGGCTCGACCGGATTCGTGAGCACCTGGTTGAAAACCTGACGATTGAACGCGAAGATTTCAACGTACTCCCGATTTTCTCACGCGACGGTGGCTGGGGGCCCGCAAACCGCGCGTTCAACGACCGGCTGGACGATCTCCTCCACAGTATTAACGAGGCGATGGCGGCCTGAGCCCATAGGAAGGACTTACGATGACAGATGTTGTTCAGAAACTTTGGGGGTTCTGCCACACACTCCGCCACGACGGTATCGGCTACACGGAGTACGTAGAGCAGTTGACCTACCTGCTCTTCATCAAGATGGCCGATGAGAAGGGCATTGATCTCAGTCGGGTTGAGGTCGAGGAAACCGCTGGGGAAGGCACGAAGCGCAAACGGAAGGTTGATTGCTCTTGGCCGGCACTTCGCGACACGGCCGGTACCGATGTGATCGACCGCTACATCGAAATCCTTCGCGCCTTGGGCAAGCAGCAGAGTATTCTCGGCCAGATATTCGCCGGAGCGCAATCACGCTTCACCAAGCCCGTCAGCCTTAAACGGCTGATCTCCGGGATTGACGAGATTGAGTGGACCGCTCTGGGCGTGGACGTCAAGGCTAACGCCTACGAGGGCCTCCTGGAGAAAGCCGCCAGCGAGGGCAAGAAGGGTGCGGGTCAGTTCTTCACTCCGCGTGTGCTAATTCACTCCATCGTCCGCTGTGTCAAGCCAGACCCCCGAGTCCACAAGAAATTCGCCATCTGCGACCCGGCCTGCGGCACGGGCGGCTTCTTGGTCGCCGCCTACGAGTGGTTGATGGCACCGATTAAGAAAGGGGGAGCAGGTGCGCTCGCCATGGAGCGCGAGTTGGCAAAGCGCGTGCGCACGAAGACGTATTTCGGTCAGGATCAGAGCGATACTCCGCGTCGTCTCGCCCTGATGAACCTCTTTCTGCACCAGGTCGAGCCGCAGATCATTGGCGGCGACACCATCTACGATCCGCCCGAGCAGACCCGTTGGGTGGACGTGGTGCTCACCAACCCGCCCTTCGGCACGCGCGGCGCGAACCAGGCCCCCGAACGCGAAGACTTCACCATCGCCACCAGCAACAAGCAGCTCAACTTCGTCCAGCACGTGCTTACCATCCTCAAGCCCGGTGGCCGTGCCGCCGTCGTCCTGCCGGACAACTGCCTCTTTGCCGACCAGGCCGGCGAGGTCTTCAAAATTCTCACCGAGGACTGCGATCTCCACACTGTCCTGCGCCTGCCGCGCGGCACGTTCACCCCGTACAGCCAGGGGGTCAAGGCCAACGTCGTCTTCTTCAGCAAGGGCGCCCCCACCGAAAACACCTGGATTTACGACGCCCGCACCAACGTGCCCGGCATCACCAAGAAGGACCGTCCGCTCACGCCCGAACACTTCTCTGAGTTCGAGAAGTGCTACGGAAACGACCCCAACGGCCGGGCAAAGCGGAAGAAGGGCGACTCCCCGGGGGGTGCAAAGGGCTACCTCGGCGGCGACCGCTGGCGTAAGTTTACCATCGCCGAGGTAAGGGATCGGAACTACAAGCTCGATGGCTTCAAATGGCTCAAGGATGAAGACCTAGAGAACAGCGACGACCTGCCCGAACCCGAGGAACTGGCCACCGACGTCATCGCCGAGCTTCGCGCCGCCATCGAAGACCTCAACTCCGTCCTTATCGCCCTGGAAAACGGCAACGGAAACGGCAAAGGGGGCAGGAAGTGACCTTCTCCGTAGCCAGCTTCCGCCGCGCCGTTGCCGAATACGACTGCTCCTGGCGGGCGACCGATGAGGCCCTGTACGCCCTCTGCCGTAGGCACCCCGGCCATGCCGATCAGGCCGGCGTGAATGCCAAACTCTGGATCATCGGTCGGACTTACGCCACCGGAATCGAGCGGAAGATTCCTGCCAACGGCAAGCAGGGCGGCAGCATGTCCCAACTGGCTGACCACCTGCTGAATCACGCCAGGCAAGTGGATGACATCTTCAGGCGGCTGCGCCAACTCGCCGAACCGCTCGACCCTCACAAACTTCGCGCCATCATCGACCTGCACGGCAGATTTATCGCCCTGATCCAGCCGGTAGTGCACCAAAATCAGTCGCCGCGGTCCTTCGCCTCCAAGTACATGCACTTCCATAACCCGGCCGTGCCGATCATCGACACCTATGCCGAGGCCGCCTGCCGCAAGATGATCCGGTGGCATAAGTCATTCTGCTTGTTCGATCTGCCCATCGGCGCGGATGAATACTACGCTTGGTACGTCCTTCGTTTCTGGCAACTCTACCGGCAGGCCCGCGCCGCCGGTCTGGAGCTGACAGTCAAGTACCTCGACTATTATCTTCTGTCCGCTGGGGAGGCCATGGCATGAGCAAAACCAAGCCCATCCAGCCGCGGACACCTCTCAACAAAACCGACCTGCCCGAAGGATGGGCTGATCCCCTTGTGCGCGATGTTCTCGATGTCAAATACGGCAAGGGCCTGCCCGAGAAGAGTCGAAAAAATGGTCCTTACCCTGTCTACGGCTCAAACGGGGTTGTCGGGCACCATGAAGAGCCGCTCACTGCCGGCCCGACCATCATCCTCGGGCGCAAGGGTACGGTCGGAGCCGTGCATTACTCGCGCCAGCCCTGTTGGCCGATAGACACAACCTATTTCATCGAGGAAGTGACTTGGCTGGACATGGGCTTTCTCTATTACGCCTTGAGCACCTTGGGCCTGTCCGAGATGGACACTTCCTCGGCAATCCCAGGACTCAATCGGGAGGACGTCTTTGCTCAAGTGCTGCCGCTTGCGCCCCTGCCCGAGCAGAAGCGGATCGTGGCGAAGGTAGGGTCCCTCTTGGAGCGGGTGAATGCGGCCCGGACGCGACTGGCCAGACTGCCCGCCATCCTCAAACGCTTCCGCCAATCCGTCCTCGCCGCTGCCTGCTCCGGCCAGCTCACTGCCGAGTGGAGAGAAGGCAATGACGCCGAGCCAGCCGATCATTTGCTCCGCGCCCTCCACGCTCGCGCACGCGCCGTCCTTGGAAAGAAATACCATGAACCGGCATGCCCCCAAGCGGAGGAGGAGTTTGAGCTGCCGAGCGGTTGGGCATTTGTGGGGATCGAGTCTCTGCTATCCATTGAGCGGAGAGGCATGAAGACAGGGCCATTCGGAACCGCA
This sequence comes from Deltaproteobacteria bacterium, assembly GCA_020060215.1. The sequence goes on along the minus strand of JAGVAP010000136.1, from coordinate 99,672 downwards.
CTCAAGAAGTCTGAGCACCAGGTAGATGGAGTTCCTGTTCTTGGCATTGAGAATATTGGCCCGATGCGATTTGCGCCTGGAAGCAAGATCCATATCACCACTGAGAAGGCAGCAGAACTGGCGGAGTATGACGCACAGCCGGATGATATCTTGATCTCACGTTCAGGGACAGTGGGAGAAGTTTGTGTTGTGCCAAAAGGATTGGGCGAGGCCAGAATATCGACGAACATCATGCGTGTCTGCCTCGCGAAAGACAGCATGTTGCCACAGCTGTTTTGCTTCATCTTCAATGGCTCGCCTTTCGTCCTTTCCCAGGTCGCTCGATTGTGTGGAGGGAGCACACGCGACTTTCTGAACCAAGCAATCCTTCGCTCGATTCGTTTCCCGCTGCCGCCGCTATCCGAGCAGCGTGAGATCGTCCGTCGCGTGGAAGCTCTATTCACCTTAGCCGACGGGATCGAAGCCCTCGTCCGCGCGGCAACGGTTCGAGCCGAGAGATTGCCTCAGGCCATCCTAGCGAGGGCCTTCCGCGGCGAACTGGTCCCCACCGAAGGGGAACTGGCCACCAAGGAAGGCCGTGAGTACGAGGCTGCATCCGTCCTGCTGGAGCGGATTCAGGAAGCACGCAAGCAGAACAAGCCCGCCAAGCGCGGGAGTGGAGGCAAGAACATGGCAAAGCGCAGCACAGGCCGCCAGGCGGCCAGGAATCGGAAACCGCTCGATGAAGTCCTCCGCGAGCAAGGCAAGCCCCTGACGCCGGAACGGCTGTTTGACCTGGCCGGTTTCGACGAGAACTCCGTGGACGGCTTCTACGAGCAGTTGAGGAAGTTGATCCGGGACGGCAAGATTCGCGAGAATCGCCTGAACAAAAAAGACGTGACCCTTGAGGCCGTAGGGACATGAGGCTCGACAAGCTCACAATCGGGAGCTTCAAGAACCTGCGGGATTTCTCCATCGATTTCGATGAGAAGTCGCCCACGACGGTGCTGGTCGGCCGCAACGGCACGGGCAAGTCGAACCTGCTGGAGGCGTTGACGATCATCTTCCGCGATCTGGATCTGGGGGTCGATCCCTCGTTTGACTACGTTCTGGAGTACGTCTGCCGCGGCCGGAAGGTGAAGATCGCGGCCATCCCGCGCGGTCACGCGAAGGCCACGGTTGACGGTGCGGCGGTTCCCTACAAGCAACTGGCGCAGGTGGACGGGCAACGGTGCCTGCCGAACTACGTCTTCGGCTACTACTCCGGCCCGAGCAACCGGATGGAAGAGCATTTCCAGAAGCACCAGGTGCGGTTCTACCGGGACTTGCTGGATGGCAAGGACCAGCCCTTGCGTCCGCTGTTCTATGCCCGGCCGATTCATAGCCAATTCGTCCTGCTGGCGTTCTTCCTGAAGCAGGAGAATGAGACGAGGCAGTTCCTCCGGGATCATCTCTGGATCGAAGGACTGGATTCGGTCCTGTTCGTGATGAACGAGCCGCCTTGGAAGAGCCGCGAGGGTGATGAACGATTCTGGAAGGCACGCGGCACCGTGAGCCAATTCCTCGACAGGCTCTACGGGCTGGCGCTGGCTCCGTTGCGCCTGGAGCAGAGGGTGAGCGCCGGCTTCCGCAAGACGGCATCGCGTGAGCACTTGTATCTTTACCTGAAGGACGTTGCTGCCCTGCGTGGCCTCGCCGAGCACTACAGTACGCAGCAGGAATTGTTCAAGGCTCTAGAGAGTACGTACATCTCAGAGCTTATCAGCGAGGTGCGCATCCGCGTGAAGACTCGAAATGTGGATGGCTCCTTGACATTCCGCGAGCTGAGCGAAGGTGAACAGCAGCTTTTGATGGTTCTGGGCCTGCTGCGGTTCACAAAGGAGGACGAATCGCTCTTCCTGCTGGACGAACCTGACACACACCTTAATCCGGCGTGGAGCCTGCGCTATTTGGATTTCCTTCTACAGATCGCGGGTACCCAGGAAAACAGCCACATCATTATGGCAACGCACGACCCGCTGGTAATCGCCGGCCTCACACGTTTGCAGGTACAGATTATGCGACGTGAAGATGAAACGGGCCGAATAATAGGCCAGCACCCCACGGAAGATCCAAGAGGCATGGGTATTGCGGGGCTGCTGATCAGCGAAATATATGGACTGCGGTCCGAACTTGACCTGGAGACGCTTGAATTACTCGACCAAAAACGGGCATTAGCAGCCAAGCCATCACTGACGCACCAAGAGCGTGCCAGGCTGCGGGATTTGGACGAGCGACTTCGCGGTCTCGACTTCACGACCACCGTCCGGGACCCGATGTACAAGCGTTTTGTCGAGGCTTTGGCTGAGCGAGAGAGAGCCGAAGGACTTCAGGTCCCGGTGCTGACGAAGGAGCAACAAGAACGGCAGAAGGCACTCGCGCGCGAAGTTCTGGCGAATTTGACCAAGAACCAGGGGCAAGGAGAATGAGGTACATCGATCTGGAACTTGTTAGGCAGAACTTGCCCAATGGCTGGGATGAACGAGCGAAAGAGGCCGAGAAAGCCGTTGCCACTGTTCGACCGGAGAATAGAGCGGCCGAGGTCAACAAGCACAGCGCAGTGTGGCAGAACCTGAAAAACACGTTGAAGACTACCTCACACAACAAGTGCTGGTACTGCGAATCGATCGACAGTCGTTCGGATAACGCGGTAGACCACTTCAGGCCAAAAAACGCAGTGGCAGAGTGTGCTGACCATGAGGGTTATTGGTGGCTCGCGTTCAAATGGGAGAACTACCGTTTCTGCTGCACTTACTGCAACTGCCGCCGCATCGATCAAACAACGGGGCTGAATGGAGGCAAGGCTGACCATTTTCCACTAAGGAGCGAGGCGCGAAGAGCAAGGACACCTGCAGACGACCTGGCCAATGAGGAACCGCTGCTTCTCGACCCGACAGTGCCAGCGGACCCCGGGTTCATGTGGTTCGATGAAACGGGACAGGCGATGCCGAACCCTGTCTGTTGCACCAACGTGAACGGCTACGCTTACAAGCGCGTCGATACGTCAAAGCTGTTCTACCACTTGAATCACGCGGATATTGTGGAGCGGCGGAAGGCTTTGTGCGCCGATATCCGACGCTCGGTCAGGGAAGCTGATCGGTACTTCCAGAAATACGACGCTGGAGATGGAACCGCCCGAGAGGCTTTTGAAAACACAGTGCGTGCCTTACGAGAGCGGCTCTCAGCCGCGGCCGAGTACTCGGCCGCGGCAAGAGCCATGTTGATGGGCTTGCGAGGCGCGTATCCGGTTGTTGAGGCCGTTCTGGCGGGGTGAAGAGGTCCGTGAACCCGCCCCAGGAAATAATGCTCACCTTCAATACCCTTTTCTATCCAGAAGTTCCTGGTGTGGTCGCCACAGGCGGTGAAGCCAAACGGTTCCCCTTCCGAAATAACCCTAGCTGATATCCCTCCCGAATTTGAGGCATGTTGGGTATAGTGTTGGGTATGGCTCTTGTTGAAAATGAAAAAGGGCCTCTGATCTTATCATAAGCCCTTGTAATTACTTGAATGGGCGATGCGCGACTCGAACGCGCGGCCTTTGGTTCCGGAGACCAACGCTCTATCCACCTGAGCTAATCGCCCGCCTGCCGATAAGATGTAACAGCTTTTGCCCCATGGGTCAATGGGGAAGCAGGATACAGGATGCAGGACCCATGATGCAGGATTCAGGAACCAGGAGAGAAGCCTCACGCAGCCGCCGTCTGCCAGTTGGGCCTGTGGGGGTCGGGAAGGGGCAGAGCCGTGGTGAAAGGAATCGAGGATGCAGGACAGACTACAAAGGCAGACCGCAGAGGCTGAAGGGCAGAGGCCACGTAGAAAAGCGTCCCGATTTATCCTGCAACTTGGATCTTGTATCCTGCATCCGTATTCCCCGAATAACCATAAGAAACCTTGACATAATTTCCATTCTGTGGTAGGCGGTTCAGAACATAAGCGGTTTCTCGACATTCACCTTTTCGAGGGCGGAGCCACCATGGAAATGCAGCGGCAGAAGGGCCAGAACCTGAATGAAGACGATGTGCTGAACTTTGACCTCGACGACATCTCACTCGAGGATATCGACCAGCAGGCGCCTGGCAGGGAGGACGAGGAGATCATCGAGCTCACCGATCTCGTCGCCAGGGGCATGCCTCTGGACGAGAAGGAGATGGGCGCGGCAGCCGAACCTGCAAAGGAAGCGCCGCCCCCTACGGAGGAGTTTGAGCTCATTGCGGACGACCTGGTGGGGGTGGAGCCTGCTGCTGAAGAGGGCGAAGACAAGAAAGGCGGGGCTGAGGCGGATGTGGGGGACTTTGCCCTCGAGCTCGACCTTGCCGAGGGAGAAAAGCACTCCGCCCCTGAAGAACCGGATACGGAAGAGATCGTGACCAATGAGGAACTTGAAGCGATTCTGAAGGACGAAGAACCGCTGGAGCTGGTTTCCGACCATGAAGAGATCTCCGATGAAAACCTGGAGAAGATCGTCTCCCTCGATCCGGAGGACGGAGCCGGTCAGTCGGCGCCGGACCTTCCCGATGTGATCGGCGACGCCGATCTCCTGAAGGAGGAGAAGGTTGTTCCGCCCGGCGTCGTGCCTCCTGAAGCCCCCCCTTTCATCGAACCGGAGCCTGAACCGGTCCCGTTCCAGGGATTCGACGAGGTAAAGGAGGAGCCGTTCGAACCGGCAGCACCTTCGGCTGCAGCGGAGCCCCCGATGGCTGGGATCTCCGAGGAGAAGCTCGAGGCCATCGTCACTAAGGTTGTACAGGAGGTGGTGGAGAGGGTAGCCAGGGAGACCATGACCTCCGTAGCCGAGAGGATGATCGGAGAGGCCATCGAATCCCTGAAAAAGAGCCTTTCCGAAAACCCCTGATGTTGGGGAGTCAAAAAACCCTTCTAAAATAAGCGAAATTGTGGTTATTTAAGGGGTTGCCCGGGGAGGGGAACCCTTTTTGTTTGCTTTTGTGGAGACCTCTCGAGGAAGCAGGATGATCCGAACGATCCCAGGCAAGAGGATCGCCTGAAATCCAAATGTCAAAGCGCGAATGACCAATCATATCCAAAAGGTTCAAGAAAGCCCGAAATGGAGCTTGTATCAAGTTCAGTGCTGAACAATCGGTATCCATCTGTGATTGGTCTTCGGATTAGGGCTTTTGCATTCATTGGTCATTTGGAATCCGGCATTCAGTTCAACATAGGGAGCCTTGTCAATGCAGAAAGAGACATTACCTAAATCCTACGAGCCCAAGGAAACCGAAGAGAAGTGGTACCGGTACTGGGAGGAGAAGAACCTTTTCCGGGCGGAGGCCGTCTCCGAGAAACCGCCGTTCTGCATCGTCATTCCGCCGCCCAACGTGACCGGGTTCCTTCACATGGGCCACGCGCTCAACAACACGCTCCAGGACATCCTGTGCAGGTATAAGCGGATGAAGGGGTACAATGTCCTTTGGCAGCCCGGGACGGACCACGCCGGGATCGCGACCCAGAACGTCGTGGAGAGGGACCTGGCCTCCAAGGGGACCAACCGGCACGAGGTGGGACGGGAGAAGTTCATCGAGCTGGTCTGGGAGTGGAAGAAGAAGTACGGCGGCATGATCATCAACCAGCTCAAGAGGCTCGGCAGTTCCTGCGACTGGAGCAGGGAGCGGTTCACCATGGACGAAGGGCTCTCCAGGGCGGTCCGCCATGTGTTCGTGGAGCTGTTTCATCAGGGTTTGATCTACCGGGGCGATTACATCATCAACTGGTGCCCGCGGTGCCATACGGCCCTTGCGGACCTGGAAGTGGAACATGAAGAGACCGAGAGTTCTCTCTACTACATCCGCTACCCGTTCGTGGGCAGGGAAGGGTACGTGATCGTCGCCACCACTCGGCCCGAGACCCTTCTCGGGGATACGGCCGTGGCTGTGAATCCGGAGGACGAAAGGTACATGAACCTCTCCGGTACGCATGTGCGCCTCCCCGTATTGGACAGGGAGATCCCCCTGATCTTCGATCCGTACGTCTCCAAGGAGTTCGGCACCGGGGCCCTGAAGATCACCCCCGCCCACGACCCCAACGACTTCGTCATCGGCGATCGCCACCACCTGGAGCGGATCAAGGTGATCGACGAGAGCGGAAGGATGAACGAGGGGGCAGGCCCCTACGAGGGGATGGACCGCTTCGAGTGCAGGGAAAGGATCCTGGAGGACCTTCGGAGCGCGGGGCTCCTGGAAAAGATCGAGCCGTACAAGAACGCCATCGGCCATTGCTACCGCTGCAAGACCGTGATCGAACCGCTCCTCTCCAAGCAGTGGTTCGTCCGGACGGCCCCGCTTGCGGAAAAGGCGGTCAAGGCCGTGAAGGAAGGTCGCACGCGGATCCTGCCTCAGAACTGGGAGGCCGTCTATTACGAGTGGATGAACAACATCAAGGACTGGTGTGTGTCGCGGCAGATCTGGTGGGGGCATCGCATCCCGGCCTGGTACTGCGAGTGCGGGGAGATCGTCGTCGCCAAGGAAGATCCCAAAGCGTGCCCTTCGTGCAAGGGGGGCCGGCTGAGGCAGGAGGAGGATGTGCTCGACACCTGGTTCAGCTCCGCGCTCTGGCCCTTCTCGACGCTGGGGTGGCCGGACCAGACCGATGAGCTGAAGACCTTCTATCCCACCACCGTCATGATCACGGCCTTCGATATCCTCTTCTTCTGGGTGGCCAGGATGATGATGACGGGGGTCCACTTCATGAGGGATGTCCCGTTTCGCGATGTCTACATCCACGCCCTGGTGAAGGATGCGGAAGGCAAGAAGATGAGCAAGTCCAAGGGGAATGTGATCGATCCCCTGGAGATCATCGACCAGTTCGGGACGGACGCCTTTCGGTTCACCCTTGCGGCGCTGGCCGCGCAGGGCAGGGACATCAAGCTGTCGGAGGACCGGATCCTCGGGTACAGGCACTTCGTCAACAAGATCTGGAACTCGGCCAGGCTGGTCTTCATGAACCTGGAGGACGGGAAGCCCGTGAGCCCGGACGAGGTGAGCTATTCCCTCCCGGATCGGTGGATCCTCACCAGACTCGGGCAGGTGAGCCGCGAAGTGGCGGCCGCGCTGGAGGAGTACCGGTTCAACGATGCGGCGAGCGTCGGTTACCAGTTCGTGTGGCATGAGTTCTGCGACTGGTACCTGGAGATGGCCAAGCACGGCCTTTACGGCTCGGACGATCGGTTCAAGGCATCCACCCTCCTTGTCCTGCAGAAGGGCCTGGGGGCCGTGGTGCGGCTGCTCCATCCCTTCATGCCCTTTGTCACCGAAGAGATCTGGCAGCGGATCCCGGGCGTGCGCGACAGCATCATGATCGCGGATTTCCCGGATTCCTCCGAGTTCCTGCACGACGAGCGTGCGGTCCGGGAGATGGACCTGCTCATGGGGGTCATCAACGGGGTGCGAAATATCCGGGGCGAGATGAACATCGCCCCTTCCAGGAAGGTGAACATCGTGATCGAGTCGCCCGACCAGGAGGAGGGGTCCTCCATCCTGAGGAACCTGCATCACATTCGAAGCCTGGCCGGCGTCGAATCCGTCGAGGTGGCCTCTCACGTCGAGAAGCCCGAGGCCTCTGCGACGGCCGTGTTCGAGCAGAAGCAGGTGCATGTGCTGCTGAAGGGGCTGCTCGATTTCGAAGAAGAGAGGAAGCGGCTCAGAAAAGAGATCAAGAAGATCGAAAAGGATCTGGAGGGCGCGACCAGGAAGCTCTCCAACGAGCAGTTCCTCGGCAAGGCCCCCCCCGAAATCGTCGAAGAGGTCAGGGGCAAGGTGGATACCATGTCGCTCAAGCTCGAGAAGCTTCAACACAACCTCACCTTTTTCGAGGCCATCCATGACTGAGAGCGTGTTGCTCCAGGATCGCATCATCCGGGCTGCGCTGGAAGAGGATATCGGCGCAGGGGATCTGACCACGGATTTGATCGTGGAGCCCGGGCGCAGGGGTAATGCTTCGGTGGTCGCGAAGGAAGAGCTGGTGGTGGCCGGAATCAGGGTGTTCACCCGGGTCTTCGAGATCCTCTCCGCGGACATGAGGTTCGTCTACTCCCTCCGGGATGGGGATACGGCGCAGGCGGGAAGCGAGCTCTGCCGCCTGTCCGGACCCGCCTCCGTCATCCTCACGGGAGAGCGTACGGCCTTGAACTTTCTCCAGCGCATGTGCGGCATCGCCTCGCTCACGAAGAAGTTCGTCGAGGCATGCGAAGGAGGGAGGACCCGGATCGTGGACACGCGGAAGACCGCCCCCGGCCTCAGGCCGTTCGACAAGTATGCCGTCCGCATGGGCGGCGGGTTCAACCATCGCTTCGGTCTCCATGACGGGATCCTCATCAAGGACAACCACATTGCCGCGGCAGGCTCGATCAGCGAGGCGCTGACCCGCGCAAGAAGGAACGGTCCCCACACCCTGAGGGTGGAGGTGGAGGTGGAGGATCTGTCGGGGCTCAAGGAGGCCGTCGCGGCGGGGGCCGATGCCGTCCTGCTCGACAATATGGCACCCGGGGTGATGAAACAGGCGGTGGAGCTGAGCGCCGGCAGGGTGCTCCTGGAGGCCTCGGGAGGGGTCCATCTCGGGAACGTCGCCGAGATCGCCGCCACGGGTGTGGATCTGATCTCGGTCGGGGCCCTGACCCATTCGCCCAGGGCGATGGATATCAGCCTGGAGCTGCATCAGAGCGGATAGGGCAGTGTCGGGTTTCGGGTGTCAGCCCGGTCGTCCATCGATTTCCTGACACCTGAACACTGGAACCTGAAACCTCCAGCTTGACGAAGTTTCATACAAGAGGTCAGTGGGCTGAGGAGACTTCCTGCGGTCTTCTCTTCTGGAGCAAGCTCCTGCTTGCGATCTTGCAGAACAAGAGGACCGGGGGACGATCCTCCTTCGCCGATCCCAAGATCCCGTGCGGTGTTTCACGGAGGCTACGGAGGGCAGGCCGCGACGCCTGCGGACAACATGAAGACAAACAAGAGTGAAACGGCGACGGACCCCGTACCATTCACCGCCGGCCACGAGCAACCGACTACGAACATGGCCGAATACGCCATCCAGGTGGAGCATCTCTGGTTCTCCTATCAAGGGGTGGAGGTCCTCAGGGATGTGAGCCTCGCGCTCAAGAGAGGGGAATTCCTCGGTCTCATCGGCCCCAACGGCGGAGGCAAGACCACCTTCCTGAAGCTCCTGCTCGGGATCCTGAAGCCGGACAGGGGGAAGATCCTCATCCTGGGAGACGAACCCAACTCTGCCAGGCAAAGGGTCGGGTACGTGCCGCAGAACACGGATTTCTCCACGCGCTTTCCCATCTCGGTCCTGGATGTGGCTCTGATGGGGCGGCTGGCCTGGTCGCGGATCGGCAGGAGGTACAGCCGGGAGGACCACGAAAGGGTGCGGGCCGCCCTGGAAAAGGTGGGCATGTGGGATTACCGCTACCGTCCCATAGGCCACCTCTCAGGGGGCCAGCGGCAGAGGGTCTTTGTGGCCAGGGCATTGGTCACGGACCCGGAAATCCTCTTCCTGGACGAGCCTACCGCGAGCGTGGACCCCGAATTTCAGGTGGATCTCTACAGCCTGCTCAAGGATCTGAACAAGGATGTGACCATCGTCGTCATCACCCACGATGTCGGCGTCGTCTCCAGTTACATGAAGTCCATCGCCTGCGTGAACAGGCATCTCATCTTCCACGAAGGCGGACAGATCACCAAGGAGATGGTGGACATGGCCTACCAATGCCCTGTGGACCTGATCGCCCACGGCCTACCGCACAGGGTCCTTGCAACCCACCGGCACGAGGAATAGATGTGGGACGCCCTGAACTTTGAGTTCATGCGGAATGCGGTGATCGCCGGGATTCTCGTGAGTGTCCTCTGCGGGGTCCTTGGAACACTGGTGGTGGTGAACAGGATCGTGTTCATCTCCGGGGGCATTGCCCATGCTGCGTACGGCGGAATCGGACTGGCCTTCTTTTTCGGCCTCCCTCCGTCCCTGGGGGCGGCCGCTTTTTCGGTGGTGACCTCGCTGATCATGGGAGTCGCCAGCCTCAAGAGCAGGGAGAGGGCGGATACCATTATCGGCGTGATGTGGGCCATAGGCATGGCCCTGGGGATTATCTTCATCGATCTCACCCCGGGGTACGCGGTGGACCTGATGAGCTATCTCTTCGGCAGTATCCTGTCCGTCCCGGTTTCCGATATCTGGACCATGGCGGCCCTCGCCCTGGTGATCGTGACCACGGTCGCGTTCTTTTACAAGGAGTTCCTGGCCATGTCCTATGATGAAGAATTCTCGTTCATCGTCGGGATCCCTGTCCGAGGGCTCTACCTGCTGCTTCTCGTGATGATCTCCCTGGCCATTGTCATGACCATCAGGGTGGTCGGGCTTATCCTCGTGATCGCGCTCCTCACGATCCCTCCTTACATTGCAGAGAAGTACACCACGTCCCTGGGGAACATGATGGTCTTCTCGTCCTTTCTGGGCGCTTTCTTTACGACCACGGGCCTCTGGCTCTCCTACCGGTTCGACCTCACCTCGGGGGCGACCATCATCATGGTGGCGGGGGTCACCTTTTTCCTCTCCCTCGGCGTGGAATGGCTGAAGAGCAGGAAGATGGCGGTGGGGGGGAGTTGACAAAGGGCATAGCGCATGGAGAAGGAACCGGGAGAGATGCCTTCCCGAAGCCTTGGCGGAGGCAGGTCATCGGGTCTGAACTCCTCAGCCAGGAGAACAGGGGACGAAAAACCTTTTGATTTCTTGAACGATTACAGGTATGAATATGCAGGGAGATTGACTATGTCAAAACACAAGAAGATAGAGAGACATCGCGAAATCGAGCGCAAACGCCGTCGAAGAGAGAAGGCGCTGAAGCAAAGGGCCAGGGAGAAGCGGGCGGAAAGCGCCCGGTCGTAGTTGTTCCGCCCGTTGCTGATCCGCCCTGGGATCCCGTCCCCTTTCCTTCCTTCACGCTCTGCAATGTCAATTCACAGAGAGATCTGACATGAAGGCGCAGGAAATCCTAAGTGGAGAGAACCGGACCTATCGGATGTTCCAGTCTCTCCTGCGCGGGCAGGGGATCAGAAAACACGGGCTCACGCTTCTCTCCGGACCGAAGCAGGTAAAAGAGATCCTGAGGGACTTTCCGGATCGCTGTGTGGGACTGATCCTCCGCAGGGACCAGGATGTATTTGACTGGATTCTCCCCGATCACATTCGGAGATATCACCTTGCGTCCCAGCTCTTCAGGAACATCGATATCTACGGCACCGACCAGCCGATCCTCCTGGTTCGCGCAGGTCAGTTCCCGGCCTGGGACCCTGTGGAGTGGCCGGAGGGATGCACCCTGTTTGTGCCGTTTCAGGACCCGGTCAATGTGGGTTCCGTGATCCGCTCCGCTGCAGCTTTCGGCGTCTCGAGGGTGGTGCTGTTGAAGGAGGCCGCGCACCCGTTCCACCACAAGGCGACCAGGGTGGCCGGGAGCACCCTTTTCAGGGTGCCCATTTTCGAAGGGCCGCCCATCCGGGGGCTTCGGAGGATCAAGGCCCCACTGATTGCGCTCTCTCCTGAAGGGGAGGATGCGGGCCGATTCAGGTTCCCGCAGTCCTTCGGGCTCCTGCCCGGGGTCGAGGGGCCGGGGGTGCCCGGCGGGTTGAAGCGCACGGCCACCCTCTCCATCCCGATGCAGCCCGGGGTGGAGTCGCTCAACGCGTCCCTCGCTGCGGGGATTGCGCTTTACCTGTGGCGCAGGGGATTCGAGGAATCCCGGACGGCGGATGAACTGTTGACAGACCGTTGTTCAGACGCTAAAAACAAAGGTTCAGCCGTTCACGGCTGCCGCATTTTCAGAGAAAGGAGTTGATCCACATGCCGTCAGCAACCAAGAAGCTCAGCCTCATCAGGGCTAGGAAAGACAAGCCGAACAAGGCCAACCGTAAGGCGGATCAAAAGAGGATCCGCGAGAACATGAAAACGCTCAAGGAGAGCGCCGCAGGCGAGAAAGGCTAGCCCCGGAATCCCTCAGGGCTCGTTCCAGCCGATCAGCTGCCCCCTCTCGTCAAAGGTGAGATGGCCGCAGTAGATGTTGGGGTAATACCAGAGGGTCCTGACCCCCCGGATCACCTTGCTCGGGTTTCCCAGGATCCCCCTGACCTCCTCGTCACGCATCCCGTGGGACAGCTTTCGCCAGTTCTTCTTGTTCTGCCAGCCCGTCTGCTCACCCTCTGGACCCTTTTTCACCCCTTGAGTCTCGGCAAGGAGTGCCTCCAACTCTTCGACACGTTGTTCGAGCTGCAGGATCCTGGACTGAAGCAACTGGACTTCCGCCTCCTGGGCGGAGGCGGGAGCCATTGCTCCCCCATGCAGTGGGACCGCAAGAAAAAAGAGCAGCAGGACTCCGAATCCACCCTTGACCATGGCTTTCACCCCGTAAAGTTCTCACGCTCAGGCAGTCAAGAAAGCATGAACAGGTAGGCGGCGATCACAAGGACTCCCAAAGACCAGATGAGGCTCTTGATGATTTCCGACATGACCAGAACTCCCGATCCATTTTGAGGCCGATGCAGACCGCTTGGTCCCTTCGGCTCCAGACCCTTCAGTCGCGGCCGGATCAACACCAGGTATATCGTCTCAATGGAGGGGATCCTTTAACAAAGACGGTCCGTCCAGGGGGCCGGCGAACGGGGCATGGATGGGACTCCAACTCTCTCTCATACCTTCGTCAGTGAATTCAAGCGAGTAAGCTTCATGACGTTCCCGCCGTCGGATTCCGGGAAAGAAGCCGGCCTGACTTCGCTGAAATGGGTGTACCACTTGAGACTGTTTTCATCGATGTACTTGACGATCAGACGGGCGCGGAACGGCCTGCCCTCTCGGCTGTAGATGAGGTCGAGCCAGATGGGTCTTCGGCCGTAATCGAACACGTACCGGAATTCATAGGCGTTGCCGCCGTATTGCATGGTCCCGGTCCCGTCTTCCCTGAACGTGACCATCCCTTTGGTGTTCGTGCTGTCCACCCCGGTCCATGTGCCGACGTGCAGCAAAGGGTATCGTGAATAGGATTCCGGCCCCTTGCAGGCAACCACGGAGAACAATGCCATCGAAACGACGATGAGTACGAAGAGGTTCTTCCTCATGCCAGTTCACTTCCTTCACAAGTTATCGGTTAAACACCTGTCTTTATATAGAAAAGAATGTAAATGGTCAAGAGGTGGATAGGGATATTGGACAGCGTGCTCGCGCTAGCGGACTTTGGTTTGAACGATCCCGAGGATCAGGCTTCCTTCCACCGCCCCTTTTTTGACCGGGTGCTGTTCCTGGCCCGTGGCCTGAGTCACGTGCCGACTGACGAAGGCGTAGATCTCATCCACCGTGATCACACCATCCGCATCCGCATCCGCCTTGCCCTTTAGTCCTTCCAGGAGGAAGTAGGTGAACACACCGTGCCTCAGGCTGTCGTCTTCCACGCTCACCTCGTTCGCTGCGCTGGCAGTCATCACAACGGTTCCCCTCCCCGCAGCGATACGGTCCAGGAAGCTATCCGAGATGTTGGCCCGGATCCCGGACAGATTGATGGTCCTGCCGCCACTGGCGCCGCTGTAGCAGGAATCCACCAGGAAGACAAGTCGCTCGGCTCTGATGCGGTTGAAGATATGGGAGATCTCCCGCATCGGCAAGGAGGAGGCATAAAGATCCTTTGGATCGGCATCGTAGGGGAGGAGATATTTCTCCAGTCCGTCCGCATCCGGGCTCATGGCATCCCTTTCCGTGGCCCCATGGCCAGCAAAGTAGAGGATGACCATGTCGTCCTTGCCCGCCTTGTTCTTCAGATAGGTTCCGAGCACACTGCGCAACCGGGAGAGACTCGCCTCCTTGTCGAGGAGAAGCAATACGTTCTCCCTGGGTATGCCGTTCTCCTGAACCAGATATTCATAAAAAGCCTTGGCGTCGTGGATGGCATACTTGAGCGGGGGCACACGGGGATAGGCATTGATCCCGATCACCACGGCCCAGACGTTCTTGCGGCTCTCTTCCTTGTGCAGGAACAGGGTTTTCTCTGCGGAGAGACCCTCTGTATCCAAGGCGATGAGCTTGATCTCATTCACCCCTTTTTCAAGGGGAGCGGTCTCATCGAATTCAATACGCCTTGCCGGTTTTGCCGCTGCAATCGTCAAACCGCGGCCGGATCTATTCTGAAGGGGCTTGTTGTTGATGTAGATCTTCAGCTTTTGGATGCCTTCGTCGTCCTCGGCGACGCCCGAGATACGGATGACATTGACCTCCACCTTGCCGCCTTCATTGGGCGTGGCGATCACGATGATCGGAGGACTCTTTCCACCTTTCTGGAGCTTCGACACCAGCTCTTTTTCCCTCTTCTCCTTCTCCTCAAGCTCCTGACTGAGCGCGGTGGTCTTTTCGCGCTCGTCCGTCAGTTGTTTCCTCATCTGATCGAGTTGGGCAAGGGTCTCCGCGAGTTTGGCCAGCTTCGCTTCCAGTTCCGCAATTCTCTCCTCTTTTCTGTCGACTGGAGGAAGCGCGACCGCAGGGGGGGGCTGAAGCGTCTCCTCTTTGGCCAAGGGAGGGGTAGCCGCTTTGGACGTCTCCTTAGCACCAGGTGGGAGCGCGGTGGCCTCGACCTCAGCCTCGGCCGCTAACGGTCGCCCTACCTCTTCCGCCCCCGCCGGGTCTGCTGCCGGAGAGACAGGCTGTTTCAGTTCATCCAGTTGCTTCCTCGTTTCCTGGATCTCCCTGGCAGCATCCGTTGCTGCCACGACGATTTTGGCCGTCGACCTGTTCCACATGATGGCGCGTTCAAGGACCTTGTTCTCTGGGTCCTTCTCTAAGAGAAACTGCAGGAATCCCGCGATCTGCTCATAGTCTTCCCTTGCCCAGACAATGATATCCACTTCGAAGGCGCCGGAATCATCGCGGTAGAAATCCGGATGCACCGGGTTGCCGTCCGGGAACAGGTCCCCGCTCTTGTAACCGATATGAAGCGTTCCGGAAAAAGGGGATTGCATCCCCATTCCTTGTCCATTGTGACTGCTGTAAGGTGAATCCCCGATTCTAAAGATGAGGGGCCATCCATACTCGGGCCTCACATCCCGGTAGCCGCACCCTCCTCTCGAGCAGTAGTCGATGCTTCCTGTAGCAATGATTGAATAGGTGTCGCCCTTGTCCAGGTGGACTCCCGTTTTTTTCAAACCATCCTGGCCGCCCCAGATCTTTAGGTGCACATATTGCTTGACAACAGGCGGCAGATCCTCCGGCATGATGCGCACGGACTTGGAACATGCAGGCAATAGGAGGGCAGCGGACAGAAGGAACGCAGCCGGAGAAGGGAGCGGGCGTCCATTGAAGACCGAGAACGCCATGAGCCGGAGTTTCCGGGATCTCTTGATCATGAACGCCACCTCCGGGGAAGAGGGACCGGCATGGATTTCCTGATGGCAGTAAGGTGCGGCCGTTTGACAACATAGGAATCCTGGGAGCTTGCCGCGAACGGGCAGAATATAGGAGAATCGATCCGTGAGTGTCAACGTAGAAGAGGGTACCGCTTGTAAGTAGTTGCATGTTGGTGCGAGAGAGGAGACTTGAACTCCTACCCCTTTCGGGACTGGATCCTAAGTCCAGCGCGTCTGCCAGTTCCGCCACTCTCGCAATGAGAGATTTCTATCAGCAAAAACAATAGACTTCAAGGGGTTTTGGAGGAAACCAAGACCCTTTTCCATTATGGGGACATTTGCCGTTATTGGCCGTTTTTCCCCTGTTTTGGTGGCTGGAATGGCACGGAAATGGCACTGAAGAGAATATGGATCCGCCAGAAGGGAATGGGAATTGCAGAGGGTATCTAGTGACAACCGTGACTTGATGTCTATTTTTTGCTAAAGCTCATTTCAGAATGCCCGATATCGTTGTTGCGCTCCATGGAAGGAAAGATCTTGACAAGAAATTTTGGATATGGGTTAATCGTTTCACTTCCAATCACTTTGGCTCACTCTTGCTAATTTTATGAGGTGAGCGCCATGGCAGGGTTCTGAGGAGTTGCCATGGTCACCCGCAACCCCATTGGGGAAACAAAATGACAACTGAAAAAATCGCCC
Source organism: Deltaproteobacteria bacterium (assembly GCA_020060215.1). Next base: position 83,575 of record JAGVAP010000136.1, on the reverse strand, counting down.
ACGAGGTCAAGAGGCACCTATCGGACTTCTTTGCCAGGATCAAGAGAACCGATAAGGCTGTTGGTTTGACGGTGAATGTTCTCCTAAAGAAGGAGGAAGAACTGTTTGTAGCGCATTGCTTAGAATTGGACATTGTGACTACGGGCCGGACACAAGAAGAAGCCCAAAAAGACATGGTTGACTGCATAATAGCACAGATCGATCATGCATTTTCGAACGATAATCTTGAGAACCTTCTGAAACCGGCTCCTTCTGAAGTTTGGCAGGAGTTCTTTTCCTGCAAGAAGGATGTTGAAGAAAAGAACCACCGCATTAAGCTGCCACCAGCGATGAAATCACCCCAGAACAGATCAATGGTACCGCCATGGCTGACTACAAAAGTATGCCGAGTGGGCGGTACCTGTTATGTCTAAAGGGACTCTCAAACTTCGAGAATTCCTAGATCGACTTAAGTCTTTTGGCGTAATCGCCTTCGATAGCAGACGTGGTAAAGGATCGGAAATTATTCTTGTCAGGCCGGTTGAATCAGGCTCCAAAAAGGGGCCACAGTTCCCCATCAAGAACCATGGTAAGGGTACCGAGATCTATGGACCCGTTATCGATGCAGCCTTGAGGCGATTCGGCATTGACAAAAAAGAATTTTGGGAAGGCAAACCCTCTACCCATACGGTTGCCGAATTGCCGAATGTGAGATCCGAGAAGTAGGGCTTAGCCGATTCATAGTTCTGAACCCGTTGAGGCAACTCAGCGGGTTTTTTATTTCCTTATTCCCCAGGGTTCCTTTCCGAAACAGCAAACAGATTCCTTTCCTGTGGGCCGACATGGCACGCGGGTTTTCAGGGCCGCGGCTCCCGATCAAGCTTCGGTCGGGCTGACAGATGGGAAAAGATGAAAGGGGTTGCACAAGGTTCATGAAAAAAATATTTGACTTTCATGTTGGACTATGGCATACTCCAAATTCCAGGAGGGGTTCAATATGAGAACTTACGGGAGCGGGGAAATACAGAAGATAGCAGGGATCACGAAGATTCAGGCTGTCCAGTGGGCACAGCAGGGGGCCGTCAAGCCAATGCAGGATATTCGCGGCAGGGGAGGGCGAAGGGTTTACAGTCAGCAGAACCTTATCGAGTTTATGATTTGCAGAGAGTTGAACAGGTTTACGATAGAAACCCGGTTGATGGTTCTCATACTGGAATTCTTGAGACGGTTTCCCGAGAACACCCGGATAGAGATCCCAACCAATATGCCACCAGAGATGAGTTTTACCTCTGAAGACTACTACCGGGGGAAGCCGTGTTTTTGGGATAAGTTCATGAAGGATCCGAAGCAACGGGCTTACCTTCAGATATCCCCAGAGACCAAGAAGACCGGTATATCGTGGATAGCCGTTAGCTTTCTCTCGGATGAGGGGGAAATGATCACCAGGGCTTCAACTTTAGTGATCGATGTTCGAAAGCTGATGGAAGAGGTGCAGGAGTAATTTTTTTTCAGCGGAATGGACTATCGTACATTCCAAAGTCCATGGAGGAAGAAATGGGAGAGAGTTCTTTGAAGCCCAAGTACAGGTACAGCCTCAGAGCCAAGATTCATGAGGCCGGATATCGAACACTGACCGAGTTTTCAAAGCATGTTGGGGTTGACACTGGCCGGATTTCTCGAATTTGCAGCGGCTGGGAAATCCCTTCCCCGGGGCTATGTGAAAAGATGGTTTCATCCCTTGGCGTAACAGTGAGAGAACTCAAGGCCCTTCTGTAAGCGAGACATGAGCAGACAGGCAACAGACATCCAGGGCATTGCACAGGCTTTCAGCCTGACGACGAATCAGATTTACAAACTGGTTCGCAGGCCCGTGGATCCGTTGCCACACAAGAAGATCGGCCGCGTTCTTCGCTTCGATCTTGAGAGGGCATGGAACTGGTTTGATCGGCAGCCCGGAAAGGACTCAGAGGAAATTGACCTGTAGCCTCATCGTATCGAACAACGTCACGATTCAGAACCCGCCGGCAGGGTTGAGGGACACCATAGAACGGCGGCTGACCCTTGAAAATCCGAAGTACCTGGAGAACGAGCAGCAAGGCCGATGGAACGGGGACACTCCCCAATACCTCGAGTGCTACGGATGGACGAAAGACGGCTTGACCCTTCCCCGCGGCTTCATCCGGCAATTGATCGGCATTTGCAGAGGCCAGGGTATCCGGTACGAATTGATCGACCGAAGGCGGACCCTTCCAGAAGTCTCTTTCACGTTCAGCGGCACCCTGAAGCCATTTCAGGACCAGGCCGTCAAGGATGTTCTTGCCCGGGACTTCGGGACCCTCTCAGCGCCGACCGGCAGCGGCAAGACGGTGATGGGGCTTTCCGTCATTGCGCAGCGCCGACAGCCTGCCCTTGTGGTCTGCCACACCGGAGAACTACTTCACCAATGGGCCGATCGAATAGGGACCTTCCTTTCAATCCCTAAGAACGAAATCGGGATCATCGGCAACGGCAAGCGCACAGTGGGCGAAAAGATCACCGTTGCACTTGTGCAGTCTCTGTACAAATGCGCGGCTGAAGTCGCGCCGCATGTCGGTTTCGTTGTGCTGGACGAATGCCACAGGGCGCCGTCTCGCACGTTCACGGAGGCCGTCAGCGCATTTGATTCAAGGTACATGCTTGGGCTCTCTGCAACCCCATGGCGCCGGGATGGACTGTCCAGGCTGATATTCTGGTATGTGGGGGACGTTGTGCACAAGATCGAGAGCGAGGCCCTGCAGGACACAGGGGACATCCTGCGCGCCGATGTGATTCAGCGGGAAACCACGTTCCGAACATCCTTTGACCCTTCCGAAGAATACTCCCAAATGTTGAGCGAACTGACCGAAGACCGGGCGCGGAATGCCTTGATTGCTGATGATGTGGTGAGGCAGGCCGGCAACGGGGGCGGGATATGCCTAATTCTCTCTGACCGTAAGGCCCATTGTGAAACCTTGGCGCGAATGATCGAGCGGCAGGGGATCCCCGCGGAGATCCTGACCGGGGACACGGCAAACGGCAAGCGGCAGGAGATCGTTGAACGGCTGAACGCGGGGGCCGTCAAGGTGCTTGTGGCAACGGGGCAGCTTATCGGGGAAGGCTTCGACTGTAAAGCCCTGTCTACTCTCTTCCTTGCCACCCCTATCAAGTTCAGCGGCCGGCTGATTCAGTACCTTGGAAGAGTTTTGAGGCCAGCGCCGGGGAAGGATCAGGCGAAGGTATTCGACTACGTTGACGTGCGAATCGGAGTCCTGAGAGCGGCAGCAAATGCGAGATCGAGGGTTTATGGAAACTAGCAGATTCATCTACTGGAAAGAAGAACCCCAAGAACGTGTCTGGAGGGCGATATCCGACACCCCACAGGCACGCGCACAAGCGATAAAAGAAGGGGCGATGTTCTTTACATGGTGTGCCTTGTCTCAACCCCACAACGGCAACGGAGGACCCGAACCCCACAGGTGGGGGGACTTCCCGCTTGATTTCGATTCAAAGGAAAATCCGCAGAAGGCCCTTGATGATCTTCGGCAGCTTTGCCTTTTACACTTGCCGGAACTATGCAACATGGACCCCTACGCCGTTCAGTACTTCGCTTCAGGCTCAAAAGGTTTTCATGCGGTGATCCCTGCAGACCTACTTGGGGCAAAGGACGGCGATACTTTTCTCCCGCTTATCTACAAGCGAATCGCGGCAGAGTGGAAGGAGCGCTTCAGCCTTTCCACCCTGGACCTGTCCCTTTACAACATGCTCAAGGGTAAGATGTTCAGGCTTCCAAATGTGAGGCGGCAGAATGGCCGCTATAAGGTGCCTCTGTCCCTGGAGGAAGTAAGGGACCTTCCCATTGAAAAACTGACCGAACTTACCAAAGCACCACGTGAGATCGACCCTGTAGACGTTGACTTGGTTGAAAATCCAGACCTGGGGCCGGTGTATAGAAGGGTGCGCGATAAGGTCCACAGGGAGCTAAAGGAGAAGCCTGAACCCACAAAGTTGACTGATGCAGAGAGAGTGCAGATTTCCAAGAACCTGCCCCCCTGCATAGCTTACATTCTGAAGGAACACCCCCCGAAAACTGACAAGGTGAACTTCAACCACCTAACGATGATCCTTGTATCCTACTTCCAGTTTGCCGGTATCGATAAGGAAACGGCAGCAAAGAACGCGGATAGCTTCTTGAGGAGTTACCCCTATTCCGAGACATACGACACCCCACAGAAGCGGCTCTCACATTGGCGGCAGGAGTGGAACTTCTACGAGAGGAATGACTCGTATTCCTTTAACTGCGCCTTCGTGAAAAGCCTTGGCATTCCAGTGAGCGCTTTTGATTGCCGGGAGTGCATCGGCAAGAAGGAAGAGCCTGTAGCACTGGCACCCCTGACACCCGAAAAAACCTCTGTCTTCAACTTCATTTGTCTCGAACCCCCGCAAACGGAATACCTCCTTGAAGAGATCCTACCCAAAGGGATTGTTGGGGCAATCGTGGGCATGGGGGGAGTGAGTAAGAGCTTTTTTGAAATCATGTTGGGGATCGGGCTTGCCACAGGTAAGCCAGTTCTGAAGCACTTCAGGCCGGTAAATCCTGCAAGGGTTCTCATTCTCTTCGCGGAGGACCCTGAAGCGGAGATCCACAGGCGGCTTTACTTCACCGTCAATCAGACCTTTCCCGACCTGGACCCCGACACTCAGAACCTCATGCTTGAGAACCTGCACCTAAGCAGCGTAATGGGGCAGATAGGCCCATTGATGCACCTGGAGCAAGGGAACCCTGCCCGTTCACATTATTTCGAGTGGCTGAAGAAGACCGTTGAGGCGCACAAGGGGCTAGACCTTCTCATTCTGGACCCCAAGAGCCGGTTCTATGGTCTGGATGAGAACAGCAACGACCATGCTACCCAGTGGGTTGCCTGCCTTGAGGAGTTGAGCCGGGAATTCGGGTTGACCATCCTGTTTAGTCACCATGTCTCGAAAGTCTCAAATGGCGCATTGAATCAGGCTTCAGCGAGAGGCGGCAGCGCCCTCGTGGATGCCTGTAGGTGGGTTGCGAACCTCAGAACCATGGATGAGAAGACAGCGGAGAAATACAACCTGGAGGACTTCAGGACCTACGTTGAATTTGACGTGAGCAAGTCGAACTATGCACCCCGATTGCCGGGAACCCTGCACTTCAAGCGTGGGGAACATGGGGTTCTTGTGCCCGTGAACCTGGAGTTTCAGCGAATCAGGGAAAAGGCAAACTTGCTCTCTTCTCTTCTTGAGGCAGAACGGAAAGAGGGCCGGATGTACACAAGGCAGGAGCTTCTGTACCGACCTTGCGCCAAAGAGGTACGGGAACAGATGGGCAAGAGGAAGGACGTAACCGAAGCCCTAGACTTCGCTCTCAAGGAAGGATCGATAGAGGCGTTTTCGACGACGCAGGCTGAGGGCGCGGGAAGACCTAAAGGGGTCCTCGTTTGTGCTGAAGAGGCAAGGTAGAGATGAATTATGCAATTTTGCACAATTATGCACAGAAAACTCTGTGAAGAATTTATCTGCCTGAAATGACAAGGGAAGTCCCCAAAGCGAATTTTGCACAGAGGGTAATTATGCACCAAAGACGTAAAAGCTTGAAATCAAAGGGGAATAATTATGCACAGAATGCTCTCCTAAAGGAGAGAGAAAACCTGTGCAAAATTCCGTTGCACAGGGTTTTCCCCCTCTCCTTGGAGCCGGTGCAAAATTGCCGAAAGGCTTTTTCCGGTGAAGTGAAACCGTTGTTGGGGTGGAAAGGGAGTGACTTGACGCGCCCCGCTGCAAATTCAGAATGACCCATCTAACGCGCATTAACAGGATTGACCCCCGGAAGAATGGTTTCCTGGGCGCAAAGGGCGACAGATGAACAGCAAGGATACAAAACCGAAATTGACTCTGAAGCAACGCAAATGGTTGAAGCACTACTTCAGGACCTTGAACGGGACTGAGGCGGCACGGCTGGCCGGCTACCAATGCAAGAACCCCGATTCATACGAGGTGATTGCCTGCCAAAATTTCAGAAAACTTAAGCCCTTTATTCAAAAATGGATTTCAGAAGTCGGACTGACCCCAGAGGGGATCAAGGCCAAGATCATTGAAGGAATGAGGGCAAAGGAGACACAGAGAATCAAGCTCAAGGGAGCCGTGAAGCAGGAAGGCTTACCCGAAGGCCGGCGGGTTGTCGCTACTTCCGGAACACTGGCCTTTGACAAGGAAGGCGGTGAAGTCTTCGGGGACGGTGACACGGTTATAGAGTGGGATGAAGAAGCCCTTGGGATCCAACAGCGGTATGTGGAAATGGCGGCAAAGGTCCTGAGTCTGTTTGACGCAGATCTTGTGCAGAGGGTTGAAAGACTCGAGAAAGCAATCACAGCACAGAAAGGAGAATGATCGAGATGGACATTGGAAGACGCGTTTTAGCACTGGAAAAGCAAGTCGGCAACACACATTCCGACCCCGAAAAATGGCTTACGGAATACTTCAGAACACATCCCATGATATCCGTGGTTATCGGTTGGCGTTCTGTAAAGGCGGCCGGAAAAACGGCGAATTTCTTCTCCCATGCACCCCACGACGCAAGGGAGTTACTGAAGTCGATCCTTGAAGAAGCAGATCAGAAAATTGCAGCCGAAGCCGGGAGGGCTTAATCATGGCCAAACTCTTTGACATGAAGTTTTACAAACGGCAGGAGCCCATAGTGCCGGAAGATCCGGACGTATCCATATACACGCTGAAGGGGATAGCGGGTTTAAGGGTGGTTGTTGAAGAAAAGGCGATCCGGCCGGAAGTCCAGGCCGAAGGGCTGACAATCGAGTGCCTGAAGGAATCTCTTGAAGCTGTATTGACCGGAGCGGGAATCCGCGTCTTTACCGATGAGGAGTACAACAAGGACATAAGAAAGCCAACCCTGTACGTTGCCCCCGATGTGTTTAAGTGCCCACTGGATCCGGCCGGCCAGGACATTGTTTATTCGTACAAGGTCACTCTTGGCGTTATGCAGGAGTGCAAGCTTTGCGGGGATCCGGAAGGCTTCTCCTTCTCCCTTTTGACCTGGAATAGAACTATTTTCGGGTTCACCAGGGAGCTTGGAACCATCCCCCTGAGTATCGAGAAAGTGTTTGGTATGTTTCTTGACGCCTTTTTTAAGGCGAATTCACCAGGGACGGAAACCGCGGCACCATAGGCAAAGGATCCGAAGGCGGGAGAGGTCTTCGGGCGATAACACAAGGGCAACGGGAGAGCCCCCACATTTTCAACAATGAGAAAGGAGTCATGGCAAACATGGCAATCGATTACATGACCGCATTGAGGGCAAGTAGACTCTCCCGGGAGCAGCAGAATAGGGCCAGACTCGCCGGAAGGAGCCTTTCTTCTGTAGAGGCAGCGGCACCCTATGAGGCGGCGGCGGAGACGGCATCCACCAGGACGAGGGACAGCCGAACGTTAAACCTTCAGCAACAGCAGCTTGGATTGCAACAGCAGAACCTTGCCCAGCAGAAGGAACTGGAGAGCGCGAGACTATCCCAACAGCAGGGCCAGTTTCTGGCGTCCAACCTGCTTGAGCGGGAGAGGATGCAGGCATCCATGGAAGCGGAGCGGAACCGGCTGGCCGAGCAACGGCGGCAGGCCGACATGGAGAAGGACGCGGCTGACAAGTCAACAACGCTCGGGTGGATAAAGACGGGAATTGAAGCTCCGCTATCGGCTTATGCCGGGTATAAGGCCCTTGGCGAGTTGGGAATCATTGGAAAAAGTGCAGGCATCAAGGGTGCAGGTGAACTTGGGGCTCAAGCTGGTGCCAAATACGCTGGCTGGGGATCAGGTGGCAGCATACCCGTCACAACTACCGGTTTCGAGGGTGTAGGAGCGCTTGGGGCCGAAAAAGGGGCTGAGTACGCAGGATGGGGTTCAGCGGGAGCCGGTACGATGGGAGCGGGAGCAGGCGCCGGGGCAGGCGCCAGTACAGGCGCCCTGAGCGGTGCAGAGGCAGCAGGGTACGGGGGTATCAGTGGGGTGGGGGGATCGGGGGCAACCCCCGCCGCCGGGACCGGCCTCGGCGCCGTCGCTGGTGCGGCCGCAGTCGTGGCCCTGCCTGTCCTTACCATGTACTTCAACCGATCGGCAAGTCGCAAATCGAAACACGCTTTCGAAGACTATATGGAAAACCTAAAGACAGCGAACCCGGCGGCATACGAGGCGTATATGTCCAAGGCCGCATGGGTGAACCAATATAACCAGGGATGGGCGAATTGGGACGACATGAACAGGCGTCCCGGTGAATTTTACGATCCATCGACCAACCTGCCATCGTATGGCGGAATACCGGACGTGCCGGGATTTCTGACTTCCTCGTCCAGGCTGAGAGCTCCATATTCCGGGACGAGCAGGAAGGAATACGAGGCTTATGTCTTGAATCCGTCGAACTGGACAAACGTGAGGTAAGGGTGCCCCGCTAATGGACTGGATATGTTTCTCTGATATGCGCGATACGGTCTTCAAAACACGTGTGCCGGGATCGGATTTTCCGGCACATCCAAATCTTGAAAGGAGACTCTACAAAGTGAAACTAACTCCCCGTGATACGGCAAAAGCCCAATGCCAACAGTGCTTGGGGTTGGATCAATTCAACCGGAAGGAGATTCAGGATTGCAAGGGTGATACATGCCAGGCCGGACCCTGCCCACTATTTCCGTATCGGTTACGCAAGAGAACACCTGTCAAGGCCTTTCGTGCATTCTGTCTTCAGTGCATGGGCGGGAGTGTCAACCTTGTCCGGGAATGCGAAACTGAAACCTGCCATATCCATTCGTACCGTATGGGGAGAAATCCGGCAATGGTCGGAAAGAGAACGCTCCCTGTCAAACTCAGAGAGTACAACAGAAGCCGTGCTGTTGTGTCGATTCAAAGGCAAGAATCAACGATCAGGGCAAGGCGTGAGGAATCGGCCATGGAAACCGGAAAGGGGCTTTAACGACCCGTGTACGCTTCCCGAATGTTCTTGATTCGCTCCTCAATCGGGGGATGGCCAGCCGGCGGCAGAGAGGGCCAAAACCAAGAAACAAGAGGGGAAGGGCTCTTTTCATGGGGATGCCGAAGAAGCCTTATTTCACATCATAAAAGCGGTATTTGCCTGTTCCGTAATCAAAAACCTCCACATTTCCCCCGGGGCTCACGCGATAATCTTGGAATGTTCCAGACCGATAGTCAAAACCCGAAAAGCTGTTGGGCGATGTTTGTCTCATGTCATAGAAGGACCCCGTTCCATAGTCGAAATAGCTGGAGTTTTTCCCGGAGTGCGTACCGTCAATGAATGATCCTCTTTGATAATCGTAGATGGATGAGTGATTGCCTGATCGAGAGACATCGTAATTGTGATAACGGCCTGTCTGGTAATCGTAGACTGACTGCGCACAGAGAACGGCAGGGAGAGACAAAAAGAAGAAGATGAGAGCGAGGACTATTCTTTTCATGGGATCAGCCTCCTGCGGAAAAAGTTTGGAGCCGAATGGCAGAACAGTTACTTCTTGCTTTTCTTCTCAGGCTCTTCGCGCCAGTTCACGCCTTGTTCTTGGAGGTACTTATCGATGGCTTTCTTGACGATAGTTGAAAGAGGGGAGAATTCCTTTTCCGCTTGTTTCTCAAGCGCCTTCTTCATCTTGGGATCGATCTTGATGCTAACCACGTCCATAACCTCCTGAATACATTATGAGGGCTTACACCGTCAATATAATTCTTGACAGGGAATACCTGGTAATTTATTGTAAGTCACAGTAAGTAGCAAGTCAACTCCTCCAAACTTAGGCCATGAAAAAACGAGTTTTCCATAGAGCGCTTTCAGAAACAGTCTCCTTGCATCGTGAGGTGCAGGGGCGGTGCCTAAGCCGCGGAGAAGACTGCTCTGAGAGCGCTTTTTCTTTTCCTGCCAAGGGGGGCACCATGAAGGCGATTGGGTACATTCGGGTTTCGACAGAGGATCAGGCGAAGGAAGGCTTGAGCTTGGATAACCAGAGGGCGAAGATTCGGGCTTACTGCGAATTGAAGGAACTGGAGCTTGTTGAAATCGTAGACGACCCCGGGATCAGCGGAAAGAACCTGAAGAGGCCGGGAGTGCAAAAGGTCCTGAGTATGACACGCCGTAAGGAAGTGGGCGCCGTGATCGTCTACAAGCTTGACCGGATGTTCCGCAGCACCGTGGATGCACTCGAGACAACCAAGCTGTTCGACAAGTGGGGAGTCTCCTTTCATTCGATCCATGAAACCCTGGACACCCAAAGCGCAATGGGGCGGTTTTTCTTCACCCTGACCGCGGCACTGGCAGAGATGGAACGCGGTATCATCGGGGAGAGGACCCGGGCGGCACTCAGGCACAAGAGGGAGCAGAACGGCAAGACCGGGGGAGATGTGCCTTTCGGTTTCGATAAGCAGTTTGCCGGATGGAAGAAGGTCAACGGCAAGAAGAAGGCCACATGGAACCTGACCGAGAACGAGAACGAGCAGAAGGCTATCCGGCTGATTCAAGACCTGACAGGAAAGGGTTACTCTCTCCGGGCGATCGGCCAGGAGCTTGAGAAGGAAGGGTACAAGACGAAGGCCGGGCGGATCCAGTGGAACCCCAAGACGGTGAGCATGATTCTGAAGAGGGCAGCCAATGAGTAACGAGAAGCCGAAAGTTGTTACCCTTCGCTCTATGGGTAACAGAGACATATCGCAAGAGCCGGAAATGAAGGAACTCAAGCGCATGATTCGGGACGGTGAGCTTGACCAGGGCCGGACCCTGGACCATGTGAACGAGGAACCCAAGGGAAAGGAGGTGAAACGTGAAGGGGAGTCAAGAGCATTTCATCCACCATGATGAAAGGAGAAACCAAGATGCCAATGGAAACGGTATTCAAGTTGTCAGAGCAGAAGAGAAACGGACATTCCCCAATCTATGTTGACCAGCACGGGAATAAGCACGATGCCAATGACGAAGACCTGTACGATTATATCAGGGTGCAGGTACTCGGAAGGCTTGCAGACCTTTTCTTGCTTGTGGGGCAGGAGGAAGAGGGGGAGCTTGACATTGTGGGCTCAACATTCCGCCTACTGATTTCCGATGGAGAGAAGAAGCTGGAGCGGGTTTTTGACCTTCTGGACGAGGCGGTCGGAAGGCTTACCATTCACTCTCTCAGCAAGGGGTATCCGTGGCATGACGACAACCTGCCCTTGGGGGTGTTCCTGAAACCGAAGGAGAACCCGCAGAAGGTTGCGGAAGGTGAGAAGGCCGACCTTCAAAAAGACTTTCCTTCCCTGTCCTTCCTCTTGGAAGCTCTCAGCGAAGGCCAGCACGGGATTGCCTTGGGAGCAATCAAGTCTCTTTCGGCAGAGATCAGGAAGAAGTGGCCGGAAGGAGGGGAAGCCCATGGTGAACGCTAAAGGCTTGACCGTGAAGTTCAACACCAGGGGGCGAACGTTGACAGGAAAGGACTTCCGGAAAATGTCGGATGCCGCCCTGCTTGATTACGTTCTTGGCTTTGCTATGAGCCTTCCGTGGAAGGACGAGGCGAACCAGGATTACACTGTAACCATGTTAGGGCTTGCCTCAAGATCCATCAAGGAACGGACTGAGGGGAAGGGGAAGAAGGAAGAGGAAACGACCCCGCAGGACCCCGACCGTGAAAGGGCAATAGCGGCAATCCTGACACAGCAGGCGGTTCATGAAGCAGAGAGGGCACTAGAAAGCGCAGAGGCACAAGCAGTAGAGTTCTATAACCGCATGGTCGAAGGCAAGGACGTGCAAGCGCTTCGTGAACTGACCGCAGTCCTGGAGGACCTTAAAGGCGTCTTCAAAGGGTCGTTTGCCTTTGAATGCATATGGGACGCAGTAAAGGACCGGATAGAAGATGAAGAATGGGCAGCGGCGGGTTATCCACAAGAAGCCGAAGGGAGGGAGGCGGCATGAAGAAGGGCAGCGCACAGGTTCAACTGAAGGAACGGGAGCCGGAAGACCCGCATATCCAGATCGGGGTATGCTCCATGTTTCCGACCACAGGGGGCAGCGTCATTCTCCGGTATCGAGAGGCCAACCTCATGTTGTCTGTGATCGGGGAAGGACTCCGCAACCTGAAGATGGGCAGGGTGAAGAGAAAACGCTTGGGGTATGCCCTGGTGGACCTTATGACCGCATTCATTGACGGGAAACAGAAGAGCGGCGGCATAGGGGTGTCCCTGGAACTTTCCCGCGCATGGCCGGGATGGAACGCCGATGGAAGCCGTAAGAATGAGATTGCCCCCGACCCGACACCCGCCAAGATGAAAGATCGAGGGCAAAAGGCGAAGGCGTAAGCCTTCACGGAACCATTCTAATTCAGAGCAGAACCGTATTGCAACTTAACCGAGAACAGAGAATCTGACACTAAAATTCAAAAAGTGACGCGCCATTCACATTTCAGACATTACCGAAACTCAGGCCAGGGGGCAAGAGAAATCTTTCCCCTTGGCCGATTCATTGAAAGGGGCCGAATCATCGGGGCAGAGGGCAGGAATTGAACCCATGGCGAGGGGGTATGTAGCCACCCCCGGGAGATCGGCCCTGTAGCTCTTTATTTGGAAGTGGCTGATATGGAAAACGGGAATAGGACAGACGAACACCCAAGCTTTCACGGGCTAGGCTACCGGGGCCGAAAAGGGAAACCCTATCCCCTGCCCGTGAAAACCCATAGGGAGATGAAAGAGAAGGGGGCTTTCATGGCGAAGAAGAACAACACCCATAGAGGCGTATTTCAGCGGCAGATGAAAGGGGGGATCCGGTACGGGATCGACTACATTCACCCCATGACCGGACAGCGCGTCCGGAAGATCGTGGACGTTGGAACAGAAGCCGATGCCTTGAACCTCAGAGGGATCGAGCTTGCCGACGCGAGAAGGGGAGCGATCAACAAAGCGTACGGGCTGAAGCAGAAGCCCGCGGCCGTCTCCTTCAAGGACATGGTTGACCTCTACTGCAAATGGTCCAAGGAGAACAAGAAATCATGGAAGACAGACGAGCACAGGGCGAAGCCATTGAGGAAGGCATTCAGGGGTAAACTCATGTCCGACCTGAACCCCTTTGTAGTGGAGAAGTACAAGGCGGCCAGGGTGAAGACGGTTCAAAGGGCTACAGTGAACAAAGAGCTTATCTTCGGGAGCCAGGTCTTTCAAAAGGCGGGCGAGTGGAAGAAGTACAACGGGGAAAATCCGTTCCTGAAGGCAGCGCGTTTCCGACTCATGAAGCCGAAGAAGCCGGGGGCACTGTCTCCGGAGGACGTTAAGGCGATACGGGACCAGATCACGCACCCCATAAAGCGGGACATGGTAGACTTCGATTTCTATACCGGCTGGAGGATCAGCGAAGTACGAAAGCTGAAGTGGGAAGACGTTGACCTCGAGAAGGGCGCCGCGTGGATCCTGGACCCCAAGAACGGGCAAACGGCAGAGATCGAACTCAGTGATAAGGCTATCGAGATCATCAAGCGGCAGGAGACGGAGAAGAGAGGCCCTTACGTCTTCTGCAAGAAGAACGGGGACCCCTGGAAGACAAACCTCCATCAAGCCATTGTGAAAGCAGCTGAGCGCGCAGGCGTCACACTCCCCAAGCGGAAGGCATGGCATATCCTACGCCGGACATGGGCAAGCATGTTCCTGCAGGGCGGGGGAGACGTGGAAACTCTTAGAGTCTTGGGGAACTGGAAGGACTACAACATGCCGATGTGGTACGCAGAGGCGGGAGACTCAGAGAGGAAAAGGAAGATCCTGAACAGCCTTCCTGACCTGGACAAAACAGGGGCAAATGGCACGGAAATGGCACCTTTGAAGAAGGTCGTAAACGTAAACTTTCGGAATCCTGCCTGAAAAAAGCGGGGAAAGCCTGTCTCCTAAGTCCAGCGCGTCTGCCAGTTCCGCCACTCTCGCGGAAATCAGTTTATCTCTGAATCCAAGGGCTTTGGAGACTGAAGTCTACCTGCAATCCCGAAATCCTGCAAGCCCTTTCCATGTTCCCTTTCGATGCGCCGGGGACTTCCAGAGGCAGGTCTGTCGGCGGTTTCGCCGTCTTCAGCAGTGGTAGTCGTATGAGGATCGCGGGGCGATGGTCCACCCAGCGGCGTGCACAATCTCGGGTCCTGGAAGCGCTTCTCGCACGGAATTCCGAGCTACTCCGAGTTGAAACATCCGCTGCCTGAAACCATGAGCTTGTTCCCATAGCTGCCAGTTGCGGAATCCCCGCTCAGCAGTGCTCCGGAAGAATCTTTTTGAACGATGGTCCGGCCGGCCTCAAGGGTGACGGTTTCGGACCCTGTCACGGTCGCCCCGGAGGAGGATTGTCCGGAAAAACTGAACCTGCAACTCGCCCCATGAATGACTTTGGCCCCGTCCATTTTCAATGCGTCATAGCTTTCATAGTTGACCGAACCGGCTGTCCACACCCCTGATTCGGCGCCGGTGAAAGGCATCGCTCCGGGAGTGGCCGTCACCTGACCTTCCACTGCTACGCTCTTTGCAGGCACGTTTCACCCCCCTGGTTACCTTATCCTGCCCAGAGTCCGCGCCACGGCCCTCCATTCCGCCACCTCCCCGGCAGATGCCTCCACGCCCTCGTTCTTGAGCAGCCTTATCACCTCCTCTGTTCGGGATTCCGCCAGCCTGCCCATGGTCTTGATTCCCGCCGTGGAAAGGGCTCTGCGGACTCTGGTCGGGATGGCCGAAACGTTTTCTACCGGGGCCTCCGACACCTTTGCCACTTCCGCCTCTAGGCCGAAGACCGCCGCCACAGCGGCATCCGACCCGCCCGTGGTTCGAAGTGCAGCCGCCTCCCGTTCCGCCACCCCTTCCACCAAATCGTCGAGCGAGTTGAACGAGGCCTCATCAGGGAGAATATCCACCAGCTCTCTTATGGTCCGTCCGTCCGCGGCCCGTTCTGCGCCGAATCTTGAGACCAGATCTTTCTTCGTCACCGGCTGTCCGCCAAAAGCATCCCGTACGGTCTTGTTCTCTTCCATGTATCGTGCCAGCTTGCCGGGCGTGCTGACCCGCACATCCGTCGTAATGTCGATATCCATCGTTGATATCGCGGGCAGCATCATGATCCCTCGCTCCGTGCGCCACATGCCGACGTTCCTGCCGGCGAAGGTGGTGGTCCCCATGAAGATCGCCCCCTCCACCATAGCTCCATAGGCGGGCAAGTGTTCCACAAACGGCCCGACAACTACCCCCTTGTTGCAGCAGTCGTAAAGATCGCTGTGGATACGATTGATCTCGGTCCGAATCTCGTCCAGCAATCCCCGGAGGCTCCTTCTCATGTCCGCCAGGCACAAGAATACCTTTGCCACATCCACTCCCAAGGCGTCGAGATCGTCTTCGATCCGGTGAAACCGCTGGTTGAACCCCTCCTCTCCGGCGGTCTTCTCCGCCTGAACGACGTCCTCGCCGTCAACCCAGTCCGTATGGGCGAAGCTGCGCGCGAATTTCGAGGAACAGTCTGCAACCGCATCCGGAAATCCCTCGGCGTAGTTGAATACCCTCTTCACCTTGCCGAAGTTCTCGAAGATCCAACTCCCCACGACAATGGCCGCATCTGAAGCCGACAACCCCTTCTCGACCAGTTTGCCGTATACCGCCTGGGGCGTCATGCCCCCGATTTCGAGCTTATTTGCCATGGCAGCCTCCGTTTGACCCATTCGATTATTGCGTATCGGCCACTCCGACGCCGAGTTCTCCGCGAAGGCGCGAGCGCCGAAACCGGCGGTAGGTTCTTGAAATGGCGGGTGGCAGGGCCTCCGCCTTGCCGTCACCATCAAGGTCCACATGCTCCCGCCGGATAGAGAACGTATTCACCTCCACTCCCAGGGGGTGGGCTTGTCCCATCAGGTTCATGAAAAACTCATACTGTTTCAGATTGAGCTTTGCATCGGCCGGAAGCTCCACGCGGAACTCGTAAGGGTCAGTGAACCCCCTTCGGGCGTATCCCACGGCCACCAAGGCGGAAAGCCCCGGTCCGCCCGGCACGAAAACGGTTCGGCTGCCGACGGCCTTTACCTCTCCTCCTTGTCCTTGCAGGGGCACCACATACCAGCGAAAACCCGTGGCACGGCGCTCCGAGAGATTGATGCCGGCCTCCGGGAGTCCGATCACCCCGATCACCAGCGCGACTTCATTGGGGCCGGTGACCAGCGGCAAGACGGAACTCAGTCCGTGATTGCGCAGCAGTGCGGTCTGGGCACGAAGCTCGTCCGCCGCCGCCGGCTCCCCGTTCAGGATCCGCCGGACCTGGGGGTCGGCCAATCGCACGGTTCCCACCAATTCTTGCGGAAGGCGCTCGAGCTTCGCCACCACGGGCCCAGGATCTTCCACGGCCGGCAGTCCCGCTGCCCTGAATACGCCAAGGGCCGGATCTCCCGCAGGACGGGGAGCCGCCTGAGACCATAGCGTTCTGGCCTGAGCGTCGGTCAACACGGTCCATCCTCCCCCGCCCGAAGAAGTCCAATCCGCTGAAGCCGCGGTGATCCCTGCGGAGAGCACCGCATTGCTTCCCGGATCACCCGCCGCATGGTAGTGCACCTCAATAGCAGCCTCGGCCCCCGGACTGGCGCCGGAGGGACCTGTGATCACCATTCCGAAGGTGGGCAGATGAGAGAGGTAGACTCGGTTCGCATCGACCCGGTGGACCGTTCGAAAGCCACAGGGCCCCAGCAGCCAGCTTCCCTCCCGGTCCTGGGCGGCCGGCCGGGGTGTCATGGACCGGAGAAGTCCTTCGGTCTCCGGATCGGCGGCCGGCGGGCGATTGGCGTCTGCAAGCAGGCTTGCCATGACGTTCAGCTCTTGGGCGGGGGGCGTCTCCACATCCAGGCCAAGACCCAGTTCGTAGCGGCTGCCTCCTCCGCCGTCCTGGGCTCGAAGAACCCTCCATTTCCGCACCACTCCCAGGGCCTGCCTGCATTGTCCCGCCCGGTTCAGGGCGGCGGCCAACATGGGTGCAAGGGGAGCGTCGTCAGGGAAGAGAAACCGGGAGCGCAGAGAGGCCCTGAGGGCATCGACGCGCTCTCGCCTGTCGACCGGCAGGTACCTCCCGGCGTGGACGCTGTCGGCCGCAGGGCCGTCCTGCGGCCACAGGAGCCGAACGGCCCGGATGTGCTCGAGAAAGTGTTGGCGAAACGCGGGATCTCCAGCCGCAACCAGATGAATCGCCACTCCGAAAGGGTTGTCGGTTTCCACCACGCGAAAACGTTCTGTAAACCCCAGAGCGCGAATCAGTCCCTGGTTTTGGGGGTCTTCATGGCCGTTGAGGAGTTCCAGGACCGACCTGCAGCTGGGAATGACGAAGGCGCGATAGAGGGAGAGCCTTCTTCGATACTCCTCGTCGGGTTCGGGGATCGGCGCACCGGTTTGGCTTCGCCGGATCGAGGTGACGATCTCCCTTTTCGCTGGATCGTAATGGATCTCGTCGGAGAAGCGGGCAACGCCCAAATCGGCGCCGATCCGGTCCAGGGCGTCATCCCGGGCCTCCGAGAGGAGACGCATTGCTGAAAGCTCCCTTGCCTCCCGGCGAAGTCGCTGCTTTTCCGCTCCCAGAACGTAGATGATCCGCCCCATTATCCCTTCGACCACGCGGATCGTCAGACGGTCGCCGAGCCCTGCATTGGCCACGGGCGTTTCCGTTCCGTCCCCCTTCAGTTCCGACAGGGTGAGAGCCAGGATAAAGGGTGGCGCTTTCCGTGTACCTGCTGAGACTTGAGGCCGATGCAAGGGAAGATAGGCCCCCGCTTCGGTGTAAGCGGCAAATCCCAGTGTAGTCAGGGCTTCAGCACCGCCGTCGGGATCCAGGACAGCCCTGAGGCGAAGACCGCTACCGCCCAAAGACCTGGAGGGAGCCGCCAGCACGAGGGGTTCCCGGGTCTCCCATCCGATGACCACCCGGCCTGAAGGGGTGATGGGCACCATTGTTTCGACAGCCCCTGCAGCAAAGGGGCTCGTCAGGTGATGAATCATGTGGAGATGGGAACCTGATCGCCACAGATCGGGGTCCATGTGATATCCTTTCCTTCCGTTGCTTCCTTCAACCCATGAACCACTGCTGCGAAGCTAAATGATCCTGAGTCGGGAGGGGTCTTCGACGAAGACCGCGATTTCATTCACTTGAAGATCGATGTTTTTGCCGCAGTCAACTTCCTGGACTCCGGCAGGCGCAGGAGCCTGGCCGAAGTCCACCGCTTCGAAATCGGGCGGGTAGCGGAGCAGTTTCAACTCCTTCATGTCGGCGACCCCCGGCTCGTTCATGATCGCCCAGACTACCTCCGCCGCGCGCACAGGGGTGCCGAATTCGAGGTTGTCAATGTATCGCCGGACACGCGCCAGAAGCCTGGCCTTGAGGTTCCTAGCTGCCTCGGACTGGTTCACCGCGTCACGAGACCCGCTGGGGAGGGGAAGCCCCCTGATGACGAGGTCAGCGGCAATGCCGACGCCTACCTCTCCGGCCTTTTCAATCCTGGGGAAGATGCCGATAGGCCTGAGGTCCTCCACGGCGGACTGCACAGACGCGAGGAGTCCGTCGGGCCCCTCCCAGATGGCGGCCTTGGTGGGCGCTACCAGGACCGTGAAGGTGTAGGGAGTGCCCAAATCCCGCTCGCTTCCGAATACCCGTTCGATGAAGTTGAAATTGCCGAAGATGGATTGGTAAATATCCAGACCGCCCCATGCGTCCCGAACCTGCACCTGGCGAACGCCCGGGACCAGGGAGACAGCGATCCGTATGGCCTCGACGCTCCAGAGGGATCTGGGCGCCTGGAGCAGCAGATCCCTGTATCGGGCGTCCGGCCACAGGAGTTCGCCCCCGGTCAGACGCTCCGTGTGCTCGATGGCCACCAGGATCGCCCCGGCGGCGTTTTCCGCGGCAACCAGTTCCGTGAGGGTGGGATCGATCCGGTTCCACCGGTCCAGTCTCTGTGGGAAACTCCCGTCCGGGGCGATGAACGAGGGGTCCAGGTTGTGCTCCGGACCGGGATAGAAAGAGAGCACGGCCACCTCCCGCTCGGGACTGGCCGAAGAGAGCGTGACATGCTCATCGGTCGCCACGTGATGGCCGCCCGGGCTGGAGAGCCGCGCCCCGCGTGGAATGGTGAGCGGTTCAAACCCCGCCGGAAGCGCGGATGCCAGCTTGAGCTTGATCCTGCCGCGGGCCTCCAGGTGTGGCCGGGGGAGCCCGAGTTCTTCGCCCAGACGGCTCAAGGCGTCGGCTGTGGCGGAGGAGACGAACAGGTTGTCGTAGATCGCCGAAAGGGCAGCCCAGGTCCTTGCATCCTCCAAGGCCGAAACCTCCAGGAGTTTTCGGATGGACGATCCTGATGTAAGATCCAGGTCTTCACCGAAAAGCGCCCTTGCCAGGGCCAGCTTCTCGGCAAGCAGCCGCCCGAAAGACTTGGGTACAAACCCTTCTTTGGTGACGCCGAATGGCCTCGAACCGCTTGAGCGGGCCACAGCGGCGTCCACTGCCAGCACATCGGCGGTGTCGATGCGGGTCGTTGTGTCAGACATGGGGGACCATCCTTCCTAGTTCGATGGTCTGTTGATCTCCGCTGACCGTCTCGAACGAGACCCTTACCTGGAGCTCACGGCTCCCGGCGAGCGGTGTTTCGAGCCGATCGTCTCCGAGTTTCACATCGATGATCCGTCGGACCCTCGGGTCCCTTCGCAGCACTTCGATAACGGCAATCCGAATGCGCTCCCGGATCATGAGGGGATCGGTCTCCTCGGCCATGGCGTTCAGCCCATCAAAACCAAAACCGGTGTTGAAGATATCGGTTCCGAGTAGCGTGCTCAGCGCGACGGCAAGGGACTGGGCGAGATTGTCCATCCCCTCCACCCGTTTCAGATCCAGTCCTCCGGTCCGCCTGATCAGTTCCAGATCGCGGCCGAGGCCCAGACCGGGGATGATCTCCGGAAGAGAAACCGACCACCCCAGGAGACGCCTGCGCAGGCTCCCGCGTTCCGATTCCGGATCCATGCTCAGCCCCTTTCTTTGCGTCCCGTCGGAGCCCCTGCCTCTGCTGTTTCGGGGACCCCATCTGCTGCTCATTGGGATTTCGTCACGTTCATCGCACCCGAGACCGTGATATGGATGTTCGCGGCCTTGATATGAAGATCTTTGGCTGCCTCGATGACCATGGTGCCGTCCTTTTTCATGACGATCTTTGAACCTGCACCGGCATGCTCAAGGGTGATGCCGTCCTCCTCTCCCCCTTGGGGCCGTGTCCCGGCATTCTGGAGGTTCCCGACCCGGATGGTCAGCTCCCCCACCTCGATCACCCGGGCCCCCTCGGCATCGACCAGGTCGTGGGTTACCTTTCCGGTATGTTCCTTCGGCTCCTGGTCATCCGGCAGGGCGGCCCGGCTCTTTTCCGGAACTCCCACCGGCAGGATCAGCCACCAGTCGCCGGGACGGGATTCCGGGCCACGGCCGGACTCCCAGAGCGCACCCGCCTCAACCGGGTCGTGGCTCCGCAGGCGGCGGTGGAGCATGAAAACCCGGGTGCCTGGATAGCGAGGCAGGACCAGCCCGCATTGGCCCCAGGCAAACGGGGTGAGGTAGGGAACCCCGGTGTCGATTTCCTTGGGTTTTCCGCGCTCCACAGGGAGACGCCGAGCCTGGTTTTTCTTTCCGTCCTTCGACTCATCCTCGAGGCCGCTCCAGACCGTGAGCGTCTGTCCCGGGGGCTCTTCCAGGCCCTTGGCGTTCATCTGCCTCACCTCTCCGACCTCCGGCATGCTGAGTGATCCCAGGATCTTCACGGCACTGCCCTGGATGGCGCGGGCTGCCGCAGTCTCCGCACTGGCTTCGGCAGGCAGGCCTTCCGCTTCTCTCCCTCCCTCTCCCGGGCTGTGGCAATCCCATCCCTCTTCCCCTTTGTGGATCTGTACTCCGCTGACCGTGGTGACAAAGCCGATCTTTCGTCCCACTCTGTGCTCCACCGAGTGGACGTAGAGCTTCATGGCATTGGAGAAGTCTTCCCTGAGAGACGGCAGCAGGGGGCCTCCCAACAGATCTCTGGCCGTCGAAAACACTCCGGGGACGGTCCCACCGTCTTCGGGGGGAGGGACAAACTGCACCACGTCACCCGGCTTGAGGTCGGGACGTCCTTTGAGAGTCAATTTGTACTGGCACCGTTTGGGTGCATCCTTTTCATCCTTGGCGACGTAATCGAAATTGGGATCGGTCAGGACCGGCTCCTCCGGCTCTGCGTGAATCAGACCGTTCGAGGGGCTCAACCGCATCAGATCCTCGGCCTTCTCCACCAGGGGAATGGTTCTTGTCCCGATGTGAAGAGTGCCGTCCCGAATCAGATACATGCCCCGGCCGTATCGACCGGTCTCCTCTTCCATGTATCTTCCGAGGTCCTTCAAGAGATCGAGGGCGGACTTGCCGTCCTTGAGCTTTCTCCTTTTCTCACCTTCCTTTTCTGGGGGCTTGGGGCGGCACGGTTCCTGGGTGTGGGGGGTCAACCCGTGGTACCTGAAGCTCTCACACTTGATCCGCCTCAGAAGTTCCTCGACCGCCTCTTTGGTGGGCTTCTCGATCCCGCCTCCAAGAAGCCGCTTTCTGGCGAGGTTCTCAAAGGCGAGCTCCCGTGCCTTGATGAGGGTTTCGTATCGCCTGGCGCCGGCGATCCTCTTGACCGAGACGACCCTGAGTCTGGCGACTCGGAAGGGCCCCAGGTCCTTTGCCTTTACCTGACCCAGGGTATCGGTAAGCCCCGCCAGGTTCTTCATGTATCCGACCACCGAGGAACTGGTGTCTCTCCAGTAGAGAAACAGTTCACAGATGGTGGGTTCTTTCCGCCCTTCCGGTTTGATCCTGGAGTAGACTCCGTCCTCCAGGCCCTCAACGGTGAAGGTGTACACGCCCCCTTCCAGCCCGCTCGGCAGGGCAGCGCTGATCTCGGCGTTGTACTCGGTGCGTCCGATCTCTTCGAAAGGCTCGCTTTCCAGGCCCCTATAAAAGGCCAGCAGCCACCCGGGGTCGTCTCCGACGACCACATCGCCCAGGGTGTGGATTCCAGGGTGACTCATGGCAGAACCGCCTTTTTGGCCTTGAACCGGGGAAGCGCCACCGGGATCGCCAGCCCCAGGAGGGAAGCCATCTTGAACTGGGGCTTCAGCCGCGGTATCAGGTGCGGGTTCACGGGCGGAGTGGAGTAGTGCAGGGCACCCTCATCGTACTTCCGCCACGCCAATCTGATCGAGGAGCCGAAGTCCCCCGGCCCCCGCAGGCTCCCGGCCCGGATATCCCAGGAGAGAACGGTCATCTCGATCCGGACGCCCCGGCCCGGGACGCCGTCTTGGGGGATCCGTGTCCGGACCCCGGCAGTCAGGGGCACCGAAGCGGTCAGGGTCTCCCCGGCCCTGACGAGGAGCCTTGCCGGGGCCCGGTTCGCATCCCGTGCCGGTCCGTACGCATCATTGCGGTGCGGGGAAAGCTCCGGCGCGCTGGTGCTCACCATCGTTGCGGGATCCATATCCCGCCAGGTCAGGGCCAGTCCGGTCGGGATCACCAGCAGCAGCGATACATCGTGATCGAGCCGGATGACATGGGGCAATCCGCCCAGGATGCTTTCCGCTACGACGGCAAGCCCTTCCGGCACTGCCGTCGATCTTTCCGGAACCAGGTACCGTTCGATCGGGATGCGGGTCTTCATGTCAGTTTCCCATCCAATCCATCAGGGCGGCCACGCCCAGAGCGCCGGTGTCCAGCAGCTTGCCCAACGCGCCCGGGCGGGGCAGATGAAGGAGCGTGACCGAGACGTCGATCACCTCCCGTCTGGACGCGGAGATGCTGAAGGAGAGCTTTTCAATCTGCATGTCCGTTCGGATCGTCATGGAGGTGACCAGGATCAGGCCGGAGAATCTCCCCTTCGAGTAAGAGCCGATGGCGCTGCCCCGCTTGCTGATCTCCGCGAGATTTTCCAGGGCCAATTTCCAGGAGAACCGCAATGCGCCCGCCAGCACCCCGTTCAGGGTAATGGTGTCATCGTGGGTGGCCATCACCGCCCTCGACCCGGAGGAGCCGATCGGGGGCAGATGGTAGCTCTGGTTGAGGGACATGGCCGTTACGGCCCATAAGGGGACCGGGATGATCCCGTCGGAGAGGATCGCAGAGGGGACGGCGGCATACTGCTGGAAAGTCCGGGTGATCGCCATCTTCGGCCTCCTTCTAATGGGGCGCACCGGGGTCGAGGAGCAGGAATTGGCCAAGGGCGGGGTTGCTCCTGGTAATATGGCCGATCTCTTCCGCGATGATGGTGTCCAGCCACTTCTGCCCGGTAGACCACATGAAGCCCACACATCCGTTGCCGTGAAGAGCAGAGGCGATGGCGGCGTATCTCTCCAGCGTCTCGCGAAGCTTCCGGCGCCCTGCCTCCGTGTCGAAGAAACTCCTATCCTTCCCCCGCAGGGGCTCCTTGTGCTCCAGAAACTGGTATCTGGTCCGGCCGCCGTCCAGGAAACGAACGCCGTCGGGCATGAAGTCTACGCCATTGGGCCCTCTGATGCGCAGCTCGTAGCCGTTGGCAAGGAACAGCTGGTCGAGTCCCTGCAGCCGTTGAAGCTGCGCTATGTTGGCTTCTCCGAAAGCGGGCAGGCGCCTGAGCGTGGCCTCCCAGCCTCCCGGCATGTGGAAGTGGCTGAACATGCCTGCCTGGATCTCCAGCCGCAGCCGGAGACGCCGATCTTCGGGGATGAAGGCAAGGCGTTCACGATAGGCAAGACGGCCGACCCGCTGCTGCTCCGACATTGAAACGCGGCGTTCCAGGGCAAGGAGGCGGAGCGCGACCCACTTCCTCTGATGCTCGGGGAGGTGCATATACTCCATTTCGATGCGGGCCAGCTCAGGGTCGTCCAGGAGGATGTCCGGGGCTGACTCCGCCAAGGTCCGCTGCCTTTCTTCACCGGCTTCCCGACGGAGCAGTGCGTCCAGATTCTCCGTGTCCATGTCCTGTGCATCCCTCAGGTGCCTTGTGGCGGTGCGGCCTTCAACGGCCCGGAGGTGGGATTCCAGCTGCTCGAAGAGCCGGCTCAGGTTCTCGGGCTGGAGATGGCCGGGGATGGGTTGGTTCGGGTCCAGCGTGAGGACGGCGCTGTAGCACGCTTCCAAGGTTTGCCGGATTTCGGCGATGCGGTCGAGATGCTTCGACATATGGCCGTCATAATGGGCCGAAAAATCATGCAGCACAGCCCACAAGAGGTTTTCCACAAACCTTTGGGCTTCTCGGCGGCTCACCCCCAGGTCGGTCAGGCGGTCCCGGAATCCCGAGAGGTGGCTGTCGGCCGCCACCCACACCGGTACGTCCACGCCACTGAACAGACCCTGGTGGAAGAAGCCCCTGGCCACCCTCACGGCCTCCTTTCTTCGGCCTGGCGCGTCTGCTGAAGGCCCAATCGGCGGAGGGTGCGCTGGGCGCCTGAGATCCCGCCCTGGGAGCCGGCTACAGCGATCTCCCTTTCCAGGCTCTCGATGATGGGATGGATCATGAGTGTGAGGAACCGATCCATGAACTGGTCCGTCGCGATCTCCCGGAGGAAGGCGATGGACACCCCATGCTTGAGGCTCTCTGCCGTTGAACTCGTGATCCACTTGCCGATTTTGGCGCCGATCTTCCGGGGGCCTGCCCGGTAGAGGCCCCGCGCCGTCCCTGCCGCGGCCCGAGCGGTTCCACGTGCACCCAGTCGCACGGCCAGCGCCGCACCCCTCCCCAGGATGGAGCCTACTTCCGGCACAAAGGACAGGGCTACGCCCAGGCGGGCTGCAAAGAGATCCATCTCCACTTCCGCCCTGGTCAGCACCAGCTCGGGGTCAATAAGGGATTGGTAAAGCCGCTCCCGCTCGGTCGCCTTGCCGTAGTCCCTCAGGCTCAGCGCGGCACCGGCTACAAAGGCAGCCGGCGGACAGAAAACGGC
Source organism: Deltaproteobacteria bacterium (assembly GCA_020060215.1). Next base: position 58,597 of record JAGVAP010000136.1, on the reverse strand, counting down.
AAGCAGGATCAAGGCGCCGTATTCGAAAAAGGCCTTGATGGATTGAGCCCCCAATTCCCAGTTGAAGAGCGCATTGATGCCGATCGCATAGTGGGGATCTCCGCGGAAGAAGTCGCCGATCTGATCATGGGCGAGCAGGTGGACGCCGTCCAGGGCAAAGCTGGTGCCGGGCACGGTCCTGGCCTTGAGGTTCTCCCGGATCTTGCCGGCCCTGAAGGCGAATTCCCACGAAGCTTCCGTCTTTTCGAGCATCTCCTGGTTGTGGGCCAGCATCTCCCTGAGGATGTTCTCCAATTCCCCGCGGACGCCTTCGCCTCTGTTGCGAAAACGGTCCAGCACCTCGTCCAAGTCCACGAGCTGCTTGACGAGGGGGTCCACGCTCTCGATGAGGCCGCGCCGCACGACCATGGCGCTCTCGAGGCCCCCCTCGGTCCAGAGACACCCGGCGCTGTCCCAGATGCGGGGTTCGTCTCCCTCGAAGAGCACCTCCCCTGCAACGCCGCGCCTCCCTTGAGGCGCACGCATCCCGGCTTTCAGCATCTCGGTAAGATCTCGAGTCGCCAAGAGCCAGGAGGTCTGGACCATCGGAACGGCCAGCAGGTTCGGCCCCGGTCGGCCGGAGGGCAAGACACCTCTCATGGTGCGTTCCGCCAGATCCAGGCGCTTCCAGCTCCGCAGCCGTTCTCGAAGGCGGGTGATCTCCTCGATCTTCATCAGGGAAGGGACGATCACCTGCTCAAAGGCGGCCGCGTATTGATCCATGCGGTTGAGACGGGCCTGAATCTGCTCCCGGGACGAACGAAGAATCTGGAGGAGGATGATCTGACAGGTCGCTGCGAACATGTAGGCCACAGCGGACTTCATCTCCGGGGTGAGCTCCATGAGGAAATGGAGCGACCAGCCGGACGGGTCATGTCCCCAGTGACCCTGGATCTTGCCCCTGTGCTCCGGCTTTGCGTACACCAGCCGGACGATGGAGGAAAGCCGGGTGATCAGAGGAACCACCCCGGCCAGGTGACGGAAAAACTGGATGGCGGGCGAGGTGGTGGGTGTAAACTCCAGCAGACCCAGGTTGCCCCGGCCTGCCCCCACGGGCATGGTGAAACCGGTCTCCGTCACCCCCTGTCGGGTCACTGCCGCCGCACGGGCGCTCAGGGCTTCGGCGGCCATGAGGCAAAAGCAGGCCGCATACTCGCAGGGCTCGATCTGAAGCTTTGCCGCAATCTCCCGGATCGATTGTCTCAAAAGACCCCCGTCTTCTCCCAGTTGCTCGAGGGCGGGCTCTCCCAGGAGCGGGCTGCACTCCCGGAGCTCCCCTTTGCCCAAAGACGGTGGATAGAGAGGGGCGCCGGCCTCTTCAGCCGGCGCGCCCGGTACCACCACAAAGCCTGGGGGACCGGCATCTTCACGGCCCGCAAGTCCCTCTCCCGTGGTCTCCTCCCCGACACCGGCCGCTCCTCTCCCATGCCTCCCTCCGGTCCCTTCGCCCGGTCCCGGGACCGCGGGAGGTCCCGGCTCGGCGCCCGCTTCCGTGGGTTTCCTCTCTTTGGCACGCGCCTCCCGGAAATCCACGATCGGAATCAGCTCCGTATCCAGGTCCGCGGGAAGATCCAAGCCTGTCTGGAGGAGGCAATGCGTGCCGTCCACCGTGAGCTCCAGGAAGCTTCTGGTCTCGGGAGCGGTCCTTTCCAGCCGATCCACCATCTCGGCCAGGATCTTCTCCACCTTGATCTCCAGTTGGGCCGAGAATTCGCTCCTCTTGATCTTCGTGGAGAGCCTCTCTGCCCGAGCGCGAATGGTCTCCTTCAGAAACTCGCCGAAAAAACGGCGATAGGCGTCGACTCGATCCTCGCGGCTTTGTCCCCGGGCGTACCATCGGATCCTGTACAGGGCGCGAGGCGGCATGGCCACCGGAGCCTGTCTGAACCGTGCGTCCTTTCCCTCGCCGGACAGTTCGAGTCGAAAGAGCCCTGTGAGAGGTGCGGTGGCGATCTCCCCCTGATCGGGCAGATGAAGAAGACTCAGGTACTTGCGGCCATCGGCTCGCTGGAAAATGATTCCGAGATACCCCCTCTCCGGTAACTCCAAGCCCCTGACCCCCATTTCCACGTGGATGGCCTCACGAAGCTCCCTGGAAGGGTCGATGGTCCGCCACTGCCACTCAACCTCGAACAGGCCCGCTTCATCCAGGGGCGCCTTATCCGGGTCCACCGGCACGGCGACCGGCTCCCCTTCCCGGTCATGGGACGGGATTGCGTAAACCCCCAGAAGAGAGGAATAGCGATCCTGGTCCAGCATTTCCTCCACATGGCCGGATAGGGGCGCGGGAACCCTCTGCGGGGCACCTGCAAGCTGGAGGAGGCCACATGCCCCGGCTGCTGCGAAAAGAGCCGACGACAGCATCTCTTCGATCTCGGTGCGATCCGCCTCGTGTACTGCGTGGAGACCATCGCCGGACCACGTTACATCCGGGGGTGCGAGGCGGATTCCCATGTAACCCCCACGCTCTTCCACCACCACCTTGCGCGAGTTCCCCAAGGCGCGACCTACTGCGGCAACAAAGGCCTCCTCAAGGGCGGGTCGCAGCTCTCGGAGCGCACCGGGATCCACCTTGATGCGAATGGGAATGTGCACGGAGACCGGCATCATCAGAGTCCTTCCAGGCCCTCCACGAGCCTCCGGAGCGCCTGGTCTGCGATATCCCTGGGGTCCAGCGGCTCCGGGGAACCCCTCACCTCGATTTCCACCGGGAAATGATAGGAGATATAGGTGCGGGCGTCTTCGCTCACCCGTCTGCCCTGCGCCTTGGCGCCGGCAGCGGGCAGGACCAGTTCTCCTTTTCTCAAGAGGCTGATTCCAGACTCCTCGACCAGCGTCGCCTGTCCGCCCATGGTTTCCGTCCTGTACTTCTCCTCCGCCACCGTCGCCCCCTTTCAGCAAACCGTTCTTCGCGACTAGGGTACTTCAATCGCCTCGCCTGTCTTTCCTGCCACCGAGGCAGCGAGACTGAACCCTGAAAAGGTGGCGGTTGGAGCTCCGGACACCACCGCAGAGGTGGGGTTGGCGCTGGTGATGATGCACTCCTTCATCACGATCGTCTTGAAAGCCCACTCCGTCCCCCCGTTGTCGCTTTCCTGCAGGGTGATATCGAATCGCTTTCCCTGGAGGGCAAGGGCTGTGAGCTGCGCGGCCACATTCCCGATGGTCTTCACCGTCATGGAAAAGGAGAGGGCCTCCGGAGAATACACCACTCCGATATGAGTCTGCTCAATCGAGTGAAGGGGCTCTGCATTGAGGGTGAAGGTGGGACTGAAGGAGTCGATCGGGGTGATGTCGACATCTTTTTGATTCTTTTCCTTGTAGGAAACAGCGAGGCGGGTCTTCCAGTCTGGCATGGTGTGTTCCTCCTTGTCGGGCCGGTTGGCGAGATTCGATGGGGCACCGCTTACGTTTTCAGAACTTGGGTGCCAGAGTCACCTTGAGCCGGTGGACCGCGGGCCCGTAGGTCACGGTGACCAGCATATCCACGATCCGGTTGGCTCGGGCCGTATTCACGATATTGGTATCCGCAGGTGTCCAGGTGCTTTCGGGCACGCCAAAGATATTAAGGATCGGGATATCCACGCTGTAGTCCGCGATCACGTTGCGCCTTTTGAGGGGACCCAAGATGCCCTCGACCCGTGTCTTGACCCTCGTCATGCCGGCACGTGTGATCCGTGCATCCCCCACCTGACCGATCAAGCCGGCCTTGAGCTGGAACTCGATGTCGTCCAACGTCCTCACGATATCGATATAGAGAAGGTCTGCATTCGTGGTGAAGCAGCGACCCTCGGCAAAATGCAGGCTTTCCCCGACGATGAGCGCCGGGTCGATGATCGGATTGATCTCGGCCTCTGAAAGCCCCTTGATTTCCGATGGGCTGTACTGGGCCTCCACAGGGATGGAAATGCCCCGGACTCTCTTGAGCACCATGGAGATGTGCGGCTCATAGCCCGCCATGGCGGACATGGCCGCCGTCGCCGCATCGGTGCTCGCCCCACGGGAGGCTACGATCACCATCCGGCTCGAGTCGCTCTTGAGGGGAGCCACTGCGTTGCTGACATCGTTCACGTAGGTGTTGGACTTGGGGGTGGACGGATTCACCATGGCCACGCCAAGCCGCCTTTGCCCCTGGGCCGACATGTTCTCCACATGCTCTTTGAGCGCCATCAGGTTGGTCGCAGGATTCCCTCCCGCTGCCGCCGACCCCACCCCGACCTCACCGGCCAGAGAGACGAATGTCACGTCGTCGGCCGCTTCCAGGGCGGAGAGGGCAGCCGCGTAATTGTCCCCATCCACCCGAACCCCGTACATCTTGGAAGGCTTGGGATCCTGGAGCATGGCCGACCTCATGGAATCGTAGAGAGGGGTCCCCGCGACCGAGCCGTCCTGATTGACCTTTGCAAAGAGCAGCGCCGCCTGGTCCAGAGTGTCCACGACCTGGGGTTTGTTCACGGCTGCAGTGCCGCCGTCGGCACCGGCCGGCGTCTTTCCCACGACCGCGATGACACCGGGCGCCCGCTGGGCAACCGGGGCAAGTGCCGCCGTGTCGATCCGTACCTCTATAAAGGGATAAGCTGCTGCGACTGGTGCCATGTCTACCTCCTTCTCGTGTTGTTTGGGCCTGGCCGAAGCCTCACCCCCTGATCCCTCAAGGGGTTACCATGAGGGCTATGCCTTCGCGGGCAAGCCACTGCGCCGCTCTCGCCCGGCGGGCGGCCCTGAGCTGGTGGTCGTTCATACCCTGCGCTCCGCCTGGCCAATCCTCATGATCAAAGACAGCGATCGGGACCACCCAGATCACCGGCAGCTCATGGCGAAGCACAAGGGATGGATCCCGTGGTCGGTCCAAGGACAGGGTCCCGAGCCGCTCCTGTATCAGCTTGCTCTCCATCAGGAGCTGCGCAACCGAAAACCCGTTGTCTCGAATCAGAAGCACAGCAGCGATCGGCAGTCGAACGGGTGAAGGGGCGGCAGCCGGGGGCGGGGAGAAGGCGATGCGAGCCGCTCCTCCCTGAAAAATCCCTCGATAACTGGAGAGGAGTTCGCCCACGGAGGCTGCACCCATCTCGGCCAGCCACCGGTCCAGCATTTCTCCGGTAAATCCGGCGGGCGCGTCCATACCGGTGCGAATACGTGCCAGGAACCGCAAGCGACGTTCCTGCTCCAGTGTCCGGGGATCATGGGGAAGAGCCCCCATACCCGCTTCGATCTCCTCGTCGATTTTGGTCACGTCAGCCCACTCTAACCCCACATCAGTAATGCGGCCGGTTGCGGGTACCGCCCGGCCTATGATTGCTCCTCGCCAAAAGGCGTCCACCCGGGGGAGGTCCCTGTTGCCGAGACCGGAGACCTGAAAAAAGGCTTCCACCTTCTCCGGGCTTCCCGTGGGTCTCCAGGTACCCTCCACGACGGACAACGCCGGAAAGGCGACCCCGACCCGGAACTCGTCGAAGACCGGCTGGTAGGGCCCTTCCATCCCCATGGCGTCAACCTCGTAAGCCGTCGCGACGATCTGCTCCAGCGAGGAGGCGTCATAAAGCTCGGACCTTGTTTGCGGATCGCCCAGTCGCACCAGTGTGGCATCCACATAATTCATGTCTCGCGATCCTCCTCTTTGCAATCGGCCCTGCTGAAGATGTAGCATGGCATCTTTCGAACCGCAGGGGTTCCCTCGGACGATCGCCGGCCGAACTCGCGCTCATACTGCCGGATGGAACTTGACAGGACTTCCATCAGAGCCCTGGCGTGGACCGGATTGGTGATGATCCGCGTATGTACGACCGCATGCCCCTGGTCCGGATAGAACTGGGCGAAGTCCAGTACAAACTCGATGCTGTTGTGGCCGATCTCAAAAAAGTTGGCGTACCGTCCTTCGGGCCCTTCCCTCATGTCATGCCGTCCGCCTCTCACCCGCTCCTCTCCGCCTCCATCCTGTCGATGCCCGTTGCGGACCGCAATATCGGTGCCATAAAGGTGCAACCGGCTCTACTCCAGAAAGACACTTCGTTTCAGTCATTTGAGAGAAGCATGCACGGGAAGAACAGTTCGCAGGGCCGCGGAGGATACGCGGCGGATGAGACATGCGGATCGCTTCGGCGGCCCATAAGAAGTCCGCGCGGCAGGCAAGCCTTCGGAGTAAAGAGAGAAAGCAGATCAGAGGTCGACGGGATGGGAGTGTAACCTTTTGTCGTTACACACCAGGGACACCTTGGTTACACCGCTCGCTCTTGTCGAGGGCAACGTCCGGGATCCGATGGTGTGCTCTATCGGTAGGGTCCTGGGGGTGGCCTTTACTTGAATCAATGCGATGCTTCAGCATCTTTCGATAGAGCGTCATGCGGGACCAGTTGAGCTTCTGTGCCGCTTTGCTCTTGTTCCAGTTGGTTTCAAACAAGGCAGACAGCATCCGGGCCCGTTCAATGAGCGGATACGCGCTCGCCTCCGCCAACCGTTCGCGAAAAAGCGCGGGAAGATCCTTATAGGCGATCCGGGGGGAGGGAAGGGCGATATAGACCGCCTCGAGGAGGTTTCTCAGCTCCCGCACATTGCCCGGCCAATCGTACCGAAAGAAGCATTCATAGACCTCCGGGCTCAGGCCTACCACCTTCTTGCCAAACCGCCGATTCAGTTCGGCCAGTGAATGGTCGATCAGAGATCGCAAATCCTCCATTCGCTCGCGCAGAGGCGGCAGATGGACGCGGGCCACGTCGAGCCTGTAGAAGAGGTCTTCCCTGAACCTGCCCTCCCTGACCAGCCGCTCCGGATCCTGGTTGGTTGCAGCGATGATCCGGATATCGAGCGGGATGTCCTTTTTACCTCCCAGTCGATGGACCTCCTTGTTCTCAACCACCCGGAGGATTTTGGCCTGGGCATGCAGGTTCATATCCGCGATTTCGTCCAGAAACACGGTCCCGCCCTCAGCACATTCGAAGCGGCCCCGGCTGGAGGTCACCGCCCCTGTGAAGGAGCCTCGTTCGTACCCGAACATCTCGCTCTCGATCAGGTTTTCCGGGAGGGCGGCGCAGTTCACGCAAACAAACGGCTTTGCCCTTCTCCCGCTTGCCTGGTGAATCAGGGAGGCGGTCAGTTCTTTCCCTGTTCCGGTCTCCCCAGTAATCAGAACAGTACTGTCCGAGGCTCCGACATGGACGATGTACGACTTGATCGATCGCATGCCATGGCTTTCTCCCACCAAGGCGTGTGTCTTCGGCCCATCCGGCTGAGGAGCGGCATGGATAGGGAGGTTCCTCTTGATGCTTTCGAGCAATTCCGCCGGGACCACAGGGTGTCTGAAGTAGTCGGTCACGCCGGCCCTCAGCGCGGCTATGACCCGGTTTTCGGTGCTGAACCGTGTCGCGAAAAAGACCGGGACCGCTGAATCCTGTCCCCGTATCCTTCTGATCAGATCCAGACCTGCTCTTGAATCCTCTTCGGCAGAGTGGACGATGATCATGTCACATCTTCCGTTTCGGATGGATTGAACGGCACAGTCGGCACCCTGGACCTCCAGAACCTGCCAGCCAAGGGGCGTCATCAATAGATCTTTGAGCAAGTGATCCGACGCTCCATTCTCCGCAGGTACCAGTACGATGACCGGCCTTTCCATGTCTTTTCCCCCCATGTGATAGCCATGCCAGGAAAGAATGGGTCGAGTTCAGCTACCTGCCGCCAGAGGGCGATCAGTCCATCAAGAAATGTTTGGGCTTTAGCGCCGGCCTTCGCCGGCAGTTGAGAGAATCAAGGGAATGAGCTTTGAGATATCGATGCTGTTCGGCTCGAACCTGACTCCGCGCCTTTCCACCAATCCGGGTCGGGTTGCGGGTCCTGCGCATGAGCTGTGCGTTCCGGATCCTGCCCAGAAAATGGTCTTGGGAAATCCCAGGGCATCGTTGTCCAGAGACTTCAGAGAAGGTAGTCCCAGCTTAAGCTGAAGTCTGTGGGAATGTAAAGAAGTTTCCCCTCTCATGAACTGTGCCTCTTCGGTCCATCTTGGGAGTACCTGTGTACAAAAACCCTGCTGCAAATACACCCTTTTTCTGCATGGAATGGGTTAAGGGACGTATGTACCCGCTACGCCGTTTTCCCCTATGCTCGCCCTTGAGCAGCCAGATCGCGAGATGTGCGGAATGCGCTTTCACGGGGGGGAATGTTGCACAGCCTGCGGTGCAATTCTGGATACTCAAGGGAGGAAAGAAATGGAAATCTATACCATCAAGCGCGGTGTCATGAGGCAAGTCCCGGAAGATTTCGAGTTCAAACAGCTGGTCAAGTATATCTTTGCCTTTGTCATCGGCCTGGTGATTGGGAACTTCTGGCCCCACCTTCAGTAGACCGGAGAAACTCCGCAAGCGCCGGATAGAACTCCTCCGAAGCGTCGATCATCGGCCAGTGCCCTGCACCCTGAAAGCCCCGGTTCATCAACCGTTCCCTCTCGAGGAAACCCCTGGTCTCCTGGGAGAGGCTCTCCTCCCCCCAGAAATAGACTCTCGGGATCTCGAGAGACTTGTACATCCGCCCGATCTCGCTCACCTTGTCCTCCCGCTCGGTTCGACTCCGCTTCATGATCTCCAGCGCGTTCTCGAGGAATGCCCGGGGCCGCGCAAACAGAAGGGACCCGTAATAGCGCTTGAGGGAGGGGCGAACTCCCATCACGTCGAGGACGTGATGATGCGCGAAGTCGGACAGGAACCATGCGCGCCACCGGTTGAAGTCCTGCCGGAGATCTTCGAACGCAGCCGCCGCGCGCCTCGAGAACGTGGCGTCGGGCGCAGTGAGGTTTCCTTCCACGTTCACCAGGCGCCGGACCATTCGGCCCTTGTCCGTACTTGCCCACAGGGTCCCCAGGATGCCTCCCAGGGAATGGCCGATCAGGGTGACTTCCCCTACGCCCAAAACGGAGACCATCTCCGCAAGTCTCCGGACCTGTGCGGCGAAGGAGTAGTCGCCGCCGGACGCCCGCGAACTCCTTCCGTACCCTATGCCGTCGGGGACGAGCAGGTTATAGGTCGACAGCATGCCCGACGAGAATGCTTCCGCAAAGCAGAGTCCTGAGTCTCCGAGGCCGTGGACAAACAGGAGAGTGGGTCGGTCAAACCTTATTTCGGTGTGGCGAAGGAAGAGGTATTCGCCCCCGAGGTCGATGTAGCGTTCGTGGACGTTCTCCATATGCGTCTTTCTCCATGGGGCCGGCAAATCCCCCTCGGTCCACGCATTACTCCCCCCCTTTTTTCTTAGAAGGGGGGCGGGGGGGGGGGATTTACCTGTCCTTCTTCTGCTTCGCCTCCTTCACAAAGGAGGCAATCAACCCCTCGTCTGCGAAACTGTAATAGGTCTCCCTGCCGATGATCACATGATCCAGCACCTGGATCATCAGGAGATGACATGCCTGGACCAGCTCCCTTGTCAGGGAGAAGTCCTCGGGGGAAGGGCTCGGGTCTCCGGAAGGGTGATTGTGCACGAACACCAGTGCGGCGGCCTTGTTCTCCAGGGCAAGGGTGACGATCTCCCTGGGGTACACTGCGCTTCCGGTGAGGCTCCCCTGGAACACATCCTGGTCCGTGATGAGCTCGTTCTTGCGATTGAGGAAAAGGACCCTGAACACCTCACGCTTCAGTGCCCTCATGGAGTGGAAGAGATAATCGAAAACACTCCTGGAGGAGCCGAAAAAGCTTTTTCCCACGGCCCTGTCCCGGAGGTACCTGCGGGCCACCTGGTGGACGAGGCTGAGGTAGAGCACGTTCTTGGGCCCTATTCCACGGATCTCGAGCAGCTTCTCAGTCGGGGCGGAGAGGACCCCTGAGAGACTGCCGAATCTCCTGAGGGCCTCCCGGGCCTGGGGCTTGACGTCCCGCCTAGGGGTTCCCAGGGTGAGCAGGAATTCGATCACCTCTTCGTCGGAGAAACGCTCTATCCCGCCTTCCGCGAACTTCTGCCGGAGCCGCATGCGGTGTCCCTTCCCCTTGTCCTGCCAGGCTTCTTTGTCCATGACCAGTCCCAGCCGAGCGACGACCAATGCCAACGGATCGACGGTAAAGTTCTATGGGGGCTGAAGGAAAGTCCAGCGAAGCAATATAGCACTTCAGGCGACTCCACTGAAGGGGCTTTTGACGTCCTTGACCATTGACGGGAAGTGCAACAAATACTAGTGTCGTGTAACTGAGGTGCCTTGCTCAATCCGTCATTCTGAACGAGGTGAGAAATCTCATACTTGCGGGCAGTTACAGGATCTCTCCCGGAAGGAGTTCTGTTCTGAGCCTCCCCGATGGGGTCGAGATGACAGGTCGCTCCTCGGCGCCGCTCCTGTCCTTTGATGCCGGACCACGAACGGAATGCGAAAGACGTGCACCCCGAGGTATCGAATCCATGAGGCCGCATGGGCATCATTAGAGTCCTCCATGAAAAGGTGATATCGCAGATTGCCGCAGGCGAGGTGATCGAGAGACCCGCATCCGTGGTCAGAGAGCTGATCGACAACAGCATCGATGCAGGCGCAGCCCGGATTGATGTCCTGATCGAACAGGGGGGGAAAGGGTTGATCCGGGTCAGCGACAACGGGGCCGGAATGGTCAGGGACGATCTCCTGTTGTCCATCGAGAGGCATGCCACCAGCAAGATCAGTTCCGTCCCGGAGCTCTTCTCCATCGCTTCTCTGGGGTTCAGGGGAGAGGCCCTGCCGAGCATCGCCGCCGTCTCGAGGCTCGAGATCACCTCGCGCCCCCATGACCAGCTCTCGGGGCACCGGCTGAAGGTAACCGGCGGCCGTGTGCGATCCGTCGACGAGGTCGGCTGCCCTCCCGGGACGGTGGTGGAGGTGAGGGATCTTTTCTTCAACCTGCCCGCCAGGAAGAAGTTCCTGAAAGGGGACAAGACGGAGACCGATCAGATCCTGGATCTCCTGGTGAGGACAGGTCTCCCTTACCATCCGATCCATTTCAGGCTCCACATGGGAGACCGTTTGCTGATCAACCTTTCGCCGTCTTCCGAGCTGAGGAACCGGTTCCCGGCCGTCTTCGGACCCGATGTCGGCGGTTCAATGGTCGAGTCCTCTCTGGAGGGAACCACCTTCAGCATCACGGGTTTTCTCGGGGATCCCCTCTTTGCGAGGTCGAGGGCCGACCGCCTCCTGCTCTATGTCAACGGGAGACATGTTCGGGACAAGCTCCTCATGCATGCGGTGATGGAGGGGTACGGCCAGCGGTTGATGAAGGGGCGATACCCGCAGGCGGCGATTTTCCTGCAGGTGGATCCGTCCATGGTGGATGTGAATGTCCACCCGGCAAAGCAGGAGGTCCGGCTGCAGCAGGGCCGGATGATCCATCAGGCCCTGGTCTCGGCGGTGCAGCGGGGGTTGGGGAAGGAACCGCATCCGGTCTCCGAACCTGCTCTCGCCCCCCTCCAGAGCCCGGATCATCGGGATGTCCCGCCACCGATGGCCTTCGAGCCGCCGGCCCGTTACCGGGAAGAGGAAAGGGCGGCGCTTCCGGCAGGTCCGGAAAAGGAGTTCAGGGTCCTGGGTCAGTTGAGGGAGACCTATATCCTGTTCGAGACACGGGAAGGTCTTCTGGTGATGGACCAGCATGCCGCCCATGAAAGGGTCGTCTACGAGAACCTGAGGAGATCCTGCGGATCTTCGGGGCCGCAGGTCCAGGGCTTCCTGATCCCCCAGACGCTGGAGTTGTCCGTACGAGATGCAGGTATCATATCGGATAGACTCGAACCGCTCCGCGACCTGGGTTTTGAGATCGAGCCGTTCGGGGGGACTACTTTCCTCCTCCGCTCGGTCCCTTCCCCGCTTGTCGGCGCACATTGGGAGAAGCTCTTTTCCGAACTGATCCCGATCCTCGTGGACAATGTCCCCGACCGCAGCGCCCTCCACGACCGTTTGTTGACGGTCCTGGCATGTCACGGGGCCGTTCGGGCCGGCCAGCGCCTTTCTTCGCTGGAGATGGAAAAACTGGTGGGGCAGCTGTTTGCGACGGCCGTTCCCACCAACTGCCCCCACGGCAGGCCGACGTTCAGGAAATTCAGCATCGAGGAGCTGGAAAGACTCTTCAGGCGGACGGTGTGAGGGCAGGCTCAGAGGTCGGCCCAGTTGCCGGCCGAGGCCAGTCTGATCGAACAGGAAACTCTACGGGGTGTCAGGTGTCAGGTTTCGGGTGTCAGCCCGGTAGTCCATTTTCCTGACACCTGAACACCGAAACCTGAAACCTCTAACTTGACGAAGTTTCATACAAGGCGGTTCAGGGTCCGGGTCGAAGGAACTATGGGCCGGCGAGCCGTAGTGACCCGGGGCGCAGGACCCCTATGGAAGAGAAACAGAAAATCATCGTGATCACCGGGCCCACCGCGTCGGGAAAGACCTCCCTTGCCATTGATCTCTCGCTCGGCCTGGGCGGAGAGATCGTCAATGCGGATTCCATGCAGGTCTACCGCGGTATGGACGTGGGAACGGCCAAGCCCACGGCCGGGGAGAGGCGCATGGTGAAACACCATCTCCTGGACGTGGTCGACCCGGACGAGGAGTTCAATGCCGCCGTCTACCGGTCCATGGCCCTGCCCGTGATCCGGGACATCCATTCCAGGGGGAAGGTGGCCTTTGTGGTAGGCGGGACCGGGCTCTACATTCGGGTGCTCCTGGGGGGTGTCCTTCAGGCTCCTCCGGCGGATGCGGAGCTGCGCAGGCAGTTGCAGGAGGAGCTGCTGAAGCTGGGGCCCTTGGCGCTCCATGAGCGATTGAAGGAAATGGACCCTGAGTCCGCCGCGCGCATCCATCCCCGTGACAGGGTCCGGATCGTGCGCGCCCTCGAGGTCATCCGGCTGTCCCGCGAGCGGCTCTCGTCTCTCGTGAGCAGGCATGCCTTCCGGGATAACCCTTTCGATACCCTCAAAATCTGTTTGCAAATGGAAAGGGAGCTTCTGTATCATCGAATCAACGTGCGCTGCAGTCGCATGGTTCAGGAAGGACTTGTGGAGGAAACGGCGGATCTCCTGTCCAAGGGATATTCGCCCGATCTCAAACCAATGAAGGGGCTCGGATACAGGCATATGGTCAATTTCCTTACAGGCATCTGGGACATGGATACGGCTCTGAGGGAGCTCCGATCGGATACGCGGAGGTACGCGAAAAGACAGTTGACATGGTTCAGGGCGGACCCGGAAATCATCTGGCTTCCGAACGAAGATGTGAAGGGGATCAGGAACAGGGTCGAGGACTTCCTCGCCGAGGCGGGGGAATGATGCATTCAGGTCCAAAGAGCGCGCTCGTCATCGCAGCGGGTTTCGTGATGGTTCTCCTTTCCCTCTCCCCGGTCCTGAGCGCCGGATACACCGAGGTGTTCCATTCGGGGAAGATCGATTGGTCCAGGTGGTCGGCGGAAGCGGTCGGCACGACGGTGCTGTCCGCCAGGAACATCCATTCGGAAAAGGCGAAGGCTGCGGCTGCGGAGGATGCCGTGAAGTCCGCAAGGGCGAATCTCTTCGACCTGGTCGGCAGGATCAAGGTCCACTCCTCCACCACCGTCAAGGATCTCATGCTGCAATCGGACCAGCTCCGCAACAGAATGAAAGATCTGGTCGAGAAGGTCCCCCCCAGGAGGGTGCGGTTCGGCAAGGGCGGAAGGGTGGAGGCGACGGTCTCCATGTCGATGACCGGAGCGTTTTCGGAACTGGTGCTCCCGGATTCGATCCGCGCCATCGACTCCGTCCAGCAGAGCGCCTCCACACGGAATTCCCAAAAGGAGACCTTTACGGGGCTGGTGGTCGAGTGTACAGGGATCAGGATCAGCCCGGCGATGTTCCTGTCGATCATCGATGAGGACGGGCAACTGGTCTATGGCTCGCCCTATATCCATCGGGACCACGCCGTAAAGAGGGGGATCGCCGTGTACAGCAGGGACGCGGCGGCCGCGCAAAAGGACGAACGGGTGGCCCCGAGGCCGCTGGTGGTAAGAGGGATCAGGGCGGCTCCGACCGGAGCGTCGGACATCGTGATCAGCAATTCCGATGCCGGGAGGGTGAGGGGAAGCGCATATCACTTGAAATGGCTCCAAAGCTGCAGGATGATCGTCGTCCTGGAGTAGACCCCGTCTCGCGCCCATCCTCGTCCGGGACAAAGGGTACAGTTGCAGGGGCTCAAGGGAGGAAAAGGGGATGACAAGGATCGGCCCGTATCTCCATGCAGTCGTGCTGGCTCTCTTCCTCATGTCGCTGGCCGGGTGTGCTTCACAACAGCCGTCCTCCGAGAGCGTCCTGGAGACCCCCGAGCTCTACGTCTCGAATGGTTTCAAACTGATCAAGACAGGCCGGGTGGATGACGCCGAACGGGAATTCACAAAGGCGCTCAAGCACGATCCCAGGAGTTCCGCAGCCTACACCGGCCTCTCCCTTGCCAAGGCGTACAAGGGAGACCGGGATGCGGCTCTTCTGTCCATGAAGAGGTCCGGATCCCTTGCCGCACCCGGCGTCGAGGAATACCTGGTGCAGGTTGGATGGATACGCCTCCACAGCGTCTTACGGGACGACGGCTGGATCCGGGAGGCGGAGAAGGCCTATTCATGGGCGTGTTCCACGATGAAAGATCTGCCGGACGCCTACTATTACATGGGGCTGGCCTATAAGCAGGGGTACAGGATCGACGAAGCCAGGACGGCTTTTGTGAAGGTGGTGGAAATCGGCAAGTCCCTGATCCCGGAGGCACAGAAAGAGCTCGGTATCCTGAAGAAGATCGAAAGCGCAAAGCCTCTTTCGGAGATCGGGAAGCGGCTGGCCGTGGAAGAACGCGTCACCAGGGCGGAGCTCGCCGCCCTGTTCCTTCATGAGCTGGGCATCACGGATATCCTCAGAAGGGAAGGGCCGGGGACTTCGCGCGCATCCGCCACCGATCTCCAGGGGCACCCGCTGAGAGGCAGCGTGGAGGCGGTCTTGAACCTGAAGGTCAAGGGCCTCACGGTCTACAGCGACCGTACCTTCGGGCCTGATGAGGTCGTTTCCCGGGCGGGTTTTTCCATCATGATGTCCGACATCATCAGCAGGGCCGCAAAAGATCCTGCACTCCTCTCCAGGTACGCCTCCAGGGGATCTCCCTTCACGGACGTCCGATCGGACGCCCCTTACCTGGGGGCCATTCTCGTCTGCACGGAATGGGGCGGGTACCCGGACGCAGGGGACGATGCCTTCAATCCGATGGGCGCCCTCGCAGGTTACGACGCCGTCCTCTCCATGCAGAAGGTCAGAGGCAGACTGCTGCATCGTTGACTCCGACGCTTCGTCGGGGGAGCGGGTACATTGAAGAGATTTGAAGAGGTTTGATTCATGACCGTCCCTAATCTGATTACCATGATGAGGATCATCTTTACCCCGGTCTTCATCATCTTCCTCCTCCAGGGTGAGTTTCTCTGGGCACTCATCATCTTCGTGGCCTGCGGGGTGAGCGATGGAATCGATGGGATGGTTGCCCGGCTCTTCAAACAGAAAAGCAGGCTCGGCACCTACCTGGATCCCCTTGCGGACAAGATGCTGCTCGTGAGCGCCTATGTCGTCCTCGCAGTGATCCACTCCCTTCCCAGTTGGCTGGCGGTCATGGTCCTTGCAAGGGATTTTCTGATCCTCCTCGGCGTTCTGATCATCTCCTTGAACCGCGTCGATCTGCGGGTCAGCCCTTCCATGATCAGCAAAATCAACACCTGTTTTCAATTCATCACGGTTCTCATGGTGCTTTTCAAGCCCTACGCCCCTTTCCAGCCGATGTTCTACGACTTCTTCTTTTACGCCACGGGCCTGTTGACCATCAGCTCCGGTCTTCACTACATCTATCGCTGGTTCGGCTTCATGGGAGAGAATGCGAACGGTCGCAGGAACAGCAAGGATCCGGCAGCCGGCTCGCGCCAGGCGCGGGGGCTTGGGGGCGGCGGAGGAGAATAAGCTCTTGACACCCAGGGAAGGGATTGCTAAGACTGACTTGTTCGTTCGTTTACAGGCACGTAGCTCAGTGGGAGAGCACTACTCTGACACGGTAGGGGTCGTCGGTTCAATCCCGACCGTGCCTACCAGGAAACTGACAGGGGTTGCGGCCTTCAGGCCGCAACCCCTTTTTCATCAGAGGTTTTCCTTGATCACGGTCAGGAGCTGGCGGATCTCCTCGGCACCGAGCTTCCCGTCCTTCCGGAAGATCAGCCTCCCTTCTTTGTCGAACGCAAGGACATCGCTGTTGTCGTCGGCGATCTTCCAGGTGCGGACCAGCGCCTTTCTGAGGTCCCGCACGTAAAGGGTCCGCGGATAGCGCTTCTGCTTCTCTTCGAGAGAAGAGGAGATCATGAAGTTGGGAAGCCATGTGGCGGCCATGTTGATCACGGCCACGGAGGCGAATTTCTCCGAGGGAAACTTCTCCTTGTCCAGGGCCTCGCTGGCGTCGTTGTTCAGATCCTTTTCATCGGGATCGACGTAGAAAAGGACGTGGACCTTTCCCTTCAGCTCCTGGCTGCTCCAGGGCGTTCCGTCCAGCCGGCCGCCGGCATCACCCTTCAGTTCGACCCCGGGAGGGGTCTGGCCGATTTTCACGTCGGCCCGGGCGGCGGAGATTGGAAAAAGGGAGAGCAGGACAATAAGCGTCAGCAGGTGCTTCATGGCAGGCCTCCTTTCTTGGATGGGGGAATCAATATCAGATCAACGGGCGGAGCACAAGTTTGCAGCTCGGTTCGGATCGCACATATCCCGGGGATTGCGTTCCCACCCGTGGGCGTGGGGACGAGAAGACCCAAATCCACCATCCTGTATGTCTGCAGCGACGAGGGACGAAGGGCAACGCGGCTCGAAGATCCCGCCCCTTTTTGCGGGGAGAGGATGCCTGATGGCGGAAGAGACCGGGAGTTGACACGGGGGGCGAGATCCCCTATGCCTGCACGCCGGAATCGAACATCCACTTGGAGGGGGATCATGCGTTCTGGGATTTTCCGGGTATGGATGCTCTGTTTGTTTCTGCTGGTGGGCTGGATGATGCCCGTAGGCAGTCTCGCTCAAATGAGGTCACCCAGGGGGGAAAAGATACCTCCTGCGCCTAAGACCGGAGGAGAACTACCTGAGGCACGGAGAAAGGATCGTCAGGGTCTGGATGCACAGCTAAATGACGTAAGGAATTCGGCAGAGCAACAGAATCAGCAAATGCGGAACAGCAAGACCTCGAACAGTGAAGAAGAAAACGCGCAGCGAAAAAAGCAGTCGAAGTCCGGTTCTTCTCCCGCGACCTCCGGCAAAGGGATACCCCTGGACGATAAGCTTTAAATTCAAGTCATTAGCAAAAAGCGGCGACTTTTCAGGTAAGAGAATCCCCACTCCAATTTCAGGGAATCCCCGATTGTAATTCCTCCGTCCAAATGGCATAGAGCGGACTAACCCTTTCAGGGCAAGAAAACCTTCCCGGAACATTCGATCGCAACGATTTGACGTCGACCTGCTGCCGCTGATTCGAAGACGCCGACCCGTTTTCCCGTTCCCGCGAGGAGGAGGGGCATATGAGTCGATCCGAAGATTTTCCGGCCCCCAGGCGTAGAGTCGGTGTTCGGGCCGTGCTTCTGACCCTGATCCTGTCGGTCCTCGTCCCTGTCCTCGCCGCAGAGGTCTACATCTACTCGGGCAGGTTCGAGAGGAGGGTGAACGAAGAGCACCACGCCAACCTCGAACTGGCCCGGGTATTCGCCAAGGGCTTTGAGTTGGCCGTCCAGGACATCCTGCGGCAGGAGAGTGCAATAGGCGTGTTCCTCGGCGGATTCGTATCTCCGTCATCCAAGGAGGCCCAGAGAGTCCTCGAAGCAAACGCAAGAGACCATGTATCGGTGCTGGATTTCCATTGGGTAGGTCCCGAAGGGCGTATTACGGCGTCCAGCAACCAGGAGCTTCTGGGCCTGGATCTGGCCGACCGACCCTTTATCCGCACCCTGGTCTCCGGCGCCGACTGGGTTGTCAGCAACCTGATCCAGTCCAAACGAACCGGGGAGCCCCTCTTTGTGGTCGGACGCGCCATCCGCGATTCGGATCAAACGCTTCTCGGTCTGGTGCTGGCGAGAATCGCCCCGGAAAGACTCGATCCGGTCCTTGCTTTCGAGCGTCCAAGGCAGGGGACCATAAGCCTCCTGGACAGCCGAGGGGCAGTGGTGTACAGCTATCCGCGAACCCCGCTGACGTGGGAGGAACGGCATCTGAGGGGGGCCGCCTTTGAAGAGGAGTATGCAGCCCCTGCCCCTCTCCAGGATGGCGACCGCATTGTCGCAGGAGCCCCGATCTCTTCCATCGGCTGGCTTGCCGTAGCCACTCGGAGCAGAGTGGAGGTCACACGGCCCATTACCCTCGACCTCGCCTGGAACGGCTCCATCCTCCTCGTCGTCATCTTCTCGTCCTTGTTCTTTTCCGTGTCCCTGTCCCGATTCATTTCCAGGCCGATTCGGAGGCTGCAGATCTATGCGCTGAGGATCGCACGAGGCGAGGTCCCCGTCACACCGCCGGATCTGAGCGGACCTACGGAAGTCCAGGACTTGACCAGGGTATTCGTCGAGGCGGAAGAGGCGCTCAGGGAGAATCAGGAGGACTTGAAGCGGCAGCTCCTCGATCATCGGCAGGCGGTGGAAGCGCTGCGGGAGAGCGAGGAGCGGCACCGGTCCATCTTTGAGAACAGCATGGATGGAATCATCCTCTCCTTTCCCTACGGCCGGATTCTCGCCGCCAATCCCGAGGCGTGCAGAATGCACGGATACACGGAGGCCGAGATGTGCACCCTGGGGAGGAATGGGATCACCGACGCCGGCGATCCCAGGTTGCAGATCCTCCTGGACGAGCGGTGCCGCACGGGCCGGTACCGGGGAGAGGTGACGCATATCCGCAGAGACGGCAGCCGATTCCCCTGTGAGACGTCCACCGTGCTCTTCAAGGACAAGAACGGCCGTGAATCCAGCGTCGTCATTATACGGGATATCACCGAGCGCAAAGAGGCCGAGGAGGCCATGCAGAGGGTCCAGGACGAGCTTGAACTGCGCGTCAGGGAGCGCACGGCGGAACTGGAGCGCAGGAACAGGGAACTCCAGGATTTCATCTATATTGCATCCCACGACCTGAGGGAGCCCCTTCGCAAGATCCAGGTCTTCGGGGACCTGGTCGTCACGAACGACGGGGCTTCCATGGACCGCAAGAGCATCGATCATCTCTGCCGCATGCAGGATTCGGCCGCAAGGATGGAGACGCTGCTCGAGTCCCTTCTGGCCTATTCCCGCGTAAGCTCGAAGGCCGATCCCTTTTCGCTGGTCGATCTCTCCGAGGCGGTGCGGAGGGCCTTGTCGAACCTGGAGATCCGGATCAAAGAGTCGCAGGCGTCGGTCGAGGTCGGCAGGCTTCCCGTCCTGGAGGGGGACTCCACCCAGTTTGCGCAGCTTTTCCAGAACCTGCTGATGAACTCTCTCAAGTTCCGCAAAGCGGATGTGGCGCCGCTCGTCAAGGTGTACTGCAACTTCGAAGAGACCCATCGGCCGGAGCGGGTGGAGATCTGCCTGAAGGACAACGGGATCGGCTTCGACGAGAGATACCTGGACAAGATCTTCGTCCCCTTTCAGAGACTCCATGGCAGACATGAGTACGAGGGGGTCGGGATGGGGCTGGCGATCTGCAGAAAGATCGTGGAACGCCACGGCGGCACCATCACGGCCAGGAGCAGGCCCGGAAAAGGGGCCACCTTCATCGTCACCCTGCCCGCCCGGCAGCGGCCGAGCTGCAATCTTCGCACTCATTCGGCTGAGGTCTAACTTCGGTCAGGTAACCTTGTCCTGTGAAGGAGAGCATGATATGGAACAAGAGCGCAGGATCGTTGAACCATGGCAGAGCTCGAATTCCGAAATGTCAGCAAGAGATTCGGGGATGTTTACGCCTTGAGGGATCTCAGCCTCACGGTTGCCGACCGATCTTTTATCGTTCTGGTCGGTCCTTCCGGGTGCGGGAAGAGCACCGCACTCATGCTCATTGCAGGGCTGGAGGAGATCACGTCCGGGGAGATCCTGATCGACGGGAAGGTGGTCAACGACGTACAGCCCAAGGATCGCGACATTGCCATGGTCTTTC
Organism: Deltaproteobacteria bacterium; assembly: GCA_020060215.1. The sequence continues at coordinate 38,464 of JAGVAP010000136.1, read as the reverse complement.
AGAACTATGCGCTGTACCCCCACATGAACGTGTTCAAGAACATGGCATTCGGCCTGAAGCTTCGGGGATTCTCCGGCGCGGAAACCCGGGAGCGGGTCCTGGAGGCCGCAAGGATCCTGGAGATCGAGTCTCTCCTGGACCGCAGACCGAGGGAGCTCTCTGGCGGCCAGCGCCAGCGCGTCGCCATGGGCCGTGCGATCGTGCGGCGGCCCAAGGTCTTCCTTTTCGATGAGCCCCTCAGCAATCTCGATGCCAAGCTCCGTGTGCAGATGAGGGCGGAGATCAGCAGCCTGCATGAAAGGCTCCGGACGACGGTCGTCTACGTGACCCACGACCAGGTCGAGGCCATGACCCTGGCCGAGCGCATCGTGATCATGAAGGACGGCCGGATCATGGACCAGGGCAGACCCCTGGAGGTGTATGAGCGCCCGGCCAACATGTTTGTGGCCGGATTCATCGGCAGCCCGGCCATGAACTTCTTCCGCGGGCACTTGGAAAAAGACGGTGGGCGGCTGCTCTTCAAGAACGAAGCGATGAGCCTGATCATTCCCGATGATCGCAGCAGAGGCTGCGAAAGGGCGGCAGGGAAAACGGTTGTGCTCGGAATCAGGCCTCACCATATGCAGGATGCTGCGTGGTCCCCGGAGATGCGGGACCGGGCAACGGTGAAAGCGAAGGTGGATCTCGTCGAGCCCGTGGGCAATGAAGTGGTCCTGCTGCTGTCCCTGGGGGGAACGCAGTTCAGGGCGGCGGTCGATCCCCGAACGGAGGCGAAGATGCATCAGGAGGTGGAGATTCGTCTGGATCTGACCAAGATCCATCTCTTTGACGAGGAGACGGAGGAGGCGATCAGGTGACCGAGGACCCAGCTCTGTTCGGTCACGAACAAGAAAAAGGCCGGTCAGGAGGACCGGCCTTTCGTTCCCTGGGGGGGTAGCTCGCGGCTACTTGCCCGGGCATTCATTCTGCTGGATCCCCCACCATTTCTCCTCTTTGGCCTTCTTGGTGACATCCGGGGTGCAGTTCTCAGGGTTCATGCTGTACTTCATGTGATCCCAGCTCTGGTACATCGAGCCATGCTTCCAGAATTCAGACTCCTGCGCAGCGGCTCCGCAGCCGGCCAGGAAGAGCCCCATCGCCAATACACACACGAGCCTCTTCATTTCCAATCCTCCTCTTGATTCAGTTCAACCATTCAACCGAGTCGTGGCCTGTCCAATGACCGTAACCAGTCCATCGGGGAAACCAGAAAAACAAGGTATAAAAACACAAAAAAAGAATGGTGACAAGGAAGAAATTTGGGGACCGCATGAGGTTACGGCCCGCCGGGATCTTCGGCCGTGAGATTTCTATTGACAATAATTCCAAAATAAACAATAAAAATGAAGAGATAAAATCCCCCCTCCGGTGGGTATTCAAGAGACGAAGTCCTTTTGCAGGTTTCGATTCTGATTGAACGTAGGTGAGGCATCCTGCGGATTCGGTCCGGGAGTTCTGGGATGCCTATTTTCTTGGAAAATGGTTGAGGATATGGACAGGTCCCATGTGCAAACCGAGGGTCGGCCTCCTGTTGAGGCCCCGGAGGATTCCATTTCCGGACTCGAGGCCCTGAAACGTATGAACGTGAAGGGACTGGATCGGGTCGTCGCCCTCAGGATCGATGGAGATCTGAGGGACCTGAACACCCCTGTCCGTCCGGATACAGAGCTCCAGCCGGTATCGGTGGATACGGCGGAAGGGATCGAAATCCTCCGCCACAGCACGTCCCATGTCATGGCCATGGCCGTGAGAGAGCTGTATCCCGGGGTGAAGGTCGCCATCGGCCCGGCCATCGAGAACGGGTTCTACTACGATTTCGACTATGAACGGCCCTTCAAGGAAGAGGATCTGAAGGCCATCAAGGAGAAGATGGCCGAAATCGTCAAGGCCGATCTGCCGTTCCGGCGGCAGGAGGTGAAGAGGGAGGAGGCCCTCGATCTCTTCAGGAAGGCCGGCGAGACCTACAAGGTCGAACTGCTCGAGGCCATCGACACGGAAAAGGTCTCACTTTACACCCAGGGCAGCTTCACGGACCTCTGCCGCGGGCCGCACGTCCCCTCCACGAGGTTTCTCAAGGCCTTCGATCTCATGAAGGTGGCGGGCGCTTACTGGCGCGGGGATGAGAAAAGGCCGATGCTGAGCCGGATCTACGGGGTGGCCTTTGCCGATCAGCGCTCCCTCAAGGAGTACCTCAGAAAACTGGAAGAGGCCAAGAAGAGGGACCACATCAAGCTCGGGAGTCAGCTCGGACTGTTCAGCACATACGAGGAGATCGGGGCCGGAATGGTCGTGTGGCACCCGCGGGGGGCCATGCTGCGGCACCTCCTGGAGCAATTCGAGGTCCGCGAGCATCTTCGAAGGGGATACGAGCTCGTCAAGGGTCCGGAGATCCTCAAGACCGAGCTCTGGATGAAGTCGGGGCATTTCGACCACTATCGCGAGAACATGTACTTCACGGAGATCGACGAGCAGTCCTACGGCATCAAGCCGATGAACTGCCTCTCCCACATGCTGATCTACGGCTCGAGCATCAGGAGCTACCGGGACCTGCCCAAGCGCTACTTCGAACTCGGGCTGGTTCACCGCCACGAGCGCTCCGGGGTGCTTCACGGGCTGTTGCGCGTAAGGGAGTTCACGCAGGACGACGCCCATATCCTCTGCACGCCCGAGCAACTGGACGGGGAGATCAAAGGCGTGCTCCGGTTCGTGCAGGATGTCATGGCGATCTTCGGGTTCGAGTACCAGCTCGAGATCAGCACCCGTCCCGAAAAATCCATCGGATCGGATGAAGACTGGGAAAGGGCCACCAGAGCGCTCATCAGCGCCCTCGAGGATACCGGACTGCCCTTTCAGATCAATGAGGGGGACGGCGCGTTCTACGGCCCCAAGATCGATGTCAAGCTCAAGGATGCGCTCGAACGTCTCTGGCAGTGCGCGACCATCCAGTGCGACTTCACCCTTCCCGACCGGTTCGATCTTTTCTACGTCGGCAAGGACGGGCAGCGGCATCGGCCGGTCATGATTCACCGCGTGATCCTCGGGGCCCTGGAAAGGTTCATCGGGGTGCTCATCGAGCACTATGCGGGGGCATTCCCCGTCTGGCTTTCTCCGGTACAGGCCGTGGTCATGACCGTGACGGACCGGAATGTGGAGCACGGCGAAAAGGTGTTGAACTCTCTCCGGAGCGCAGATATAAGGGCAGAAGGGGATTTCAGGAACGAGAAGCTCGGGCTCAAGGTCCGGGAGGCCCAGCTTCAGAAGATCCCCTATATGCTTGTGATTGGAGACAAGGAAGCGGAGCAGGGAGGGGTTACTCCCCGGCTGAGGGACGGAAAGAATCTGCCCCTTACCAGCGTCGGGGATTTGATCAACCGCATTCGGGAAGAATGCAGCAACAGGAGGTAGTCCTATAGCCAAGAAAAGCGATGAAGTAAACGTCAATGAGAGTATCCGCGCCAAATCGGTCCGGCTGATCTCGTCGGATGGACGACAGCTTGGGATCATGTCCGTGCGGGAGGCACTGGAGACCGCAAACCAGGAGGGGCTGGATCTGGTCGAGGTCGCCCCCAATGCAGATCCTCCTGTCTGCCGGGTGATGGACTACGGGAAGTACAAGTACCAGGCCAGCAAGAAGGCGCAGGAGAGCAAGAAAAAATCAAAGGCCATTCAACTGAAAGAGGTGAGACTCCGGCCCAACACCGAAGAGCACGATCTCGGCTTCAAGATGAAGAATGTCAAGAAGTTCCTGGAGAAGCGGGACAGGGTCAAGGTGTCCGTCCTGTTCAGAGGCCGCGAGATGAGTCACATGGATGTCGGGTTCACCCTTCTCAGGAAGGTGGCCGAAGAGGTTGCCGAGGTCGGGACCATCGAGCAGCCTCCGACAAGGGAAGGGTGGCGCCTTACCATGGTCATCGTCCCGAAGTAGTCCGGGCTCTCTTTCAGGAGCGGAATTCACAAGCCTGCCGCGGTGTGACGGCTCGTCCCATCCGGGGAGCGGTATCCACCGATGGGCGGGTATTTTCTATTTGTTTCGTATAGAAGAGGAGGTACAGCATGCCCAAGTTGAAGACGAACAGAGGGGCGGCAAAGAGGTTCAAGACCACGGGTACAGGAAAGATCAAGCGGCGCAAGGCCAATTCCAGTCACATCCTGACCACGAAGACCACCAAGAGAAAGCGGAGTCTGCGTAAACCGACCCTGGTCGATACGACTCAGAGCAACAACATCAAGAGGCTCGTGCCTTACTTGTAGATGGAGCGAAGAAACGGTCGACATCTCCCCCTACTGCCCTTCAGGTCGGTCCTGCACACGCCTCCTGCGAGATGATCCGCCGAACGAAAACTGAGTGTTCAGAGGTTCAGATTTCCGAAGGGCTTGAAGAAAACCGTGAACGGGGAACCTTGAACCGAAACAGCGAGCGCATTCACCGCAGGTTGCTGCGGTGTTGGCGAGCGAGCCAAAGTGGAGAAAGTCCTCGTGAGGTGGAAGGTTCCCCGCGTCTCGCTGCGGGGGGGCTTCAACGGGGAGCACCCTATTCGAGAGAGAGGTTGAAAAGATGCGAGTAAAGAGAGGATTCAAGGCCAGACAGCGAAGAAACAAGATCCTGAAGGAGGCCAAGGGCTTCCGTGGAGGGCACAGCAAGCTCTTCAAGACGGCTTTCATTACCGTCACCAGGGCCAGGGCCTTTGAATACAGGGATCGGAAGGCCAGGAAAAGAGATATGCGCAGGCTCTGGATCACGCGAATCAATGCGGCCGCCAGGGAGCGGGGGGTTTCCTACAGCAAGCTGATGAACGGGCTCAGGGAAGCGGGGATCGAACTGGATCGCAAGGTGCTCGCGGAGATGGCCGTCAATGACCCCGCTGCGTTCGGCCGCGTCGTGGAGAGCATCCAGGTTCCGGTGGCGTAGGGAGATGGGGTTAGACCCCTGGGTTAGAGTGGTCTGCAATCTGCAGAGAAGATCTGCCGCGAAGGCACTATGACACAAAGAAAACCTCGATATCTTTCTTGGTGTCTTCGTGTCTTGGTGGCGGGAATTGGTAGTTTAAGGTCTTCGGTTTGATGAAAGAGGACATCCTTGCACTGGAGAAAAAGGCCCTTGCGGAGCTTGACGCCGTTTCGGACGTAGAGGGACTGGAGCGGTTCAGGGTGGCCTATCTCGGGAAAAAAGGGCTCCTGACCTCGCTCATGAAGCGAATCGGGGAGCTGAGCCCCCAGGAGAGGCCTGAGGCCGGGCAACTGGCCAATCAGGTGAAGCTCGGGCTGGCCCGGCGGTTCGAGGAGGCGAAGGAGCGGCTGGAGGGCTCCCGCGCCGGTAAGTCGGCGCTCCTGGACGTGACGCTTCCGGGGCGGAAACCCGCGAGAGGCGCAGTCCATCCCATCACGCTCGTGCTCCAGGAGATCTGCTCCATCTTCGTGAGGATGGGCTACCGCATCGTCAAGGGGCCGAATGTCGAGCTCGACTACTACAATTTCGAGGCCCTCAATATCCCCAAGGACCATCCCGCCAGGGACATGCAGGACACCTTCTACATCTCCGAGAACACCGTCCTCAGGACCCACACGTCACCGATGCAGGTCCGGACCATGGAGAGCCGGCAACCCCCGGTCAGCGTCATTGCCCCGGGAAAGGTGTACCGGAGGGACTCGGACATCACCCACACGCCCATGTTCCATCAGGTGGAGGGGCTGCTGGTGGACAAAGGGATCACCTTTGGAGACCTGAAGGGGACCCTTACCGCCTTTGTTCACCAGATGTTCGGCTCCGGCACCTCTCTTCGGTTCAGGCCGAGCTTTTTCCCCTTTACGGAACCGAGCGCCGAGGTGGATATTCGGTGCGTCATCTGCAACGGGAAGGGCTGCAGGACCTGCTCGTCGACAGGGTGGCTGGAGATCCTGGGGTCCGGCATGGTCGACCCCGAGGTGTACCGTTTCGTGGGCTATGACCCCGAGATCTACTCGGGGTTTGCCTTCGGTATGGGCATCGAAAGGATCGCCATGCTGAAGTACGGGATCGACGACATACAGCTCTTCTTCAGGAACGATATTCGGTTTCTCAGACAGTTTTGAAAAACGGATCCAGGATGCAAGATCCAGGATTCAAGATCCAAGATGCTGGATGCAAGATGCAGGATGGGTGAAGAATCCAAGACGGACTCATCCTGCGGCTCTTTTCCTTCTCTTGTCCTTAATCCTGAATCCTGGATCGTGCATCTTCTATCCTGGATCCTGTATCCTGCATCCTGTTTCGTGGTGATTTATGCGCGTCAGCCTCAACTGGTTAAAAGAATATGTGAACATCGAGATGTCGCCCCAGGAGCTGGCAGAGAAGATGACCATGTCCGGCCTTGAGGTCGAATCCCTGGAGCCCGTGGGCCAGTCCATCGACTCCGTCGTCGCCGCGAGGATCCTGGCCGTCCGACCCCACCCCAAAGCCGACCGCCTCAGCATCTGCGATGTGGATGCGGGCGGGAATACCCTGCCCGTGGTATGCGGCGCCCCCAATGTGGAAGAAGGGGCCGTTGCCCCCATCGCCCTGCCGGGGACGAGGCTTCCAGGGGGGATCACGGTGGAATCGGCGAAGATCCGAGGAGAGACCTCCATCGGGATGCTTCTGGCCGAGGATGAAATGGGGCTGACGGATGATCACTCCGGGATCATGATCCTGGACCCCCGGATGAAGCCGGGCGAGTCCGTTTCGAAGGCGCTGTCCCTGGCCGACTGGGCCTTCGAGGTGAGCATCACCCCCAACCGGCCGGACTGTACTTCCGTCATCGGCATCGCCCGGGAGATCGCCGCCCTTACACGCGGGAAGCTCAAGAGGCCCGAGATCACGACCCGGGAGCAGGATCGTTCCATCTTCGATCTGGCCGGAGTGACCCTCGAAGATCCTGAAGGGTGTCCCAGGTACGCGGCAGGCATGATCACCGGCGTGGAGATCAAGCGTTCTCCTTTCTGGATGCGATACCGGCTCCACATCTGCGGGATGAGAGGCATCAACAACATCGTGGATGTGACCAACTATGTGCTGCTGGAGCTGGGACAGCCGCTCCACGCCTTTGACTACGATCGGCTGGAAGAGCATCGGATCGTCGTGCGCCGGGCCCGGGACGGGGAGCAGTTCACCACCCTCGACGGAAAGACCCATGCCCTGAGCAGGGATCACCTCATGATCTGCGACGGCAAGAGGTGCGTCGCCGTGGCCGGCATCATGGGCGGACTCAATTCCGAGATCTTCGAGGGGTCCAGGAACGTGCTCATCGAGAGCGCCTACTTCGACCCCGTCACGATCAGGAGGGGATCCAAGCGGCTGGGGATCTCCACCGAGGCGTCCTATCGATTCGAGAGGGGGATCGACATAGAGGGGGTCCCGACCGCCTTGCAGCGGGCCCTCATGCTGATGCAGGATCTGTCGGGCGGCCGGGTGGTCAAGGGGATGATCGATCAATACCCCCAGCCTTTCAGGAGACGGGAGATCGGGCTCAGGATCGACAAGGCGAATCAGTTTATCGGCACCGCCCTTCCGGCCGAGGCCATGGCGGATACCCTCAGGTCCCTGGAGATGGAGGTCCGGCCCGCCGGTCCAGGTGTCCTGCAGGTCAAACCCCCAAGCTTCCGGGTGGACATCACCCGCGAGGTGGACCTCTACGAGGAGGTCGCCAGGATGGAGGGGTACGACCGTGTCCCGGTCACTTTTCCCCTGGTGAGGACCCTGGGGGAGAAGGACGCTCCGGTGGTTCGGCTGAGCGACCGCGTGCGGGAGATCATGACAGGGGCGGGTTTTACGGAGATCATCTCCTACAGCTTCATCTCACCGGATTCGGCCGAGGTACTCGGCGCCGGGGGAGGATCTTCCCTGAGGTCGTTCGTGCGGCTCCTGAATCCCCTGAGCCAGGATCAGTCCGTCCTGAGGACCTCCCTCCTCCCCGGACTGCTCGCGGCGGTGAAGGTCAATTTCTTCCAGGGGCAAAGGGACCTCAGGCTCTTCGAGTGGGGGAAGGTCTTCCTCGGCGGGGATCCGGACCAGCTGCCCTACGAGAGACCCTTTCTGGCGGGGGCGATCACCGGCCTCGCCCATCCCAAGGAATGGTTCGGCGATGAAAGGGAAGCCGACTTCTTCGACATCAAGGGCGCGGTGGAGGTCCTGCTGGAGGGCCTCAAGGTGCCCCCTGTCCGGTTCGAAAAGAATACAGGGCCGGTCCCCGGGTATGATCGGGATGCCTGCGCCTCGGTGGTCGTTGCGGGCGAGGTAACGGGCGTGTTGGGGAGTGCAGACCCCGAGGTGATGGCAAGAATGGAACTGGAGGGTCAGAAGGGGTTTCTCTTCGAGCTGGACATGGAGACCCTGCAGAAGCACATCCCCCCGGCGGTGAGATTCGAGTCCCTGCACCGCTTCCCCGCGGTCTTCAGGGATCTCTCGATCGTCGTGAAACAGGAGACCGAGAGCGCCCGGGTCAGTGACATCATCTTCCGGGAAGGCGAGGGGCTCGTGGAATCGGTGTCTCTCTACGACCTCTTCAAAGGAGGAAGACTGGGCCCTGACGAAAAGGCGCTGGCGTTCCGGATCTCCTACAGGTCCAAGGAAGGCACGCTGGACGGGAAAGAGGTCAATCTTCTCCACGAGAAAATCGTGGAGGCCATCGGCCGGGAAACCGGCGGCAGGCTGAGAGAGCGCTGACCCATGCAGATTCCAGACGACAAGAAGTTCTTCAGGATCGGAGAGGTGAGCCGCATCATCGGGGTGGAGCCCTATGTCCTTCGTTACTGGGAGAGTGAGTTCCCGCAGATCCGTCCCTTGAGGGCGGACTCCAAGCAGAGGACCTACCAGAAGAGAGATCTGGAGACCATCCTGGAGATCAAGAGGCTGCTCTATGACGAGAAGCTCACCATCGAAGGGGCAAGGCAGAGACTCAAGCACCGGTTGGAAAGGGCGGCCCCATCGAAAGAGGAGGTCCTCGCCAAGGTGAAAAAGGAGCTTCAGGAAGTGCTCAGGTTCCTGGCCGAATAGGCCCCCGATAGAATGTCCAATGTAGAATGTCCAATTCCAATGTCCAAGTGAAGAAGCATCGATAGACTGTCCAATGTCCCGGTGAAGAAGATCTAGGATTAGGATAAGGATGACTTTTGACATACGTCATTGGACATTGGAGATTCCCCCGGGATCAGTTTGACTTCCTTGGACATTCTTCATTCGTCATTGGACGTTGGACATTCACCGCGGATTCCAGGGGGACTTTGCAGTTGACAGGGTCGACGAGGTTGCCGTAGATTAAAGGCTTCTAACATCGGGCTTTTTCAGGGAAAATCGGGATCCATTCCAATGGCTCCCTGAGCCGGACGCGGTTGAGGATGTTTACCACTTCTATTCTCTTATGCGATGGAGGGCTGCAATGAACAGGAAAAGACGTGTCGTTTCACCGGCGGTTCCAATCCTTCTGGGAATCATCGCGGCCGGAACCCTGATCTTTTCGGGTCCGGTGGCGGAGGCCAAGAACATCAAGGTGGGAATCGTGGATACCTACAGCGGGCCTCCCGCCGTTTACGGCAATGACGCCTTGAACGGCTTCAAGCTCGCCCTCGAGGAGATCAACAAGAAGGGCGTCCTGGGCGGGAAGATCGAGTTCACCACCCGTGACGAGAAATTCAAACCCGACGTGGCGCTCCAAATGGCCAAGGAACTGGTCATGAGGGAAAACGTGGATGTGCTGGTGGGGACCATCAACAGCGCCGCCTCCCTCGCCATCTCCGGAAACGTGGCAAAGCCCGAGAAGGTCCCCTTCATCGTCTGGACCGCGAAGGATGAGAAGATCACGGGCGCGGAAGGCCATCGATACGTCTTCTCCACGGCCGAGAACACGGCCATGGCCGGCAAGGCCGGGGGCGTGGGCCTTTCAAGGAAGCCGTACAAGAAGTACTGGATCGCAGGGGACGATTACGCCTATGGACACGCCATTGCAGACTCGGCCTGGCGCAACCTCAAGGCCCTGAAACCCGATGTGGAGAAGATCGGCGAGTCCTGGTGGAAGGTGGGAGAACCCGATCTGGTCCCCTATCTCACCTCCATCATGAATGCCAAGCCGGATGCGGTGATCTTCTGCACCGGCGGGGCCAGCATGACGAACTGCATCAAGGCCCTCAAATCGACGGGCATGGCTGCGAAGACCGCCTGCTGGATCCACACCGCGATCGACCACGCGGTACTCAAACCCCTCGGGGCCGAAGCGCCGGAAGGGGTGATGGGGACGATCCAGTACCTTTTCTATTATCCGGAGACCCCCGAGAACAAGGCCTTTGTCAAGGACTTCCAGGCGGCCTACGGGACTCCCCCCGGATTTCCCGCCTTCAATGCCTGGATCACGGCACAGTTCATCGCCGAGGCGTTCAGGAAGGCCGGGAGCACGGACAAGGAAAAATTCATCGACGCCATGGAAGGGCTGAAGGTCAAGAGCCCCGTGGGAGGGTTGGTGGAGATGCGCAAATGCGACCACCAGGCCGTTTATCCCATGTACTTCGGGACCACCAAGAAGCTTCCGCAGAACGATTTCGTGGTGGCCAGCGACATCATTACCCTGACCGGGAATGAGGTCATGCCCACGTGCGAAGAAATCATGAAAGCGCGTAAGAAATAGCCGAAACCGGGCGGAGAGGGTCCTCCCTTTCCGCCCAAATCGCGAGTTGAGCGAGCCACCCGTGCCCACCATAGATCTCGCTGCCCTGGGAAGCCAGTTTTTCGTGGGGCTGAGCCGCGCCATGATCCTGTTCACGGTCTCAGCGGGGCTGAGTTTCGTCCTGGGCGTGCTCAGGGTCCCCAATGTGGCCCATGGTTCCCTGTATATGATCGGCGCATTCTCCGCCTTCAGCATCACGCAGCTGATTCCCGGTCCTGCCGGCTTTTGGCTGGCGCTGGCGCTCTCCCCTTTCGTGGTCGCCCTGGTGAGTTTTGTGGCCGAAAGGGCGCTCTTCTGCCACCTCTACCAGAGAGAGCACCTGATGCTCCTCCTCTTCACCTTCGCCCTCAGTCTGATCCTGGGAGACCTGGTGAAGATCGTCTGGGGGGCGGAATACAAGTCCATCATGGCGCCCCCTATCTTTGACGGGACGGCCCGCATCCTGGGTGCGTCCATTCCGAAATACAATTTCTTCCTGCTTCTCCTCGGTCCGGTGGTGGCCGTCTGCCTGTGGCTCTTCACCAACAAGACCAAGGTCGGGAAGATCGCCAGGGCCGCGGCGGTGGATAGGGAAATGGTCGGGGCGGTAGGGATCAATGTGAGTTGGGTCTTCGCCTTTGCCTTTGTGCTGGGATGCTTTCTCGCCGGTCTCGGCGGGGCCTTGGTCGCGCCCACCGTGAGCATCACGCTGGGAATGGACCACGATCTCATCATCGAGGCCTTTCTGATCGTCACGATCGGCGGGCTGGGCAACATGTGGGGCGCCATGGTGGGATCCCTCATCTTCGGGTTGACCCAGTCCTTCGGAGTCCTTTTCATGCCGCAGTTCGCGATCGTCTTCCCCTATACGGCCGTCGTGATCGTCCTTCTTCTGCGGCCGAAGGGGATACTGAAATCGGTCTGGTAGGAGGCGGCCTCTTGGGAATGGCTCGCGGAAAAACGTTGTGGGTCTATGCGGCGGTGGTGGCCGTTCTCGTGTTCCTGCCCCTGTTCCTGCCCAGGTTCTACACCTATATCCTCGCCCTCATCTTCGTGACCGCTCTGCTGGCCATGAGCCTGAATACGGTCGTGGGGCACGGAGGGCTCTTTCAGTTTCATCACGCCGCATTCTACGGTGTGGGCGCGTACACCTTCGCCCTGACCCTCACCAAGGCGGGATTTCCGATATGGCTATGTTTCCTGTGCGCTCCGGTGGCAGCGGCGGCCGCAGGATTCCTCATCGGCTGGTTCTGCGTGCGGCTGAGCAGTCTCTACTTCGGCATGCTCCAGATCTCACTCGGATCTCTCCTCTGGGCGATCGTGTTCCGCTGGTACAACCTGACCGGCGGAGATGACGGCATCCACGGGATCCCGATGCCGGATTTCATCAGCTCCACATCGAGCGCCTATTATTTCATTCTCTTTTTCTTCGTCCTCTCCCTGGTGATCATGCACTTCATCCACCAGTCCCCTTTCGGCAAGATCCTTCGGGCCACGCGGGACAACCCGGCAAGGTGCTCTGCGGTGGGAATCAATGTTCGGAGACATCAGCTCGCCGCCATCGTCATCGCGACCTTTTTCGCGGGGGTCGCGGGGGTGCTCTTCGTGGTGCTGGAGCGATCGGTTTTCCCCGATCTGCTCTTCTGGGTCCTGTCCCTCGAGATCTTCATCATGTGCCTCCTGGGAGGCTGGTTTACGTTCATAGGGCCGGTCCTCGGCGCCGCCATCATCGTCGGCCTGAGGACGTTTGTCGGGGCCTACACTGAATACTGGACGCTGATCCTGGGGATCCTGCTGATCCTCCTGATCTTCTTTCTCCCCGAGGGCGTCATGGGATTCCTCCTGGAGAGATTCAAGGGCAAGGAAAAAACCATCGAGCCGGAGCAGGCCCGTGCTGCGAGTTGAAGGGATACAGAAATCGTTTGACGGCTTCATGGCCGTCAGCGGGGCGGATCTGGAGGTCCGGAAGGGGGAGATCGTCGCGGTCATCGGCCCCAACGGTGCAGGGAAGACCACGCTGTTCCGGCTGATCACCGGCGAGCACCGGTCCGACAAGGGGCGGGTCTTTTTCAAGGAGGAGGAGATCACCGGCCTTCTCCCGCACGAGATCTGCCGCAAGGGGATCGGCATCTCCTTCCAGGTGGTGAACATCTTCAACCGGATGACGGTCTTCGACAACGTGCAGGTGGCCGTGCTCTCGAACCAGGGGAAGACCCGGAAGCTCTTCTCGTCCGCAGGCCGGTTTGCCGTGGAAGAGACCGAGAAGATCCTGCGCAACGTGGGTCTCATCGAGAAGGCGCACGCCGTGAGCGGGTCCCTTTCCCATGGGGACCAGAAGGCCCTGGAGATCGCGATCGCCCTGGGGAGCAGTCCCGACCTGCTGATCCTGGATGAGCCGACCGCAGGAATGGCCCCTGAAGAGACCTCGGCGTCCATCGACCTGATTCACCGCATGACCGATGAACTGGGCCTCACCATCCTGTTCTGCGAGCACGACATGGAGCTGGTGTTCTCCATCGCAGGCCGGATCATGGTCATGCACCAGGGGAAATCGATCATCCAGGGTACTCCGGACGAGATCCGGAGAAACAAGATCGTCCAGGAGGCCTATCTCGGGGTGTCTTGAACATGCTTGAGGTCCAACACATCCACAGCTATTACGGCCTGAGCCACATCCTCTTCGACGTCTCCCTGCGCGTGGCCAAGGGGGAGATCGTGTGCCTCCTCGGCCGCAACGGGGCCGGCAAGTCCACCACCATGAAGAGCATCATGGGCCTCGTCCCTCCCAGGGAGGGGAAGATCATGTTCAAAGGAGAGGACGTCACGGGCAGGCAGCCCTATGTGCTCGCGAGGAGGGGGATCGGTTTCGTTCCCGACGATCGCAGGGTCTTCAAAGACCTCACCGTCGGCGAGAACCTGGAGATCTCGGAAAGGAGAAGAGAGGGGGGGGGCTCCTGGAGCGTGGATGCCATCTACGACTTCTTCCCGCCCTTGAGACACATCCATCACCGCCGGGCCTGTTTCCTGAGCGGAGGAGAGCAGCAGATGCTCACCATTGCCCGGGCCCTCATGACCAATCCGGATTTCATGCTGCTGGATGAGCCGACCGAAGGACTGGCGCCCATGATCGTGAAGGTGCTGGAGGAGCGGATCGGAAACCTGAAGCACCTCGGGTTGACGGTCCTGCTGGCCGAACAGAACCAGAAGGTCGCCCTCAGGTTGAGCGAACGGGCATACCTGATCGACAACGGCGTAATCCGGTACCAGGGCGAAATCGAAGATCTTCGCGCCAATGAGGAAGTGAGGAAGAAATACCTGCTGTTCTGATCCCGGTCCCCCACGGAGCGGGGAGCGCGCACGGACAGGTTTCCTGGCCGGGGCCCGGTGAAACCGCCCGATCCAGACTGACCCTGATCGCCTTCAGCAGTTCATTGATCCGGTAAGGCTTGGAGAGGTACACCTTGGCCGCGGACTCCAGCGATCTGCTTGCGGGGTGGCTCGGGGCGAGGCCCGTGCTGATGATCACCTTGGCCTCCCGGTCGATCTTCAAGATCTCCTGAAGACATCTCAGCCCACCCATGCCGGGCATGCTCACATCCAGTATGACGAGATCCACACCCCCGGTGGAGTAAACCTCCACCGCCCGCTCCCCGTTCTCCGCCGTGATCACCCGGTAACCGCACCTCCCGAGGATCTCCTTCAGGGGATTCAGGATATCCGTGTCATCCTCCACGAGCAGGAGCGTTTCGGTTCCCATCCTCCAATCCTCACTTCCGGTGGTCTGCTGCACAGGCTGCCCCAGGGTTCTGCGCATGGACTTTGCGGCCGGGAAAAAGAGGGAGAAGGCCGTACCCCGGTCCACGATGCTCGAGCATTCGATGAAGCCGCCGTGGTTCTTGATGATGGCATAGACCATGGCCAGTCCGAGGCCGGTGCCCTGGCCCTTGGCCTTCGTGGTGAAGAACGGCTCATAGATCCGCTTCATGTCTTCCGGGGCAATGCCGCATCCCGTGTCCTCCACCGAGAGCAGGGCGTACTCCCTTTCGCCCCGGCCTCGGGCATGGAGGGGATGATCCTCCGCGATCCGGACATTTCGAGTCCTGAACAGGAGCCTGCCGCCCTGGGGCATGGCGTCCTTGGCGTTGATCCCGAGATTCATCAAGATCTGCTCGATCTGGGAGGGGTCTGCGTGGATCTCCTTGAGATCGTCCGAAAGATCAAGTTCGATGTCGATCATCTTCGGGATGGTTCTCCTCAGGAGGTTCATGACGTCCCGGACCTTCTGATTGAGATCGAGAGAGGAGAAACTGGGAAGCCGTTTTCGTCCGAAGGTCAGGAACTGTTCGGTGAGCTCCCTCCCCTTGGCCACGATCTTTTCGATGTGGCGGAACGTCTCTCGGTCGGTCTCCTTTTCCGAGATGAGCGCCAGTTGTGTGTAGCCGAGGATCGATTGCAGGATGTTGTTGAAGTCGTGGGCAATGCCTGCTGCAAGGTTCGCAAGGGATTCCATCTTCTGAGCCTGGATGAGCTGTTCCTCCAGTTGACGGCTCTCCAGCAGCTTCGATCGGAGTTCCTGGAGTTCCTGCTCCAGTCCCCTGATCCTTTTCAGTGCGTGATCCAGTTCTGATTTCATGGTCGTCCTTCCTGAAGTCGTCAATTCTCGTCAATCCAATACAGGTCGAGACAAACGATCAATGCGATTCTTGTGCCATGATAGTTTGGACAGAAATGGATCAATATGGGTAAGCAGGGCGTATTGGAGTATGTCCGGATGCACAAAAAAGCGTGCAAAGCCCCTGGCGGGGAGGAAAAAGAGCGCCAAAAAACCGGCAGAGGGGCTACTTCTTCAGGGTTGCGCCGTTGATCTTGGCCGTGAGGGTATTGCGATGGATCCCCAGGATCTTGGCCGCCCGCTGGCGGTTCCGGTCCACCGAGTCGAGGATTTCCGAGATATATTGTTTTTCGAAATGGGCGACCGCCTCCTTGAGAGGCATGTCCTTCGGGCGGTTCGCAGGGGCGTGGAAATGCGAGATGTCCTTGAGGTGAATGGTCGTTTCCCGGGTAATGGTGAAACACCTCTCCACCAGGTTCTGGAGCTCCCTGACATTTCCGGGCCAGTCGTACTCGGTGAGCAGCTTCACCGCCCTCTTCGAGAAGCGTTTCGGCGCCTTCCCCGTGGACTTCGCAAAATGGTCGAGGAAATGGTCCAGGAGCAGAGGGATGTCTTTCCTCCTTTCACGCAGGGGGGGGATATGGATCGGAAACACGTTCAATCGATAATAGAGATCTTCTCTGAAGTCCCCGTGGGACAGGAGAGCGGGTATGTTCCGGTTGGATGCGGCAATATACCGGACGTCGATCTTGATGAGCCTGTTCCCTCCCACCCGTTCGAATTCCTTCTCCTGGATGATCCTCAGGAGTTTGGCCTGCATGTTCACGTCGAGGGTGTCGATATCGTCGAGGAACACCGTCCCCTTGTCCGCGATCTCCAGTCTCCCCATGGTGGTGCGCACCGCACCGGTGAAGGCCCCCCGCTGATGACCGAAGATCTCGCTCTCCATCAGGCTGGGCGGGATCGCAGCGCAATTGACCACGACGAAGGGCTGCTCCCTCCTGTTGCTCAGATTGTGGATCGCACGGGCGACCAGCTCTTTTCCTGTTCCGCTCTCCCCCTGAATCAGCACAGGGCCGTCGCTTCCGGCGATATTGGAGATGAGCTCGAAGATGGATTTCATCTTCTCGTCTTCGCCGACGATCTTCTGGAATGACTGGACCCTTTGGAGTTCTCCTCTCAGGTAAGCGAGCTCGTTGACGAGCCTGCGCTTTTCGAGCGCGCGGTCGATGATGTTCATGACATCTTCCACCACAAAAGGCTTGATGAGGTATTCATAGGCGCCGAGCTTGATCGCCTTGACAGCGGACTGGATCTCTCTGACGGCCGTGACCATGACGATCTCGATGTTGGGGTCCGTGGTCTTGAGTCTCTCCAGAAGGGTCAAACCATCGATGTCGGGAAGAAGGATGTCGAGGAGGATCAGGTCGGCGGAGTTCTTGGCGAAGATCTCCAATGCCTCATTCCCTGTAGACGCCAGAAGGACGGTGTAGTGATCCTTCAGGACCATCTTGAAGGACTCCCGCACACCCAGTTCGTCATCCACCACGAGAATCGTTGCCCTCTTGTTCACGATGGCTCCTTGTCCCGGCGGTTGCCTGTAGCCGTTGCGGAGATCTTTCATGTCTTCGGTGAGATTTCCCTTGTACTTTAAAGTTTTTTCTCCCAGGGAAGAACGTCTCATCTGAGCACAGAACTCGGACCGAGTCAAGGAAGGAATGCACAGAATTCTGTGCATCCATGCACAGGATTTTGTGCACCCCCGGCTCTCCTCCCGGTCTGCCGGACCCCTTCGGCCGGGAAGACGGGTATTTACTGAAAAACAGAGGCATGGTATGGTCAATCCCCTCAGAGGTCATCCGAGGATAGAGAACGAGTCACACTGGAGCGCACATGGACAGGGAGACGAGTTGCATCAATTCGAAGGCCCTCCTGGCCTATGTCAAGGCCCACCATGAGGAGGACGTGTCCCGGATACTGAAGGGACTTGACCCGGAACTGGATGCGCTCCCCGATATCGAGTCCTTCCTGGTGGATCCGAACAACTGGGTGTCCTGCGAGGTGATGGGGAAGCTCTATGAAAGGGCGAAGGCCGTTCTGCATGACGACAGGGTTGCCTACAAGGCGGCCAAGTTCGCCGTGGAGAACATCTCCCTCGGCTATATCCAGAGCATCACCGTAAAGGCCTTCTGGTCCTCCAGGAGGGCCGTGAAGCACGCCCAGATGATCAACGACAAGTTCAACCGCACCAAGAGGGTCGAGGTGGTGCAGCTGGGGCGGAACAGCGCCGTCGTCCGTTTGTACTGGAGCCCCCTGTCCAAGCCCACCAAGGACCTGTGTCTCAACAACCAGGGAGTCTACACCTTCTTGCCCCTGGTCTGGGGAGGGAAGCCGCTCTCGCTGCATGAAAAATGCTGCTTTTTTGAAGGGGCCCCATTCTGCGAATATCATCTCCGGTGGCCGGCGCGAAACCGCTTTTACGAACTGGTTTCGAGGTTTTTCACCTCCAAATCCGTACTCATGGAGATCATCCGCGAGATGGAAGAGGGAAAGGAGATTATCGAACAGAAGTATGAAGAGGTGAACCGGTTGAACGCCGAACTGAACCGGAAGGTCAAACAGCTCACAGCGATTCAGGACACGGGCAAGGCGATCCTCTCCATCCTGGATCTGGAGCAGCTGCTGACCATCATCATCAACCTGCTTGCGGATGTCTGCCAGATCAACCGCGCCCTGATCATGCTCGTCAATGAAAAGGAAGGGTGTCTCGAGTACGTCCACGCCATGGGTTTCAAGGAGGAGGTCCCGGAGGAGGTGAGAAACTACAAGGTCCCCCTCAGCAGGATCACCAACATGCTCGCCAGGGTGACCAATACGGGCCAGCCCGAGTATATCCCGGAGGTGAAGAGCGCGAGCCTGAAGGAGGACAATGTCCTTCTCTGCTATGGGAAGCCCACCTCCATTTACGTGGTGCCGCTCATCACGAGGTCGAAGGTTATCGGGATCATCGCGACGGATGCGGTGGACGGCAAGGGAGTGCCCGAGGAGACCAGGGATGTCCTGGGGATCTTCGCCTCCCAGATCGCCATCGCCATTGAGAATGCCCGGCTCTACCGCAAAATGCAGGAACAGATGGTTGCCCTGAAGCGCTCCCAGGCCCTTCTGAGCAGGGCTGAAAAATTCTCCTTTCTGGGAAACCTTGCGTCCAGGCTGGCCCACGAGATCAAGAATCCGATGACGGCGATAGGGACGTTTATCCAACTCCTGCCCCAGAAATACGACGACCCGGAGTTCCGGACCGGTTTTCATCGGCTGGCCATGGAAGAGACCAATCGGGTGAACAGCCTTGTCACCGAACTCCTGGACCTGGTGAAGACCAAAGAGTCCCATTTCGAGAGTTCGGATATGCATGGACTGATCGAGAAGATGGTGCTCCTCCTTTCCCCTCAAAGCAAGGCCAAGGACATCACCGTCATCCGGACATTCGACCCGGCGGTACAGGATATCTGGATGGATTCGGAAAAGATGAAGCAGGTCATCCTCAACATCCTCTCCAATGCCGTCGAATTTGCGCCGGAGGGCGGCCGGATCGAGATCTCCACCAAGGCGGAACCGGGCACGGACCAGTCCCGGATCCTCCGAATCGAGATCAGGGATAACGGGGCGGGAATACCGCCGAGCCTTGTCGAGAGGGTTTTCGATCCTTATTTTACGACCAAACACAAGAGCCAGATGCACAGCGGCACGGGGCTGGGTCTGTTCATCGCCCACCAGAACGTTCATGACCACGGAGGAAACATAGAGGTGAGAAGCGTGGAAGGCGACGGGACCACCTTTATCATCACCCTGCCCCTGAAGGGGAATTCGCACGGGGAGCAATCATGAAGAACATGTCCGGTAGCGGCATAGGGGAGCGGTCTATGGGCAGAGCATTCGGGAAATCGACCCATCTCTTCTTCTCTTTTCTGATCCTGTTCGCGTGGGAGGCGAGCGAACCTCCGGAACTCCAGTCCATGGAAAAGATCTTCAGGAATTCGGTCGATATGGAATTCGTGCTCATCCCGTCGGGGAGTTTTGAAATGGGAAGCCCTTTGGGGGAGCGGTTCAGGGACCCCAGCGAGTTCCAGCACCCCGTGACATTGAAGAAGTCCTTCTATCTGCAATCGAACGAGGTGACGGTGGGGCAGTGGAGCAGGATCATGGGCAAACGTCTGCTGGGCCGGCACGCCGGCCCTTCGAACCTGCCGGTCACGAGGGTATCCTGGTTCGACTGCTCGGAGTTCATCAAGAGGCTGAACGAAAAAGGAGAGGGGATCTACCGCCTGCCCACAGAGGCGGAGTGGGAGTACGCCTGCAGGGCGGGCGGCAGCAGCGCCTATCATTCCGGACCGAGTATAGATTGTGCCGAGGCGATGTTCGGCAACAGAAGCCGAAATGGCGGGGAGTGTACGGATCTCGCGCGATCCAAGCGGTTGCCCATCGACGGACCCGCCCCGGTGAGGAGCTACGGGGCTAACGCGTGGGGGCTCTTCGATATGCACGGGAACGTCTGGGAATGGTGCTCGGACTGGTACGGCGATTACCCGCGAGTCGAGGCGGTCGATCCCGTCGGGCTCAGCTCAGGGAGCCAAAAGGTCCGCAGGGGGGGCAGTTGGGTCAGTGAAGGCCACCGGCTCCGTTGCGCCAACCGGGCCTATGCTCATCCCGCGAGCCGGTTCCGGAACACGGGATTCAGGCTGGTCATGGAGGTGCCTTAGACGCACCGCTGCAGGGAGAGCCGAAGAGAGTCCCCGTGGAGATCAATCTTGAAGCGGCCCCGCTGATCACTGGACGCTACAAGGGGTGACTTCGCCCACCATCCCACTCCGAGGGGTCCTAGTCTACCCTCCCCGGTTGCCTAGGATGCCGCCATCGCCCGTTCCTTCCTCAGCTTCTGCGACACCACGGCCGCTCCGAAAAGGATGACTCCCGCCGCATCGTAGACCGCGACAGGGTAGATGAGGAGCAGCCCTCCTGCGATCAGCATCATCCTCTCATAAACGGCCGTCTTCCTGAAGAGCCAGTTCTCCACCCCTGCGGCAAGGGAGGTGAGGCCCAGAAAGGAAGTGATGATGGTCCAGACGATCCACATCGGCGGACCTTTCAGGAGGATTCCCACCCCTTTGGGATCGAGGGTGAACATGAAGGGCACGATAAAGGCGGGCAGCGTGTATTTCCAGGCATAGAGGGTCGTCCGGTACGGATTGCCTCCGGTGAGCGCCGCAGCTGCAAAGCAGGAGAGGGCGGTTGGAGGTGAGACCTCCGAAAGGATGGCATAGTAGAAGACGAACATGTGGGCTGCAAAGTCCGGGACCCCGAGCATGATCAGGGCGGGTGCGGCGATCACGGCTGCGATGATGTAGGAAGCGGTGACCGGAACGGCCAGGCCGATCACCCACACGATTATGGCCGTGTAGATGGCGGTGAGCAGGAGATTCCCCCCGGCGTAGGCGATGATGATGGAGCTGAACTTCAGCCCCAGGCCGGTGAGGGTCACCACACCGACGATGATCCCTGCTGCGGCGCAGGTGCAGGCGACGTTCAGGACTCCGATGGAGCCGGTCCGTAGGGCCTGAATCAGTTTGAGGGGGGTGAGGGCCGTCTCCCTCCGGATGAAGCTGACCGCAAAAGCGATCACCGTTGCCCAGAAGACGGCCAGGATCGGCGTGTAGCCCATCACCATGATCCCCACGACGGCGAAGAGAGAGATGAAGTGAAAGCCGTACAGGCGGGTCAGCCGGCCGATGGTGTACGCCGAGTCGAACTCGATCCGTCTCGCCCCGAACTTCTTGGAGTCCAGCTCCACCATGAGGAAAATGGAATAGTAATAGAGGCACGTGGGCACCACGGCCATGAGGATCACGTCCAGATAGGAGAGTTTCAGGAACTCCGCAATCAGAAAAGCCGCGGCCCCAAGGACGGGTGGGGACAGGATGGCGCCGATGCCGCCTGCGGACAGGAGTCCGCCCGCAGCGTCCTTGCTGTATCCCGCCTTCGACAGCATGGGATAAGCCACGGAGCCGAGCGTGACCGTGGTGGCCACACCGCTCCCCGACGGGCCGCCCAGGAGGAAGGAGGCGAGCGTCACGGTTCGGCCTGCCCCGCTCGGTTTCCCCCCCATGGCCGCAAAGGAGAAGTCGATGAAGAACTTCCCCGCCCCCGAGTATTCCAGGAAGGCCCCGTAGATGGTGAAGAGGATGATGAAGGTCGAAGAGACGTCGATGGGGACGCCGAAGATGCCTTCCAGGGTCATGTACATGTGCCCCACGATCCTGTCCACATCATAGCCCCGGTGGGTCCATGGCGCGGGCAGCTGGGGGCCGATGAAGGCGTAGACGATGAACGCGCACACCACCGCGGGCATGATCCAGCCCGAAGAGCGGCGGGTGGACTCCAGGACCAGGAGGATCAGGATCACCCCGAAGAGCTTGTCCCAGAAGTTGGGGATGACCGACCTGTAGATAAACTCCTCGAAGTCCACGAACATGTACGCGATCACGGCGATGCTCAGGAGGGCGAGGGTGACGTCGAACCAGTTGATCCGGTTCTTCGTTTGCCGTGAGGAAGGGAATACGAGGAAGGTGAGGAAAAGGACCATCATGACGTGAATGCCCCGAAGGATCTGGGTCATGATCACGCCCGCCGCTGCGTAGAGGTGGATGAGCGACATGGCCACGGCCACCACCGTGACGAAGGTGGCCGCCTTGCCCGTCAGCCTTCGGGACGGACCTTCTTCCTCTTCGATGTACTTCTCGGCCTTCTTCAGGGCCTCTTCGGAGACAACGGTCTCCTCTTCTCTATGCTCCACGACATACTCCGATCGGGGGCCACGGATGGTCCATGCGACGATTCATATCACGGTCTTGTCCAATGGGTACGGACCCGGTGAACATCCGGGGATCCTCTGGGAAGAAAGGGCGCTGAAGGGTGTGCAGCGGCACCCCTCCTTTTGAAGAGGCATCGGGAACATGGTTCCTGCCCGCTCGGCGGCGAGCGGGCAGGTCCATGACCTCACTTGAACTTGAGCCCCTTTTCCTTGAAATACTTGAGGGCGCCCGGATGAAAGGCCAGGGGGGATCCATCCGCCTGAGATTCGATTTTCAGGTGGGCCGCCTCCTTGTGAACGGCGATCAGTTCGGGCTGGTGATCGAAGATCGTTTTGACCACGTCGTAGGCAACGGAAGGCTTCATTTCCTTATTGCAGATCAGGAGATTCCAGACCACCGTGATGGGCACATCCCGGTCCTGGCCCGGATAGGTCTTCGCCGGGATGATCCCTTTCACGTACAGGGGGCCGTACTTCTCCTTCATCTTCGTGATGGCATCGGCATGGGAGATCAGCTTGATCTTGATTCCGGGCGTTGCACCCAGGTCCGTGACCGAAGCGGTAGGAAGTCCGCCGACCCAGAAATAGGCGTCGATCTTCCCGTCCTTGAGCGCGCCTGCGGATTCCGAGGCGCCAAGGCGGTCGCGGCTCATATCCTTGTCCGGATCCAGGCCGTAGGCCTCGATCACCCGGAGCGCCATAACCTCGGTGCCGCTCCCCGGCGATCCGGTCGATACCCTTTTTCCCTTCAGGTCGGAGACCTTTTCGATCCCTTTCCCTTCGACGGTGACGATATGCATGTTGTTGGGGTAGAGGACGGCAAGGGTCTGGATGGGGAGTTTTTGCTTGAACTTGCCCTTGGCCTGAATGGCATCCCAGCCCACGTCGGCCATGATGAAGGCGATGTCCGCCTTGTTCCCCCCGACCAGCAGGCAGTTGTCCACGGAGGCGGAGGTCACTTCGGCCGTGGCCTCTGCATAGGGAATGTACTTGGAGAGGATATTGGCCATGCCTCCGCCCATGGGGTAGTACACCCCTCCGGTTCCGCCCGTCGCAATCGAGAGCCGGACATCCTTCTTCTGCGCCCACGCCGGGGTCAGCCCCAAAGAGAGGGTTACAACAACGGCAAGCAGGGATAAACGCTTCATGGTTTAACCTCCTTCTTTGTTGTGGTTTATCTTTCAGGGCGGAATGCCCTTGCCAGGCGGGCAGGAGAGGGATCTTTCCCCTCGTGTGGCATGAAGCTAACAAAGGGTCAGGGGGGGTGTCAACTGGAATCGGCGGGGGGGCGGGGACACATTCCCCGTTGACAACGTCGCCGCGAACGGAATACACAACTAAAAATCCCGGGCAAGGAGGTCGGAGATCATGCCCCTGAACGAACTTTTGCCGAAAGCGATGAGACTGTGGCCCAATCAACCTGCGGTCGTCTGCGGAGAGACCAGGATGACCTACCGCGAGTTTGCGGGCAGGGTCTGGAGGCTTTGCGCCGGTCTGCGCAGCCTGGGGCTCCGGAGGACGGATCGGCTGGCCATTCTTCATGAGAACTGCCACGTTTTCCTGGAGGCCTATTTCGCCGCGGCCCATAACGGGCTGATCCTCGTGCCTCTGAATTACCGGCTCTCTCCAAAGGAGCTCTCCCTGATTCTCAACGACAGCGGGGCCCGGGTCATGATTGCCCAGGAGAGCTTCAAGGACAAGGTCGACGGGCTGGCCGACACGGTGCCGAATCTGGAGCGGGTGATCTGGAGCGCGGGCGAAGCGGACGATTCTCCAGGGGAGATGGTGTACGAGCGGATGCTGAGGGAACAGGACGAGATCCCTCGTCCCGAGCCGCCCGTACGGGATGACGATGTCGCTCATCTCTACTACACGAGCGGGACCACGGGGCGCCCCAAGGGGGTCATGCTCACCCACAAGAACGTCAAGAGTCATGCCCTCGGTACCATTGCCGATCTCCATCTGACGGACAGTGACCGCTGGTTTCATGTGGCGCCGCTTTTCCACCTGGCGGATGCCTGGGCCACGTTTGCGATTACCTGGGTGGGAGGCAGGCATGTCATCTGCCCCGCCTTCGAGCCGGCCAGGGTGCTCAGGCTCATCCAGGAGGAAGGGATCACCCTCACCAACCTGATCCCCACCATGCTCAACATGATGATCCACCACCCCGATGCAGGCAGGTACGATTACTCCAGCCTGAGGGTGCTCCTGAGCGGAGGCGCCCCCATTGCCCCGGAAGTGGTGAGGAGGATCATCGAGACCTTCGGGTGCGATTACATCCAGACCTACGGCATGACCGAGACGAGCCCCTATCTGACCCTCTCCATCCTGAAGTCGCATCTCCTGGCCCTGCCGAAGGAGGAGCAGCTCGGGTACAAGGCGAGTACGGGAAGGGAGTTCATCAACGTCTCCCTCAAGGTGGTGGATGAGCAGGGGAGGGAGGTGGCCAGGGACGGCAGGCAGGTGGGGGAGATCATCGTCAAAGGGGATACCGTCACGCCGGGGTACTGGAACCTGGAGCAGGAGACGGCGGCGGCCATCCAGGATGGATGGCTGCGCACCGGAGACCTGGCGGTGATCAATGCCGAGGAGTATGTCACCATCGTCGACCGAAAAAAGGACATGATCATCACCGGCGGGGAGAACGTCTATTCCACCGAGGTGGAGAACGTCCTGTACATGCACCCGGCCGTCCTGGAGGCGGCGGTGGTGGGGGTGCCCGACCCGAAGTGGGGGGAAGCCGTCAAGGCATGGGTCGTCCTGAAGCCCGGTCAGGAGGCGACGGATCAGCAGATCATCCGTTTCTGCAAGGATCACCTGGCCCACTACAAGGCGCCGAAGAGCGTCCATTTCCTGGACAGCCTCCCGAGGACAGGGTCTGGGAAGATCTATAAAAAGGGATTGCGCGAGGGATAGAAGAAGCGGGGCCGCTTGCCGCTGCGGCGGCAAGATTGGGTGTCAGGTGTCAGGTTTCGGGTGTCAGCCCGGTCATCCATCCATTTCCTGACACCTGAACACTGAAACCTGAAACCTCTGACTTGACGAGTTTCATACAAGCCGCAAGCAAAAAAGCGGCCCCCCATCCAATGAGGGCCGCTGCTCTTTCCGACTACCGATCGATTCGATCAGATGGCTCCGGCGATGATCAGTCCGAAGACCATGGCGAAGAGGGCGAAGCTCTCGACGATACCCACCGCCGCAAAGCACTTGCCGAAGATCTCCGGTTTCTTGGAGGAGGCCTGGATGGCCGTGGCCGCAACCCGGCCCTGGTAGATGGCGGAGACCATGATGCCGATCCCGCAGAAGAGCCCGATGCCCAGGAGACCCAGACCGGCGCCGGCCTTGATCTTGCCCAGCATGACGAACATGAGAACGATCCCGTAGATGGTTTGTGACGAGGGGGCCGCAGAGATCCCGATGTACTTGCCGTGCCCTTCCTCCACCTTCGCCATGACTCCGTGAGAGGCAGCACCCGCAATACCGCATCCGATCGAGCTTCCCATGGCCGGAAGGCCTACAGCACACGCGCAACCCGCATATCCCAGCATTGTGTAGAAGTCCATTCTTTGCATCTCCTCTTTATTGTTCTCGTGATTTGACTATCCTAAAGGGCCTGTAAACCAACCCGTCCCCTACGAAACACCATCGATACCACTCCAGAAAGTTGAGCCTCAGACCATGAATCACCCCTCCCATGACCCCCAGCAGGAGATTCACCAAGTGACCTGCGATGAGGATGAGCGCTGCAATGATGTAGCCGACCCACGGCACCCCGTTCACGATGTCCTCTGCGAGCATGTTGAAGGTCTGTGCCATGTAGACCGTGGCAATGCCTAGTGCGAAGAGCCTCAGATAGGAGAGCACGTCCGAGA
This sequence comes from Deltaproteobacteria bacterium, assembly GCA_020060215.1. The sequence goes on along the minus strand of JAGVAP010000136.1, from coordinate 12,430 downwards.
AGATCTGGACGATTCCGAGGAGACCGTTCAGCCCTTCCAGGACCCTCAGGATGATGTTTTTCTTGGTGGAGGAGAAGAGAAACACCACCGCCAGTCCGACGATGAGGACGTACTTGGCCGGCGGATTGTCCACCCCTTGTCCCATCTGGCTGCTCACGAGGAAATATCCCCCCCAGATGACCGGAACCCAGCCGAGGGCGGCGATATCGCGTGTGTTCTTGAACTTGATCAGCAGGGAGATGGAGATATGGATCATGCCGACGAGAATGGATAGGATCATGATCTGGTTCTGTCCCTCTTTGGTGTTGAAGTCCAGGATCATGAGCTTCGAGAGAAAATTCTCGGGACTGATGCTGACGCCGAAATAGCCGGCGGTCAGGATGCCGTAGATGGTGGTGGAGGCGCCCAGAAGGTACATCATCCGGAAGAGGCGCACGGCCGTAGGCGAATTGCTCTTGAATTTCTTCTGCAGGATGAAGGTCAAGACCAGGAGGGTGCCGCCGTAGCCCGCATCGCCGAGGATCATCCCGAAGAAGACCGCAAAGCAGTAGAGCACGATGCCGCTGGGATCGAAGTCCTTGTAACTCGGATAGGAGTAGACCTTCACGAGATCTTCGCCGGACTCGAACGCGGGCTTGTTGATCATGGCCACGGGGACGACATCGTCATCGGTGGGGTCTTCGGCTTCGTGATAGAGGGTGAAGGAGGTTCCGATCTTCTCCATCAGCTCCCGTTCAGGGAGGGGAGACCAGCACTTGAGAACAAAGAGCCGGCCGTCCAGCTCGGTGTCGGTGTTGAGCATGGCCCTGCGGTAGGCGAGAAGGTTCGTCAGCTCGCTCTCACTCTGAGCCAGGGTGGGGAGGTGGGCGGCGGCCATTCCCGCGTACGCGCTCTCGATCTCCTTTAACTCCTCCTTCTTGGAGGCGAGCTCCCGATGCAATGTGGAGAGGCTTTTGGCGGGGGTCCTTTCCTCCGGGATATTCAGGCCATCGGGACCGAACGCCAAGGTGATGAAGCAGACCTCCCCCTTGCTCTGGGCGATCACCTGATGATGCACCTGGTCGAGGGCCAGGGAGTCGAACACCTTCTGCGTCACCCGATAGAACCGGATCCGCAACCCCTTGGCCTGCAGGATCTCGAGATCCTGGACCGTGAAATCTCCCCACGGCTCCTGAAGAGAGATCTCCTTTTTCAGGGAGACGATCTCCGTCTGGACGCGGGCCTCCCGCTGGGCGAGCTCCTCCCTCCTGCTGCAGACTTCGAGGGCGGGCAGGGCTCCTCCGGACCATCCGGAGGAGGCGGCGGTGTTCCGGCCGGGAGGAGGGGAAACGGCGGATGTCTTCATGAGGTTTCCTGCCGCCATGGACCCGCCGGAGGCCTGGACCGTGGCGGGTACAGCGCTGATCTCCACGGCGGCCTCATGGGCCTCATCCTGGTGGGGGTTCTGGGCCGGCGGCTGCGCCCTGGAGGCCAGAAACTTGCGCGACTCCGTGACGCGGGCCAGTTCCTTGGCGAGGTCCTGGGCCTCTATACCCTCCTTGGGGAGGATGAGATGGGCCACGCCGATCTGCTGGAGGCGCTCCAGGAACTTCTCCTTCTGGCTCTCCAGTCCGATGAACGTAATCTTGCGCATCTTGACGATCATGATCTCTGGGCCTCGCTCTGCTGGATTTTTCCCTTGGCAAGCTTGGCCCGGCCTACGGCGGCCGTCTCCTCGTCGCCGAGAAAAATCCTGATCTTTCGAATGTTCTCCTTGAGCTCCGGGATCATCTTCTTCTCAAAGAGGTTGGTTCGCTGGGTGGTGGTCCGGAGTTCCTCCCGGATCAGCTCCTCCTTGCGCAGGAGGATCCGCAGCTCCTCGCGAATGGACACCAGCTTTCGAAGTGCCGCAATGGCCGTATCCAGCCACGAAGGGGTGGCAAAGAGGGAATAGTCCACCTCCTTGAACACGACCTTCTTGAATTCGGGCACATCCACGCCGGCGATGTTGTCCGTATCCGTCACGATCTGCTCGATCACCAGGTAGTCCTGGATGTCGACCGTGGGGTCGGTCAGGAACCGGGCCCAGGACCGGATCCGCTCGGCCGTTTCCTTGAGCGCCTTCCTCCTCTCCTCGATGACCGGCTCCATCTGTCGAATGACGAGCTGGAGCTGCATCTTCTTCAACTGCAGGATGGGAAGGAACTTCTCGTATTTGGACTTGGCGTCCCGCTGGGCCTTCAGGGCCGTCTTGTTGTATTTGAGTTTCTCAGCCATATCTCACCCTATGCAGCCTAGGCCGCAACCAAATCTCGCCACTAAGACGCAGAGACACCAAAAAAATTATCGTCCTCTTTGTTTCTTAGTGCCTTTGTGGCAGATCTTCTTCGCATCCTTTCCTGGCTTACGCCGCCTTCTTCAATGTTTTCTCCGCGCCCTTTTCGGGCCAGAATTCCTTGATCATCTCGTTCTTGAGCCCGGTCTGGACCGGTTCGAAGTGCCTGGCCAGGATGTCCCAGCAAAGATCCAGGGCCTGCTCGATGGGGATGTTCACATTCAGGTCCATCAGCTCCGTTTCAAAGTCCTTCCCGTAGGCCAGGAGGGTCTCGTCCCACTTGGAGAGCTTGAACCCCATGGCGATCTTGTTCCGGGACTCACGGCAGTCGGAGTACAGCCGGATCATCGTGTTCATGATGTCGTTGTGGTCCTTGCGGGTGACCTTGGAGACCACGTTCTGCTTCAACCGGCTCAGGGAGCCGAACGGGTCGATGACCCCGTTGTGCAGGTAAAACTGGCCTTCCGTGATGTACCCCGTATTGTCGGGCACGGGATGGGTGACGTCGTCGCCGGGCATGGTGGTTACGGCAAGGATCGTGATATCCCCCAATCCCTCGATGTCCACCGCCTTCTCGTAGCGGGAGGCGAGCTGCGAATAGAGGTCGCCGGGGTACCCGCGGTTGCTGGGGATCTGCTCCATGGAGATGGAGATCTCCTTGAGGGCGTCCGAGAAATTGGTCATGTCGGTCAGGAGGGTGAGGACCCGTTTCCCCGACTCGGCAAAGCGCTCCGCCACGGCCAGCGCCATATCCGGCACGAGCAGGCATTCGACCACGGGGTCCGAGGCGAGGTGAATGAACATGATGACGCGGTTCATGACCCCGCTTTCCTCGAAGGTCCTCCGGAAGAAGGTGAAATCGTCGAACTTGAGACCCATTCCCCCCAGGATGATGATGTCGGCCTCGGCCTGCATCCCCACGCGCGCGAGCACCTGGTTGTAAGGCTCGCCCGGGATGGAGAAGATGGGCAGCTTCTGGCTCACCACCAGGGAGTTGAACACGTCGATCATGGGAATGTTGGTGCGGATCATCTGCTTCGGGATGATCCGGTTTGCAGGATTGAAGGAGGGACCGCCGATCTGGATCTCCTCCTCCACCGGCTCCGGTCCCCCGTCGATGGGCACACCGCCGCCGCTGAAGATCCGGCCCAGCATGGAGGGCCCGTACTTGACCTGCATGGGGTGCCCCAGAAACCGGACCTTGTCGTTGGTCGAGAGGCCCTTGGTTCCTCCGAAGACCTGGAGGGCAACCGATTCTCCCGATATCCGGATCACCTGTCCCAGGGTCTTCTTGCCCGGGGACTCGATCACGGCCAGTTCCCCGAGCCCGACGGACGTAGCGTTCAGGGTTGCGATGTTCCCTGTGATTTCGCGAATCTTGGTGATGATTTCTCTCACGACATTAACCCCCTAGAAAATCGTTGATCTGTTTTTCATACCCATTGAAATCATCGCTTTGCCACTTCGAGGAATTCCAATTTTTGAAAAGGGCGGTCAGCCTGAAGAAGATATCCCTCGCATCGTCCTTGTCCTTGGCCACGATTTCCTTCTTCAACATCCGGTAAACCTTGTTGTAGACGTAGATCTGGCGCTCCATGTTGTTGGCCGCGTCCACAGGATCGAAGGCGTTCTGCTGCAGGTACACCGAGTCGAGAAACTCGGCCTTGAGCTGGGTGATGAAGTCCGCCAGGGAGGTGCCTTCCTCGCCGACGACGTCCATTCTCTTCTTGATCTCGTTGCCGTTGTAGATGAGGCGCTGTGCTTCCTTGATCTTCATGACCCAGTTGGGATCGAGCTTGTCGAGGGTCTCCTTCATCTGCTCAGAGTACTTCGACCAGGAGATGAGGGGATCGATGGCCGGGAACCGGCGCGCGTTCGACCTGGCCCAGGTGAGGCCCAGGAAGGCGCCGACCACGGCCAGGGTCCCCTGGGTGACGGGCTCCTCGAAGTTCCCGCCCGCTGGGGAAACGGTCCCGATGATGCTGACCGAGCCGGTGGCGCCGTCCTTGAGGCGGACGAGGCCGGCGCGCTCGTAGAAGTCGGCGATCCTGGACTGCAGGTACGCCGGAAAGGCCTCTTCCCCGGGGATCTCTTCCAACCGGCCGCTCATCTCCCGAAGCGCCTGGGCCCACCGCGATGTGGAGTCCGCGAGGATGAGCACGCCCAATCCCATCTGGCGGTAATACTCGCCCAGGGTGATGGCGGTGTAGATGGAGGCCTCCCTTGCGGCAACCGGCATGGACGAGGTGTTGCAGATGATGATGGTCCGGTCCATCAGCGTCTTGCCGGTGTATGGATCCATGAGGTGGGGGAACTCGCGCAGGGTCTCGACCACCTCGCCCGCTCGTTCCCCGCAGGCTGCCACGATGATGACGTCCACGTCCGCGTACCGGGAGATGATCTGTTGAAGCACGGTCTTTCCGGATCCGAACGGTCCGGGGATGCAGGCGGTTCCGCCCTTGGCCACGGGGTAGAAGGTGTCGATGATTCGGCACCCCGTCACCAGGGGCTCTTCGGGGAGGAGGCGCTGCTGGTAATGGCGCAGGGCGATCTTGATGGGCCATTCCTGCATCATGGTCAGCTCTTGGACCTTGCCCGACGGGTCTTCCACCTGGGCCACCGCCTGATTCACGGTGTAGGATCCCTTGGGGGCGACGCTCTTCACCCTGGCCTGTCCGATGAAGTTGAAGGGGACGAAGACCTTGTGCGTGAAGATCCCCTCCGGCACGGTCCCGAGCACGTCTCCGGCGGCGACCACATCCCCCACCTTGGCCACCGGGGTGAACTCCCACTTCACGGTCCGGTCCAGGCTCTCGAGATAGACCCCGCGGTTGAGGAAGAGACCGCATTTTGCAGCCAGCTTGGGAAGGGGATTCTGGAGACCGTCATAGATCTGGCCCAGGAGTCCGGGGCCGAGCTCCGCCACCAGGAGATCCTTCGTGAACTCCACCTGATCTCCCACCTTGACCCCACGGGTATCCTCGAACGCCTGCATGTAGCACAGGTTGTCTCGAACCCGGATGACTTCGCATTTGAGCCGGCTATCGCCCGTGACCACATAGGCCACCTCATTCTGGCGGACATTCGTGTCAAATGAGGCGGTCAGCATGTTGCCGTATCCCGCCACGACCTTTCCAATCGCATGCGACATATTATAGTTCCTCCAGCTGCCTGACGGTTTCCATGCCCTGCTCCTCGCTCAAACCGATGCTCCTCTCCAGGAGATGGAGCTTGAGGAGATAGGCCAGGACGACGTCAAAGTCAAAATCCAGTTTTTCGGTCATCTCATCGATGTTGTCCCAGACGATCTGCTGAATAGCCTCTTCCGTCTCTACCGGGCCTTTTGCGGAGACGATCTTCTCGATCCAGGGGTACTGTGCGCTCAGACCGAAGTCCTCGGCTGTGCTGCGGCTGAGCAGATCGACGACATCCCCTTCCCCCACGACGGAATCGGATGCGGGAAGCCCCTTTCTGCGGGCCCGGACCGCGGCCACCGTATTCCTCAGATCCTTCTCGAAGAGCATGTATTCCCGCAGGAAGGAGCTGGAGGCGTTATCGATGACGTGCCTGTAGTAGGCGTCCTGCAGCCGATCGAGGTTCCGGGGGGTCATTCCCTCGGCCGCAATGGTTTCAAAAGGCTCCGCCATGAATTCGGGGACCTCCCTGGGGGACTTCAGCTGTTCTTTCCAGAACTCGAGGCCGTAGAGGCTGTATTCGACCTCATTGCTCTTTCCGGCCAGGAGTCTTTCGATCTGGAGAAGATCGCCCGAAAGGAGGAGCAGCTCCACCTGCTTCCAGTCCTGCTCCGTGATATGGTCTTTCTCCTGAAGGAGGTCCGAGAGGCGGAGCTTCAGCTTCTTGTCGTCCCTGTGTATCTCAGGGAGATAAGCAACCAGGAAGTAGTATCTCATTTGCCGCTCAATCCCTTGAGGTCAACGGGTTTGAAATAGCTCCGGAACCGGGGGGCAAGATACCTGAGGAACAGCTCGAGGAACGCCTCGTCCGTGAAATCCAGCCTCACGACGCCGTCGCTGGTGCCGATGATGAATCCGAAGGCGACACCGTCGCTCTTCAGGTCCAGTGTGAGCTGGTCGCCGTCGCGCTTCCCCGGGAGCGTCTTCAATATCTCCATGGTGAAATCGGTGAGTTTTTCCTGCTGCTCCTTGGAGACCAGGACACTCAGGTCGGCGCGCTCCGAGCTTTTCACGTACTCGCGCACGCAGGCGGTCATGAGCTCCTTGAGGAACTTGGTATCGTCCAAGGCCTCGGCGATCTTCTTCTTCATGGGGAGGCCGAGCAACTGCTGTTCGATGGTCCTCTTCAGGTCGGTCAGCAATTGAGAGGCCGCGATCTCCATGGAAGACTGAAGCTGCCGAAGGTTCTTGTCCGCCTCTGCCTTGGCGGCGGAGATGATGCCGTCGGCTTCCGCCTTGGCCTTGCGGAGGATCTCGTTGGCCTTCTGATTCGCGTCTTCGATGATGCCGCGAGAGGCCTCCTCTCCGCTTTCCACGCCCTGCTTCTTCAAAGTGTCGATGAGTACCTGCAATTTGGTGTCCGCCATATTTCTTTCCCCTTTGATGCGGTTTTCCCGGTCTACTTTTCCAAATCTCTATTGGATCGGGGGCGCACTAGCTGAACCGCCCCGTTCCGCCTTGTTTCCAAACAACTCGACCCCCTCTTCCTCACGGAGCTGCGCGGAAAAGGTCGGTTTACAGCCGCTTCAAGTCCTTTGAGGGGACCGATGCAGCTGCGAAGAACATTATATAGGGTTGCTAAGGGCAAGGAAACACGAAAGTTATCGCGTAACATAGTTGCAGGAACGATGTCAAATGCTTTTTTTGGAATCCCGCCACAAAAAACGAAATGTCATCGGTGATCGGTCCCTGGTCATTTGTCGCTTGATCTTCTTGTTTTCTCGTCCCGTGTCCAGACTCCGGTCGTCTTCCGTCTGGTGCCATGGAAATCTTCTGCTTGTCCGTGCGAAGCCAAAGGACACGGCCAAACGAGTTTGTCCATGCCGCCGACGACCCCCGTGTTGTCACTTCTTTGTGACGCTCATTCCTCTGCGGAGGGCTCCTCATCCAGGGCCATTTTGCCTGGGTTCAGGATGTTTTTCGGATCGAGGAGTCTCTTGAAGGAGCGCATCAGTTCCATGGCCACCGGGTCGTGCTCGAGCGACATGTAGGGCGCCTTGGATAAGCCGATGCCGTGCTCTCCCGTGAGGGTGCCGCCCATCTCACAACTGAAGGCGAATACCTCCGCCACGGCCTTGCGCATGCGCCGGACCTGATCCGGATCCGCCCGGTCGTACAGGATGCGGGGGTGGAGGTTCCCGTCCCCTGCGTGACCGAAGACGACAAACGGAAGATCGTGGCGCTGAACGATATCGGAGATCCCCGTCAGGAGGTCGGGTACCCTGGAGACCGGCACTGCAATGTCCTCCGAGACGTTGTTGGCCCGAAGCTTGGCGGCGAGGCTGCCGACCGATTTGCGGAATTTCCAGAGCTTCTCCGCCTCCTCCGGCGTCTCGGCCTTCTGGACATTCAGCACCTGGTTCCTTTCAAAGACCTGGATGACCTTGTCCATCTGAAAGGAGGCTTCCCCTTCCGTGTAGCCGTCGGTCTCCACGAGGATCATGGCCGAGGCATCCGGGAGCGGGGCGCCTGCATTCTGCCGAAGCACCCTGATGGAGTTCGAATCGAGCACCTCCAGCACGCTGGGGATGATGCCGGAATGCATGATGTCCGACACGGCCTGGCCCGCATCGCGCAGTTGGGCGAAGACGGCCAGAGCGGTGCGCAGTGCAGTCGGACGCGGGCTGATCTTGAGGGTGATCTCGGTGATCACGCCCAGGGTCCCTTCGGACCCCACGAAGAGCCGGGTGAGGTCGTACCCTGAAGAAGATTTCATGCAGGAGGACCCGGTCCGGGTGATTCGACCGTCCGCCAGAACCACTTCAAGGGCCAGCACATAATCTCTGGTCACCCCGTACTTCGCGCCCCGTATCCCCCCGGCGTTGGTAGCCACGTTTCCACCGAGCGTGCAGACCTTTCCGCTGGCAGGGTCCGGGGGAAAGAAAAACCCGTACGGCAGGAGGGTCCTCTCCAGGTCGGAATAGACCACTCCGGGCTGTACGATCGCCACCCGGTCGGGAATGCGAACGGAAAGGATCCTGTTCATCCTGCACATATCCAGGACCAGGCCGCCGCGGATCGGAACGACCCCTCCGGCCAACCCGGTCCCTGCCCCGCGGGGGATGACGGGAGAAGCGAAGTGATGGGCCAACTTCAAAATGGCCGAGACCTGCTCTCGATCGGTGGGCCACACGGCCGCATCGGGCCGGTGATCATGATCCGAGGCGTCATAGGAATAGGAAACGAGATCGATCAAACGATCCGTGAAGTGATCGGGACCGACGATCGCGATCAACTGGTCCTTCATTTCTGTGTCCATTCTGATCATCTCCGTAGAAAAAAGGCATTCTAACACCGCAACAAGCAGGCGCAAGATGAAAAAAGGGGGCAGGCGCTTGGTGGAGGGTAAACCGTCACCAGGAGATCTCAGGTGGAGGTCTCCGGCAGGCTCGACGCCCGTATCCCTGTTGCGAAAGTTCAGATGAAGAATCCATCTCTGGATGTCTCGACGGAACAGCCGTCACCGAAGGAGCTGATCGATCGGGCATCGTCTACTTCAAGGATGGTGCAAGATTCAGGATGCGGGATCCAGGTCAAAGACATTTCAGATTGGGGGAGGCGAAAGGACCTGCAGGAGCATTGCCGGTTGGCGACCGTTGAGCGGGGGAACCGCAAACCGGGCTGCTCCTGCAGGATTCCGGGGCACCCTCCAGCCTCGAGGGCGCCGGCGAAGGGGATTACACAAACAGGTCCACGGACTCTCCTTCCTGCGGTGGCGGTGAATCCGGGGGACGGCGCTCCCTGGAAGTTCCCCTGGCATCGTAGGTCGTGGCCTCGGACTCCGGGTCTCTCTGCCGCTCGTCGATCCTCCTTTCTTGGCCGTAGCCGTCCCTGTTTACGTCCAGCCCCGAGTCGAGGCTCTCCTTGGTCCCCTCGACCGGGCGGGAAGGTTCCTGCTCCGAGATCTTGCCCGGGGCCGTTGCCTGAGCGACCGGCCTTGCAGCGGCGCTGTCTACAGGTTCTATCATCATTGGTCGGGCCCTCCTTTCCTTGAGTTGGCCGATGCAAGAAGGCGCAGGGGCAAGAAAAAACCCGGCTCCTTTCCAGAAACCGGGCTCTATGAGGTACTCGCCTTGCAGCCCCGCTGTCATATCCCGTTACTTGGACTTAGACCGGAAGCTTTGCGTCCCTCCCTTTCGGAAGGTTTGCCCTCTGGCAAAGGAATCAATCACCCCTCTCATCGGCCATGAGGGGCTCGGACTTGAATATTCTCTTTCATTATTTGCTTGGCAGTGCTTATATAGACTGATAATAAAACATGATTTCCTTGACGGACGTATAAAAGCCAAAACAAAGGAGCAAGCTTGGTGGAAATGAACAGGCCAGAAAACCCTTCAGAGACGCAGCAACCGGAAGAGAAGAGCTTTGCCGAGCTCATGGAGGCCTACGAGAGCGGCAGGGATGAGAACATTCAAGTGGGAGAGAGGATCCGCGGAAGCATCCTTTCCATCGGCAAGGATGCCGTTTTCGTGGATACGGGCACCAAGATCGACGGCGTCGTCGAAAGGAGCGAGCTCTTGGACGAAAACGGCCTCCTGCCGTATGAAGTAGGAGATACCGTCGAGCTTTATGTGGTCGCCACAGGGGGCGATGAGATCCGGCTCTCCAAGACCGCATCCAAGACGGGAGGCCTGGTGGCCCTGAGGAGCGCGCACCAGCATTCCGTTCCGGTGGAAGGGAAGGTGAAAGGGCTTGTCAAAGGGGGTTTTCACGTCGAAGTGATGAAGCGGAGGGCCTTTTGCCCCATGGGCCAAATGGGCCTGGGCTACGTCGACAAACCCGAAGATCACGTCGGGAAGACCTACCCCTTCCTCATCACGCAGTTCGAGGAAATGGGCAAGAATATCGTCGTTTCGAGGCGGGAGCTGCTGAGGGCGGAGCAGGCCAAGGCCCGAGAGGAGTTCTTGAAAGGGCTGGAACCGGGGGTGGAGCTGGACGGAAGGGTCACCCGGCTGATGCCGTACGGCGCCTTCGTCGAGATCTTTCCGGGGCTGGAGGGCATGGTGCACCTCTCCGAGCTGAGCTGGTCACGCGTGGCCAAACCGGAAGAGATCATCTCCAAGGACCAGATGATTCGGGTCAGGATCATCAAAATAGACAAGGAAACGGCGGGCGACCGCATGAGGATCTCCCTCTCCGCCAAACAGGTGACGGGCGACCCATGGGAGAATCTGGATGAAAGATTCCACCCGGGTGACAGGCTGAAGGGAAAGGTGACCCGCTGCGCCAAGTTCGGTGCGTTCGTGGAGATCGAGCCGGGGGTCGAGGGGCTGGTCCACATCAGCGAGATGAGCTACCTGAAAAGGGTGAACAGGCCCGAAGACGTGGTGAACCCCGGGGACGAGGTAGAGGTGGTGGTCAAGGAGATCGACCCTTCCAAGAGGAGGATCTCTTTGAGTATCCGTGATGCGGAAGGAGACCCCTGGGTCGATGTGGCCGAGAGATTTCAGGTGGGACAGGCGCTCGAGGGCCTGGTGGAGAAGAAGGAGCGATTCGGCTGGTTTGTAAGTCTTGCCCCGGGGATTACAGGGCTGCTTCCAAGGTCCCGCATCATGGAATCGGGTGCGCCCGGGCTGTCGGATAGGATTCGGGAGGGGGAGCCCGTCAAGGTCATCGTCGAGGCGATTCAGTCCGAGGAGAGAAGAATCAGCCTGGGCCCGGCCGATCGCAAGGATGAAGAGGATTGGCGGAGGTTCACCGGAGCGACCGGAGGCAAGAAGAGCCTCGGTTCCCTGGGGGAGAGACTGCAGGACGCCTTGAAGTCCAGAGAAGGCTCTCAGAAGGAAAAAGGACCGGACGCATGAAAGAGAAGTGGGCCGCAGTGCTGATCGCGGGTACGTTGCTGGTTCAGGCATTCGGATGCGTTCGCGACGTTCCGCCGTCCAGTTCAAAGTCCGTGAGACTCTCGGTTCCAAACCTCATGAGCGGCTGAGGCAGTCCTCTCAGGAGGGTACGGGCTGCCCTGAACGAGATAGACGGCATCATCCGCTACGATATCGAACCCGCAGAAAAAAATCTTCTCATCACATTCGATGACAGGGTGACCAACCCTGACAGGATTGCGCAACGGCTTGCGGCAAAAGGATACGAGATCGGGGACTCGGCCGCAGGTGATCCTGCCCTGCTCTGCCAATAAATCCGCCACGAAGACACGAAGACACGAAGAAAATCTTCTTTGGTGTCTTTGTGGCGAAATTCTCTGTTGTTGAGGAGCGATAGAGGAAGATGCGCGTACTCTCAGGCATACAGCCTTCGGGCGAACTTCACATCGGCAACTATTTCGGGATGATGAAGCCGATGATCGAGTACCAGGAACGGTCGGAGCTCTTCTGCTTCATCGTGAACTACCATGCCATGACCTCGGTTTCGGACCCGGAGCGCCTCGGCGCCGGGACGTTGAACGCGGCCCTCGATTTCCTTTCCCTCGGCCTCGACCCGGACCGATCCATTTTCTGGGTGCAGTCGGATGTGCCCGAGGTGACGGAGCTCACCTGGATCCTGAACAACGTGACCCCGGTGGGGCTCCTCCTGAGAAGTCATTCGTACAAGGACAAGGTGGAGCAGGGCATCGCCCCCAATCACGGCCTCCTTTCCTACCCCGTCCTCATGGCCGCCGACATCCTCCTCTACCAAGCCGACCGGGTTCCCGTGGGAAAGGACCAGCAGCAGCACCTGGAGATCACCCGCGACATCGCCATTCGGTTCAACAACACCTTCGGGGAGACCTTCGTGCTTCCGGAGGCGGAGATCAACGTCGATGTGCCCACCGTCGTGGGGATCGACGGGCGGAAGATGAGCAAGTCCTATGACAACACCATCGAGATCTTCTGCGACGAGAAGACGCTGCGCCAGAAAATCGCGCGGATCGTCACCGATGCAACCCCCGTGGCCGATCCCAAGGACCCGGACAAGTGCAACCTGT
>JAGVAP010000066.1 GCA_020060215.1 Deltaproteobacteria bacterium | reverse complement strand
CTCCTGGATCAGGTACATGATGGCCGCGACAAATGCCACGGCAAACATCCCATTGCCCATGAATGCGGTCCAGACATGAATCGGCAGCCACGCGCTCCTGAATATCGGCTGGACCGTCGTCACCCCTGAGCCGGGGATGGCGGAGGAGAGGATCATCAGGATGGCCGCGAGGGGAGAGATGAAGGAGCCGAGCACCATGAGCCTGAACTTCGCATGAAAGATCAGGTAGGCGCCGAGGATCGTCCACGCAAAGAAGGCCAGTGCCGACTTCAAGGTCAGGACCGGCATGGCTCCCAGGGCAACATAGGCGTGCAGCAGCTGGAGCGTGAGCGCGACAAACCCGGCCAGGAGGATTCTGTAGGACCAACGGTACACGGCCTTCTGCTGCCGGATGATGTAGACGATGAACCCGCCCGTGGCCAGGAGAATGAGGAACAGGGACAGTTTGGAAAGGAAGAAGGCCATCACTCAATAATCCCCCGCCCCGCAGTAAAGAGGGCTGCTGCATGCCGGATGCTCGATGCTCGATACCGGATCATCATGACTGCGCTCATCAACTCCTCAACCGATCGTAGGACGGGTGGACCCCGGCAATCTGTCAGCCGGGGGAAACCCATCAATTCAACCGCGAATGCTCATTCCAGAATCTTCCTGGAAAGATCGCTTCCCAGGATTCCCTCCAGCCTAAGTGCGATCCGCTCCCGGTCCCCTGCCCGGATCGCATCCAGCAGATCCGACCGGACGAGGCTGCGAAAGATCTCCTCTCTTTCCTTTGCCGGGAGCGAGCGGGAGAGGACCTCTTCGCGGATCCTCCCCATGAGGTCCAGATACGGCTCGTACTCTTCACCGAACCTTTCCTCGAGCTCTTCCCGCACCTGTTTCGCAAGGGCGGGGCTCTTGCCGGACGTGGACACGGCGATCACCAGGTCCCCCCTCCGGAGGACGGACGGCACGATGAAGGTGCAGTCCGAAGGCTGGTCCACGGCATTGACCGGGATCCCCCTTTGCCGGGCCGAGAGGCTGACCTGCCGGTTCAGCTCCGGGTCGTCGGTGGCCGCGATCACGAGGAAGGCCCCCTCGACCTGCTCCTCCCTGAATTCCTCCCCAAGGAAGCGGATGCGCCCTTCGTCCACGTGGCCCTTCAGTTCGGGGGTGAGGACCCTTGCGGCCAGGTCGACCACGGCCCCGCATTCGAGGAGCGTCTCGACCTTCCGCCGGGCGACCGAGCCCCCGCCCACGATCAGCACCTTCTTTCCACGGAGATCCAGGAAGGCAGGATAATAGGTCATGCAGGTAAGATTCTCACTCCGCTCGAAATGTCGTTAGGTCGAAGCTAGGTCCAGGCGAATCTTCTCGTGCACGGGGGTCGTTGCAGATCCCACCGAACCCGACCTCGAGGTCCCCGGTCCCTTCGGCTCCGCCGGTCGACAGCTTCTTTGACCCTGGACCCTGGACCTTGCGACCTCCTTGACCTCTAGATGTACTGATCCACCAGATCCCTGATAAACCTCTCCACCTCCGCCATGCCGCCCTTGGCCTTCAGCTCTTCGACGAGCCTCTGGATCTTCCCGTAGGTTGCCCTGTCCCGGCCGAGGTCTTCGGTGGAGCGGTAGGCCCCTCCTCTCCTTCCGACGCGATAGATCAGGCGCTCATCGTCCGGCAGTTGCTGATATCTCCGGATCACCTCCAGCATCTTCTCCTTGTCGTCGGGCAGCTTCCCGGTGACCTCTTCCAGGAGGTTCATGATGTGATCCGATGTGACCACGGAACTGATCCCGTCCAGCCGTTCGATGAACACGCGGAGCTCCTCGGCCACCATGTCGTCGGTCTGCATGGTGAACTCTCCGCTCACGAGCTTTTCGTGGAGGAGCACCCTTTCGGGCACCCGGAGGCTCCTGATCCGGATGAAGTGAGGGTCGATCTGGTTGAGCACGTCGGCCGTGGCGGTTGCGTGGGCCTCCCAGAGCTCCCTGCCCCCGAGCCCCGGCATCACGTACTCCGAGAGCTCCATTCCGGACTGGACCACCTTCTTCCCTGCATCGATCTGCTGGGCTGCGGTCACCCCCTTCTTCATCATCTTCAGGAGCGGATCATAACCGGTCTCGAGCCCCACGTGGATGCGGTCGAGCCCGGCCTCCCGGATGCGCGTGAGCGATTCCAGCGATTTCCTGGCAATGGTCCTGGAACGCGAATAGGTGGTCACCCGGGTGATCTCCGGGAACTTCTCACGCAAAAACGTCAGGACCTCCACCAGGTCCCCGGTCGGCATGATGAGGTTGTCCGCATCCTGGAGAAAGCACGACCCGGTCGCGTAGTAGAGCCATGCGGCGATGCTCCTGTAGGCGTCGCTGTAAAGCGAAGAAGAGAAGATCGAGCTGATCACCTCGTTGGTGACCTCTCCCCGATGCCCCAATTTCCAGGAAAGCGCCTTGATATCGTCGGCAATATCCCTTGCGGTCTCGATGTCCTTCCGGATCTCCTCGACCGGCCTCAGGGAAAATTTTCTGCCTTTGTAGACCGGGCAGAAAAGACACTGATTCCAGGGGCAGTTCCGCGTAAGCCGCAACAGCAGGCTCTGCGCCTCGCTGGGCGGCCTGATCGGCCCCTGCTCAAAACCGATTCTCTCCGCCAACCTGTTCCCTCCCCGAATCCTTCCCCATTCCATCCAGGTTTGAGAGCCACACTTCTCGTAAAAGGCCCACTCTGCTCGAAACCTCTCCCCCCCTCCAGCACGCTTCCCCCCTCTGACGAAAGGGGATCAAGGGGGATTTGGATACCCTCAAGCATACACCAACGCCGCAGAATTTCAAGCGTTTCCCCGTCCCTCCCCTCCCCCGGTCCGTTCTTCGTGTCTTCGTGTCTTCCTGGCGGTCCTTGGTCCAGGGTGTTCATGAGCCATCTGCGAGAACGCTCCCGGCAGATGGTACGCGCCCCCCCGACCCCTTTTTGCTTGCCATGGTGTTGCGCGCTCGATATCCTCTCCATTCTACGCATCTTTCCATTCTACGCATCCGCGGAGGTGAACGATGGACGAAGAAAAGAAAGAATCGAGAAGCATCCTCTCGGAAAAGTACCACCAGGCCGCCTCCATCATTTCCCGTCAGGGCATCATCCCGCTCCCGGTGAGCGAGACGACCGTCTCCATATTGAAGCTCGTCATCGAGGACAACGAGGAAGAGCTGGATCTGATTTTCGCGTTCTCGCGCAAAGGGTCTCAGACCTTGGCGGAGTTGAAGGAATCCGGCGGTCTCCGTGTGGAGCGGATCGATGCCGTGGCTGCGAGTCTCGCGGCAAAGGGGCTCCTCTTCAACCAGCCGAGCTCTTCCGGAGTCATGGTTTTTCGTTTGCTTCCTCTCATGAATGTGGGTCTCCTCGAGTACAGATTCATGAGCCCGCTCAAGGGTGACCCAAAGGAACTGGAGCTGGCGCATCTCTTTGAGAACCTCATGTCCGAAACGCGCAGCCAGATCCAGTCGAACTACGATGCGCTGGGCCCTGTCTTTGCCAACGCCCCGCCTGTGGACCGGACCGTGCCGACGAGGACAAACCAGGAGGGCAAGCCCATCAGGATTGTTCCGGTGCAAAGGACGGTCGCCGCTTCACCGGCTGAAGTGATTGTGCCGACACAGAAGGTCGAGGAGATCATCGAGAAGTTCGAGGAGATTGCGGTCGGCTACTGCTTCTGCAGGCAGCGGCGCGCCACGCTCGGGGAGCCCTGCAGCATCGAAGCCCCTCTGCGGAACTGCTTCACCTTCGGCAAGTCCGCCCGTCATACGGTGAGTCAGGGTTTTGCAGAGCCGGTCACCAAGGAGGAAGCCCTTCGAATCATGAAAGAGGCGGAGGCCGCCGGCCTGGTGCACAAGGCGTTTCATCCCGGCTCGAACATCGACCGGCCGGAGACCAGCATCTGCAATTGCTGCAAGGAGTGCTGCGACACGTTCAGGCTCTGGCGGGAGGGCACCCTGCCCCTGATCAATGCGACCAACTTTCTCGCCGTCATGGACAAGGAGATTTGCTCCGGGTGCGGCACGTGCGTGGAGCGCTGCCCCATGGATGCGATAACGCTCGACGATGACGGCAAAGCGGCCCGGGACGAGGCTCGGTGCCTGGGGTGCGGGGTTTGCGCCCGGTTCTGTCCGGAAGGAGCCATTTCTCTGCAGGAAGGGTTTCGACGGGTTTTCATTCCTCCCCCCAGAAAGGCGTAGAGTGGGAGGGCCACCCGTCGGGCCGGCGATCGCAGCAGGAATGTCCAGAGTCAAGGTCCGCCCACCCTCATCGGTCCCCATCACAAGCGACGGAAGGCCGCTTCCAGGAATGCTGGACATATCTTTTTGCAAAACCCTCCCACACCTGCTACATTCCCCGAGCCCAAAATCGCCATCCCCTGTTCGTCGGGCAAGAAGCGTGCGCAAGCGAGATGGCAGGTTGTTGCAATCACGTGAGGTGACCGTTGGCTTTGCCGGATACAGCGAAAGCTCGGAGGGACGGCGAGCAAAACCCTGCGATCCCGACCATATCCCTGCCCAAAGGCGGTGGGGCCATTCGCGGCATGGGCGAGAAGTTCGCCGCCAACCCCGTTACCGGGACCGGATCGATGTCGGTGCCGATCGCTGCAAGCCCCGGGCGATCCGGGTTCGGGCCCCAACTCTCCCTCTCCTACGACTCCGGTTCCGGCAATGGTCCATTCGGCTTTGGTTGGAGCCTGTTACTGCCTGCCATCACCCGCAATACCGACAAGGGCCTGCCCCAGTACCGGGACGCTGAGGAGTCGGACGTCTTCATTCTCTCCGGCGCCGAGGATCTGGTGCCGTTTCTCGTTCAGAACGCACAGGGCCGATGGGATCGAGAGAGCCTCCCCGAGCGAACCGTGAACGGCATTCCTTACCAGGTTCGTCGCTATCGTCCGCGAACCGAGGGGCTCTTTGCGCGGATCGAACGCTGGACGAACACGCTTGACGCAACCGACGTCTCCTGGCGCTCCATTTCCAAGGAAAACATCACCACCTGGTACGGCAAGACGCCCGAGAGCCGTATCTCCGATCCTGCCGACCCGAACCGCATCTTCAGCTGGCTGATTTGCCAGAGCCACGACGACAAGGGAAACGTCATTGTCTACGGCTACAAGCCCGAAGACTCCGATCGAATCTTCGAGGACACCCTCGGCAACGCGCTTTTCAAGGCTCACGAGAGCAGCAGGACGACGGGTTCGCGTTCGGCGCAGCGCTACCTCAAACGTATCCGTTATGGCCACCGTGAGCCCTATCTCCCGGTGCTCAAAGGCGACGCTTCCTGGCCGGACCCTCGGGATGCCGCCGCGCCGGACGGAAGCAACTGCTGGCTCTTCGAGGTCGTTTTCGACTATGGGGAGCACGACGCCCACGCGCCGACCCCTGGCGAAACCGGCAAATGGCCGGCACGCAGGGACCCCTTTTCCTCCTACCGTGCCGGGTTCGAGGTCCGCACGTATCGGACCTGCCGGCGCGTTCTGATGTTCCATCACTTCCCTGGGGAGATGGGCGTGGGGCGGGATTGCCTGGTGCGTTCCACGGATTTCACCTACTCGGATGAAGCGGACCCCACCGGCGCCCGCAACCCGGTCTACACCTTCTTACGCTCTGTCACACAGACCGGCTATCGTCGTAGTAACGGCGGCTACGACTCGCGGAGCCTCCCGCCCGTCGAATTCGAGTACACCGAGCCCATCGTACAGGACACGGTGGAGCTGGTTGATCCGTCGAACCTGGACAACCTCCCCATCGGCCTGGATGGCAGCTCCTACCGCTGGGCCGACCTGCATGGCGAGGGCATTCCCGGCATCCTTGCCGAGCAGGCAGGCACCTGGTTCTACAAGCGCAACCTCAGCCCGATCCCGGACAAGATGGAGGGCCGGGGATTCGTGAAGGCGAAGTTCGCCCCGCTCGAAACGGTCGCCCTCAAACCCAATGTCGCCCTCGGTGGCGGCGCGGAGTTCATGGACCTGGCCGGCGACGGTCAACCCGACGTCGTCCTCATGGAGGGCCCGATGGCCGGTTTTTATGAACATGACGGGGCCGAAGGCTGGCATCCCTTCCGGACCTTCACCTCGCGCCTGAACCTCGACACGCTCGACCCGAACGTCAGGTTCGTCGATCTCGACGGTGACGGCCGCGCCGATGTGCTGATTACCGAAGACGACGCCCTGGTCTGGCACGCCTCGCTCGCCGAAGAGGGCTTCGGACCGGCGCAGCGGGTCGCGCAAGCGCTCGACGAGGAGAAAGGCCCGCGCGTCGTCTTCGCGGACGGCACGCAATCCATCTACCTGGCCGACCTCTCCGGCGGCGGCCTCACCGACCTGGTCCGCATCCGCAACGGCGAGGTCTGCTACTGGCCCAACCTCGGCTACGGCCGCTTCGGCGCCAAGATCACGATGGACAATGCGCCCTGGTTCGACAACCCGGACCAGTTCGACCATAAGCGCATACGTCTTGCCGACATCGACGGCAGCGGCACCACCGACGTCATCTATCTCCACCGCGACGGCGTTCGCCTGTACTTCAACCAGTCCGGGAACAGTTGGAGCAAGCCCCAGCCGTTGAAGGTGTTTCCGCGCATCGATGACCTGGCGAGCATCGCGCCCGTCGACCTCCTCGGCAACGGCACCGCCTGCCTGGTGTGGTCGTCACCCCTGCCGGGCGATGCGCGGCGTGCGAT
>JAGVAP010000112.1 GCA_020060215.1 Deltaproteobacteria bacterium | reverse complement strand
GTGCTCGCCGGGGTCAAAGGCCTTGCCGCCCACGGTCACGACGATGGAGCCCACGTGCAGGTCCAGGTCCTTCTGTTTGTCCTCGTAGTGGATGGCGCCCACAGGGCAGACCTTTGCACAAACCTTGCATTTTCCCTTGGTGAGATAGTTGCAGTGCCTGTCATCGATGGCGTACTTCAGGGGCACGGCCTGGGCGTACTTGACATAGATCGCTTTTCTCCTGTTGAGCCCCTCGTCGTACTCGTTCTCGACCTTCTTCGGGCACTTCTCGGCGCAGAGGCCGCAGGCGATGCACTTGTTCACATCCACGTAGCGCGGATACTGCGTCACCCTGACGTGAAAATCCCCTTCGCTCCCCGTGACCTCTTTGACCTCGGAGAGCGTCAACAGCTCGATATTGATATGCCGGCCGACCTCGACCAGTTTGGGGGAGATGATTCACATGGCGCAGTCGTTGGTCGGAAAGGTCTTGTCGAGCTGGGACATGATCCCGCCGATGGAGCTCGACCGCTCGACCAGGTAAACGAAATAACCGGAATCGGCCAGGTCCAGAGCGGCCTGCATGCCGGTGATCCCGCCTCCTACGACCAGAACGGATCCTACCTTGTTTTCGGACATGGACTACTCCTCTTGTATTGCTGCAGCAACTTGTAACGGGGGCGGCCCCTCTTCGCCCTGCTTCAGAGCTGGTTCTTTGCCTCCTCCTTGCCGGTATCCCAAAAAGAGACGATGTTGCTGATATCCAGCTTGTTCTGTCGGATGCCGAGCGACTCCGCATCGATTCCCATGCAGATCCCCAGGAGCTGCGGGTAGAGAATGGATGCCAGGTAACCGGTGTTGCCATTGCCGGAGAGCATCGCCTTCTGGACGGTATCGAACTGCTGATGGCAGAAGGGGCAGGCCGTGCAGAGGAAGTCGGCGCCGGCCTTCTTTCCGTCCTGGAGCTTTTGCCGGGTGATATTCAGAGAGACCTGGTCGTTGATGCCCAGGAGCGGGGCCCCGCAGCATTCCAGCCTGGTGGGCCAGTCGACGCTCTTCGCCCCGAGGATCTCCACGAGCTGGTCGAAAAGGGAGGGCGAGACAGGGTCGTCGAACTGGGTCACCACGCTCGGCCGCAACGCGTGACACCCGTAGTGCGTGGCGATGTTCAGCTTCCTGAAGGAACCCTTCAGGGCCGCCTTCAGCTTCTCCGTGCCGAGGTCGCGGTGAAGCAGCGGGAGGAGGTGTTTGATCTCGCCCGTGCAGGCCACCTGGAGTCCTTCCCTGGAGAGGATCCGGTTCACCTCCTGGCGCAGATCCTTGTCCTCTCTGAGCGTGTGCCGGGCCTTCCGCAGGCTGCCGTAGCAGCACTTGCACAGGGTGAGCATGTCCAGGCCGGAGCGCTCCGCCAGGGCCAGATTCCTCCCCGAGGAGACCAGGAAGGCGAGCTGGTCGGTGTTCCGCAGCGGATATCCGCAGCAGTTGAAATCGCGGATATCGGCCAGCTCCACCCCGAGCCGCGCCAGGACCGCGCGGGCGGCCGTTTCATACTGCTGGACGCGCGCCGGTATGTTACATCCCAGGAAGAAAGCGAATTTCATGATGATCACCTCGAATTGAGCGCCACACTTGATCCCTTGCTTTCCCTCAAGATCCCCCCCTCCGCCCCATGTAGAGACTAGAAAGGGGGGAAGGTCAATGGGACCTCACAAGACTTCACTTGTAGGATGGGTGGAGCGTAGTGAAACCCATCAATCCTTAGGGCCTGCGCTTCTCGAATGGCTCGAGTCGATGGGTTTCGCTTCGCTCCACCCATCCTACAGAACTCAACCTCTCATCTTCGCCGGGGGATTAGTGCTCCCTACTGCTCTTCGCCGCCCGGTTCTTGAGCGCAAAGAGCAGGTCCGTGACCATGACCTTCTGGGGGCAGTGTTCCTGGCATTGATAGCAGGTGAGACAGTCCCAGATCATCCGGCTGCCTGCAGCCATGTCGGTAAGCCCCAGCCCCAGACAGCACATGATCTGGTGAGGCAGGAGACCGAGTCCCTTCTCCGGCTCTTCGTGCATCCCCACCACCGGGCATACGGTGGAGCAGTTCTGGCACCCGAAGCAGTATTCAAAAGTGCCGGCGCGGCTCAGGGGTGTGGCCTCTCCCGGTATCCCGGGTTCCAGTGCGACGGGGGATTTCATGGCTTCAAAATCCAGCGTCATCCGCTTCTTCGAGGGTTCCGCCGGGCCCGGGTCCCCGTCGGAACCGAGGTCCTTGCGATTCAGGTCCACCGCGAAGGAGAGGGGGGAGAGGACGACCGGGGCGGCGTAGCCCCGGTCGAGCTGCTCTCTTCTCAAGCCCATCCACGTGTCCTTCAGGTTGATCCCCGAGGGGCACACCACCGTGCAGCGGTCGCAGCTGGTGCAGACATAGATGCCCTCCATCAGCGCCCGGGAATCCTGACCGCTCAGGGTCTTTCGGGAGGCGAGCCTCTTGAGCGCCGCCATCTTTTCGGAGGGAAGGATGCACCGGTTCCCCATTGCGGCGAAGGCGCCCAGGGCGGAGCAACGCAGACTGCACGTACCGCAATGGGTGCATGCGTCGAGCTCCATCACCCGGCGTGTCATGACATTGGCCGGTTCGGCCTTCTCCGGGTCCATGACCCCGTTGGCCAGCAGGCTGACGGGGGTGGCAATCAGGTGAAACATCTTGCTGAAAGGCAGGTAGGCCAGTCCGATGAAGCAGGCCCAGAGATGGATGGCCCAAAGGACCTTGGGAGCCCCTGCGCGATCGAGGCCGGCGGCGATGGGGGAGATGGCCCTGGCCAGCGGATAGGCGGTGAATGACCATTGCACCGGGGAATGGCAGGAGGCGCATTTCATCTCGTGGAGTTCGCCGCCTTCGGTCAGGGTCTCTTCCTCGAAAGGTCCCTTGACCTTGGGAGACACCACCCCGAAGTTCTTCACCCAGAAGCTCTCCAGGGCCCTGATCTCTTCCGGGTCCGAGGTATCCCCATAGTCCTCGACCATGGTCATGAAGACGCTGTGGGAGGTGATCTTGATCGCCTCGAGGAAAAAGCCCGACAGGAGGATGACGCCTACGAGGACAATGACGTACTTGTCCATGGCGTTCGTCTGAAGGCGCGGGATGTTCCCGAAAAACCTGCGGTAAACGGCAATCCCCACGCCGACGATCACCATGAGTCCGAAGAGATTTCTCAGGAACATGAAGGGGTGCAGGGTGGAGTAATATTCGGTGAACCAGGCCGGCATGCTGAGGGCGTGCATCAGGAGGAGCAACGTGAACCCCCAGAAGATCAGCATGTGCATGAGCCACCGGAGGAAGTCCTCCTTGAGCGCCCTTCTCTGCCACAGGACATCGGTCACGAAGACCTTGGCAAGGGAAAGAATCCTGCCGCTGAAAATGACCGCTCCAATCCCCCTGGCGGCGGCCCCCAGCCGCTGGCCGGTCGTGAAGCGTTTGGGACCGAAGCCGACCGTGCGGGTAAACCACGTGCCTATCTTGTAGATGACGCCGATGAGAAAAATGGCCAGGGCGGTGTAGAGCGAGACCGTGAAGAACATGCTTTTACCCTCCGAAGCTGCCCGAGACAGCCCAAGAACCGATTCGCTTCGATGGGGATATCATCACCATCCAAAGACTTGTATAGAAATATTATACTAGGCCTTTCTTATAGTCCTTTCTACGATTTTAATCAACGAGTCTATTTTTTATCTGAGTCTTCTGAACCAGCGCAAGCCCGGAAAGCGATGAACCATAGCCCGGAGCGAATCGCAGGGCCTGCTCGAAAGCCTTTTTGGCCTCCTGAACACGGTCCAGATAGAACAAAGACCATCCCAGGCCGTCGAAGATCTCGGGGTAGACCGGCTTCCGGTGGATGCTTTGAAGCTTCTGGAAGGCGTGCAAGGCCTCCGGGTACTTTCTTGTCTTGATATAGCTCCACCCCAGGTTGTTCAGGGCATGGCTCGGCCAGGAGAAATAGATCTCCTCGTTCGGAAGGCGATGCAGATTGCGGCTGTAGATCCGAATGGCCTCCTGGTGGTTTCCTTTGAGAAAGGCGACGGCTCCCAGGGCCACCGCGGAACGGACATTTTCCGGGTTTGCCGTAGCGGCCTTGTTGAATTCCTCTGCCGCCTCATCCAGGCGGTTCGAATAGAGCAGGGCCACGCCCTTCCCGGTCGATACCTGGTCGTCCGGGCACAGCCGCTGGCCCGAGAGTTTCGAGAATTCCGCAAGACCGGCCTGCGGTCCCCGGAGATAGAACGCGCACCAACCGTTCATCAGCCGGGCCGTGCACTCCTGCATGGACGACGGCAGATATCCCTCCAGTTTGAATGCGGCCCTTGCGAAGTCCCCCTTCTCAAAATACGTTTGGGCGAAATCCTTCCAAATCAGCCTCCAGCCTTCGGTTCGGATGATGAGTTCATAGAGATCGGTCGTATCTGCGAAATAGGGGTCGAGTCGAACCAGCTCCTTAAGATACGCCCTTGCCTCGCTTGTCTTTCCCAATGCATGTCTGGTGAACACGAGCCCGTAGAGACCAGGGCGCCGGTCGCTCCCGGAGGAGAGGATCCGAAGGAAGGACTGATCGGCCCCGGATTTATCCCCCAGGCGGTACTCGCACCAGGCCCGTTTTGCCGCGGTCGCGCCGTCTTCCTTCAATGCAAGCGCCTTTTCGTATTGGATCCCGGCCTTCTTGTACTCCTTGACTGCAGAATAGACATCGCCCAGGGCCGTAAAGACGGGGCCATGGCCCATGAAATCGTTCGGGCAACTCAAGGCCTCCTTGAGAAACGATTCAGCCTCCCTCAACTTTCCCCGGGCAAGTGCGACGAGACCCAACCCGTATGCCCCATCCGACCTGATGGAGTTGACATAAAGCGTGTCCCTGATGCCGTAATAGATCCATTCCGGTCTTCCCATGTGGTCTCTTGCCCAGTCCAATTGCTGAATGAACCACTTTTCGGAGGTATCGTACTTGCCCAGAGAATAATCCACCCAGGCAAGGCCCTGCGGCCCGGATACACCCTTGCTGTCCATTTCCCTGACGCGGGAAAAGAGGTTCTGCGCCTCTTCGTATCGGGACTGCCTGAGAAAGGTCCACCCCAGCAAGGCCAGGTAGTCGGATTGTTCCGGAGAGAGATCTAAAGCCGCTTGCACATGTTCACGGGCCTCTTCGTACTTCTCGGCCCTGAAGAGGTTTAACCCTTTCTGGTATTCCGCCCCTGCCTTGAACTGATGCGCCACCGTGGCGCACCCTGAAAGCAGGCAGGCGAACGCGACCACAAAAAACATGGATGCAATTCGAATGAACATCGTTTGACCACCCCCTGATCGATGGGGTTCGCTCACCCCGCGTGAGCGCGTGCGCTGCGGGTCGCTCCTCCCATTCTGCAAGATCCGGATTTTCCGCAAGTGTTGCGGGGTCGAAGTTGCGCATGCGTCATCCCGGCGAAAGCCGGAATCCGGGGGCCTGCATTCACTCCAACCCCTGCAAGGCGCTCTGGTTGCCTCGATACACCTGCAGGACTTCCTGGAAAAACCGTCCGGCCTCTTCCTTCCTGCCGAGACGCTGGAGACTCCATGCAAGGCCCAGTTTCATCTCCACGTCGCTCGGGTAGTGTTCCAGGACACTCCGGTACATGGCCCCGGCCCGCTCATATTTCTCCTGCTGGAAAAGGACGTAGGCCAGCTTGCTCATAGCCGTATAGTTTTTTCCGTCCAACTTCAGGGCCGCATGCGCAACCGTCTCCGCATCGGACCACTTCTTCGCTGCAACGAGCGGAAGGAGCAGACCCAGCCGCGGTTCCACGGCGCCGGGTGCAAGCTCGATCGTCTTCTTGTAGTACTTCTCGGCAGAGCCCTGATCCCCTCTCAGATAGCTGAGCCATCCCGCCCTCAGCGTCGCCAGATAATTCTTCTGATCCGCGCGGAGGATCTTCAGCACACTGTTCAGCGCAGCCTCGTACTTGGACGAGGCTTCGTAACCGAAGGACTCCTCAAAATAGATGGGAATCTTGTCCGTTTCCGCGCCATGGCCCTGAGATGAACTACCCGACAACGCTATCCAGAAAAGGATCGGCCATAATGCCGATCGGATCACCTTCATCATCCTCCTCCTGTTTCGATCTTCTGGAGCAACCGGAGCTTGCTCCTACGGACCATCGGGACGGTTTCCTTGCCTTCCCCTTTTCCTAAAGTGGAACCGAGAGATCGTTGATATTGAACTCCTTTGATCTTCCCCCTTTTCTGAAAGGGCATGGAGGGGGGGGGTTTTCATTTCTTCTCAGCGAAAACATACGCTCCGCCCCGGCCTCCACGTCCACTGAAACAAGCCCCTCGTGCGAATCGAACTCAGAACAAACGCGCACCTTCCCGAATCTCTTTCCTGCGAGAAGCCCCTTGTGCGCCAGTTCTGTTTGAATCACCAGGTTCGACCCGCTCCGGTCGAGCCGGGATACGGTCTGCACACGTGCCAGGGGGTGGAAGGGTTCGAAGAGGTCCGAGAGCAGACGCCTCATGCGGGGAAGCATGAGGCCGCCATCCAGTTCATCCCTCCATTCCACCCTCACGGATGTCATAGGGAGTCGTGGCACACCCAGGAAGAGCCAGTACAAGCCGGTGTCGGGCGGACCTTCATAATCGAGGAGGAGCAGGACGTAGCGGTTGACCGTGTACCGTATTCGCGAGCGGTTGTCCTTGCATACAAGAAAGCGGTTGCCGGAGAAGTCGATCTCCGTCTCCCACTCCTCCCTCCAGGCCTTACCCCCGCACGATAGTTCGTACGTCCACTTGCGTCCGAGGGGAAACCCCGCGGCGCGAAAGACGCGGTCGTCCGCTGAGAGCGGCTTTATCCGGTCGCCCTGTCCCGGAACACCGTGGGTGTGATAACAATCCACGCTTCCGGCGGGCGTCAGAAAATGAAGGAGTTCGGCTTCCACGGCGGCTGCGCCGATGTCCGGGTTTCTCTGGACATGAAAATGCAGGTGGGGCACGGTCGATCTTCCGCTGTTGCCCACCTTCCCGATCAGCTGTCCCTGGCGCACCAGCTCCCCTCCGCTCACGGCCGCGGTTCCACGCCTCAGGTGGCAATAGGCCGTGTAGACCCTCCCGTAGTGCCATACGATGATAAGATTCCCCCAGTTGTCTTCCGTGTTCACCTGGCCGATCGGATTGTCCTCGATGTGGTTCACCACCGCGATGACCTTGCCGTCTGCAGGGGCGTAAACCGGCATGTTGAAGGCGTAGAAATCCTCGACCACCGCACCCTGCCCCCGACAAGGCCGGCCCGACTCGTCGTGGATCTCGAAGTCCCACGCACGGGACCAGACCTGCTTGTGGGTATGCTCCCCTTCCGGCCCTTGGGTGATGGTCCACTCCCCACTGACCGGCAACACAAACGCGGGCACCTGGGGATCCAGGAAGCGCGTCCTTGCACTCCGCTGCCTCTTGATGTTCAACTCCGGCGTCTTTTCGGGCACCACGATCGTCTGAAAACGCGATGGACCGCCCCTCTGCTTCAGTGAATAGAGGAGGATGCAGGTGGTGGCGATAAAGGGGAATGCGAGGGCAGGGAGGGAGAGCGGAGCCAGCAGGGTGGTGGTTGCGGCCGAGACCATGGCGCACAGCGCACTACCGGCGGCGGCCAGCATGAGGGTCCCCGGACCAGGGATGGTCCATACCCCTCCGACGGCTACGGCGGTGAGGATGAAATTGAACCCGATCAGGTTCCTGTGGAGATCCGCAGGGTCACCTTTGAGCAGCGAGTAAACGAGGCTTCCCGAAACGAGGCCGACTACCCCGAGGATGAATGCAAATCGTGAATAGAGGAGGAGCCCGGCGGCGATCAGGAGCCCGGCAATGCCGGTCAGTTGGAAGAAGGTGGCCCCCAGGGAGCGGAGAAAGAAATCGAACATTTCCGGAAAGACGCCGACCAGAAAGGTCGCCTCGAACGGTTCAAGGGTATAGATCAGACCATGGAAATGCTGATCCGCCGCGAGCACGAGCCAGGTGGTGAGCACAAAAGGGGTGCTGAGGACCGGGATGAAGAGGTAATGCCGGAAAAGCGCCTGGAGAGAAGCCGCAATCAGGACACCCAGCAGGCTGGCTATCAGGATCATGAGGACGAATGGGCCGTTCAGCTGATAGGTCATTCCAAGCGCGAGACCGGTCAGCAGACCGTTGTAGGCGTAGTAGCCTTGGCGGACATCCTCTCTCGGGAAACCCAACACCGTCGCCCAGCCGTTGGACAGGAGAAGCGATCCGAGGCCTGCCATCCCCTGGCTGGGGATGACGAGGGTCGCGGACATGAAGAGCACGCCGACATACGGATTGGGCGAGAAGAAGACGAGTCCGTATCCGGTCAGGATGCTACGGATCATGGCGGCCCGCCTGCATGAAACGAAGGGGCACCTGCTCCAGTCGCTTGATATCGTCCAGGTCTTCGGGTCTTCGGATCACCTCGGTGCGCCCGTCTTCGCCGATCAGGACCACCGCCGGGCGCATCCGGATGAACTGCATCCACTGGGTCACGTTGTAGGCCCCGACCGGGTGCAGGACCAGGACCTCGCCTGTATCCAGGGCCGGCAGGGGAATGGAAGGACGCACCACGTCGATGTTCATGCACAGCGGTCCGCAGATGGTGGTCTCCTCGACCATGGACTCGTTGTCGCAGGTGAGGAAAAGGTCATGCTTGTACCAGAACGCGCCCGGAAGGATGTTTACCCCCCCGTCCACAACCAGTGTCCGCACGCCGTTGGGCATCCTCTTGGCTCCAACTACCGAGGTCAGGAGATAGGCCGCCCCATCGATCAGGGCCCTGCCGGTTTCGAGGACAAGTCTTGGGAGTCTCCCCTTTGAAAAACCCTCCAGCAGCACGGAGGTGACGGCCTCGGCATAGACGTCGATGGGCGGATTGGCCTCTCTTCCGGGCGAGTACTGGGAGTGGAGGGTGTTCTTGGATGCAAATCCTCCCCCCACATCGATGTACGCGATCTCTACCCCGAATTCCTTTTCCACCGACTGGACGAAACCTGCCAGCTTTGACGCTTCGTTCCTGTAGGCGTGAGGTTCGGTGACAAAGGTGCCGATGTGGGAATGGACGCCGACGAGCCGGACGATGTTGCCGGCCTCCATGCGGCGGACGACGTTCATGGCCTCTCCGGTGTCGAGGTTGAACCCGAAGCGATCCCAGGACGGGTAGATGCCCGTGTCCATGTTCACCCTGATCCCCGCCTCCACCGTGCGTCCCGACTCCCGGGCAATCTTCTCGATCATGTACAACTCGTCATAATGATCGATGTGTATCAGCGCCCCGTCCTCGATGGCCTGTCTCAAACCCCCTTCCGGTTTGTAGGGGCCGTTGAAGATGATGTTTTCCCCCGGGACCCCGTTTCGTTTTGCCATCCGGTATTCGTACTCACTGACGACTTCGGCCCATGACCCCTCCTGATGAAAAATGCGGCATATGGCGTCCAGGTAGTTGGTTTTGTAGGACCATGCGAACTGAACACTGGGGTATCTGGTGGAGAATGCGCGAAGGGCGCTCCGGAACTCCTGTCGAACAGCACGCTCGCTGAAGACGAAAAGGGGACTGCCGTATCGTTCGACAAGGTCGCGGATGGGAACGGCGTCGATCTCTTTCTTCACCCGGACCCGCCGGGAGGAGCCGATTTTATTGGCCAGGCCCGACACATGACGCACAATGGTCGGGCGTTCATACTTGAGCTTTTCCATTTCCTGATACCACTGATTCGATCCTCGATGTTCGATCTGGATGCTCGTCCCAAAACTCGATGCTTGCTCACACTCCGTCTACTCTCCCCCTCCAACCCGGAGCAGTTGTCCGTCCGTCGTCAGACTCCGGTACTGCGCTAGAGGATAGATGTGCTCCACGGAGTGTCTCAGAAAGAGCGTTCCCACCTGATAGGACGTGAAGGGTGTGACCCGTTCACCGAGCGCGAGCCTGACCGCGGCCCAGGGCAGGTTCTGGCCTGCGCCTGCGGCCAGGTAGCACCATGCCGGAAAACGGGGATTCACCTCGATCAGGTAGTACTCGCCGGAATTTTTTTCCTTCATCAGTTCGAACTCGCAGGGGCCCCGCCACCGGAGTCTGCTCATCACGGAACGCACGAACTCGTTCATGCCCTCGTCCGCGATGGTGATACCGCCCCACGCCTTTCCCTGATCCGTCAATTGCATCTTCTTCATGGGGACCGCCCCGACCAGGCCTCCTTGCCCGTCCCCAAGCGCCACCACATCGTACTCGGTTCCCCGGATGAACTCCTGGATAACCACGGGGAGTCCCCATTTGGAGCGGATCCTGAGGAAATGGGAGGCCGCCTCCACAGGCGAGTTCGCAACGAACGCCTCATAAAACTGCCCCTTGACCACGACCGGGAACTTGTACTCCTTTTCGAGGTTGTATACGGCGGACTCGTCGGAAACGGCTTTGCCTCCGGGGACGTTGATCCCCATGTCCCTCAGCAGATGGAATCGGGACTTTGACCGGAGATGGAACGCCGCCTCCTCAGGCAGCAGCGTACCGATCCCCATGGAGGCAAGTTCGCGGGCTATCTTCAAGTAGGCGCTCAGTTCCGAATCGAGGGTCGGGATGATCACATCCAACGGAACCATCGAATGGATATCACGAATTCGCTCCAGCAGGTTCTCCGCACCTTGCGAAGGATACGGCATCAGGAATACGTTGTCGCAAATCCCCTGCATGTAGGCCCCCGGATCCAGGGGACTGTAAGCAAGCCCCGTGATGATGCCCTCGAATTCATCGCTTTGACGGATCGAACGGATGACGGCGACCCCCGGCCCCGGATTGTCCGTGGCATTCAGACCGCTGATGCCTATGTTCAAAGACTTCTTTTTCATTCAGAATCTCCAGGTCGAGGAGGTATTGTATGAACTGCTCCACATCCCGCATCGCGGTCTCCGGGCCTGTATCGAATGTCGCGCAAAGCTCCTTCGCGACCTCTCCCTGATCGTGCCCGTCGATCAGTCTCCTGAGAATAAACGTGGCGCTGGAGTTCAGGGTGAAGGTATTACCTGTCGAGGTGTCAAAGAGAAACCCCTCGTCGCTCAAGGCCAGATGGGACAATCGTTTAGGCATGTGGTCGGCACCTCAGTCCTGTAGGTCCGCAACCCCTTCTGAACCGGTATCCCGTGCGCACGGTTGAGCCGGATGGGACTATTTCGGAGCAGTGTCTGTTCGGATGGGTTGGTGCAGGAGTTGGCGCTGTCTGAAGGAGTCACTCAATCAGGAGTCTGAGTATCGGAGCCGGACAATCCAGGTTCAGTTCAAGTGGAGAGACATCGTTGCACACTGCTGTAAGCTGAGAGGCGGATCATATGGAGAAGCAGGGGGGATTGTCAACTCCTTCAAAAAAGAAAACAGATTGTCTTCGAAAAGAAATCTCATGTGACTCGGGACTCCTGCGCGCAAACTCCGGTTCTCGTCAAATCCTGTAGGAGCAAGCTCCTGCTTGCGATTCGGAGCCGGAGCTTGATCCTGCAATGCGATCAGGGGTCCTACCTCTTCAGGAGCTTACTGAAAGGGTTGTTGAACGGCGCCGGCTTTTCCGGCCTTCGCGGCTTTCCTGTCGCCTTCTCGAGCGGTTTCGCGCCGGGTTTGCCTGCACGCTTCTCCTCGCGCCTCTCCCCGCTCCCCTTTCTCTCCCCCTGCTCTTTCATGGAGAGGGAGATGCGGTTGCGGACCGGGTCCACCTCCAGCACCTGGACCGTCACCTTCTGGTTTACCCGGACGACTTCGTGGGGATCCTTGACGAAGCGGTCTGCGAGCCGGCTGACGTGGACCAGCCCGTCCTGGTGGACCCCGATGTCCACGAAGGCGCCGAAGGCGGCCACGTTGGTCACCACCCCCGGGAGCCTCATGCCCGGTTTGAGGTCGGCGATCGTCGATACCCCTTCTGTGAAGACCGCGGTTTCGAACTCCATCCTGGGATCGCGGCCCGGTTTGGCAAGCTCGGTCAGGATATCGGTCAGCGTGGGAAGTCCGACCTTCGGGGTGATGTACTTCGCGGGATCGATACGCCGCCGGATGGAGTCGCTCTCGAGCAGATCCGCCACCCGGCAGCCGAGGTCTGCGGCCATGGCCTCGACAATGGGGTAGCTTTCCGGGTGGACCGCACTCGCATCCAGCGGGTTTTCGGCGGACTTGATGCGCAGAAAGCCTGCACTCTGTTCAAAGGTCTTCGGCCCCAGTCGGGGGACTTTCCTGAGATGCTCCCTGGAGTCAAAGGGGCCGTTCTCGTTTCTGAAGGTGATAAGGTTTTTTGCGAGCTGCGGACCCAGTCCTGAGACGTAGGTCAGGAGCTGCTCGCTGGCCGTGTTCACCTCCACGCCCACGGCGTTCACACAGCTCACGACCACGTCGTCCAGCGACTCCTTGAGCGTCTGCTGGTCCACGTCGTGCTGGTACTGCCCCACGCCGATGGACTTCGGATCGATCTTGACCAGCTCGGCCAGCGGGTCCATGAGCCGCCTCCCGATGGAGACCGCGCCGCGATAGCTCACGTCGAGATCCGGGAACTCGGCCCGCGCCACGTCCGAGGCGGAATACACGGACGCCCCGCTCTCGTTGACCATGATCACCGGGATATTCGCCGGCAGACCCAGCCCCCTCACAAAGGCCTCCGTCTCCCTGCCCGCGGTCCCATTTCCTACTGCGACCGCCTCCGGTTTGTAGGACGCACTGAGGCGTTTCAGCCGTTCACCCGCCTCTGCGGCCTTCTCTTCGGATGACGCAAAGGGGTAGACGGTTTCCGTGTGAAGCAGCTTTCCCTGACGGTCCAGGCACGCCACCTTGCACCCTGTGCGGAGGCCTGGATCGATGGCCAGGACGTTCTTCTGTCCCAGCGGAGGCGCGAGTAGGAGTTCCCGCAGGTTTCGGGCGAAGACGCGGATCGCCTCGGCATCGGCCCTCTTCTTGGTCTCCGAGCGGATCTCGGTCTCCATGGAATAGGAGAGCAGTCTCCTGTAGCTGTCTTCCACCGCCGCCTCGACCTCCCTGGTGCACGACCCTTCGCCCTTCAGAAAGTGGGCCTTGAGCACCGAAAGGGCATCCTCCTCGGGCGGGCCCAACTGCAGGTCCAGGACGCCCTCCCTTTCCCCCCGCCTGGCGGCAAGCACCCGGTGGGAAGGGGCGGTCGCCGCGGCTTCTTCCCATTCGAAGTAGTCCCGGTATTTCGCGCCCGCTTCTTCCTTCCCCTGGATCACCCTGGATCGAAAGAGTCCCTTCTCTCTGTAGAGGGTCCTGATCTTCGCCCGCGCCTCGTCGTTCTCGTTGACCCACTCGGCCATGATGTCGCGCGCCCCGGCAACGGCCTCCTCCACGGACTGAACCCCCTTTTCCGGATCCACATAGGCCTGCGCCTCCGCAGCCGGATCGATCTCCCCCTGCTGTGCAAAGATCAGTGTGGCGAGAGGCTCCAGCCCCTTCTCTCTCGCCACCGTGGCCCTGGTTCGCCGTTTGGGGCGGAAGGGGAGATAGAGGTCCTCCAGGGTGGAGAGGGTCTCCGCTGCGAGGATTTTCTCCTTCAGCTCATCCGTGATCAGGTTTCGCTCCTCCAGGGACTTGAGGATGCTCTCCCTCCGCCTCTCCAGCTCCTGGAGCTGGGTCAGACGATCGCGGATGGAAGTGATAGCCACCTCATCCAGGGAGCCCGTCACTTCCTTCCTGTACCGGGCAATGAAAGGGACGGTGCATCCTTCCTCGATCAGACGGGCCGTCGCGCCCACCTGCTGAGGCCGGATCTCGAGCTCCCTGGCAACCTTTTCAAAATACAGATCCATCATAAGCGGTTCCTTCTCCTTGTGCGTCTCTCTATACGGCCCGGATGATGCTCTTCTCCTCGGCCGCTTTCAAGTCTTGATTTATTACGAGACCGTCAAGTCTTGGGTGTATGTTGGTTTCACGGACAAACGAGTTTGTCCGTGCCACCGATCCTGCACTGCCGCCCCCGAACTTGCAAGCGCAGAAGTTCAGAGGTTCTTCTCACCTTCTCTCCTGCATTAATATTTCCTGGGGATGAGCGTGTACTTGTTGACCATGTGGTGGGGGTAATAGGATTGTTTGGACTTCCTCATGCCCTCGATCCCGAGATCCTGCTCACGGTTGACATACTTCACCCCGGCCCAGGCATGGAGGCAGAAGAGCTGATTGATGGCCGCATAGAGTCCGGGCACGTTGGGATTGGCCTTCTCAAAATGGATGACGGCCGTGTCCTCGTTCAGGCGCTCCCCGATGGAGAAGGCCTCGACCTTGCCGTTCATGACGATGGCCGCGCCCTGATAGTCCAGTTCTCCGAATCGGCACAAGGCCTCCCGGATGGCAAAATCCTCTGCGGAGAGGCCCGGATCCTCCACGCACTCCCTCATCCGGCACCACTCCTCCTGCATGTCGAGAAAGCACTCTACGAGCTCCACATCGAGCGGCCTGTAATCATAGCTGTTATTCCTGAGAAATTGGTTGAGATGGTTCTTCTTCCGGTGATACTTATTGCCCGAAAGCTCGATCAGGTCCCGGGCCAGGTACACGTAATCGCTGTTGTCCCGATCCGGCTCCACCAGGAACCGCCCCGGGTCCGCATGGGCATTCACCTTCTCTTCATCGACGAGACGTATCTTCACGTCGGGGGAGAGGCTCCGGAGCTCCTGCAGAAGGAGCTCCAATGCCTTTGTTTTGTCTCCCCGGCCGATCGGGAACAGTCCGAACGGGTTCTGCCCGGGGGGTTGGAAGACAAGGAGGAGACACCCCTCCCCCATCCGCCATGCGGGCCGGTGCTTGTGGCGCCACATATACAGATTGGTGAAGGTGAGTTCCGAGATCAGGGGAGGATCCTTGCGCAGAAACTCGTCAAAGTACCCTTTGTCCTCGAACTCCAGGGCTTTCAGATGATCAGGGGGCAATTCGGTTGTTCCTCAATGGAGGAGCATAGGAAATCGGCTACGGCCTGTCAAGCTGGTGGGATGTCGGGAAGAGGTCTGCTTTTTGCATAAGCCATTGCCCATGGAGGACCAGAGAAAGAGACAGATGAACTGGCTGACCCTGGCTTTCCCTGAGACCTTGGAAAGGGAGTTCCGCTCCGACTACATCCGCGCCAGCCTGTTCCAGGTAAGGATCGCCCTGGCGCTCGGCATCTTCTTGTACTGTTTCTTCGGACTCCTCGACGCCTGGTTCATTCCCGAGGCCAAGCTTCAACTCTGGTTCATTCGCTACGCGGTTGCACTGCCTTGCGCCATCGCCGTTCTTATCACCACGTACACGCGCCTGTTCGAAACGTACATGCAGCCGTTGATGGCCGCGCTGGTCGCCGTCGCAGGCATCGGGATCGTCGCCATGACCGTGATTGCACCACCGGGGGCCGGTTACGCCTACTATGTCGGCCTGATCGTCACCTTGATCTACGGATACACCTTCACCCGGCTTCGCTTCATATGGGCATCGGTGACCGGGTGGGTCATTGTCATCAGCTACGAGATCGCGGCCGTAAGCCTCACCGACACACCCATGGCGGTTCTGATCGGCAACAACTTCTTTTTCCTGAGCAGCAACATCCTTCTGATGTTCGCCTCCTATTCGGCGGAATACAACCTGAGGAGAGACTACCTCCAGACCCGGATGCTGGAGGCCGAGAAGAGGAAGGTCGTGGAAGGGAGTGCGACCCTGGAGCGCCGGACGAGAGAGCTCGAGATGGAAAAGGACCGCGCAGAGAGGGCGAGCCGGGCGAAAAGCGAGTTCCTTGCGCACATGAGTCATGAGCTCAGAACGCCCCTGAATCACATCATCGGATTTACGGAGATGGTGACCGACGAGCGTTTCGGAACGTTGAACTCCGCGCAACAGGAGTTCCTGAACGACGTGCTGGGAAGCGGCAGGCACCTCCTTTCCCTGATCAACGATGTGCTGGACATATCCAAGGTCGAGGCCGGGAAGATGGAGCTGGAACTGGCCCGGGTGAACATCACCGCGCTCCTGGACAGCTCGCTCGTCATGGTCAGGGAAAAGGCCATGAAGCATGGGATCAGGCTGGTGTCCGACTATGCACCGTCCGTCCGCGACCCCGCTCTTCATGGTGAGGTGTCGGACCATGAGGTATTGCCCGTTCGTGGTGAGGGACCGAACGACAAGTCATCGAACCATGAACGGGGTCAACTTCCCGGGACCATCCAGGCCGACGAGCGAAAACTCAAGCAGGTGATGTACAACCTCCTTTCCAACGCGGTGAAGTTCACGCCGGACGGGGGGGAGGTCCGGTTGACCGCGCGCCTCCTGAATCGCTCGGATGCGATGGCCTGCTCCGGAGGACGGTTGAAGCGGAGCGGCGGTTCGAACGATTCCGGGGAGAAATGGCTGTGCGTTTCCGTGACCGACACCGGCATCGGCATCAGGCCGGAGGATCAGGACAGGATCTTCGCCCCCTTTGAGCAGGCGGACAGCTCCGCCAGCAGGGCCTACGACGGCACAGGCCTCGGCTTGTCCCTGACGATGAGGTTCGTGGAGCTTCATGGGGGCGTGGTCTGGGTGGAGAGCGAAGGGGAAGGGCGAGGGAGCAGGTTCACCTTCGTCATCCCAATCACGCAGCTGGATGAGAGAAAATGGGGGACGTACATTAAATAGTAAATGGAATCAGCCAAGTTATTATCTAATGTACGTCCCCTATTTGAACTTCAGCGCCAGGTAGAATACCCCCGCATCCATGTTTCTTTCGATCTCGAACTCCTTACCCTCGAAAGATCGGAAGAGGCGGAGCATGCGGCGGTTGTCCACCATCACCTGGGCGGTGAGCCCCTGGAGGCCGCGTTCCCTGGCCGCCCGGATGAGATGGACCAGGAGTTCTCTCCCGATCCCCTGGTTCTGATAACTGTCCCTGACCCCGAAGTACACCTCTGCGGTACGCTCGTCCGCGTTGAGGTTGTAGCGCCCCAGGCCGAGGATCTTCTCATCCGGTTCATCCGCCGTGAGGGCGAGGATCACCATCTTGCGGACGTAGTCCACGTCCAGCATCTTTTCCACAAAGTCATCGGTGGCCCGGATGTGCCGGAAGAACTTGAGATAGACGCTCTCATCCGACAGGGACCGCAGGAACTCCTGGTACCGGGGCTGGTCTCCCTGCCGGATGGGTCTCAGGATGATCTCCAGGCCGCTCTTGGTCCTCCTCCGGGCCTCCAGATCCCGGGGATATACCCCTGCTGAAGGGCGATCGCTCACAGTGACCAAAGCGTAGTACGAATCCCCCCAAAAAGGAAGAGGAAAGGCCGCTCTCGGGCTGCGCGAAACG
This sequence comes from Deltaproteobacteria bacterium, assembly GCA_020060215.1. Next base: position 67,377 of record JAGVAP010000112.1, on the reverse strand, counting down.
GGAGTGAATGAGAACATCGACAGGGTGTTACCAGAAATGCACACGAAGCAGGGAACCTCAGTCCGGGTTCATCCATAAGCGGCTGCAAATCTTCGCCTTTGACAACTCTCCCCCATGGCATGCAAAATGCTGAATCGCAAAGCGTCGGCCGTCGAGCATGGCGCAGAAGATCTGCTCGGCGAAATGCACGAAGATATCCTGGAGAATACCCTGCTAGAGCATGACGAGGGAGAAGATGATCCGCGCGAGGTTTCTTGTTTGTGTTTCACTCATCCTGCTGAGCGCGAGTTCCGCCTGGTCTGACGGCGGTCACATGAGCGTCCAGGTGAGGACCGGCCAGATCCGATCGACGCCCTCCTTTCTGGCGCCAGTGGTCGAGACCGTCTCGTATGGTGATCAGGTCTCCGTGCTGAGGCGGCAGGCCGGGTGGACGGAATGCAGGACGTCCAAAGGACGGCAGGGGTGGATCCACGAGTCGGCGCTCTCGGACAGGAAGATCGTCCTGGACGCGGGCAAGACCGACGCGAGAACGGACGCCTCCGGGAAGGAGATCACCCTCGCCGGCAAGGGGTTCAACCCGGAGACCGAGGAAGAATTCAGGTCCAGGCATGCAGAGGCGGATTTCGCGTCGGTAGACAGGATGGAAGCGATCCAGCTGACCCCGGAAGAGATCCGGAGCTTCCTGCAGGCCGGCTCCTTGAGATCATCTGAAGGGGGTGCGCGATGAGAGCGCGGTTATCCGGCTTCAGGGCTCCTGTTCTCCAGGCCGTTACGCTGGTGCTGATGGTCACCGTGACCGGTTGCGAGATGCTGGACACTGCAGTGAGGATGGGCACCGAACTCGGTGTGGAGACCGGCCTCGTCTCAAAGGACCAGGCGGATACCATCAACCGGCGTGTGGACGATGCGGCAAGATCGGTAGAGGATCTTACGCCTGAGCAGGAGTACTACATCGGGAGATCTGTGGCGGCGACCATACTCGGTCGATATCGACCGTACGAGAACGAGGAGGCGAACCTCTACGTGAACCGGGTCGGTCAGGGCCTGGCGCTGGCATCGGATCGGCCGTATACCTTCGGCGGCTATCACTTCATGATCGTCGATTCGCCCGAGATCAATGCCTTTGCCGCTCCGGGAGGGCTGATCCTCGTCACCCGGGGCATGCTGAGACTGTGCAGGACGGAAGACGACCTTGCAGCAGTGCTGGCCCACGAAATCGGCCATGTGCAGGCCCGGCACGGGCTCAAAGCCATCAAGACGGCCAGGTTGACCTCCGCTCTGACCCTGCTTGCGACCGAGAGCGCCAGGAACCTGGGCAGCGCCGAACTGGCTCAGATCGCCGAGGCCTTCGAGGGCTCCATCGTCGATATCACCTCCATGCTCGTAAACCATGGGTACGGGCGGCAACTGGAGCGGGAGGCGGACTGGTCCGCCATCCTGATCCTCAAGCGGGTGGGGTACAATCCACAGGCGCTGGTGGAAATGCTGACCGAAATGCAGAGGGAGCTGAAGCCCGGGGGTATGGACTTTGCCAGGACCCACCCCGACCCCAGGGAACGGATCTACGACATCGGGCAGGCTTCGGGGAACCTTCATCCGGAGAGCGCCGCCCCTGCCCTCAGGCAGCTGCGCTTCGATCTGGCCATGGGATCCGTGTAGTCGGTAACCTGTGATGAGGAACTTCAAGAGAACCGCCTTGATCGCCCTCATCGGAGCGGGGTCGGCGCTCCTTTCCCTCCTGTTGTGGGCGGCAGGGGCGTTGGACCGCCTCGAGTACGTTACCTGGGCATGGCGGGTGAACTATTTTGCCGCACCGGGTCCTGCCACCGACAGGATCAAGCTGATCCTGCTCGACCAGAACAGCCTCGACTGGGGAGCGCGGGAGAACGGCCTGTCCTGGCCCTGGCCCCGTGAGGTCTACGCGCCGGTCATCGATTTCTGCCTGCGGAGCGGCGCAAGAGCCGTGGTCTTTGATGTGATCTGCAGCGAGCCTTCCGTCTACGGGGCGTCCGATGACGCTGCATTGGGGGAGGCTATCCGGCGTGCACCCGCTTTCGTCGGCACGCTCTTCGGTGGAAAGGAGACAGGGAGCGGTGCGGCCTGGCCCAAGGACGTTCGAAAACCCCCGCTTCGGATCGAACATCTGAATGAATGGCTGGCGGGTCTGCGGAACAAGGGTGTCGTGATGCCCTATGCCTCCTTCCCCATTCCCGAGGTGGCCAGCTCCGCCTCGATCCTGGGCAATGTCATGGACGGGCCGGATGTGGACGGCGTCTTCCGCCGGGTGAGCCCGTTGAGGGTGTTCGACGGCCGGCCGGTGCTTTCTCTAGGCCTCGCCCCTTATGCCGCCGCAGATGGCTCGGGAAAAGGAGTCTCATCGGCCCGCATCCGGAGGCATGCGCTGCACATCGGCACCTTCTCCGTCCCCATGGACCGCTCCGGAAAGGCGATCCTTCGCTTCCGTGGACCTTCGGGCACGCATCCGACCTACAGCGCCGCCTCGGTCATCCAATCCGAGCTTCGGCTGCGCGCGGGAGAACCGCCCACCCTGGACGTCGATGTCTTCAAGGACAGCTATGTCTTCTTCGGGTTCAGCGCCCCGGGGCTCCACGACCTCAGGCCTACCCCCGTCGGCAACGTCTATCCCGGCGTCGAGATATACGCCACCATGCTCGACAATCTGCTTTCCCGCGATTTCATGGTGGATGCTCCCAGGTTGCCGGTGGCCGCGGCCACCCTTGTCCTGGCCCTGGCCAGCGGTTTTGCCGTCGTGCTCTTCAGCCGGAAGGCATGGCAAAGCCTTCTGATGATCGGGATCTTCCTGCCCGTGCCGGCCGCTGCGGGCATGGCGGCCTACACCCTCGGCGTCTGGTGGCCCGTGGTGGTCGACCAGAGCGCGGTCGTCGTCTCACTGGTGGCCGGCGTCGCCTTCAACTACGTCACCGAAGGCAGGCAGAAGGCCTTCCTGAAGCACGCATTCAAGCACTACCTCAGCCCGGCCGTCATCGAGCGCATCCTGGAGGATCCGTCGAAGCTGAAGCTCGGTGGCGAGCGTCGGGAGCTCACCATCTTCTTCTCCGATCTGCAGGGCTTTTCCAGCATCTCCGAGAGGCTGGACCCTGAACCCCTTACCGGTCTGCTCAACGATTACCTCTCCGACATGACGGACATCATCATGGAAGAAGGAGGGACCCTGGACAAGTATGAGGGAGACGCGATCATCGCTTTCTGGAATGCCCCCCTGGAGCAGCCCGATCACGCGGTGAGGGCCTGTCGAGCCGCGCTCCGGTGCCAGCGGAAGCTGGCGGAGCGGCGCGAGGAGTTCAGGAAGAGGACGGGAGAGACCCTGCGCGCTCGTATCGGCATCCACACCGGAATGGTCGTGGTCGGCAACATGGGCTCGCGCAGCCGTTTCGACTACACCGTGCTCGGAGACGCGGCAAACCTGGCATCCAGACTGGAAGGGGCGAACAAGCCCTTCGGCACGTACCTGATGGTCTCCGAGGTGACCTGGGCGCAGGTCGACGGGAAGCTCTCCGGTCGAGAGATCGGCCGGCTGCGCGTGGTGGGCCGAAAGGCGCCCGTCAGGGTATATGAGCCCCTTGGATCCGGTCATCAGGAGGCCCATGTCGCCACAGAGCGCTTCCACCGGGCTCTCGCCTGCTGCTATCGGAGGGAGTGGCGGGAAGCCCTGGCCATCTTCGAGTCGCTCCCGGATGATCCTGTCGCGAGGGTTTACGCCGACCGCTGCAAGGCCCTTTTGTCGGACCCGGCCGGTTCATGGGACGGGGTGTGGAACCTGACCGAGAAATAGAACCGAGAACAAGTGAAGTGTCGTTTCGCAAATGCGGGGGGCTGCATGGATGATCGTGAAATCTTGTCGGGAATGAACATCGAGCATCGCCCGGTCAAACTCATCGTCGACCGATGAGAACCGCCGCCCGCCTGGGTACCCCTTTCGGCATGCGCCTTCCCCAGTGCCCCTCGTTTGAAAAGACCCCCATGGCCGGCCCGTCACGGCGTGTAAAGAAGTGTTGGACGCACTACACCTCATCCATATCACCAGTAAACGGGTGGTTTGATGAGGCCCCCCTGGAAGGGGGGCCTCGTACCGACTCCCTTGTCATCTTTCACGGAGGTCAGCCCCGGCCGCTTGCCCCCGGAGGTGGCAAGAATGATCGAACAGTGAGTCCTGGTGGTCTTCTGTAGGAGCTTGCTCCTACAGGAATAGAGCTCCAGCGATATTCATTCATATTGTGGCTTATCGGCCGGTTCCTGGTTCGTGGTGAGGGTTCCCCTTTGATCCATTTGGCGCTCCATTGAGAAACATTTTTTTGTTCCCGGCGCGAGTCACCGGCACAGCCGTTGTTCATACCACTGGCATGCCGGTGGATTATCCCTTCATTTAGTAGCTGATGGGACCGTCCTTGTAGGCTTTCTCCGCCGACTTGGCCGTAACGCGTAAATACCCGTTCAGGAGATCTGAAAACGACTTGAGGAGATGGCGAAAGGCCATCATCCTCCAGGTTCTCCTTGCCCTCCGGTCTTCAAAAAAGCACGCCTCATCGGTTCCTCCAAACCCACGGGCATCATAGAATCTCACCCGGGGATCCCATTCCGGAGGAAACCCTCCCTGGTCCGTCGAATCCCAAACCGGATGCTTCATGGCTTCGCCTCCTTTTCGACGTGATGGGTTGCTGCTCACCCGGAAATGACCCAATTCCGGATTCCACCGATCGGGCGATCGGCCGTCAGCGGCCGGCCAAAGGACCTGGTGATCGAAGATTCGGCTGAAGGCCCAATGCGGACGGCTGAAGGCTTCACGCTGACTCGGAGATTACAGCGCCCCGCTCATCGGGTCTGTGGTCCCCGGCACACGGAGGGTGTGATCAAAATCACAAGTGCGGCTTTTTCTGAGATGGACGAAGAAGGGGCGGGATGTCTCACTCACCCCACCAGCGCCCTTTTCCTGATCATGAAGTAGGCGACCGGCACGATGAACAGGGTGAAGAGGGTGGAGGCGAACAGGCCGAAGATCAAAGCCCACGCAAGCCCGGAGAATACCGGGTCCAGCGTGATGGGCCACGCGCCAAGCACGGTGGTGGCTGCGGTGAGCACGATCGGCCGCAGCCTCACGGCGCCGCTCTGGAGGATCGCCTCCTTCAGGGAGACGCCCCCTTTCATGGCCTCTTCGATGAACTCCACCAGCACCAGGGAGTTGCGGATGACGATGCCGCCCAGGGCGATCATGCCGATCATGCTGGTGGCGGTGAAGAAGACCGGATTTTCAAAGCCCCCCAGGGGGGCGGTGAAACTGTTGAGAAGCCAGAACCCGGGCATGATGCCGATGAGCGTGAGGGGGATGGCGATCATGATGAGCAGGGGCATGAAGAATGAGTTCATCTGGATCACCAGGAGGATGTAGATCCCCAGCATGGCCCCCAGGAAGGCGACCCCCAGGTCCCTGAACACCTCCAGGGTGATCTTCCACTCCCCTTCGCCTGCCCAGTCCACCCGGATCCCATCCGGGGGCGGATGGTCGCGGAGGACCTTCTGCATGTCCAGGATCGCCTCTGCCGGCGCCCTGCCGGCCATTTCACCGAACACGTAGACCACCCTTTCGAGGTTCTTGTGGTAGATCGGCTGGTCTTCTCGGGTCTCCAAAAAAGACCCGATCTCGCCCAGGGGAACCATGTCCCCCTCCGCCGCCTTGACCGGAAGCTGGGAAAGGGCCGTGATGCCGGATCGCTTCTCCCTCGGGTAGCTGATGCGGATGGGCAGGCTCTGCCGTTCCCCGGGGGCGTGGACCGTGGCCTCCATGGAGACCGTGGACAACACGAGGGTCTGTATCACCGCGTCCGGGGTCACGCCGTGGAGGGCCGCCTTTTCCTTGTCGATCACGAAGTCCACCCTCTTCCGGGGATGTTCCACGGTGCTGTCGATGTCGACCACGAAGGGCTCCCGGCCCATGACGCGCTCGATCCCTCCTGCAGCGTCCACCAGATCCTGGTAGGGTTTGCCGGGGCTGCCGTAGATCTCCGCCACGACGGTGGAGACGACCGGGGGTCCGGGCGGCACCTCCACGATCTTGATGCGGGCCCCGTGGCGGGCGCCGACGGCCTCCAGGTCCTTCCGAACCCGCAGCAGGATCTCGTGGCTCTGCGCCTCGCGGATGGCCTTGCCCGCCAGGTTGACCCGGACATCGGCCACGTGCCCTCCCTGACGGAGGTAGTAGTGGCGGACCATGCCGTTGAAGTCCATGGGGGAGGAGGTGCCCGTGTAGGAGACCGCGTTCACCACCTCCGGCACGCTCCGGAGGTAGTGCTCGAACTCCCTCACCACCCGGTCCGTGGCTTCGAGGGGCGTGCCTTCCGGCATATCGATCACGATCTGGAATTCATTCTTGTTGTCGAAGGGCAGCATCTTCAGGGGCACGTAGCGAAACAGGGCGAGCCCGACCGAGAGCAGGAGGAGCAGGACCAGCACGGCGATGAGGAGAAAGCGCTTCTTCCCCGATTCCAGCAGGGGGCCCAGGAGCGAGCCGTATCCCTTCCTGATCCAGGCCGGTGTGGCGTCATTCCCGGAGATCGTCTCCCCTTTCCCCGCACCGCCGTAGCCCCTGAGCAGCTTGTAGGAGAGCCACGGGACGATCGTCAGGGCCGCCACCGTCGAAAAGGTGACCGTGAGGGGGACGTTGGCGGCCATGGGGGCCATGTAAGGCCCCATCATCCCGGTGATGAAAAACATCGGGGTGAAGGAGACGATAATGGCCAGGGTGGACATGATCACCGGCGGCAGCACCTCGTTTACAGCGAAAAGGGTGGCGAACAGCGGCCTTCGCTTCCCCGTGAGGATGTGGCGCTGGATGTTGTCCACGTTGGTGATCGGGTCGTCCACCACAAGGCCCAGGGAGAGGATCAGGGCGAAGAGCGTCACGCGGTTGATGGTGTACCCGAAAAGCAGATTGACGAAGAGGGCGAGGGAAAAGCTGATGGGTACGGAGACGGCCACCACGAGGGCCTCCCGCCAGCCCATGGTGAAGAGGAGCAGTCCCACGACGGTGAGGACGGCGAACGCAAGAGAGCTCAGCAGGTCGTTCACCTTCTGCTGGGCCGTCCAGCCGTAATTGCGGGTGACCTCCACCCTGACGCCGTCGGGAATCACCTTGCCCTTGAGCTCATCGAGTCGCCTCAGGATGCGCTCCGCCACCTCCACCGCATTGGTCCCCTTCTTCTTGGCCAGGGCGAGGGTCACCGCAGGATAGACCGCGCCGTCCGGGAAGCTGATGCGGGAGTAGTGAACGGCCTCCTCGGGCCCGTCCAGCACCGTGGCGATGTCGCGCAGGTACACCGGCCTCCCCTCGTGGACATGGACCACCAGATCCTCCACGTGCCCGGCCGAGACCACAAAGGAGTCGCTGGTCACCAGGGTCTCCTGGTTGGCCCGGCTGAAAGCGCCCGCAGTGACCGAACCGTCCGTCGAGTGGAGGGCGCGCTGGACGTCGAGCCTGGAAACGCCGCGCCCCGCCATCTTCTCGGGGACAAGCTCGACCCGAACCTCCCTTTTTCGGCTCCCCACAATGGAGGTCCTCGAGGTGTCCCGCACCTCGGCCAGGCGGGTGAGCACCTCCTCCCCGATCCGCCGGAGGGCGTAGTCGTCGTACCGATCCGAGTAGAGGGTGAGGTTGACGATGGGGACGTCATCGATCTCCACCGGCTTGATCACCCATCCCTTCACCAGCGGCGGGACCTGGTCGATGTTCATGGTGATCTTGTTGTGGAGCTTGACGAGGGAGCGTTCCCTGTCCTCCCCCACGAAGAAGCGGACCGTCACCACGGCCATGTCGCGATAGGAGGTGGAATAGACGTACTCCACGCCGTCGATCTGCCAGAGGAGCCTCTCCAGGGGCGTGGCCACGAGGTTCTCCACCTCCGCCGCCCCGGCCCCCGGCGCCTGCACAAACACATCGGCCATGGGGACCACGATCTGAGGCTCCTCCTCCCGGGGGGTGAGCACGATCGCCGCCGCCCCCAGGGCAAAGGAGAAGATGATCATCATGATGGAGAGCTTGGAGGTGAGGAACTGCTCTACCAGGCGGGGGATGAACCCTTTGGGCACGCCCTCGTTATCCGGCATGACCGTCTCCGTCCAGGGCCACCCGCTCGTCTCCTTTGAGCCCCGAGAGGACCTCCACCTTGTCCCCCATGGCCCTGCCCGTGGTGACGAAGATCTCCTGCCACCGGCCGCCCGCCTCCGCGGTGACCACCTCGATCTGACCGATGCGCCGGAGCGCTCGCTTGGGGATCAGCACCACGGACGTTTCCCTGACCGGGATGAGCAGCCTCCCGAACATGCCCGGGAAGATATCGTCCTCCTCGGGGAGGGCCACTTTGGCGAGGATCGTCCTGGTCATGGGGTTTGCGGAAGGGACCACCTCCTCCACGGTCCCGGAGGTCAGCCGGTCGAGGGCGTCTATCCGGACATCCAGGCTCCTCCCCAACCTGATCCGGCCGATCAGGCTTTCGGGGATGAGGGCCTCCAGGCGGAGCTTGCCCCGCGTCTGCAGGAGCAGGAGGGGCTTGCCGGGGGTCGCCAGGTCTCCCGGTTCCGCGAGCCTCCTGACCACTTCGCTCTCTTCGGGCGCGGTGATCTTCGTATGACCGAGGGCGATGCGGGCCTCCTCCACCGCTTTTTCAGCCTGCCTGATTCCGGCATCGGCTTCGACCGCGGCCCCTTGGGCCTGCTCCAGCCGCGCCTTCGCCTGGCGAAACGCCGCCTCGGCCTGCTCCATGTCCTGGGCCGTGGCCGCCTTGGCCTCGAGGTAGGTCCTGATCCTCTTGAAAGCCGCCTCCGCCCGGTCCAGCTCCGCCTTTGCCGCGACCCCGGCCTGCTCCACCTGTCGCCGCCGCGACCTGGCCGAAGAGAGGGCCTGAACGGCCTGCTCCAGCCTGGCCTCGTACTCCCGGCCGTCCAACCGGACCAGAAGCTGCCCCTTGGCCACCTGGGCCCCGGAGCGCACGAGGATCTCCATCACCTTCCCGATGACCTGGGACTCCACGCGGGTCTCGGTCTTCGGCCTCACCGTCCCCACGGACTCGTAGAACTCCGTGACCGTCTCGACCGACGCCCTCGCAATCTGTCGGGGTGGAGCATTTTCCACCGGCACCTCTTTCCCGGTCGGCCGGATCTTGCCCGTGGTGAAGACGCCTCCCATGTAGAGCATGAGCAGGAGGAGCACCCCGATCCCCAGTAGGATGGAAAAGACGCGAAACCCTTTCCCTGAACTGCTACTTCCCATTTCCCTTCCTCATCTCTTCAGCATAAGCCGCCCAGTATCCGATCCCTCTTCCCACGGAGGCCAGGGCCCTCTCCCTGTCGTAGTAGGCCGACCTGGCGAGGATACGGGCCCGGTGGAGGGCCAGTTCCGCCTCCAGGTAGCGGGTGATGTCGGCCGAGCCGCCTTCGTACTCCTTCCTGACCAGGGAGAGGCCCTCCTCGGCCTGGGCCACGCTGGCCTGCATCACGTCGAGCCTCGCCTCGGCCTCGGCCAGTCTGAGGTAGGCCGACTTCAGATCGAGTTGGACCGACAGGGTCGTCTTCCGGTCCAGCGCGATCATCTCGTCGAGCACGCTCCTCGCCTTGCTCACCCGGGCCGGGGTGCTCAGACCGGTGAAGAGGTCCCAGTTCAGGATGAGCCCTGCGATCCAGTTGTCCCGGCTCGTCTGGAAGTCGGCATCCGGGTCGTCCATGTAGACCCTGGCCTGTCCGTCCAATTTGGGGAGGACCTCGGCCCGGGCCATGTCCAGCGCCATGTAGGACTGGACGATCTGCTGTCTCACCTTCCTGAGCTCCGGCCTGTTGGCCAGGGCCTGTTGCAGTCCGGAGGCATACTCTTTCGGGAAACTCCTCTGGATGCTCTCCCTCTCCAGGAGCCTGAGAGGCGAATCCGGGTCCAGACCGAGCAGGATCGCCAGCGCCGCGATGGTCAGATCGCGGTTGTTTTCGGCGCGTACCAGCTCCTCCCTGGCCTGGGCCAGCCGCACCTCCAGAGACAGGAGATCCGAGCGCTTGGCCCCGCCGGCCCGGTACCGGACCTCCACCACCCTCTTCTGTTCCTCGACCGTGTCCACGGACTGCGCCGCGATCGCCAGGTAATCATGCGCGGCCATGGCTTGGAAATAGGCGTGGATCACGGATTCCACCAGCCCGTTTTCGACGCTCTGACGGTCGAGCTCCTCGATCCGGAGGCCTGTCTCCGCCATCTTCCGCCGAAGCAGGTCCCTGCCGCCGTTGAAGAGGTTGATCCTCGCCTGGAGGCCGACCTCGTAGTTCTCGAACCAGCCCGGGTCATTGAAATCGACCCCCGCAGGAAGCCTCCGCTGATCGATGGTCTTGAACAGGTAGGAGGAAGGCGCATTGCCCTGGAGGTATTCGCCGTACGCGGAGATGGACGGCCAGAAGGAGGCGGCGGCCTCATCGATCAGGGCATGGGCCTGGCGGATGCGGGCCAGGGCCATTTCCATCTCGGGGTTCGCCTGAAGGGCCAGCGTCACCGCCTGCCGGAGCGACAAGGGTCCCTGGACCGGCTGAGGAGGCGGAACCGCCGCCTTTTCCCCCCGGCCCGCGGTCGGCTCTTTGGCCTTGTGGGCCGTCTTGATCCTCTCGTAGGTGTATCTCTCCGTCCGGGCGCAGCCCTGAACGAGCAGGAGACCGAGCACAGCCCAGACGATGAGGACCCCCTTGCCTTTCAACCATCTCGGTCGAACCACGGTGTTCCTTCCCGGTGGACAAACCCTGCATCGCCAGTGTCATGTAGCACGAGGAACCTGTCATCTCGACCGGGCCGGAGAGATCCTGTGGTTTCCCGCGAGGATAAGTTTCTCGTTCCGTTCGAAATGACAGGAAGAGCAAGAACCTGCCATAGCAGAAATCATGAACAGCAAAAGTAGTATGGTCAGGGGGGCCTGTCAAGGTGAAGCCTTCAGCGGGTAAGGGGCGGAGTCAGAAATGAGAAAGAAAGGTCGTTGCAGTTTGCCGGCGAGGTCCTATTTCAGAACGACCCTCTCTGGGTCAGGAGCGCGGGATCGCACCCCCCCTGCCGCGGCCGGCTAGGAACAGGTGGTCATCTTCTCGGGTTTCAGCAGCCCCTCCATCCGTTCCGCAGACAGGAGGCCTTTCTCGAGGACCAGCTCGCGGATGCCCACATTTCGGATGAGGGCTTCCTGGGCCAGTTCGCAGCAGGTTTCGTATCCCAGGTCGCGGGTGAGGGCCGTGACGACCCCGATGCTCATCTCCACCATCTCACGGCAGCGCTCTCGGTTGGGTAAAATTCCGTCCACGCAGCGCGACTTCAGGACAGCGATCCCGTTCCCGAGCATGCCGATCGACTCGAGCAGGCTCTGGGCGATGATGGGCTCCATGGCATTCAGTTCCAGCTGCCCCGCCTCGGCGGCGAGGGTGACCGTGAGATCGTTCCCGATCACCTTGTAGGCGATCTGGTTGACGACCTCGGGAATGACCGGGTTCACCTTGCCCGGCATGATGGACGATCCCGGTTGCACCCTGGGGAGCTGGATCTCATACAAGCCCGCCCTCGGACCGGAGGAAAGCAGCCGGAGATCGTTGCAGATCTTGGACAGCTTGACCGCCAGCCTCTTCAGCGCGGAAGAGTACATCACAAACGACCCGGTGTCCTGGGTCGCCTCCACCAGGTTGGGAGAGAGGACGACCGGCAGGCCCGTGATGCGGCGGAGATGGGAGATGACCAGTTCGGCGTATCCCGGCGGGGCGTTGATCCCCGTGCCGATCGCGGTGCCCCCCATGTTCAGCTCGAGAAACAGCCGCGCATTCTGATCCAGCCGCTCGATCTCCTCTTCCAGGGTGACCGCGTAGGCCTCGAACCCCTGCCCCAAGGTCATCGGCACGGCATCCTGCAGCTGGGTTCTGCCCATCTTCACGACATCCCCGAACGCCGAACCCTTCACCCGGAATGAATGGGCCAGCCCGGCGATCAGCTCCACCAGGGGAGCATTGCTCCTCATGATCGTGATCTTGAGACTGCTCGGGTACACGTCGTTGGTCGACTGGGACAGGTTCACGTGGTTGTTCGGATGACAATAGAGATATTCCCCCTTGGCGCGCCCCAGGATCTCCAGCGCCCGGTTTGCAATCACCTCGTTGGCGTTCATGTTGGTAGACGTTCCGGCCCCCCCCTGGACCATGTCCACGACGAACTGGTCGAGGTGTCTCCCATGCATGATCTCGCTACAGGCCTGAACGACGGCGTCTGCGACAGGGGCTTCAAGGAGGCCCAACTCCCGATTGGCCGTCGCTGCGGCCATCTTCACCATGGCGAGCGATCCGACGAGGATGGGGAAATGGCGGAGGGGCACGCCGCTGATGGGAAAGTTCTCGACGGCACGGAGCGTCTGTACCCCATAGTAGCATCCCGCGGGGAGTTGCCTCTCTCCGAGAAAGTCCCGCTCCAGACGGTTTCCCCCGAGGGGCTCCGCGGTCTTCATACCGTCCACAGTCCTCCCTCCTTTCCCTTCACGCCTCACCACAGCGCCCCGCTCGTCGCAGCGATTCCATAAGGCACGCCCCTTCTTGATAAGGGAGGCCGAGACCGGTGCGGCCCCCGATGCGCCTGAGACCGCAATGGATCAGGCCGGAGAGAAAGAGGCCCAGGAGAAGGACCGGGCCTGCTCTTCCGGGGCTACTGAAAACGCATACATTCCAGGAATATTTGTTCGAAATCCGGCTCCTTCACTGCATTGATCACCCTGATCTCCCTGACCAGGCTCTCCGCCTTCTTCCTCTCTTCCCTGGAGACCAGCACCAGCTTGGCGCCGACCCCGGCGGCGTTGCCCACCGGGTGGATCCGATCGGGAGGGATTCTCGGGAGCATCCCGATCGCCTGGCCCGCCCCCTTTTCGATAAAGGTGCCGAAAGCCCCTGCCAGGAAAAGCCCCCGCAGATCCTCTTCATTCACCCCCATGGCCCTGTACAGGATCCGGGCGCATGCGGCGATGGCGCCTTTGGCCAGTTGGAGCTCCCTCACGTCAAGCTGGGTGACGCTTACATTCCTCTTTTCCGAACCGGTCCTGCCCAGGACGAACTCGAGACCGCCCGGCCCCGACGCCAGGAAGCGTTTCATCGGCGCTGGAGCCTTCGCGGGTCCTCCTTCGCCCCCTCCCGCGAGCAGTCCGTTGGGGTTCATGGCACCCGTTCTCAGCATCACGGCCAGGACGTCCACAAGGCCGGAGCCGCAGATCCCGACAGGGGGGATCCCCCCGATCGTGTGGACCACCAGTTCGCCCCCCTTCCATTCCACGTGGTCTATGGCGCCCCGGACCCCGGGAAGTCCCGCCGAGACCCGCCCTCCTTCAAATGCCGGCCCGGCGGGGGCCGACAGGGCGTACATCTCCCCGGTCGCACTCCGGCTGATCAACTCCACGTTGGTCCCGAAATCCATGGCCAGCAGGGGGCCCTCCGCCTCGGTGAACCTCGTGGCCAGCAGGACGCCGGTCGTGTCCGCGCCCAGGAAGCTGCCTATGCTCGGCAGGAGGAACACCTTTCCCTGAGGGTGAATGCGGATCCCTGCGGAATCCGCCCCGAATGCAGATGCCCGCGTGGTGACGGGCACGTAGGGGGAAGCGGCGAGAGAGGCGGGGTCCACCTTCAGGAACAGGTGCTGCATGGTGGCATTGCCGCCCACCACCACTTCGTAGACCTCTCTTCGGTTCACCCGGGCCTTGCTGCAGAGAGCGGTGATGATCTCGTTCATGACCTCTCGAACGGCGCGCGCGAGGATCGCCAACCCCCCCGGGTGCTCCATGGCGAAGGTGATCCTGGAGATCACATCCGCACCGTAGCGGCTCTGGGGATTAAGGGTCGAGGCCACGGCCAGTTCCCGCCCGTCCGCCAGGTCCAGGAGGTATCCGACCACCGTGGTCGTCCCGATATCGAAGGCCGCTCCGAGGATGCGCTCTTTGTTTTCCGGGGGCAGCAGTCGAACCACCTCATCGCCCACCACGACCGCCTGCAGCTGAAAACCCACCTTTCGGAGCTTCGGACCCAGCTCCTGCAAGGTCCTCAACCCGCACCTCGCCTCTATCCCGAGGTGGTGGAGTCCGTTTTCGATGCGCTCCGCGTAGGCAAGCCGGTCATCGAAAGTGGGAGAGGGGATCTCCAGCGCGACCCGCCTGACATTCGGATCGAAGCGGTGTTCGGGAAGCTCTCCACCCCCTTCCAGGATCTGAAGCACGCCGGCAAGGGTGGTCCTGGGGATATCCATTCTCGCCTCACCTAGCACACGAGCCTGGCACGCGAGACGCTCACGCCCATTCAGCCCCCCTTTTCTGCCGGCCTCCCTTTCCGCCGAAGAGAGCTCGCTGAGGTTCCCTTCCGCTTCCACCACGCAGCGGTGACACCGGCCCCGGCCCGCGCAGGGGGTGGCTATGCCGATCCCGCCCTCGAAGGCTGCGTCGGCCAGGGTGGAGCCCTCGACCACTTCAACGAGCTTTCCATAGGGGGCTATCGAGACGGGTACACGTTTCATTCCATCGCCGGAAGCCCCGGCCGTACGGACCGGGCATGAAAGTTTTCCGAGTGGGACTCCAACCGCAGAGCCCCCGCTTGGCGGCGACAGGCGCGCGGCCTCAGGTGGCCCTCTCGAAGGAGGTTCAACTCCATGGACATTTGAGCTCGATTGGTCATTTGAGCTTGGTCATTTGGATTTCAAGCGGTCCTTTTTCATCCCGTTCGGTAGAGACCTCTCCCGGTCCTCCGCCGGGAGGTGAAATGGAGAGGGCCCGTCACTTCTCGGACGAAGAGATCTCCCCGCCCTTCGTCAGGCCGAAATACCTCCTCACTGCGGGCGTGACAAGAAGAAGGATGGCCAGCCCCAGGAGCACTGCCGATATGGGGCGCGAGAAAAAGATCATGAAACTGCCCCTCGACACGATCAGGGACTGCCGCAGCGAGATCTCGATCATCGGCCCCAGGATGAAGGCGAGCAGGAAGGGGGCCGGCTCATATTTGAACTTCTTCATCAGGTAGCCCAGGATTCCGAAGACCACCATCACGAGGATATCCATCGGGTTGTTGTTCACGCCGTAAGCGCCGATCAGGCATACCAGGGTGATGATGGAGCCCATGATGGCCTCGGGCACTTTGGCAATCTTGGTGAAGAGCCCGATCAGGGGGAGGTTCAGGACGAGCAGCATGGCATTGCCGATGTACATGCTCGTGACCACGCCCCAGAACATGTCCGGACGGTTGGTAAGCAGGGTAGGCCCCGGCGTGACCCCGTGCAGCATGAGCGCGCCGAGCATCAGCGCGGTGATGACATTGGAAGGGATCCCCAGGGTGAGAAGGGGGATGAACCCCCCCGCCGTAGCGGCATTGTTCGCCGACTCGGGCGCTGCAACGGCCTCGATGGCCCCCGTGCCGAAGCGCTCGGGGTGTTTGGACACGCGCTTCTCCACCGCATAGGAAGCAAAGGAGGAGATGATCGCCCCCCCTCCCGGGATGATCCCTATGAGGAACCCGAGGACGGTTCCCCTGGCCATGGGAACCGCGGAATCGCGCCAGTCTTTTCGGTTCGGCAGCAGCGACAGGAGTCCCTTGGGAGGCTTGGCCACCTCCTCCTGGACCGTCTTTCGCTCCAGGATGGAGAGGACCTCGGAGATGCCGAACAGCCCCATGGCGATCGGGACAAGCTCAAGGCCGTTCATGAGGATCAGGGAATTGTAGGTGAAACGGGCCATGCTCCTGACCGGGTCCAGTCCCACCATGGACAAGACAAGGCCGAGGACCGACATCAGGATCGCCTTGATCATGGAACCCTGGGCGAGGTAGGCCACCAGGGTCAGCCCGAGCATCGTCAGGGCGAAGTACTCGGGCGGCCCGAACCGCAGGGAGAACTCCGCCAGGGGCGGCGCCAGCAGCATCAGGCCGACGATGCCGAGGGTCCCGGCGATGAAGGAGCCGAAGGCCGAGATCCCGAGCGCCACCCCTGCGCGGCCTTTCTTGGCCATCTGGTAGCCGTCGAGACAGGTGACCACAGAGGCCGCTTCCCCGGGGATGCGCAGCAGGATGGAGGTGATGGAGCCGCCGTACATGCTCCCATACCAGATCCCCGCGAGCATGATGATGGCGGAGGTATCCTGGATGTAGAAGGTAATGGGCAGAAGGAGCGCGATGGTCGCCGAGGCCCCGAGCCCCGGGAGGACCCCCACCACCGTCCCCAGGACCACCCCGATGAAGCAGTACATGAGATTCACGGGACTGAGGGATACCGTGAACCCGAGAAAAAGGTTGCTCAGCGATTCCATGACCTGTCATCTCTCATTCAATACACCCTCCATCCCGGCCCGTCCTCCCGCTCAGACCGGGATTATCCCCCTGGGGAGTGGGACCCCCAGGCCTCGGGTGAACAGGAGATACCCGAGCAGCACGGAAGGGAGCGAGATGGCCAGCGAGGTGGTCCATCCCTGCCTTTCGAGCACCCTCAGCAGGAGCAGCATGATCAGGAAGGTCGAAAGGAGAAACCCCAGAGAGTTCAAGACGAGGACGTAGGCCAGCATCCCCAGGACCGCGATCCACACCTTCCACTTCCCCTCCCCGAATCGGAGCCACTCTTTCAGGTGCCCCTTCCTGAGAGCGCCTGCCAGGACAAGGACCGAAAGGAAGATCATGACCAGGGAGACCCCGAACGGCAGGAACCCCGCGTCCGGATGCCGGAACCCGCCCAAAGGCAGTTTCAGGGCTTCGACCGCGAGAAAACTGCCGAACAGCAACAGGAATATCCCGCTGGCAAAATCCAGGTCCTTCATTTCATCTCCTCGGGCAAGACCCCGGCGCTTTGAAAGACGACGGCCTGCAAGGGTCGGCCATGGGGGGTCTCTTTCAAAAACGAAAAGCCGCTGCCCATGGGTCGGCGGCAGAACCGGGGCCCGGGGCGGGCGGAAACTCCTTCGATGGTCTCCATCGGCCGCTTTGCATGGAATCGGCTGAGGAGACGGCCCCGGGATGCCGGCTTTCCCTGCCCGCTTTCTCCTACTGGGGTTTCGAGACCATGAGCCCGAGTTCCTCTATGATCTTCCGATAGAGCTCGTCCTGCTTGGTGAGGAACTGGGATCCCTTTTCCTGGTTCATGTAGACCGGCGCCATGTACGCCTTGTTCATGGTTTCGATGAATTCCTGGTTCTTGAACGTCTTGGCAATGGCCTGGTCGAGGACCGCCTGGACTTCCTTGGGGGTCCCCTTCGGGGCAAAGATCCCATGAAAGCTGGCGATGGTCAGATCGATCCCCTGCTCTTTGAAGGTCGGGAAGTCCTTGTAGATCCCCTCCCGTTTCTCCGCGGCCACCCCCAGGACCCGGATCTTTCCCCCTTCGGCGAGCGCCTTGTACGAGACGGGGACTGCGAAGTGCCCTTCCAGGTGCCCCCCTGCCAGGGCGGTGGCCCCGTCCGCATCCCCTTTGAAGGGCACATAAACCACCTTGATCCCGGCGGCCTTTGCAAAGGAGGCCGCGAACACCTGAGAAGAGGAGCCGGGGATCATCCCCACCTTGAGGGTATCGGGGTTCTTCTTGGCATGCTCCGCGAACTCCCTGGCGGTCTTCCACGGGGCGGTCGCAGAAACCGCCATGGCCGCGGGGTCCACGTTGACGATGCTGATCAGGTGATACTCCTTGAGGTTCACCGGCGTCGGGACGGTGTACTGGGCGCTCACGGCCCCTGTTGAAAAGACCCCCAGCGTGTACCCGTCCGCTTTGGCGTTCGCCACCTCCTTGGCCCCCAGCACCCCTCCTGCGCCGGCCTTGTTCACGACGACCACCGGCTGGCCGAGGGCGTCCTTGAGGTACTGGGCCAAAACCCTTCCGGTGAGATCGGTCCTCCCCCCGGCCGGGTACGGCACCACCAGGGTGACCGCCTTGTCGGGATAGCCTGCCGCCGTTGCATCGACGACGCCCGTCGACGCTGCAAACAGCGCCAGCAGCCCCACTGCGACCAAGAACATCCGTCCGTTTCTTCCTGCAAACTGCATAGCCGTCCTCCTCTTGGTTGAATATGGTAACCCTGCTCACAGGAGCGATATCACCGCAACCGCACGCTGCAACTCTTCCTTGTAGAGCATATGCTTGCCTTGATCGTGTGTGACATTGTGCATATGCTCGATCACAGTATCCAGAGTGACCGTAGTGATGCTTCTTTTTGCCGTATCGTCCGGTTTCGGCAATACGGTGGTGGTGCATCGCAGGTCATTTTCCCCGCAGATGAGCCTCTGCCGGATGTCATAGTACCTTCCGTTAGACTCATACGAGACCATGCGCTTTTCGACTTGATCGCCATGACCAGAGCACATTTCCAACCTCCTTTATCAACCATGTCCGGTTTCATGAATGCAGCAGATCAATAAAGAACCGGGTGCACCTCCCCATATGGTTTGGTTACTGGAACCGTTGAAAGGCTGATCGCCTTTTCCGGACAGATCTCCACACACTTGTTGCACTGATTGCAGGTGATCAAAAAAAACGACGTAACTACGTATTTCGTTGGATTTTTTCCGGTAGGAACGTGGTCCTTTGGCGCCACAATCGAGCGGGTATCTTCGACAGGCCATTTCTGGAGACACGTACTAGGACAGGCAGATAGGCACTTAAAACACTTCGCGGCCACTTCGGGCGTACATCTATCGTAGTCTACCTGCATGCGGATAGGGACATTGTACCTATAATTCAGAGTGTCGCCCGGGGTGTATTTCTTGATCCATTCCAGGTCGAAGCGATTCCGCACGTAGGGCCATCGACTGTGCTCGGCCCTCTCATACCTCTTCTGTCCTGTCAAATGAGGAGCAGGAACATTCCTGGGGGGCACATACATAAAAACCAATCTCTTGGCCTTCTCTTCCTCAGGCAGACCCAAAACCCATTCCACATATTCTTTTGTTCCCATACCTGCACCTCCTACAGATAGACTTGTCTAGGGGAAACGAGCACGCCATCACGATCTACCATTCTGATGGCCCCCGAATTCGTTTTCCAGTCGGATTCCGGGCAATGGGTCTGGCAAAGACCACATCCCATGCACCTTAGGGGGCTGATTGTAACCTTGTTCGTTGCCGATGCGACGTGCAGAGCCCCCCATTGACACCATGGCGCGCACTTTCGGCAGCCATTGCATTTGCCGGTATCAGGGACTGCCACATAATGGCCTCTGTGTTCATCCTGGAGATAACCTAGGTCGATGCGGGCCTTGCAGGAGTGGCAACTTGGGTACTCACAGTTACAGACCCACGGTAGCCATGGCATGTCCTCTCCTTCGCCTTTCATGATATCAAAGCTATGGAGATAGCCCTTTTTGTCGCAATTGATCAGGATATCTCTCGCTTCCTCATAGCTTATCCGTTTGAGGAACAGGTTGACGTCCTCATTTACGAACCACCCGATCTCCTCCAGGGGTATGGGCTCCCATGTCATACAAATGAATTCCTTGACATTCAGGGTGAGATACTTGCACCCGCAAACCGAAACGGCAAACTCTCCACCGGGGATTTTTCCTTTCTTCATGATGTCATCAACGAATTCAATGGTATCGAGAATCTCCCTTAAGGTCATGATCTGGTGTCGATGAGTCGTCAGCGCGTTTTCATAAGCCGCCAAATCGGCCCTCTGGTTTTCAAAGGTGGCGGCCCAGCACGCCACCTGAGATGCCCACTTCAGGTCTTCAAAGAGCAGGTCCGGATCATACAGCTCGTCATTGAAAAAATAACGAGCCGGATAATCCTTATGCTTTACCCCCCATAGCTCGCACAATCTGCACATTTTCAAACCTCCATGCCTAAACAGAGTTTTGTTTGAGGGTTTGTACAACTCCCAAGCGGCTTCATCCAGGTTAGGCTGTTCGGTTTTCCGAGTTCCGCCGGCGCAGATTCCGACGAGCGTTTTGATCGTTCCTTGTACTTGTCTTTGCCTCGCCTGCACTCCTTCCGATTATCTCGAATAGACGAGATTCGGGATCAGCATCGAGATCCCGGGGACGTAGGTGATCAGCAACAGGGCCAACAGGCTCCAGAAAAAGAAGGGAAGGACCCCATGGTAGACCATTCGTTGTGGAAAACCGAAGACCCCTCCGCTGACGAACAGGTTCAATCCGAACGGAGGGGTGTACATGCCGATCGCCATGTTGATCGTGAACAGGATTCCGAAGTGGACCGGGTTGATCCCCGCCGCCGAGACAATGGGGAAGAACAGGGGTGTGAAGACCAGCACCGCGGAGTTGGGGTCCACGAACATCCCCGCCACGATCAGCACGACATTGATGAGCAGAAGGATCATGAAGGGCGAGGCGTTCTTCTCCTGGATCCAGGCGGCGAGCCCCTGAGGGGCCTGGCCGATGGTCAAGACCCACGAGAGGATGCCGGATGCGGCCACGATGAGAAAGATCATTCCGGTGACCTTCGCCGAATCGATCGCGATCTCCAGCAGCATCTTCAGGTCCATCTCACGGTAGATGAACATCGTCACCACGACCGCATAGACCGTGGCCACGGCCGCGGACTCCGTGGGTGTGAAGACGCCGGTGTAGATTCCCCCCAGGATGATCACAGGCGCCCCGATGGCCCAGAAGGCATCCCGGGTGGTCCTCACGATCTCCCTCACATTCATACGCCTTGAAGGATTCAAACCGTGCCTGTAGGCATAATACAGGACATAGAGACCGATGCAAGCGCCGAAAACCACGCCCGGGAGGATCCCCGCCATGAAAAGCTCGCCTACGGAGACATTGGTCACCGAGGCGAAGAGGATCATCGTGATGCTCGGCGGGATGACGATGGCGACCGCCCCCGTTGCGGTGACCAGGCCGAGCGCGAACCGTTCTCCGTACCCGTTCTTGATGAGACCGGGAAAGACCAGCTTTCCCACGGCCACCACGGTTGCCGGGCTGGAGCCGGAAATGGCCCCGAAAAACTCGCAGGAGGCGATCGTGGTCAGTGCCAGCCCGCCGCGCAGCCCCCCGACCATGGACTGGGCCCATTCGATGAGCCGGCGGGACATCCCCCCCCTTCCCATGATGTTGGCGCCCAGGATGAAGAAGGGCACGGCCATCAGGGCAAACTTGTCGATGCTCGAGAAGAGCCTCTGCACCACGATGTCCATCGGCACGTTTGGCGCATAGAAGAAGAGGGCGATCATGGAGGAGATCAGAAGGGATGCGAACACCGGGAAGTTGGTGAGCAGAAGGACCATGAAGAGGGAGAACACGAGTGTGATCATCAATCCACCTCTCTCCGCTGCGGCTCCGTCTCCCGATCCCCTCTCCAGAGCCTGATCGTGGCCTCGGCAAACCCCAGGACCATGAGGCCGCAGCCGATGGGGATAGCCGAATAGATCAGCCACATGGGAATGAGCGCAGCCGGGCTCTTCTGTCCGAAGCGGGCCACCGCGCCCACCACCCGGAGGCCGAGGAGGAACAGGTGCGCCGTCAGGAGGACGCAGACGGCGTTGATGACGATGAGCCCGACTCTCCTGTATCGCTGCGGGAGCATGTTGAAAAAGGCCTCCAGGCTGATGTGGCCTCCTTCCCGGGCGAGAAGCCCGGCCCCCAGAAAGACCATCCAGACAAAGGCGAAGCGGGCCACCTCCTCGACCCAGGTAAAGGAGTAGTTGAACACATACCGAAGGAAGATGTTCAGAAACAGCAGTCCGGTAACGGCCAGGAGAAGGAGGCCGATTGCGTATCGAGTGGTCTGGACGACGCCCCGATTGATCTGCGTGGATTGCACCGCCAGGCGTCCTCCTCTATCTCTTCTGAAGCTCCTCGATCTTCTTCTTGAAGGTCTCCAGCACGGCCCCGCCTTCTTTTCCGGTCATCTCCACGAACTTCTGATGCACGGGAAGGGAGCGCTGCCTGAAGAGTTCCCGCTCTGCGGCGGTCAGCTTGTATATTTCGGTCTTCCCTGTCTTCTGGATGAGGCCGAGGGACTCCTCGTCCTGCTTCTCTCCTCCGCTCCTGCGGATCGGGGCGATCTCCTGGACCGTTTCGACAATCACCTTCTGGACGTCGGCCGGGAGTTTGTCATACCACTTCTTGCTCACGGCAAAGAGCTCTACGATCGTCGCGTAATCCGAGATGGTCAGGTATTTCTGCACCTCGAAGAGCTTCATCTCGTAGATCAGGCCGATTCGGTTGTCCTGACCGTCCACGGTCCCCAGCTGAAGGGAGTTGTAGAGCTCGTCGAAGGAGATGGGGACAGGGGTGGCACCGTAGGCCTTGAAGATCTCCATGATGATCGGCGTCGGCATGGTCCGGACCTTCAGTCCCTTGTAGTCCTCGGGGGTCCTGATCGCTCGCTTGTTGTTGGTGAACTGTTTGAATCCCCCCTCGGCCCAGAACCCCGCCGCCTTGATCCCGATCTTCTCCAGGTTCTCCATGAGCCCCTTGCCCGCATCGCTGTAGGCCACCTTCATGGTGATATCCTGGGTCGGGAACAGGAAAGGGAGGTCGAAGACGGTCAGGATGGGGGCAAAACCGCCCATGAAGGCCGTGGGCTGGATCACCGCCTCGATGGTCCCCAGCTGGACGCCCTCGATCATCTGTCGATTGTCCCCGAGCTGGGAAGCAGGGTAGACCTCCACCTTAAGCTTGCCGCCGCTCTTCTTCTCCGCCATGGACTTGAAGAGCTTGGCAGCCTTGTCCCTGGGTCCCTCAGGGACCATGGAGTGCCCTACGCGCATGGTGTAGGTCTCCGCACCGGAAACGGACAGCCCTCCGAACAGAACCAGTGCGAGGCAGACGGACGACGCAAGGATGGATATCCCGATTCTCCTCTTCATAGAAACCTCCTCTCATTGCTCCCTAAAAGGTTCTCAGTTGTCCGGCCCGGTTGTGCGCGCGGCCGGCATGCCGGTCTTCGCCCGCTCAGGCCTTGCTCCTGTACCCCTTCCTCTTCTCGCCCGTTTCGTAATACCTGCCGTTCACGGCGAGCTCGGCCTCCTGCTCGTCTTCTTTCGTCCAGAGCCCCAGGGAATACCCGTGCCAGGGAGTCCGCATCTGAAGAGGCGGCAGCCCCATCTCCTTCCAGATCTCTTGGGCCTCTTCCATAAAGGGCCGCGCAGGCAAGGAGACCGGCGGGTAATCCCACTTCCGCGTGGCGTCGATGAGCATGGCGGAGGTGCCACGGGGCGGGGGATAGGTGATATCGGCCACCGAGTGCAGCCCGATGGGAACGGCCGAGGGATCGAAATGGGAAGACTTCCCCTGGGTGATGCGCACGTCCAGGTGAGGCTGCATCCGGAACGAGAGGGCCCAGATGACGGCCTCCGGGTCGCGGGCGTCCACGTCCTCGTCGACGGCCACGAAGATCTTCCCCAGGGAGGGGTCCAGCGAAACGGCGGCGTTCAGGGCCTGCCAGGGCTGACTCTGGTTGGTCTTCTTCATGGAAATGACGCAGAACTCCCAGCTTCCGCTCATCTCGTGCCAGGCCACGTCCATGATGCCGGGGATGTTGCAGCCGTGGCGAAGGAAGTTGTACATGACCCCCTCGGCCCCGATCTGTTTCATCTTCGTGCTCTCGCTCGGGGGCATCTGGCTGATGATGGATGTCCAGATGGGGTTCTCACGATGGGTGATCGCGGTGATCTCGAAGTAGGGGTTCATGGTCCGGTACCCGGTGATCCCCGTGTACTCGCCGAACGGGGCCTCCATCTCCAGGAACTCCGTCGAGATCCTGCCCTCCAACACGATCTCGGCCTGGGCCGGGACCTCGAGATCCACGGTCTTGCAGCGGACCAGTTCCAGGGGTTCTCCCGCCATTCCGCCGGCGGCGGCATACTCATCCAGCCCGTAGGGGACCTTCGCCACGGCGGCGAAGACCACGTTCGGAGTCGTGCCGATGACGCAGGCCGCCTCCAACGGGACTCCCCGTTCCTTGCACTTCTGCCAGTGTATGCCGATGTGCTGCTCCGGGCGCAGGCCCACGCCGGTCCGGCTTCGCGCCTTGACCTGGCCCCGATAGTTGCCGATGTTCCTGATCCCGGTCTCCGGATCCTTGGTGACCCAGTGGGCGGCCGTGAGGTAGGGGGCCACGTCAAAACCAGGAGTCGAAATCGGGATGGGGAAGAGGTCCAACCCTCCGCCGGGGGAGGAGATCCCCGGCTCCGTGTGCACGACCTGATGAACGGGTCCGTCGGGAACCATCACGGCTCCAATGGGGTTCTGGACGCCCTGCCTCCAGCGAGAGAAGATCTCCTGCGGCTCACACTGGAGGCCGAGGGCGTAGATCTCCCTCGATGCCGCATAGGCGGCGACCAGTACGGGGGTATCGAAACTCCGGCCCCGGTTGTCGGTCACCTTTTCGAACAGAAACGCCTTCCGATCCTTTTCGGGCAGGCCCCGGAACTGACATCGCACCAGGGGGTGGATCTGCGTATCCTTGTTCATCGTCCGCGAGACACGCACCAGCTTCCCCCTGGCCTCGAGCGTCGCGATGTAGTCCCGGAGGCTCCGGTAGTATGCCATGTTGCTCTCCTTTCCTCAGCTACGTCCCCACCTGGAGCGGGCTCGCCAGGTTCCTCAGCGTGGCGACCGCGCTCAGGGCGGCCAGGTGACTGGTCTTCGGATTGTCGGGCGAAGGCAGGCTCGCGACCCTGAACAGGGCCTCCCCGAAATCCCCTTTGGCGGTGATCTCGTGGATGTTCCGCGTCTCGGACGGGTCCACGATCACCTGCACCCGGGTCTTCTCGGGTCCGATGCCCGCGAGACTCAGTGCGACCGTGACGTTGAGGTTCTTCGGGAACTCCCGGGCGGCCTCGTCGGCAAACCCCTCGTAGATCAGGGTGGGAGTCCTGATCGCGAAGAGGTCGAGCCCCTTCTTCACGATAAAGGGCGCCCCCGCCAGGGCCTGGGGCGGCTTGATGTTGACAATGGAGACCTCCGTCAGCTCCCCCTGGCTGGCCGACTTGATCGTGTCCAGCCCCCCAATGGCACCCGAGGGCACGATGAGCCGGACCCGCCTCGCCTCCGCAGCGTCGAGCAGTCTCCGAAGGAAGGCGCCGTCCACCAGCGCCCCGATGCTCAGCACCATCAGGTCTCTGCCTGCCTGGAGGAACCTCTCGGCGTACTCGAGGACGACCTCCTGCCCGGCGGCCTCGATCACCAGGTCGGGGCCGAAGTCCAGGACCCTCAGCGGGTCCTTCACCAGCGGAAACCCCCGCTCGGCCGACATCTTCTCCGCATCGGGGGAGCAGCCGACCTCCGCTGCGGCGGCCACCACGGCCCCAGGGACCCGGTTTTCCAGGAGGGCCTTCAGGATCACCCTGCCGATCGCACCGCACCCTATGAGCGCTACCCGCATAAATGCCTCCGGTTCGTCTATTCCTCTGCTTTCAGTCTCAGAACCTCTTCCGTCAGTTTCCTCACCTGCCCTCTGAGATCATCCTCCTGTTTCAATGCAGGGACCGCCCTCCGGGAGAACAGCAAGGCCTGCTCACTCTCCTTTTTCACTTTCGGGAATCCCGCGACAAAGGGCGTGTAGTGGCCGTCACCCACGTCCAGTCGTATGACGTCCCAGCGGGAGTCCTTCCCCACCGGATCGATGTAGCACTTCCTTCGCAGGCTGTCTCTCAGGTCGACCTCCGCATACACGATCCCTTCGGAGTCGAGCAGCGGACCGGCGATGTACTCGCCGACCGGGTTGATCACACCGCTGCCTCCGATGAATCCCCAGTGGGCGTTCTTCATCCCCGCATGGCCCTCCCTGGCGTACTTCTCCCTCAGGTCGGCCGGCAGCCAGGGCGCCGAAAGCACGACGAAGCACGCCGCTTCGATCGCGTAGGCCCTGCTCATGTAATCGTCGATGGGCGCATTGGAACGCCCGGGAGGCGGGAATCCGGGCCATCCGGCCCAGCAGGCGCAGTGGATCTGCTCGCCCTGGGTCATCATGGCATATTTGAAGAGGGGTTGGAGGTGTTCATAGCAGATCAGCCCTCCGATCCTCCCGATCCGGGTCTCCACCACGTGGAACAGGTCCTCGGCATTGCCGCGGGCATGCAGGACCCTCTCCCGGTGCGAGGGGGTCAGCTTGCGGTGGTGGCTGATCACGTTCCCCTCGGGGCTCAGGAACACCAGCGAGTTGTAGAGGACCGCGGAATACCCCTCCACCACCTCGTTGCAGCCCATGCAGACGTAGGTGCCGGCCCTTCTCGCCGCCTCGCCGAGGATCTTCGTCTCCTCACCGGGGATCTGGATCGAGTTCAGGATCATCTCCACCAGCAGATCCGACCATTCGCTCTCGATCTGCATATCCATGGACCAGTTCGGAAACATGGGGATGAACCCTTCGGGAAACACCACCAGCTGCGCGCCTTCCCGACCTGCCTCTTCGATAAGCCGGCAGGCCTTTTCCACCGTGGCCGCCTTGTTCATGGGAAGCACCGGCATGGTCTGCACTGCCGCGACTTTCACCTTTCCGGTTCGAACCATCTCTAAGCCTCCTCTCCATTGAGTCTTGCCGTCCGGGCCGGGAGGGGCCGGGCCCCTTCCCGGCCGATCGAATGGGGTCACGCATTCTTCTTGAGCGGCACAAAGGCGCCCTTCCGCGCGGAGCATTTCGGGCAGACCCATTGTTCCGGCAGCGAGTCGAAGGGCGTCCCCGCGGCGATGCCGCCCTGGTAGTCCCCCATCTCCGGATCGTAGACGTACCCGCAAGGGCTCTGATACTTGGGCATGCCCTTGGCGGCCGGTTGAAGGGGCCTCACCTTGGCCGGATCCCACGGGGGGGTATCCGCCGTGGCGCGGGCGCCTCCCTCTTCGGCCTTGCTGATCTTGCAGAGGCAGCATCCCAGGTAGTAGGTGCCCGTGCTCTGGGAGCAGTGATCGAGGTCGAGCGACGTCAGGACGTTCACATTGCTTTCCCAGAGGCCGAAGAGGCTCGGCTCCGCCGCTTCCTTTTCCGGGAACCACCAGCCGAAGTCCGGGTTGACCACGTTGGGCAGGATCCCGTCGAAGAGCCGGGCGCGCTGCTTGATCTTTCCCCTGCGGGTCTCGATCCAAACCATGTCGCCGTCCTGGATCCCGTGTCTTTGGGCGGTGTCGGGGTGGATCTCGACCACCGGCTCCGGATGCATGCGGCGCATTCCCCGAACCATGCGGTGGGAGGAGTGGAGAAACGTCTTGGACCGCCTGCTGATCATCACGTAAGGATACTCCTTGGCCAGGTCCGGCGTCCTGACCGGGCTTTCCGCAGGCTCCTCGTAATAGGGCAAGGGGTCGTACCCCAGGTTCTCGAACACCGTGGAGCGCAGCTCCACCTTCCCCGTCGGCGTCCGGAAACCGCCTTCTTCCTCGTAAAACTTGTGCTTGAGCGGATCGGTCATCCAGAACTTCTTGCTCGAGAATTCCTCCCAGGAGATGCCCAGGGGCTTCAGCCGGTAATCGTAGCACTCCTCCAGGGACTCCCATGGCCAGTCTTTCTCCTGGCCCAGGCGTATGCCGAGGTTGCGGAAGATGTCGTAGTCGTCCCTCAGGTCGAATTCGCCGGGGACGGACTTGGGCAGCACCCTCTGCCCGGTGATCAGGGAGTTGGCATGCTCGAGGAACGAGAAGGACGGTTTCTCGATCCACATGGTCGTGGGCAGGACGTAGTCCGCCAGTGCGGCCTCGGGCGTCATCCAGTGGTTCTGGACCACCAGCAGGTCGACCGCCTTCAATGCGTCGTAGACCCTTCCGGTTCCCGCAACCGTCAGGAGCGGGTTGGTGGCCACGACGAAAAGGGCCCGGATCTTGTAGGGCACCCCGGAGCGGGCCGCGTTGAGGATCGCCGCCACCGGGGCGCTGCGGATCACGGAGGCGCGGATGTACTTGCGGGCCTGCTCCTGGAACTGGTAGTAGCCCGGCCAGGACATGACCCTGAAGCGGTCCGAACCGACGGCCTTTTTCACCTGTTCTTCGGGCAGTCGCTCCGCGAGCTCGAGCTCGGTGAGCTTCACCTGCCTGGCAAAGGGGTAGATGATCTGATTCCCTCCCCTCACCTCCAGGTTGCCCGTAATGGCCCTGAGGATGCAGCGAGTCCGTTCGATCTCCGCGCTGTTGAGCCCGACATAGGCGGTGGGGCTACCCCAGAGGATGAAGCCCGGCTTGATGGTGCCGTACATCTTCGCCGCGGCGATGATCTTGTCCTTGGGGACCCCCGTGATGCCGGAGACCGTCTCGGGGTCGTATTCCTGGACCCTTTTCTTCAGGTCCTCGAAGCCGATGGTCCATTTCTCCACGAACTCCTTGTCGTAGAGTCCCTCGTTGATGATGACGTTGACCCATGCGAGCCCCAGGGCCCCGTCGGTGCCGGGTCTCGGCTGCAGCCAGAGATCCGCCTGCATGGCCACCTCGGTCCTCCTGGGATCGATCACGATCAGGTTGGGGACGCTCCTTCCCCGGGCCCACTTGATGGGATTGGTCTTGGGCGCCTGGTTGGCCCACAACACGAGGAGCTGGGTGTGCTCCGGGTCGGGGGGGCCGTAGTGGGCGATGCCGCCGTAGGTCACCACGTTCATCCATGCCTCAAGGCCTCCGCAGATCCGCGCGTCCACGCTGTCGAGGTTGGGGCTGCCGAAGAGGTTGAAGAACCGGGCGATGTCCCACTGCTCGTTGTAGAGCCCGAAGGTCCCTCCCAAACATTCGGCGCCGTAGCTCTTCCTCAGGTCCCCGAGCTTGCCCGCGATCTCGTCGAAGGCCTGCTCCCACGAGACCTTCTGCCACTTGTTCTCTCCGCGGGCACCGGCCCTCTTCAGGGGGTACTTCAGGCGCTTGGGATGGTATACCTGCTCGATGATGTTGTGGCCCATCTTCGCGCACTGCTCGATCCCGAACCAGGGCTGGAAAGGGGATTCGGGAAAGCTCCCGGCCCGGACCAGCCTTCCGTCTTCCAGGTAGCACTTGATGTGACACTGATCGTGGTCGCACCATTTACACAAGCCGATCTTCACTTCTGCCGCCATTTTTCACTCCTTGCAAGTTGGTTGATATAGGTTGAGACATGGCCCCAGGGCACAGTCATCCTGCCTACAGGTCCGGAAGTTTGTACCTGGACCACATCCCCTTTACCTTCTCCAGCATCTCCTCCGGGGGCAGGGAAACCGGGGGGTAGGGGAACTTCTTGGTGGCGTCGATGCCCATCTTGGACCCCCAGGCCCTCATCTCTTCCGGCATGGATGGGTCGAGGGAATGGCCGGTGCATTGGGACATGATGACCACGTCCCGATCCGGTTGCACCCGGGTCGCCAGGTGCCAGTCCACATCCCTCGGGTCATAGACGTCGCAGTCTTCGTCCACCACGATGACGAGCTTGCAGCCCACGGCGTATGCCGCCCAGCACCCCTGCATGACCCGCTTCACATGTCCCGGGTGCATCTTCCGGACGGCGACGATCACGTTGTACTGTGCCCCCGCCTCGGTCACGTAGATCTTCCGGACGCCGGGTATGCCGAGATTTCGCAGCGCGTTCAGCAGCACCCCTTCCTGCACGACGTCCTTGAGAACCGCCCCCTCGCTGGGCGGCTTCTGTTCGAGGAAGGCATGGTAGATCGGGTTGCTCCGGTGGGTCACCGCAGTGACCCTGATGAAGGGCCGCTTCCCTTCCGGCCCCATGAAGCCGGCAAACTCGCCGAACGGGCCTTCGTCCTCCCTTTCCCTCGGGGGGACCACCCCTTCGATCACGATCTCCGTTCGGGCCGGCACTTCCAGGTCCACGGTCTCGCAGCGCACGAGATCGAGAGGCTTCCCCTGCAGCGCCCCGGAGACCGACAGCTCGTCCAGCCCGTAGGGCACCCTGGCCACCGAGGTCATACAGACCGTCGGCGGCGGACCCAGGCAGACGGCCACCTCCATGGGCCTGTTCATGGCCTCGTACTTGGAGTAGATGATCCCGGCGTCCTTGGAGGGCAGGATGAGAATGCCCAGCCTGTCCCTGCCTTTGAGCATCATCCGGTAGGTCCCCACGTTGCGGGCCCCTGTCTCCGGATCCTTGATCACCACACACCCCGCGCTGATATAGGGCGCCGGGTCCAGACCGGGGGTCCAGGTCGGGATGGGAAACCGGGTCAGGTCCACCTGTTCGCGGGTGAAGATGTTTTCCTTGCAGGGTCCGCTCTCCACCACCACGGGGGGCAGGGGTTTGGACTGCGAGTCGAACCACTTCGCGTAGACCTCCTCGATCGAACGCACTCCGAGGGCCGCCATATAGAGGTCCCGCGAGGCGAAGAGGTTGACCGCTACCGGGATGGAGAACCCTTTCGGCCTTTCAAACAGGAGGCCGTAGCGGTTCGGCGCCGGCTGATAGGCCACATGCCGGGCGATGCAGCTGATCTCCCACTCCTTGTCCACTTCCGCATGGACCCGATGGAGCATACCCTTGTCTTCGAGGGTCCTGATCAGATCTCTCAAATCCATAAGCACCTCTGTTTTCACGCGATCCGAAGTGACGGCGATCGATCACTCCGGTAGAATCCTCTTACCCCCCCAGGTACGCTTCTCTTACCCTGGGGTTCTCCACCAGGTCCTTCGCCCTGCCGGAGAGGGCAATCGCTCCCAGCTCCAGCACGGCCGCCTCGTCGCTGATCTCCAGGGCCTTTTTCACGTTCTGCTCCACCAGGAGGACGGTCACCCCCTCCTCCGGCAGCCGTTTCACGACCTTGAAGATCTCTGCAATGGCCGCCGGCATGAGCCCCATGGAAGGCTCGTCCAGCAGGAGGAGCCTGGGTCGGAGCATGATCGCCCTGCCCAGGGCCAGCATCTGGGCCTCACCCCCGCTGAGGGTCTTGGAGCGCTGTCTCTTCCGTTCCCGCAGGATGGGAAACAACCGGTAGATCCTCTCGAGATCGGCTTCGATCCCCTGTCTGTCCCTCCTCTGGTAGGCGCCCATCCGGAGGTTCTCTTCGACGCTGAAGTCGGGGAAGATCCTCCTTCCCTCCGGAACGAGGGCTATGCCCAAGGGGACCCGCTGGTGAGGCTCCTTCCTGGAGACGTCCGCCCCGTCCAGCCTGATACCGCCCTTGGCAGGATGGATGAGCCCCATGACGGCGCTCAGGAGGGTCGTCTTGCCGGCCCCGTTCGCCCCCAGGACGGAGAAGATCCGTCCCTTCTCGACGCGGAGGGACACCCCTTTGAGGGCCCGCACCTTTCCGTAATAGACCTCGATGTCATTCAGCTCGAGCAAGGCTGCCCTCCTCACCCAGGTACGCTTCGATCACCAGGGGATCGTTCTGGATCTCCGCGGGGAGCCCTTCGGCGAT
Organism: Deltaproteobacteria bacterium; assembly: GCA_020060215.1. Next base: position 36,086 of record JAGVAP010000112.1, on the reverse strand, counting down.
CTTCTTGCCGTATTCCAGGACGACGATGCGGTCGCAGATGGTCATGGCCACTTCCATGTTGTGCTCGATGAGAAGGATGGTTTTCCCCTCTTGCCGCAGCCTGCGGACGAGCGCCGTCTGCGACGCGATCTCCTGGTGGGAGAGGCCTGAAAACGACTCGTCCAGGAGGATCAGGGTCGGGGAAATCGCCAGGGCCCTTCCGATCTCCAGCCTCCTCAAGAGCCCGAGAGGGAGGTTTTTGGCAAGCTCCTCTTCGTAGCGTTCGAGGTCCACCTGTTTCAGGATATCCCGCGCCTCCTGAAGGTGGCCGCCCTTCTTGAACTGCCCCCAACAGGCGAAAAAGCTGCCGCAGTACTTGGAGCCCAGCCCGGCCAGGATATTCTTCAGCACGGTCAGCTCCTGGAACGGCCGGACGATCTGAAAGGTCCTCCCGATGCCGAGGCTCGCGATCCGGCTGGGGTTCAGGCCCATGATCGGACGACCCTTGTAGACGATTTGCCCGGCGGTGGGCTTCAGGACCCCGGAGATCAGGCTGAAGAGCGTGGTCTTCCCCGCCCCGTTCGGCCCGATGATGCCCAGGATCTCCTGCGCCTCGACGGAGATGTCCACGTTGGACAGCGCCGCGAGGCCGCCGAAGTTCATGCTCAGCCCTTGCACCTCCAGTATGGACATCAGGCCCTCCCTCTGCTGCTCGTAAGGCTCCTGCTTTTCCGGAAAAGGGAGAGGAGCTTCTCCCAGACGAAACTGCCGTCCCCGAGGAGGCCCTTGGGCTCGAACAGCATCATGAACACGAGGAGGAGACCGTAGATGGAGTTGCGGTACTCCTGGACGAACCTGAAGAGCTCCGGCATGACGGTGAGAAAGGCGGCGCCGAAGACCGCCCCCCTGATCGTCCCGATGCCCCCGAAGACCAGCATGGCCAGGATGTAGATGGAGGGCAGGAAGCCGAAATCGTAGGGGGTGATGTAGCTCATGAAGTGGGCGTAGAGAACCCCGGCGCACCCGCAGTAGGCCCCACCGACCACAAAGGCGAAGATCTTGAATCGGCGGATGTCCGTTCCGGTCATGGATGCGGCCAGTTCATCCTCCCTGAGACTTTCCCAGGCCAGCCCGGCCCAGGAGTTGACCAGCTTGAGGTTGACCCACACGCTGACCAGCACGAAGAGCAGCACCAACACCAGGTAGGGGACCTTCGGCATGGGGCCCCCGAACCACGCGGGGGGCGGGATGGAGCCGATCCCGATGGGCCCCCCGAAGTAGGGGAGGTAGATCAGCAGCGACTCGAAGACAAAGACCATGCCGATCGTCGCCACCGCAAGGAAATCCTCCTTGACCCTGAGCGCGGGCAGCCCCGTCACCAAACCCATCAGGGACGAGACGAAGACGGCAATGGGCAGGCTGAACCAGAAGGAGATCCCCAGTCCGGTCGTCAGAAGCGCCGAGGCGTAGGCCCCTGTCCCCATGTACACGCCTATCCCGAGGTGGAACTGTCCGGCATACCCCGTGATGATGTTGAGGCCCAGCGTGGCGATGATCCAGACGCCGACGAAAATCATGATGGTGAGATAGTATTCGCTGAACAGCATCGCCTCACTCTTTCCCGAGGATCCCGTACGGCCGAAAAAGGATCAGGAGGATAAGGAAAAGCATGGCTATCCCTTCCCTCGAAAGGGGCACGTCCGTATAGGTGGTCATGAAGGTCTCCATCACACCCAGGAACAGGGAAGCCAGGACCGAACCGAGAAGGCTGCCGAACCCGCCTATGGTGACGATCGCCAGGGTCTTGTACGAATAGACGTCGCCCATGGAGGGGTAGACCGCGTTGTACAGGATACCGACCAGCACCCCGCCCGCCCCGGAGATGGCGGAGCCGATGAAGAAGACGCCCTGGACGGCCCTGTGGATGTTGATGCCGACAATCTTGGAGGCTGTCTGGTCCTGGGAGATGGCGCGGATGGCGTACCCCAGCTTGCTCTTGTTCATGATGAACCAGAGCACCGCGAAGATGACTGCGGTGGAAGCCAGGATCAGCAGGTCCAGCCCCGAGACGCTCAGCCCGCCCACGCTGATCCTCCCGCCCATATCCACCGAAAACGGCTTCTCATGGGGCCCCCCGATGATCCTGGCCAGGTCAGAGATGAGAACGAAAAGGCCGATGCTGGCAATGAGGGCGACGATCCTGGGGAGGGGGATCATGGGCCGGTAGACGAACCGCTCGATCAACAGGCCGAAAATCCCTGAAAGAAGCATCGAGGCCGCCATGGCCAGGGCCAGGCTGTGAGTCAGGGTCCAGAACAGGAGCCCCAGGTATGCCCCCGCCACGTACACGCCCGCGTTGGCGATGTGAAGGATTCGGAGCACGCCATAGATCATGGTCACCCCGATGGCGATCAAGGCATAGGTGGAGCCCAGGACCAGGCTGTTGATGATCTGCTGCAATATGGCCATGGCGGTTTACCTGACGGAGCTCTCTCTCGCGGAAAGGACGAATGCGCGTGAAGGCACTCCGCTCTTCCCGGAGAGAGGCGTGAGACCTATTTGTAATACTGGTACCAGGGCCTCGGGTCGATCAGAGCAGGATCGGTGACGTACTCAAGGAGCTTGAAGTCCTTGATGGCATCGTCGTACACGCCGATGGCGAGCGGGAGCTCGGGCTCCCGGAGTTCCGTGAATTTCACCGGCACCCCCGAGAGGTTCTTGAACTCCTTGGTCTCGCTCAGGGCCTTGCGGATTCCCTCCGGGGTGGCTCCGCCCCGCTTGATCGCGTCAAACAGCAGCCTCGCGGCGTCATAGGTCAACCCGGCCTCGTGGCTGACGATCGAGGTGTTGAACTCCTTGGTCCACTTCTTGACGAACTCTTTCGTGAAGGCGTTGTCCACCCCGGTGATGAACTCCAGGATCCCGATGGCGCCGTTTCCCTTCGTCCCCACGCCGTTGAACCAGTCCATCTCGGTCATGTCGCACCCGCCGTAGTATTGGGCCTTCGGAAACAGCCCCAGGTCGTAGCCCTGAAGCTGGATCCCCGCCAGGGAAGGACCGAAGCCCGACACGAACACCGCGTCCGGGTTCTTTTCCTTGGCCGCCGTGAGGTAGGAGCGGAATTCCTTCTCCCCGGGGGAGAAGAAACGCTGATAGGCGATGTTGGCCCCCAGCTTCTCCAGCCCCTTCACCATTCCGTTCCCGATTCCCCTGCCGTATTCCTCGTCCTGGATGAAGAGAGCGAAGTTCTTGAAGTTCTTCTTCTTCACCGCGTGGTGGGCCATGATCCAGCCCTGCACGTCGGCCACGCTCGCCCACCTGAAGCAGTACTCGTGTCCCTTTACGACGCCCACCGCATTGGAATAGGCGACCACCATGGGGATCTTTGCCGAATTCACCACCGGCGCCGCCGCAATGCTGGTGAGGCTGAGGGAACCGTCCACGATGGCCACCACCTTGTCCATCTCGATCATCTTGCGCACCACGGAGACGGCTTCCTTCCTGTCGCCCCGATCGTCATAGATGAAGAGCTGGACCTTCTTCCCGTTGATCCCTCCGGCCTGGTTGATCTCCCTGACCGCAAGCTCGCATCCCTTCTGGCCGTCCACCCCCAGGCCTGAGAACTTGCCCGTCAGGGGCCCGAACAGACCGATTCGGATGACATCGTCCTTGGCCGAACTCGCCGGAGGCAGAGCCCCAAAGGCCAGGAACAACCCCACGACTACCACCCCAAAAAGCGTCTTCTTCATCGTTACCCTCCCTGTTTGTGGTTCTCTCCCAAATGCTTCCGTCACCAGCCCGTCGTCGAGGGTGCTTCCCCCCTCTCCCCCCCGACTCGAGCTACACGGAGACAGCCGAAGCGATCCGGCTGAACGTGTGGCATTCCTCTTCGTCCTCAGAAACACAGAACACCTTCTTCAGTGCGTTCCCGTCGGGGACCTCGACCCGCGCAATCGCCTCCACGAGCAGACGTGAGCTCTCCTCCAGGGAGTAGCCGAGGAAGACCCCCAGGTTCGGGATCCCCACGCTCTCGAGCTCCACCTCGGTGCAGCGGAGAAGGCCGTTGACCACCGCTGAATGCAGCAGCGACCTCTTCCCCTGTTCGCTGCAGGCCGGGGGGCCCGCCGTGGAGAAGAGGGCGACATGGACCAGGTAGAGCGAGAGCAGTCCGCCGCCGCTGGTGATGACGGCCTCGCCCAAAGGGATGGGCCCCTTCGCTGTGGCGGCCTGCAGGGTGGAGCTCCCCGCCTTCCTGCGCAGCCGGGACATGAGAGGCGACTCCAGGTTCAAGGAGGTGTTGTTGGGAACGATGATCCCGTCGCCGTAGAACACGGAGATGTCCTCGCACATGGTTTCGACGATGATTCCATTGCCGAGACGGATCATGGAGCCTGCCTTCCCTCCGGTGGAACCGGGCCCGAAATCACTCCAGCGCTCGAGCGTCTTCCTTGACCACAACAATTCGGCGCTCCCACCCCAAACGTGTTGATGAAACCCTACACCGCTGTAGGGGATCCCCTACATGGTCTTCTTCAAGAGGGCGGCCACCGAGCGGGGCGCGGCAGAGGCCTCCGCTTCGTACGCGTCGGCGCCCATGGCCTCGGCGGTCTGCGCGTCCACGCATCCGCCGCCGACGAGGATCGACACACCCTTGCGAAGCCCCGATTTCTCCAGCTTCGCGATCACGCCCTTCATGACCAGCCTGCTGCTCGTGAGCAGGCCCGACATGGCCAAGACGTCCGGCTTGTGCTCGGCAGCGGCCTCCACGAACCGGCGGACCGGCACGTCGGTCCCGAGATCGATCACGTGGTACCCGTTGCCTTCGAGCATCATAACGACGAGATCCTTTCCCAAGGAATGGACGTCCCCCTCCACGGTGCCGATCAGGATCACCCCCCGCATCTCCCGCACGCTCGGAATCAGCAGGGGCTTGAGGATGGTCAACCCCGCCCGCAGTGCCCCGACCGAGATCATCACCTCCGGCAGGCCTATGGTGCCGTCCTTGAGCTTCTCACCCAACGAGTTGAGCGCAGGCACCATGCCCTCGTTCAGGATCGACCAGGGGCCCACTCCCTGCTCCAGGGCCGCGCCCACGAGTCTCTTCGTCTCCGCTGCGTTGCCGTCTTTTACGGTCTTCCCAATATGGTCGAGAGTGGTCATCGAAGAAGCCGATCGGTATTGGTGGTCCGGGTGGTTTGCTCTTGTCCACCTGAGCAAGTCCTGTGCCATGGTCCGGCTCGATCCCCGCCCGTTTGGGAGAAGGGAAAGAGCGATCTTGGTCGGCGGGGAGGCGCCGATTCGGAGGAGCGCGCCCAAATTCCCATGATATCGACCGCTTCAAAACAGGTCTCGGGCGGGTCGGGAGCGAACGACCTCTTATGTCAATACTGATATAAGCCATTGGATTTACTATTTTCTTGCATCTTCCCACCCCGGCATGTAAGTTTGTTGAAACAGAGAAGTGCGGGGTGAAACCCGCCTCGATGACCGGTTTTCCCGTCACCTGTCCGGAATCCCCTACACGGCGGGTGGAGAGGGTCCACGGATTGCGCCCCCCGTCGTTCGGAGACAGGAATTCCGCCCCGGAGGCCCGTTTGGGAACCGCAGGCTGCTTTGATTTTTCACAATCGCTCGAGGTGCTGGAGGTGCTCCTGGACTCCATGCCCGAGCCCGCCTTTATCACCGACCGCGAGGGGATCATCCGCGTTTTCAACAATGCCTACGAAGAGTTCCTGTGCGTGTCGCGGGATCGCGTCGTCGGAAGGCACGTCCGCGAAGTGATGCCCAATACAAGAATCCCCGACGTCCTTGCCAGCGGAAGGCCGATCCTGCAGGAGCTGATGGAGATCAAGGGGCTGGAAGCGATCGTCCAGCGACTGCCGATCCGCATTGGAGGGGAGATCGTAGGCGCAATCGCCCGGGTGTCGTTCCGGAACATGTCCGAACTCAGGGGACTGCTCCAGAAGGCCTGCCAGCTTCAGCAGCAGCTCGACCAGTTCCAGAAGGGGCTGGGGGCGATCCTCAGCCCCCGCTACCGGTTCAACGACATCAAAGGGACCAGCCCTGCGATCGAAAAGGCGAAGCAGCTTGCCCGGAAGATCGCCTTCGGGGATTCCAATGTGCTCATCCTGGGCGAGAGCGGTGTGGGCAAGGAGCTCTTTGCCCATGCCGTGCACGCGTCGAGCCTGAGGCAGGAGCGTCCATTCGTCTGCCTGAACTGCGCCGCAATCCCCAAGGACCTCGTGGAGTCCGAGCTCTTCGGCTACGAGAAGGGCGCCTTTACCGGAGCCGGGAAGAGCGGAAAGGCCGGGAAATTCGAGATGGCCGACGGAGGATCCCTGTTCCTGGACGAGATCGGGGATATGCCTCTGGAGGTCCAGCCCAAGCTGCTGCGGGCGCTCGAGACCAAGGAGTTCGAGCGAATCGGATCCACCAAGCCGAAGACGGTCGACGTGCGCTTCATCGTCGCCACGAACCGGAATCTGGAAAAGCTTGTCGCGGAGGGGTCCTTCCGGAAGGATCTCTATTACCGCCTTACCTCGGCCACCCTCCACATCCCCCCCCTGAGGGAGAGGAAAGAGGACATCCCCCTCCTGGTCGATCACCTGATCGAAAGGCTCCACAAGACCAGGCACCTGGAACCCAAGGCATTGGAAAGGGGGGTCCTGGAGCTCTTCGTGAACTTCAGCTGGCCGGGCAATGTCCGGGAGCTCTCCAACCTGATCGAACAGCTGATGAACGTCGTAGACGGCCCGGTCATCAGGGTGACCGACCTTCCGGCCTATCTGCTCAGTCGAACCGGTCCCGATCCCTCGCCCGCCCTCAGCTCCGTGGTGGCCGATGCAGAAAGGGAGATGGTGTTCAGGGCCCTTTCTGAAAGCGGCGGAAACAAGAAGATGGCCGCGGACCTCCTTGGGATCCATCGCTCCACCCTCTATGAAAAGCTGAGGAAGCATGGGCTCATGCATTGAGCCCCGGATCCCTTCGCCACGGTGCTACTTGTGCACCCTTCGGAGGAATTCCTCCACCTCGCAGACCCCTCCCTGAAACACCAGATAGCCGTTGTAAGGCTCCCTGTCGGTGATCTCGTCGTTGATGGGGGTCAGCATGATCTCTTTCACCTTCTCGGGGTCGTCGGTCTGCCCGAGGGCCCAACCGAGCTTGATGTAGGCGACTTCCGGCAGCATGTTCCCGGCCGGAATGATCCCTTTGGCCATCATGTCCCTTCCCGTGTCGTACACAAACATGTGCACGTACCCCCAGATGGTCTGGAGGGTCATGTACATGTGCACGCCCTTGGCATGGGCGCGCTCGATGGCGGGGTAGAGCTCCCGGTTCACGTGCCCCAGCCCGGTCCCCACGAATACGACGCCCCGGTACCCGGCGTCCACGAGGTTGTCCAGGATGTCCGGCTTCATGGCCGGGTAGTAATAGAGCATGGTGACCTCGTCGCTGAAGTAGGGCATCAGCCTGACGGTGCGGTCTTTGCGCCTGAAGTTCCGCTTCCTGTGGAGGTACTCGATACGGTCCCTGTACACCTTGGCCAAGGGCACCGCGCCGATGGTGCGAAACGTCGAGCGGTAGGAAGAGTGCATCTTCCGCACCCGGGTGCCCTTGTGCAGCAGGCCGTATTCGTCCGACGTGGGTCCGAACATGCACACCATCACTTCCGCAATGTCGCAGTTCCCGGCGGCATACATGGCGTGCATGAGGTTCAGGGCGGCATCCGAGCTGGGCCGGTCGGAGGATCGCTGGGAACCCACCAGGACGACGGGGACCGGCAGGTTCTGCACCATAAAGGTCAGGGCGGCGCCCGTGTGGTGCAGGGTGTCGGTCCCGTGGCCGATCACGATCCCGTCCACGCCGCTTTCGATCTCCCTGGCAATGGCATTCGCGAGGGCGATGTACTGTCTGGGCCCCATGTTTTCGCTGAATACGGCAAAGATCTTCTCCGTCTCCAGGTTGCAGATGTCCGCCAGTTCCGGCACGGCCCCGTAAAGCTCTCCCGGACTGAACGCGGGGATCACCGCCCCGGTCCGGTAGTCCAGCCTGGATGCGATGGTTCCCCCGGTGCCGAGCAGCTTGATCCTGGGCAGGTCCGGGGTCGTGGGAAAGCTCTTCTCCGGTATCTTGTAACTGGCCTTCCTGTAACCGGTCTCCTGCATCCGCGTGATGGTCCGCGTATCGATCCCGATGTTGTAGCCCGTGGAGATCTTGAGCACGATGTGCCTGTCGTCGTCGTTTTCCGCACGGGGCAGGATGGTCCCCGAAAACTTCCCGCGGGTGGTCTGGATGTCCACCTGCCCCCATACGCGCGCCTGAAACCTGATCAGCACCTCCAGGGCCTCTCCCCTGTAGCCTTGAAAAATGTCGTCCGACATGATCTTTCGCCTCAAAAAAAGTTCTTTCGGTTCTCTCGTTCGATGTTCCCAAGCCGTCCTCACCGCTTGCCGGGTCTCAGGCCTGTACGTTCTCCCTCAACTCCCTCAGGTTCATGTTCCCGACCGCCACCTCGTGCAGCTGCCCCATGATCCACCGGATCTCGGCCCCCTGCCGGTCCGACCGTCCGTTCTGTCTGTACTTCTCCCGGAGGAAAGGGATCTTCAGCAGGATTTCTTCCCGCGGGACCTTCCTGAACCCGATGGTGGTGAGCACGGATTCGAAGTCCATCTTGGGATGCTGGTAGATCACGGGCAACATCCTGCGCGCCAGCGTAACCTCGATCCCCTGCTCGATCAGGAAGCGGAACATGTCGCGGAGGGTGCGGGGGTCGAAGTCCTCTGTCCGCTGGAAACGCCCCTCGACGTGCTTGAGATGGTGGCCGAAAAAGGTCCCGATCCAACGGGGCTGGATGCCGGTTTCACGAGCGATCTCTTCGATCAGGGGGAAGTGGTTGCGGGAGAGGATATAGCGGTGGGTGTCCTCCGGCACGCCCCAGCCCTGGAGCCGGCGGAGACGGTCACGAACCTCTGAAGGGAGCCTCGTCCGGATCCGCTCGATGTGTTCGTCCTCCAGGGGAATCGGTGCAGAGTCCGTATCGGGGTACATCCGATCCGGCCCCGGCAGCACCCTTTCGAACATGGTGGTGCCGTCACGGAAACATTTCCGCGTTTCGCTCGGGACCCCGGCAAAGGCCATCTTGCACCGCTCCTCGACCGTCTCCAGGGCGGTGGGGATATCCGCTTTCGGCCCCCAGAGGATCAGCTGCGCGTCGTCGTCCCTGGACTTGAGCAGCAGACGTATCCTGTCCAGGTCCCTGGCCGTCAGGGTCTGCTTCAGCTCTTCGCTGTGCACCAGGTTCGGTTTTTCGATGCAGGCGATGACCTTGAGGCGATCGCTGATCTCGTCGGCAAAGACCCTGCCCGGCTGGGTGAAGTGGGAAAGGATGGACTTGAAATGCGGCAGGTTGATGCAAACGATCTTCCACTGCATCTTCCGGGCGCGCCGGACCCATTTGTAGTCTGCAGTAAAGACGCCGGGAGAGACCGCCCTTCGGACCATGCGCCATTTGGCCGGGTCGCCTGCCTCACGACCCAGGATCCCCGCAATCCGCAGCAGCGCCCACTGCCTGAAGCACTCATTGTGCGTCAACTCCGGGATCCATTTGGTATGGGACACCCCCTTGATCTCCACACGGGTCCCCCCCCGGCAGCTCACATTGACATCCTGCCGGCCCGTGCCGATCCCGGTCCTCACCTTTCCGGTGGTCCGGTTCAGAAAACGAATATAGTCGCAGGCCTCCCTGACCTCTTCCGGATTCCTGCAGTCGGGGTAGGTCACCGTCTCGATCAGCGGCATGCCCAGGCGGTCGGTCTTGAATTTCCGGACGTGCCCCACATCCGAGATCTCCCGGCAGGAGTCCTCCTCGAGGCTGAGCTGCAGGAGCCGGACGGGCCGGTCCCTCAGGTAGATCTCCCCCTCCACGCCGATGATCGCGGTACGCTGGAACCCGGTGGGGATGCTGCCGTCCAGGTACTGTTTGCGGGTAATGTGGACCTCTCCGACGATGTTCATCTTGCAGAGCAGGGCGATCTCAAGGGCGATGTCGAGGGACTCCCGGTCCACGGGGAAAGGCGGCGTGTCGTCCACCTCATACGTGCAGGCGGTATCGTTCTTGATTCGATAGACGATCTCCTTCCTGGTCTTGAACTCCATCAGCGCCGTGCCGTCATATTCGCCAAGCTCGCTCAGGGTGGGCCGCATATGCCGAACCAGCTCGGCGTCGAAGTCGTCGCTCTCGTTATACAGCCCAGCCGTGCACCGGCAAAAGAGCTTGCGCCCGGTCTTGAGCTGCTGATGGACCTCCAGACCCGACCTGAATCCGATCCGGTCGTAGTCCGCCTGCGCGGCCTTCCTCCGAGCCACGTAGCCGACGGCCTCACGGGTCTTCTCATAGTTCTTTCGAGGATTGATTTTTGATGATACCATAGCACCCGAGTCCCCCTCGTGGCTCTCTTCTTGCATCGTTGCTGATCGTTTCCCGTCAGATCACTTGAACGGGCACTGTGTGACGGCCTGGAACAGGACCTTCGTCCGATGGATCGAACTCATCTCGGGCCCTGGTGGACCTAGGAATTTTGCAATATCTATGCCGCTGATAGAACAAAATGACCTCCGCGTACAATCGTGGGCCGAGCTCTGCGAGAGGCTTTATCAGGGATCGTGGAGAGAGGAAATCGGACGGTTCCGATCCAATTTTGCGTTCCGCGGGTTGGGGGACAAGGATTACCCCCTGGTCACCAGCTTCAGGAGAAACTACGGCGATCGGGCCGAGTTGGAGTACCATCTTCTTCGCAATTTCGCGAAATATGCGCAGCTCGGCACCATCGATCTCTTCAGGCAGTCCGACTGGAGATGGATGACCCTGGCACAGCACTACGGATTGCCCACCAGGCTGCTCGACTGGACTTACTCACCTTTCGTGGCCATGCATTTCGCGACCAGCGACACCCATCGCTACGACAGGGACGGCGTGATCTGGGAGCTCGACTACGTGAGGGCAAACCGGCTCCTCCCAAGCCCCCTCGTCGACGAACTGCGCGATGCAGGCGCCAACGTGTTCACCATCGATATGCTGGACAAGGCCGTACCCGAAATCAGAAAGTTCGACCGAATGGCCCCCGGCGAACTCCTCCTCTTCTTCGAACCCCCTTCTCTCGATGCCCGCATCGTCAACCAGTTTGCCTTTTTTTCGGTGATGTCCAGCCCCACGGCCAACCTGGAGGACTGGCTGCTCAAACACCCGGATCTCTTTCGCCGCACCATCATCCCCAAAGGGTTGAAATGGGAGATCAGGGACAAACTGGATCAGGCCAATATCACGGAGAGGATCCTCTTCCCGGGCCTGGACGGGTTGGCCTCATGGCTCCGCCGCCACTATCAGCCGCGCTCATGTCCCGCTGCGGGCGGTGAGTTGAAAAGGGTAGAAGATCTCCTAACCACTTACACCTTAGAAAAAGGGAGGTAGAAATGATCACCAGAAAGGTCGTCTTCACGCTGCTCCTGAGCCTGATCGCAATCACTTCATTAAACTCACCCCTGTCGGCCCAGGGTTACCCCTCCAAGGCAGTGACCATGGTGGTTCCCTATCCTCCGGGGGGGAGAACCGATCTGACCGGCCGTATCGTTTCCCAGTTCCTGAAGACGAACCTTGGGCAACCGGTGGTCATCGTGAACAAGGCAGGGGCGGGCGGAGTGCTTGGAGCCAGGGAAGTGGCCGGTTCCCAACCGGACGGATACACGCTCGGATTCTTCTCCACCGGCTTCATGACGGCGCAGTACACGGTACCGACTCCCACGAATGCCAAGGAATACGAGCTGGTCGCGCTCATCAACATGGACCCGGCCTCCATTGCCGTGTCGTCCAAAACCCCGTGGGTGACCTTGAAGGAGCTGTTGGAATACGGGCGGAAGAACCCCGGGAAGCTGCGCGCGGGGATCAATCCCGGCAGCTCGGCCCAGATCTTTGCAGCGGCCTTTCTCAAGGCGGGCGGCATCGAGGCCCTCCAGGTCCCGTTCAAGGGCGGCTCAGAGCGGGTCACCGCCCTTGCAGGGGGCCACATCGACATCGATTTCGACATCGTGGCGCCCTTCAAGCCGATGCTCGAAGGCGGAAAGATCCGGATCCTCGGAGTCGCCTCCAACGAACGCGTCGATCTGTACAGGGATATCCCGACCATGAAGGAGCAGGGCGTGGATCTGGTGATCGGCTCCTGGCACGGCGTTTTCGCCCCCAAAGGCACCCCCAGGGAGGTGATCACCGCGTTGAACCAGGCGCTGGAGAAGACTTCCAGGGACCCCGCCTTCATCGATCAGATGAACAAGACCTTTCTCGGCGTGAGATATCTGAACCAGGCCGATTTCTCCCGCTTCTTCCAGGAAGAGGACCAGAAGACGAAGCAGATCATCAAGGATCTGGGACTGCTGGTCTCCAACCCGTGACCGGGCTGTCGGAAAGGAAGGGGAAAATGGCGGCGGTGGACACAGAGATCGTCCTGGACATCAAGACCCGACTAGCCAAGGTTCACCGGATCATGACGGCGGGAGGCCTCTGGCCGATCACCAAGGGCCACGTGAGCGCCCGGGTCCCGGGAACCGATCTGATCTGCATGCTGGGGCACATCCACGCGGAAGGCCGGACCTTGGACACCACCGGTGTGGAGGACATCATCACCATCGACATGGACGGAAACAAGGTGGAGGGAAGGAGCGACTCTGCCGGAGAGCGCTTCATCCACACGGCCGTCCTGCGCGCCCGCCCGGACGTCAATGCGGTGGTCCACACCCATTCAACCTATGCCACTTCCTTCGGCGTCGCCGGAGTGAACATCCTCCCTGTGGGCAACCGGGGCAGCATCTTTTCTCCCATGGTACCGATCCTGGAGTTCGACCGGCAGATCGAAACCCCGGAGAGGGGGGAGAGGGTCGGCAGGGCCCTGGGGAACGGTTATGCACTGATCCTGAGAAACCACGGGACCGTGAACGTCGGCGACACCATTGAGAATGCCTGCATCGTGGCCTTTGCATTGGAGGAAACGGCTCATCTGCAGTGGCTCGCCACCGTGCTGGGGAAGCCCCACGCCGTTTCCACGGATGAGACGCACAGCGTCCTGACCGGCAGGCGGAAGGAGGAGTTCTTCAGCCATGTGTGGGCTCATTACGAGGCCATGGATCCGTGGAACGACCCATCGGCGCGCCGGCGGTAGTACGCGTCCTTCCTGACACCTGAACACTGAAACCTGAAACCTCTAACTGGACGAAAATTTAATAAAAGGTGTCAGGTGTCGGGTGTCAGCCCGGTAATCAATCCATCTCCTGACACCTGAACACTGAAACCTGAAACCTCTTCATAAAAGGGTCAGGTTTCGGGTGTCAGCCCTACAGGTGGTGAAGTTTCATGCAAGAGGTCCCCGTACCGGCTATTTCCGATCGGACCTGATCAGCTCAGGCGCGAGCGTGTCCGACTCGTGCCTGAGCTGCAGCAGGACCACCGCACCGATCACCAGGATGCCTCCCAAGATCTGGATCGGCCCGAGGATCTCGCCGATGAAGAGGAAGGCCATGAACCCGGCCGAGATCGGCTCGAGGGTCGCGGTGATGCTCGCCCGCGTGGAGCGGATGAGGTTCACCCCCATGAAGTAGAGCCCGAAGGGCAGGATGGTCCCGACCACGCTGATGTAGAGGAGCCAGCCCCACTGCGCCCGGGTGAACCCGGCCTTCAGATAGTGGAAAGGGTCATAGAAGATATGCCAGCTGAGCGCTGCAAACAAGAGGGCATAGAAGAGGACGGTCCACGGCCGGTACCGGTGCATTCCCCGCTCCCCCATCAGGCTGTACACCGCAAAGAGGACGGATGAGCAGAGGCCGACCAGGATCCCGACGCGGTTCATCTTCAGGAGTTCCAGATCGTATCCCCCTACCACCAGATAACAGCCGCCGAAGGAGAGAAGCAGGGCCAGCACCTTCAGGCCCGTAAACCGCTCTTTCCAGAAGAGGATGGAATAGAAGGCGACGAAGAAGGGGGACAGGTACTGGATCAGGATGGCGGCGGCCACCTGGATCCGGCTGATGGTGAAAAAGTAGGTGCCCTGGACCAGCGCCATGCCCGCCCCCCCGAGCACGAGGAAATACCCGACGTCCCTGGGCCGGATCTTCAGGTACTCTCTCGGCGAGAGAGCGAGCGCCAGCCCGAGCAGCACGGAGGAGAGGGTCACCCGGATCTGGACCAGTTCGAACGGTGTCATGCCCCCTTCGAAAAGGGCCTTTCCGGCGGTGCCCGACGAGGCCCACATGAGGGCGGCCAGGAGGACGTAGAGGTAGCCCCGGGATGTCTTCACGTTTCAGCTCCGACCATCTGGCGGCAACGGGTCTCGATCGTCAACGCGATCAGGACGACCGCCAGGATGGACCCCGCGATCATGATGAGAAATGCCTGCTGGTAAGCCCCCAGGCCGTAGATGCGCACCCCCCCTGCCATTCCCCCCTCCCAGTATCGGTCCAGCACCCATCCCATGGAAGGCTGGAGGACCGTAGGACCCAACATAATTCCCATATTGACGACCGCCCCGGCGGTGCCCGTGAGATCGGGCGGCACCGATTCCCTTGCAAAGGCGAAGCCGAGGATGATGACCCCGGATGAGAAGCCGATCAGGATGCACAGTGCGGCCACGGTCCAGAGCGGCAGTCCGGGAATGAAGAGGAGGACCAGCCAGCCGCCGCACGCGGCCAGGGCCCCCCACAGGTAGACCGCCTTCCTGCGGTTGACCCGGTCCGAGAGCGCGCCGAGGGCAGGACTCCCGACCGCCCACGCCACCAGCAGGGTCGAAGTGAATGCCGAACTGGTCGAAGGCGACATCTCATAGTGAGTGGAGAGAAAAGGGACCCCCCACAGTCCTGCAAACGAGAGCAGAGGACCCACGACCCCCCCTGGTGCAATGGAAAGGAGCCAGACGTTCCTGTAGCGGAGCACGGTCTTCAGTCCGCCCAGGAGGGAGCCGGAGGGGCCGGCCTTCGGGGCCGGGGCATAACTCAAGAACCCTCTCTCGCGCGGATCGTCCCTGACCACGATCCAGATCAGCAGGCCGATGACGAAGGTCACCGCCCCGGAGGCCCCCATCACCGGGCGCCACCCGAAGTGATCCACGAGGAACCGAAGGGGAACCCCTGCGGATACGGCGCCGCCAAGGCCTACGAAGAGCCCCAGCCCCGTGGCAAGGGCGAAGCGATGGGGCGGAAACCAGTTCGTCGCGAGTTTGAGCATGGCCACCCAGGCCACCCCCACGGAAGCGCCGATCAGCAGTCTCCCCAGGTTGGCCGCCAGGATGTTGGGGGCGAAGGCGAAGAGGAGGCCTCCCAGGGCGGCTACAAGGGCGCCGGTCCCAAGGATCCTGCGGGCGCCCCAGACGTCGGCCAGGACCCCGGTCGGGATCTGTACGGCCACATAGCTGTAGAAGTAGAAGGCCGAGAGGTTCCCGAGGGCGGCCGCACCGATCTGGAAGTCCATCATCAGCTGATCGGTCATGACCGCCGGCGCCACCCGCTGGTAGAAGCCGCTGAAATAGAACGCGGCGCCGAGTCCCCAGGTCAGCCAGGCCATATAGGCCGGGGCGCGCATCTCTGATCTTGCCGAATCACCCATAAGGGATGAAGCATATCTGAAAGCGCGCGTCCATGTCACCCGGAAAATGGGCTCTCTTCAACGGTTTCAGGGTTCGAGAGAAGCATCATTTCTTCTCCTCTCTCCCGCGCCCTGCCCCCGTCTTTCTCCTCTCTACCCCCGTCTTTCTCTTCTGTAGGAGCAAGCTCCCGCTTGCGATCTTTGCGGGAATCGCAAGCAGGAGCTTGCTCCTACAGGAGATGAAGCGCCTCTATCCTTCCCACGCTCCCGCGCCCCGGTTTGATCCTCGTCGATCCACGGCATAGGGGCGACGGCCGGGCCGCACTTGATTGCCCCGGAGAGCACCGATGATTTTGTTTGACTGCCAGGGCCCAATCATCTAATTTGTCACTTCAGCCATATGTAAAAAATGATACAAGGAGGAGGTCATGAAGAGGTACTGTCTGATCGGGTTGCTGGTACTGATGTGGGGCTGTGCAACGACGGCTGCAAATGCGCGGAGCGGCACGGGGGGGAGCAGGTTCATTCTCCTCTCCAGCACGATAGGGCCCATCGACGCCGGGATTGTCGGGGCCCTCGAAGACGCATTTGAAAAGGACACGGGCATACGGGTCCGCCACGTGGGCGCAGGCACGGGCGCGGCCTTGAAGATCGCCCAGAAGGGGAATGTGGACCTCTGCCTGGTCCACGCCAAGTCCCTGGAGGAGAAATTCGTGGCCGAAGGCTACGGCACGGAACGGATCGACCTCATGTACAATGACTTCGTCATCATGGGGCCGGCAAACGACCCTGCCGGCATCAAGGGGATGAGCTCCGCGCCCGAGGCGCTGAAGAAGATCGCGGCGAAGCAGGCCCTCTTTGTCACCCGGGGGGACAATTCAGGGACCCATGTGTCGGAAATGACCCTGTGGAAGAAGGCTGGAATCGACCCGTCCGGTCCCTGGTACCACAAGTATGAAAAAGGGTCTTCTGGAAACGTCCCGACCCTTCTCTTCACGAACGAGAAAAAGGCGTACGTGGTGATCGACCGGGCCACCTACCTTTCGGTCAAGGACAAGATCAACCTGGCCATCCTGGTCGAAAAGGACGAGGCCCTCCTGAACTTCATGACCCTCATCCCCGTGAACCCCAGGAAGTTCCCCAAGGCGAATTACGGCGATGCGGTGCGGTTCGTTCAATGGCTGACCCATCCCGAGAAGGGGCAGAAGATCATCAGGGATTTCGGAAAGGATAAATACGGCAGTCCCCTCTTCTTCCCCAACTCGAAGGAGTGGAAACAGGCGCAAGGGAAAAAGATCTGATATACGGATAGGAGGCGGCTTGATATGAAAAAGACATTTGGTTGGATTATCTTTCTGGTCATGGCAATGATGCTCCTTCTGGGGACGACTCCGGTGCAGGCCCAGGAAAAGACGATCATCCTCGCCACGACCACCAGCACCCAGGACTCCGGTCTACTCGACGTCCTCATCCCGGTCTTCGAAAAGAAGACCGGCTACTTCGTCAAGACGATCGCCGTCGGCTCCGGCCAGGCCATGACCATGGGGCAAAAGGGTGAGGCCGATGTCCTGCTGGTCCATTCCCCGGCGGCGGAGAAGAAATTCATCGACGAGGGCTACGGCGTCAATCGAAGACTGGTCATGCACAACGACTTCGTGATCGTAGGGCCCGCCGATGATCCGGCCGGGATCAAGGGGATGAAATCCTCTCCGGAAGCGCTCAAGAAGATCGCCTCCAAAGGGGCTCTGTTCGTCTCCAGGGGGGACAACTCCGGGACCCATGCGAAGGAGAAGGCCTTGTGGAAACAGGCCGGGGTGAACTATGAGGGAGAGAAGTGGTACCAGCAGACCGGGGCCGGAATGGGACAGACCCTGAACGTCGCTGCCGAGAAGAAGGGTTACACCCTCACCGACCGGGGGACCTACCTGGCCCTGAAGAAGAACCTGGCGAATCTGCCGATCCTGGTCGAAGGCGACGCATCGCTCCTGAACGTCTATCATGTGATCGAGGTCAACCCCGCAAAGTGGCCGAAAGTGAATGCTAAGGGGGCAAAGGCCTTTGCCGATTTCATGGTCTCCAGGGAGACGCAGGACATCATCCGGACCTTCGGCGTGGACAAGTTCGGATCGCCGCTCTTCTTCCCGGATGCGGGCAAGAAGGTGGAGGACCTTGGGAAATAGCTCATGGCTGGATCGTGAACGTGCTTCATCCCTGGGCGGAATCGATGGGTCGAACCCGGCCAAAGAGTTGCCGTGGTCGACCCATCCTACCGGCTCTTCTGCAGCTCTTTGCGTCTGCTTTTTTGTATTTCAAAACATGGCGCCTTTGCGCCTTTGCGTGAGATCGTTTCGTGGATCTTATTCTTGAAGGTATCAGGAAGGCCTTTTTGCTCCTGTTCACCCTCGATCCGGAGGTGATCGGGGTGACGTTTCTTTCTCTGAAGGTCTCGGTCACCGCCACCATGATCAGCCTCGTCTTCGGCGTCTCGGTGGGGGTGACCCTGGCCCTTTCGAGATTCCCCGGGAGGAGGATCATCGTGAGCGTCATCAACACCGGAATGGCCCTCCCCCCGGTGGTCGTCGGGCTCTTTGTCACCATCTTCCTCTGGAGAAACGGGCCGTTCGGTTTCCTCGGGATCCTTTATACGCCTTTGGCAATGATCATTGCCCAAGCCATCATCGCAACCCCGATCGTGATGGGGATCAGCCTGGCCGCCATTCAGCAGCTCCCGGAGAAGCTCCGCCTCCAGATCCTGGCCCTCGGGGCCACGCGCTTCCAGATGGTCTGGATCCTCATCCGGGAAGCCAAGCTCCCCCTGCTCGCCGCTGTTATGGCCGGGTTTGGCGGTGTCATATCCGAGGTGGGTGCATCCATGATGGTGGGCGGAAACATCAAGGGATACAGCCGGGTCCTGACGACAGCCACGGTCATGGAAACGGGGCGCGGCAACTTCGACGTGGCCATTGCCCTCTCCGTCATCCTTCTCCTGCTGGCCTATCTGATCACCCTGGTGCTCACCCATGTGCAGCAGAGGGAGCGGCCAAGGTGAGCGCTTTAACCCCCGTACTGGAAGCCAGAGACCTTCAGGTCATCCGGGGAGGGATGCCTGTCCTCCGGATCCCCTTCCTGGCCATCCCGGAAGGGGAGATCCTCTCCATCATCGGTCCCAACGGCGCAGGAAAGAGCACCCTTTTGCAGACTCTCTGTTCCCTGCTTCCTTTCCGGGGGGAGATCCTCTTCAGGGGACGGGAGATCGGGACCGAACTCCCGGTTCTTCGGTACCGGAGAAGGCTGGCCATGGTCCTTCAGGAGCCGCTCCTTTTCAGTACGACCGTTTACGACAACGTGGCCAGCGGCCTGAGGATCAGGGGCATGAAACGAAGTGATGTCGGGCCGACCGTCATGGGCGCCCTGGAGCGGTTCGGCATTGCGGACCTCAAGGAGCGCTCCGCCCGGACCCTCTCAGGGGGGGAGGCCCGAAAGGTGAGTCTCGCTCGGGCCATGGCGACGAACCCGGAGGTCCTTTTCCTCGATGAGCCCTTTTCCGCGCTGGATCCGATCATCCGGGAAGAGCTGATCGAGGACCTGGAACGGGTCCTTCGCCAGACGCGGACCACCACGGTCTTCGTCACCCACGATCGCCAGGAGGCCCTTCGGCTCTCCACCCGGATCGGGGTGATGAAGAGCGGCGAGATCATCCAGGTGGGATCTCCCGAGGACATCATGGATCGACCCGCGGACGAGTTCGTGGCCTCCCTCGCGGGCGTGGAAACGATCCTGAAGGGCGAGGTCGTCCGGAGGGAGAGGAGTTCCTTCATCGTCTCCGTTGGGGGGCGGGAGATCGAGGCGGCCGGAGACAGGAACAGGGGGGAAAGGGTGCTGCTTTGCATCAGGGCCGAGCACGTGGGGCTCTCCCTGGCCGGTGAGAATGGCGGCCCTGTGGAGGTCAACACCTATCCCGCCAGGGTCGAGAAGATCGTCCCCATGTGGCTCTACAGGAAGGTTCGGCTGGACTGCGGTTTTCCCCTGGTGGCCTATGTCCCGGATCACCACGATGACGGGCTCCACCTGGAGGAAGGCATGGTGGTGAACGCCTCTATCAAGAAGATCCATGTGATTGGCTGATGATTGTCTTCATCATCCTGCCATATCGTTCATGTTGCGCATACCCCCTCGCCTTACATGCCCAAAAAGTCGCCGATATAGCTCAAGGCCGTAAAGAGGATGACGGCCGCCAGCATCCATTTGATAGCCCCCGCCGACACATACTTCTGGCATCGAGCCCCGAGATACATTCCGGCCATTCCTCCAAATCCGAACAAGACGCCCAGCGGCCAATCCGGGGCTATGGACAACTCGGGGTGAAAAGGCGCGATCCCCTGATAGAAAACGACTGCTGCCACTGAAGTAACGAAGGTCCCCATGAGGGCGGCGCCCGCCACGGTATAGACCGGCAGCGACAGAAAGGTAACGAGAAAGGGAGCGATAATCGCGCCTCCTCCAATGCCGTAGACGCCGCCTACGATCCCGACGATGAGGCTCAGAGTGAAGACGAACCACAAAGAGATCTCGAACTGCTCCCCGTAAAAGACATACCCCAGCCTTTTTCGATCGAAGCGGGTGACCTTGACTGCAGGCATCCGGCCATGGCCGCGGCTCCCCTGGCCGCCTCCCTCTTTGAGATGGTCCCGCACCGATTGCTGGAACCGCCTTTCACCCGTTCCCTTGCCCTTCCCTGGCTTCTTTGCGAGGTCCCGGACCATCCTGAGGCCGACGTAGAGCAACACGGCCGCTGCAAAAAGCTTGAAATGCTTGGGGTCAGGAAGATAGACGATACGCACGATTGCACCAATGAACACCCCGGGAAGGGTGCCCGCCACCACAATCCAGGTGAGCGGCCATACCATTCGCCCTTCTCTGCAAAAGCGGAACACGCCGCTGGGGATCGCAACGACATTGAAGAGCTGATTCGTGGCGCTGACGGAAGGATGGGTGTAGCCCAGGAACGAGATCTGGAAGGGGAGGAGCAGGAAGGCCCCTGAAATGCCTCCCATCGAAGTGAAGAAAGAGACGATGAAGGCGACGACGGGAGGCAAAAGAACCCATGTCGTTACACCGGAGACAGAGAAATCGACGAGAAGAAAATCCATTTGCTGCTCGACCTCTTGGGTCCTCGAGTTGGGGCCGTCCCAGGCCTCCCGCTCTTTGCTCCACATACCGGTTCCGGCGACCCCCCCCAGGATTAACCTTCTAACCGGATGAAAGGTCAAGCAAAACTTTTCAGCGGATTTGATCGGCCGTGAATTGAAGCACGTTGCTCTCACCCCGGAGAGCGGCGCGGTCGGCCTAAAGGCAGGTGCGCTGTTCAGTCTGACCGATCATGACCGGGACGATTTCAACTGACGCCCCGGTGCCGGCTCTCTATTGATCGTCAGACCTCGCGATCAGAAAAGGAAGACCATGGTGGTCTGGATGGTGTGATCGTCCCGGTCCTCGGGTTGATCCTCGGTCACGAAATAGGAGTAATTGAGCTGCGCCTTGATGCGATGGCCGTAGATATAGTAGTTCAGACCCAGGGTCCCTTCCTGCTGGTGGCCGGTCCCTGTGCCGGTGGGGTTGTCGGGATCCGCGTACGAGTAGCGCGCCGCGAATTCGAGCTTCTCGGGGACCAGGAAGTATCCGGCCTGGGCGTACATTCCCCACGCATCGGTGCTGAGGAAAGCAGCGGTAGGGACCTCAGGATCGATCTCCCTGAAGAAGACGCCCGTCTCCGTGGAAAACCTTTTGTACTTGAATGCAAGATCGGCGGTGTACTGAGACACATTGCTGGTGACCGGGACAATGTTCCGGTTTCCGAGGACCCCTGCCAGGGTTCTTCTCTCGCCTGGCTCCAGATCGGGCAGGTAGGCCGCCGCAAGGCCGAGGGCAAGCAGCGGGTCCTTTTCCACCAGAGGGGGCTGGGCGTAGGGGTAGGGCCCGAAGGGGCTCCATACGACCCGCCCCACATACATGTACTCCGTATTCACGTTGTTCTGGTTGCCGCCGCTGCCGTTGAAGATGCCTGCCGCATAGGACAACCTCTTTTCCGCCAGGGCGCCCGACAGCTGAAAGCCCACGTCCCGCTGCAGGGAGAACTGGCTGCTCGCAATGGAGCGTTCGATAAACTGCAGGGCAAAGCCCGATTTGAGGAACTCCCTGTCAAAGGGCACCTTGTACTGGCCCACTCTGGGCCGCAGATAATCCAGGTAGGTGGCCTCCAGATAGGCGTCGCGAAGGGCCGCGCTCCCGCCTTCCAGGGTAAGCTGAGTGGAGTACTCCAACCATGGGTAGACCGCGTGGCCGCTTGCGTAGTAGCGGGCTCGCCGTATCCGGAAGGTGCTCACGTCCTCCTGGTCCTCCCGCTCCTGATAACTGAAGAGAGGCTGAACGCCCACATTCATCTTCAGCAGGAAGCGGTCATCCACGGATTTGATGTAGGCGCCGTTCCTGTATCCCACCTCCACCTTCCTGGTCCATTCCGGCGATTGACTCGTGATGTCCCCGCCCGGCTTTTCCATGGCTGCACCGGTCGGTTTCTGTCTTTCCTCTTCCGCTGCCTCCTTCTTCAGGGCTTCCGCCTCCTCTTTGGTCACGATGCCTTTCTTGATGAGGAGATCCAGCAATCTGCTCGAGTATTCCGCCCTTGCCGTGTCCATCGAAATCTGCAGAACCCATCCCACCATCAGGAGACCCACCAGCCAAATACATTCTTTTCGCATCTCTTCCTCCCTCCTTCTGTACGGTTCAGGCCGCGCATGTTGGATCTGCCGGGCCTCTCAACGGGAAACCAACGGGGAAAGGGTTTGTGACGGTGTATTCAAGACAAGGAGAATCGCCCGATTCGTTTGGGAAGGCATCAAGGGAGCGTATGCATCTTTTGAAATGTCTGTGCTTCAGAGAGAAAAGGCCATAGGCAAGATCATGTATTTGGGGTATGCGAATACTGTACGACCGCTACTTCCGAAGGATGGAAGGCCCTGCTCTTACGACGAGTGGTTCGCGTTTTACAAGTAAACTACGTCTACGTCGGACCTCCGGAGGCCGCCATGAAGCGGAACATTGCGTTAATCCTTAATAAGGAGACCATCCGGAAAGGCAAGCTCCTTGCAGCCAAAAGGGAGACCTTTATCGGCGAGCTGCTGGCCGAGTCCCTCGGAAACGCAGTAGGGAAGGAGGAGGAAGGGGGGTATCGTCTGGGCGAATCGATTGGAAACGCCTGGATCTTTGTGACCGATAAGGTCTTCGTGGACACCAATATCCTGGTTTGCGCCCACGAGCTGGATGCCGGGGAGAAACACAGGATCGCGCGAGACCTCATGGTGGAGATGTGGGAGAAGCAGTTCGGGGTCCTCAGCACTCAGGTCCTTTTCCCTTGACCGTTTTTGGTTGACGCAACTCTGTGGGTCGGTTATACACGACCCTAGTCTTCTGAAGGGGAGTAGCTAAGAGACAGGGTCAACAGTACGGGATCATCCCTACGGGATCATCCCTGGCCCTGTCGTCGGATTGTCGACGAGCGAGACCTTCGGCGGGACCTGAACGGTCGTGCTGAAGCGTCTCTTTTTTATTGCCGTCGGTCGGCACCCAGCAGAGGTACCTGGCTCACCTCGAAACGAGAAGGAGTTCTTAGCCTGATGAGGGACATGGCACTGCAAAGATCCTTGTTTGTGAGGGGGCTCCTCAGCGCCTTGGTTTTCCTGCACCTCATGGTGATTTCTCCTGATGAGCCGTTCTTGGATCTGGAGCCTTTTGAGACCAGCGTCCAAACGTGTGAATCCGAGGGGCAGTCCTTCTCGTCGACAAATCGATCATCTTTCCGCCCCTCCATCCCCGGGGACCAGGCCGGCCCGGTTCACTTCGAACATGCCCTTCACGTCGTACCACCCCATCGGGCATATCTCTTCGGCTGTCCTTCTGATTGGATTCTTCCCTCACACTCGGTCCCTATTCGCGCCACCCAGGCAGCCCGCCTGTGCAAACAGGGGGCCGAAACCGCATCCTTCTTGGCTCCGGGACAAGACCGGGGCCGGGAGAGCGTTTCTAAAGGGCCAAAAGAATCAACTTACCAACCTGTCGCGAGGAAGACATGAACGGAATCAAAACCATGGGTTTGATGGTGACCTTGACCCTGATGCTCCTCTTCATTGGGGCGCTTTTGGGCGGGAAGACGGGGATGACGTTCGCCCTGGTCATATCTTTGGGGATGAACTTCGTCACCTACTGGTTCAGCGACAAGATCATCCTCCGGATGTATGGGGCCAGACCGGTGGACGAGGCCGAAGCGCCTCAGCTCTACGAAATCGTCAGAAGGCTTGCCCTGAACGCGCACCTCCCCATGCCCAGGATATGCCTGATGGATCAGGAACAACCCAATGCCTTTGCAACGGGAAGAAACCCCGAGCACGGTGTGGTGGCCGTCACCTCCGGGATCATGAGGCTCCTTTCAAGGGAAGAACTCGAAGGGGTCATCGCCCATGAGCTCGCTCATATCAAGAATCGCGACATCCTGGTAGGCACGGTCGCAGCGGGGATCGCCGGGGCCATCAGTTACCTCGCCCAAATGGCGCAGTGGGCGATGATCTTCGGAGGCAGGAGGGATGAGGAAGAAGGGGGATCGAGCCCCATCGCCGCTTTCGTCATGATGATCGTAGGCCCGATCGCGGCCATGATGATTCAAATGGCGATAAGTCGTTCAAGGGAATTCGGGGCCGATGCGGGAGGGGCCATGATCGCGGGAGACCCGCGCCGCCTGGCCGGCGCCCTGAAGAAGCTCCACAATCACTCTCAAAGAATCACGATGAATGCCAGCCCCGCAACCGCCCATATGTTCATCGTCAGTCCCCTTTCGGGAACCGGTTTGTCGAAGCTTTTCAGCACCCATCCTCCGATCCAAGAGAGGGTGGCCCGTCTGGAAGCCATGAGCAAGGCACATTCAGGGGCGCCACGCTCGTGACGGCCGCGTCCACAAGAATCATCCGGCAGGTAAGGAAGCTGATCATCGGTGCGATCGGTTCGACCGTAGTGTTGATCGGTCTCGCCATGATCGTGCTCCCGGGACCGGCGTTCGTCGTGATTCCGCTCGGCCTGGGGATCCTGGCGATCGAGTTCGAATGGGCCAGACATCTGCTCAAGAAGGTGAAAGCAAAGTGGCGGAGACGGGGACGTGCGGGGTGAATCCAAAAAGCCACGATAGGGGGGCCGATGGAATGTCGTCACAAGAAAGTCTCGGAAGTCGTTTTTTACCCGGTTCGTCTTTAAACGGTCTTTCATCAGAGAAGGCGGCGAAAAACTCGAGACATATGGTCCCGATGAACTGAAGAAAAGGAGAATGAAATCCGTGTCCGAAGAGATGCCGGTGCACTGGCATAACAAGGAAATCAGGGAAGTCGTCGAAGGCCTCGATTCGTCTTTGGAGGGCCTCTCTACCGAAGAGTCGCAGCGGAGGCGATTCAAGTACGGCCCCAATGAATTGAAGGAGAAGGAGAGAAAGTCCCCGCTCAGGATGTTTTTCGATCAGTTCGGGGACTTCATGATCCCGGTCCTCATGGCGGCCGCGGTCGTCTCCGGCATCATCGGAGAGCCGACGGATACACCACGTGCTGAAAGTAGCTGAACGTCGCAGACACGACCTTCCTCGTAGGTCACCAGGGTCTCCGCAAACGCCCGGATGTCCTCCGGGTCGTGGGTGATCATGATCATGGGCACGTGGAATCGCTTCTGGAGTTCTCCGAGCTCCTTCCTGAGCTTTTCCCGAAGGAGGGTGTCCAGGGCGGCGAACGGCTCGTCCAGGAGCAGCAGGTCCGGGTCGGTCATGAGCGCCCGCGCGAGCGCGACGCGCTGCTTCTGCCCCCCCGAGAGGTCGGCGGGGAAACTTCGGGAGAGTTGTCCGATCTCGAGGGCGTCCAGGAGGGCCGAGACATCCTTTCGGTCCTTCCTGGAGAGCGTCCAATGCCAGGGCGGTTTGCGGCTGTAACCGACGTTCTCCTCAACCGTCATGTGCGGGAAGAGGGCGTAGTCCTGGAAAAGGTAGCCCATCCTGCGCGCTCTCGGGGGGATCTCGATCCCCGCCCGGGCGTCGAAGAGGACTCTTCCCTTCACCACGATCCTCCCCGAATCGGGTCTGACGAGGCCCGCAACGGACTGAAGGGTCAGGGTCTTCCCGGACCCTGAAGGACCGAAGAGCACAACCGCGTTGTCGTCGGTGGAGAACGCCACGCTCAGGGAAAAGTGCCTCCCCCGCGAAGCCAGCGTCTTGCGGACATCCACTTCAATCAGCATGTCACGGTTTCCCGAAGCCGAACTGAGACAAGACCGCCTGACCATCCCCCGCCAGGAGAAAGTTCACGAATCGCTGAGCCGGTTCCTTTTTTTTCGTCTCCGCGACCACCGCCACAGGATATCGGATCGGCCGGTGGTCCTCGGCTGTGGCGGCGACCTGCACCTTTTCCTTGCTGATGGCTGCGTCGGTGGCAAAGACAAAGCCCGCATCCACTTCGCCTCTCGCCAAATAATCCAGGGCCTGACGAACCGTCTCGGCAAAGATGTATTTCGGCTGGAGGGTGTCCCAGAGCCCTGCGCTGGTCAGGACCTCCTGGGTGTAGCGGCCGGCAGGCACGGACGCCGGATTGCCCAGGGCGATCCTGGCGACCTTCGAATCGGCGAGGTCCTTCACCCCTTTGATGGGGAGCTTCGAGCCCTTGGGGACCACGAGGACGAGCCCGTTGCTCACGAAGTCCTTTCGGGTCTCGGAGATGATGAGGTTTTTCTCCACGGCCTGGTCCATGGTCTTCTGGTCCGCCGAGGCAAAGACGTCTACCGGGGCGCCCTTGTCGATCTGCTGAAGCAGGGCCCCCGAGGACGCGAAGTTGAAGACGACCCTGGTCCCGGGATTGACCGCTTCGAACTTTTTCCCTGCCGCCTTGAACGCATCGGTCAAACTGGCCGCCGCGGAGACGACCAGTTCCTGTTGCGCAACGGCCGCCGCGGAGAAGAAGGTTTCGAGAACCAGGAACGAAAACGACGCCATCGTGAAAATCGTGACGGCAAGATTACGGGTCAAACCGCTTCTCTCCACCGGTCGACCTCCTTGATGTATCCGTATTTCAGAACTTTCCCAGATGCTAGGAGGACGAGCACGCAGACGAGGGATGTGATGAGGACAATGGTCGTTGCCAGGGAGTCGTTGCCCGCCTGGACCGCTTCGTACACAGAGAGTGCCAGTGTCTGGGTCTTCCCCGGAAGATTTCCGGCAATCATCAGGGTCGCCCCGAACTCCCCCATGGCACGCGCAAAGGCGAGCATGGCCCCCGCCAGGATACCCCGCCATGCCAGGGGCAGGGAAACGCGCAGGAACACGCTCGTCTCGGAGGAGCCCAGGGTGCGAGCCGCCTTCTCCAGGTTGTGGTCGACGCTTTCGAAGGATGCACGGGCGGACTTGTAGATGAGCGGGAAAGAGACGACGGCGGCGGCAACCACGGCGCCCTGCCAGGTGAACATCAGGGAGATCCCGAAGGCTTCGTCGAGAAATCGACCGAGCCACCCCTTTCTCCCGAGGAGCACGATGAGATAGTAACCCAGCACGGTGGGAGGCAGCACGAGGGGCAGGGTCAGAACCGCATCGAGCCACGCCTTTCCCCGGAACCTCCGGCGCGCCATGACCGCGGACATGGCCACCCCGGCGAGACAGGAGATGAAGGTTGCCAGGAACGCCACCTTCAGGGTGAGGAGAAGCGGTTGCAGCGCGTGCTGGATCATGGGTCTGTACAGCCGAAAATCCCTGTGCTATTTATAAACGTCAATGGGAGTTCGCAGGCTACATTGGTCGTTTATACATGTCAATGTCTTTTTTGAAAAGACATCCGCGGGGCGACGCCGTCTCGAACGGGGGAGCGGAGGGAGGTAGGCCATGAGGAATCCGGAAAGGATCGTTTGCCGGCTCAAAGAGGTGAGACGGTCGAGAGGCCTTTCCCAGGGCCAGATGGCCGAGATGGTGGGGGTGAAGCGCCAGGCCATCTATGACGTCGAATCGGGCCGCTACCTGCCCAACACCGAGGTCGCCCTGCGCCTTGCGAAGCACCTCGGGTGCCGCGTGGAGGATCTCTTCTCCGAGGAAGCCCCCGTCGGGCGCCCGGTCATCATGGCGGAAGAGACCGGTTCCGCATCCTCGCGCGTCTCCGTGGTCCGGGTGCGGGGGCGGCTGGTCGGCTATCCCCTGGAGGGAAGTCACACGTTCGGCCATGAAATGCGCGCCGCCGACGGCGTCCTTGAAGAGGGCGGCGGGGTCCGTTTGTTCAGTTCCCCCGAATACCTCGACAACACCGTCCTCCTGCTGGGCTGCGACCCGGCTTTTTCCCTTCTCGCGTCCCATGTGTCCAGGGCGGCGCCCCCTGCGAGGGTCGCCTGCCGGTTTGCCTCCAGTCACCGCGCGCTGGAGCGCCTGGCCGCAGGTCGCGCCCACCTTGCGGGCACCCATCTGCACAGCACCGCCCGCTCCGATTCGAATGTGAAGCTCGCCCGCGAAAGGCTGGCCGGGTTCGGCGGAATGATCGTGGGATTCTCGATGTTCGAAGAGGGACTGATGGTGGCCCCGGGAAACCCTTTCCGGATTCGTTCCGTGGCCGACCTCGCGTCCGAGAAGGTCCGCTTCGTGAACCGGGAGCCGGGGGCTGCACTCAGGGTCCTTCTGGACGACAAGCTTACAAAGGGCGGCATCCCGCGCAAAGCGCTGAAGGGATACCGTCACGAGGTGCAAACCCACAACGAGGGCGCCCAGATGGTCGCCCACCGCACCGCGGATGCGGCCCTGGGCCTCCATGCCGTGGCGCGGGCCTTCGGTCTCGACTTCGTTCCCATGGCGGAGGTCCGCTGCGACGTCGTCATCCCCGCCGACATGCTCGAACATCCCACCGTCCGGGTGGTCCTCGACGTTCTCCAGTCCCGGGCCCTGCGGGAAGAGATGGCAACCGTTCCGGGCTATGACCCCTCTCAGACCGGCAAGACCATAGCGGAGGTAAGGACCTGAGAACCGTTTCGCGGTCAGGAACAAGGACCTAACCTTGACCGGATCACAGGATCAACAGGACCTCTGTTTTCCTGGCCTGATCCAGGAGAGTCGAACCCCTGGCCGGGTGGAGTCCTGCCTGTCGATCCTGTAAATCCTGTCTGACTTATTTGGTCAGCATCGTGCCTGCCGCGGAAATCAGGCGCGTGGCGCGCATCCTTGCCACCACGAAAGGCGGTTGCATCCTGGAGGGAGTGGGCCACATGAAGCAACCTGGGCTGCTCGTGAACATCGATCCTCACATGACCGAGACCGGCCAGCTCGCCGACTACGTCCTGCCCGCGAGATCCACCCGGCCACGGCCGCGAAATACGGGATCGTGCACGGGGAGCCGATTGCCGTCGAGACCCCCCGGGGCTCCATCAAGATCATGGCGAACGTCACGCCGGACATCAAGCCGGGGGTGGTGTCGGTGCCCCACGGCTGGGCGGAAGCGAACTGCAACATCCTCCTGGACGCCAAATTGCGGGACGAGGTCTCAGGCTACATCACCATGAACGGCGTGGCCTGCCGGGTCGTGAAGCCGGCTTGATCCGGCCCTCCCCCCTTCTCCACACCGCTTTAACTTTGACTCCGCTGTCCGTTCGTGGTCTATACTTGAGCGAAAAGCATGACGAGCCTCTTGAACAAAGCGAGAAAAGGAGATCAGGCGAGATGGACGTGGCCGCCATCCTGAAGAAACCCGAATTCCCGCGTTCGGCAAGGTATGACCCGGACTGGATGATGGACAACCAGATGGGGCCGAACGGACTGTGGCTCATGGAGTGGCTTTGCGAACCGCTCGACCTGAAGCCCGGCATGCGCGTCCTGGATCTCGGTTGCGGAAAGGCGATGAGCAGCATCTTCCTGGCGCGCGAGTTCGGCGCACGGGTATGGGCGGCCGATCTCTGGGTGAGTCCGGACCCCAACTGGCGTAGGGTGGTCGAGGCAGGGGTTTCCGATTCGGTCTGCCCCATCAAGACCGAGGCCCATGCCCTGCCGTTTGCCCAGGGTTTTTTCGATGCGATCCTCTCGGTGGACGCTTTCCAATACTTCGGCACGGACGAGCTGTACGTCGACTACCTCTCCCGCTTTGTCAGACCGGGCGGGACGATCGGCGCCGTGGTGGTCGGCCTGACGAAGGAGTTGGGGAGCGACCCCCCCGCCTGTCTGACCGAGCCGCAGAAGAACGGAAAGGTCTTCTGGGAGCCCTCCTGCCGAAGTTTCAAGACCCAGGAGTTCTGGCGCGGGTTATGGTCACGCAGTCCCATGGTCGCGGATGTCGCGGTCGAGGAACAACGGGAAGGTTGGCGTCACTGGCGGGACTTCGAGCGGGCCCTGGAGACGGCGGGCAAGGGCATCTTCCCTTCGGACGCGGAGGCCCTGGAACGAGACCGCGGCGAGACCCTCTGTTTTCTGCGCCTGACCGCGCACCGAACGGAAGCAGCCGGGGAGAACCTTTACGATCCGGCCCTTGCAGCAAAAGTGGGCATAGACAGGTGATCAGGTTTGGCGCTGAAAGTCAGAGATATCGGCGAGGAGTGGGAGAGGAAATCCATTCTCAGGCAGAAGGGGATAAGCCTTGAGCAGTTGCTGAAGAAAGTCGCCAACCGCTTCGGCGTGGACTCCGAGGAACTAAGATCCGGCAGCAAAGTGGCGACTGTTTCCAAGGCCCGTGCAGTTCCCTGCTACCTCGGCGTCCGAAGACACGGGCTCACCGCGGCACATATCTCAAAGGAGGCAATCTTCGTATCTCGGGCAGAAAGTCCTCCGAGGAGCACGAACTTCGAAGGCCTCTTCTTCGGTCAGGGTCACATGAAGCTCCTGGGGGCCGATCTTGTGCATGATCACCAGCGTACACTAGGGTTTGAAGCCGGGGCGGCAACGTTGCCTCCACGCTCGGCCGGTATTGAGACGGCTACTCCTGGTCGGGCGTCTTATCCACATCAGTCTGAACGGGGGTTCTGTCACCTGTGAGTTGACCCGGGTTCTTATCCCCTTCGGGCTCATCGGGTGCTTCGAACGCTTCCTCCCTTTTCGGTCCCTTGCCCTGCCGCCTGGCCATCTTCTCTCTTGCCTTTCTCATTCGCTCCATTTCCTTTTGCTGCTTTTTCTGCATTCCCACAATTCTCCTTTGTCCCTCTTATGAAGGGTTTCTTTTTCATTCTCTCTTCTGGAATATACAAACTGCCCGCGCTCGCCATTGCTCCTTTCCCGCATCTCATCCGGTCACTGTCGAGACGGCCGAAGCGCAGACTCGGGGCGGGCTCATCCCGGGCTTGAAGTTCCAACCAGCCGCTCCGTCCTGAGGGGGGGGAACATCCCATGAGAGCAGGACAAACCGCTTCCCCCCTCACACCGAAAGAAAGCCTTTACGGGGAAGCGGCCGTCCTGTGCCGAAGTCGTCGTTCGAAGGAATGGAAAAGAGTGCAGGGGGCTAAACTACCTGGACATTGACTGCAGCGGGGCCTTTCTTCCCTTTCTCGACTTCAAAGGTGACTCTGTCGCCCTCTTTGAGAGACTTGAAGCCGCCTCCGGCGATTCCTGAATGATGTACAAACACGTCAGGACCGCCTTCTTCCTGCTCGATGAAGCCGAAGCCCTTTTGATCATTGAACCACTTGACTGTCCCATTTGCCATGGTGACATCCTCCTTCTCTTGATTCTCTCATGGTTTCAGACTTGGGGGTAGCCACTCTTGGAAATGGATCTCCTTCGGAAGGAAACTGGCCGGCATTTTCGATGCGGGCGCTCATGGGGTTAAATCAATTATGTATATTTCTTTTGCTTTATTCAAACGAATAATCAACGCACGGCGATGATGATGTGCATTTCGTCCGTCCCCGGTCTCCCGCCGATTCATTCCTCGAGCGGGGTCTTCCGGGTCCGAT
Organism: Deltaproteobacteria bacterium; assembly: GCA_020060215.1. The sequence continues at coordinate 4,522 of JAGVAP010000112.1, read as the reverse complement.
ACCCATAGTGATCCGGCACCCAGTAGATGCCCAGAGTTGCATCGCTGGTACGATGTCTACGCCTGGAGTTATGGCGATCCACAGGACATGCAGGTTGCGATCCTCAATAACGACATCACCGAGCGCAAGCGGGCCGAGGAAGCGTTGCGGGTGAGCGAACGGCGGTTTCGCGCGTTTACGGAGGCCACTTCGGATGTGGCGTACCGCATGAGCCCAGATTGGTGTGAGATCCTGTTTCCATCTCCTCGGTCTCCGTTCTCATTGAAAGACAAGATAAACCTCTTGCATGAGAACAAGGGCAATGTCGTCTCGCAAATGCGGAGGTTGCATGGGTTATGGAGGAATCTTGTCGGTAATGAATATCGAGGCATGCCCCTCTCAATCTCACTGCCGGTGAATTCCTGTAGGATGGGTGGAGTGCAGCGAAACCCATCTGTTTTGAGGTTTGCGGGCATGTTCAATCGCTGGAATCGATGGGTTGCGCTGCGCTCCACCCATCCTACGAAGCTACCCGAATTTGTGCAACGTTAGGGTCCACTCAGCACGAGCAGGAAGTTGAAGCCATTTTTGGAGGATATCCTTTATGGCTGTTTGGTTCTGTGAAACACTCGATCAGTTTCTCCCCGTCTTCGACAAAATGGAGATCTTCCAAGACATCATTGAAGGCTTCCGGAGCCTGCTCCAGAAATATCCGATCATCCGCATCATGTTCGGCTATGAGAATCGTCGGCTTGAGACGTTGATCGAGGTCATTCATCTTGCTTCTCCACCGGCAAGGTGACGATGAAGGTCGATCCTTGGCCGGGCGTGCTCGTGGCGGTAATCGCCCCTCCATGGCGTTCAACGATTTTTTTGCAGATGGCCAGGCCGATACCTATTCCTGGATATTCATGCTTCCCATGGAGGCGCTGAAACGGCTGGAAGATCTTGTCCAGATATTTCTCGTCGAACCCGATGCCGTTGTCTTCCACAAAGATGCGGGCTGTGCCGTCGTTCTTCTTTGCGTGAATCCTGACGAGGGTGTTGACGCCAGGGCGGTGGTACTTGAGTGCATTGGCAACGAGGTTCTGGAAGAGTTGCCTCAACTGCTGCGGGTCCCCGTGCACCTGCGGCAAGCGGCCTACTTCCACGCGAGCCTTGGTGTTCTGAATCGGCACTTCCAGATCCGCGACTGCATTCTTTACGATATCATTCAGTCTCGTGGGTTCATAGTCCTGCCCTTTTGATTCGATCCGCGAATATCGGAGCAGTGCTTCGAGAAGCTCCTGCATGCGATTGGCCGCTCCGGACATGCGGGAGATATAATCCATTTCCATTTCACTCAGATGATCCGAGCCCTTTGCCTTCAGGAGGTCCCCAAAGGTTTGAATCTTTCTCAAGGGCTCAGAAAGATCGTGAGAGGCGATGAAGGCAAACTCCTGAAGCTCCTGGTTTTTGCGCTTCAGTTCGGCTGTGCGCTTCTCCACCCTGAGCTCCAGTTCCTCATGCGTCTGGCGTAACCGCTCCTCGCTTTCTCGAAGAGCCTTTTCGACCCGCTTGCGCTCATCGATTTCCATTTGGAGTTGAGCGTTCTGCGTTTCCGCGGCTTCGGTGAGCTCGTGCTGGCGGATTCCGGCGAGCAGCAACGACTGGTTCATCGCGGCTGCCTGTTGTTGGAAATGTGTGGTCTCGTTCACTTGGATCATGACGCCCAGCGACCGTTCATCTCCGCCCAGAATCGGCCACATGACATAAGACCAGGTGTCCGTGTGCGACTCCTCAAGTTCCGGTTTCGTGTAGGTTTCGGCCTTTCCAGTCCGGCAAACCCGATTTAGCAGCGCCAGGCAGGCTTCTCCTTCCTGCATTGTTTCGACGAAGGACTTCCCGATCAGCTCTTCACTCTTCCTTCCGAGAAGGAGGCAAAACGCGGGGTTGACGTAGCGAAGGATGGGAGTGGTTCCCTCCACTACGGCCATCGGCAGGGTCGAACGCTCCGCCACCGGGCGGCAGAGGCGCAACAGATCCGGCATCGGGTCCTCCACGCAGTCCTTCGGTTAAGCATCCATAGGCTTTCAGATTACTCTGTGGCAGTCGGCTGATGTCAGGGTTATCCCTTTGATCCATGCAGCGGCCAAGGTATCCCGGTGGTCAGACCGGCATAGCCTTGGATGCGGTCGCCTATGGTCAACCCCTTGGGGGTAATCTCATATTCGCGGATGTCCTTGTTATGGTTGCCGCCGCGCATTTTGATGATCATCAGGACTTTGCGAAGCCGGCCCTCGATCTCGGCATACCGCAGCCGGATGATGTCATCGCTGAGAAACGAGACTGAATAGGCGGAGAAAGGAAGGGCGGTAAAATGCTCTTCCACCTCCACCGTGCTCAAGATCGTCAACCCGGTTCTGGTTAACGCCCCGATCATCCGGTAGAGCGATTCGCGAAAATCAGTGCGGAAGCCGGGCGCCAGTGCCATCTCGAAACCCGCCAGCGAATCGATCACCAGACGCCTGGCGCCAATTTTGTGCACCGCTTCGATGAGCGCATGCATGGTTTCATCCACCGAGAGGTCCAGGGGCCGCAGGTAAAGGATTTCGAATGGGACATCCTGCGCGGACTCACCAAATTCAAGGCCGAAGTTTTTGGCCCGTTCGACGTAACCTTTCGGACGTTCTTCAAAGATCGCCACGACGGCCGGCTCACCCTGCCGGAGGCCCTCGGCAATGAACTGGGTTGCCAAAATCGATTTCCCGGTCCCCGATGAGCCGGCCACGAGGACACTGTCCCCTTCGGGAATCCCACCACCCATCATCTCGTCCAGCTCGGCAACACCGATGGAAAGCCGCAGCTTGGAACGCTTTGCCGCCTCTTTTCCGGCCAGGCCGAAGGTGCGCGGGAAGGCTTGCAGCCCGTCGTCGGTAATGCGGAAGGTGTGCAGTCCCGGCAGGGATGCCTGCCCGCGCAGTTTCATGATCCGCATCCGCCGCACCACGGAATTGCGCTCCGTAGTCTGGTAGAGCCAGAAGAGGCCATCGGCGACGGTGAACACGGGATTGTTGCGTATCTCCTCCTCGGTATACTCCCCGACCAGAAAACTCGTGATTTGCCAACTGGTCAGGTGCAGGGCCAGCCGCTGCACGAAGGCTTGCAGTTCCATCTCGCCGTCCCCGGGTCCCACCTTGCGTAACACGGTGCGAAAGGAGTCCACCATCACGATCCCGGGGCTGGACGCATCAACCTCTTTGCTGATTTCGTCCATGACCGCACTCAGGTCCTTCTCCAAAATAACGCTGCTCAGGTTGACGAACCGTATCGAATTGTTGAGTTTGGCCTGATCGAAGAATGAAAACTGTTGCTGGTAGCGCAGCATTTTGATGGCGGGTTCGCCGAGGACGGTGAAATAGAGCGCCGGACGTTCCGGGGTTGCATTGGCAAACATGATTTGATGCGCCATCGTGGTTTTGCCGCTTCCCGGGCCGCCCGCAATAATGTTAAACGAGAATTCCGGGAGCCCGCCGCCCATGATTTCATCGAGGCCGGGAATCCCGGTGGGCAGCTTGTTGATGATTACCTTGCCTTGGTTCATGATCTTTTCTCCATCTCAGAGCCAATGTCCTCGCAGGGCGCCTCCGGCCAGATATCCATCACGAGGCGCACCGTCAGGGGTTGTCCAATGAAGGTGATGAGCAATCGCCAGGAGAATTTCCGCGCACACCCCCGGTTCGTTCAAATGCTGTTGCGCCTCAACCGAGTCCCACCCCGCCAAAGACCCATCGGCGTTGATCTCCACTGCGGCAAGCGAGGGAACTTCCGCCTTGGCCAGCGTCAGCGCGCGCGCCAGGAGGGAGCGAAAACCTTCGACCCCGGCCAGGGTGCAGAGCGGTTGGCGCAACTTCTCGCATACGCGAAACACCGCATGCGCTTTTGACTCTGAGGCTTTGCCCGACGCAGCCTCGCAAGCAAGCAAACGGTGAGCATACTCCCGCATCTGCGGCATTGGCTGGTTCATCATATTATCCTCACGATTCAACCCAAGCCGTACGTGGCCCTCCGCGCTAAAAATGATGAATGAAAATGCCCCTCTCCGCGCGGTCTGTAAGATTCATACTACCTCCCCCATAGGACCTAAGGCAAGAATAAGCCAAAAATTGAGGGGATTACCAAATGTCGGCACGTGGAAGGCTAAAACAACCTTGGGATAAACAACAACCTGAAAAGAGCCGACATTCAGATAATTCGCTTGCGAGGGTTCCCGTGGCGGGGTCAGAGGATTATATCGACAGGCGCGGAGCATCTTCCAGGGGCATTTGAAGTAAATTCCGCAACCGGACGGTTTCGCGTCAAGAGAGTAAACCCTATTAAAGTTGCACAAATTCGGACAGCTTCGTAGGATGGGTGGAGCGCAGCGCAACCCATCCATTCGAGCGATTGAACATTGCCGCAAACCTCACCGATGGGTTTCGCTGCACTCCACCCATCCTACAGGAATTCACCGGCAGTGAGATTGAGAGGGGCATGCCTCGATATTCATTACCGACAAGATTCC
>JAGVAP010000010.1 GCA_020060215.1 Deltaproteobacteria bacterium | reverse complement strand
GCATTTCTAGTTATCCCCTAATGATCCTGGGAAGCATCATGTGGTGATGGGGGCAGATGGAGATCGGGTTCCTGTAGGCGCAGCCGGTAAAGGCCACGATGTACCTTCTCAGGTCCTTGAAGGAGACGATCTCGTCCACAAACCCCCTGTTGGCACAGTAGACGGGCCTCGATTTTCGGTAGTACTCCTGGGCCAGTTCGTTCATCTTGTCGATGACCGGCTTGATCGGCTTTCCCGAATCCTTCTCCTTGACGAGGCGTCTTGAGAAGGATGCGGCGGCCGCCGTCTCGCCGTGCATGACGTAGATCTCGGTGGTCGGGGTCCCCAGCGTAAAGGCGTTATGGTTGTTGGCCGTAGGACCGCCCATGATGTAGTGGGCCGCGGCCGTTCCTTTTCGCAGGACGATGCAGATCATCGGCACATCGGTCTGCTCGATCGAGTAGATCAGGGACTGCCCGAGCCCGAGGAGCTCGGCCTTCTCCGCGATGTCTCCCACGTCGATTCCCGATGTATCCTGGAACCAGACGATGGGGATCCGATCGCGTCCGCACAGGGTGACGAACTCATTCATCTTGATGAGCCCCTGGCGGTAGAGCTTGCCGCCGACGCCGGGGTAGGGGGCATACTCGGGATACTTGGCCCCGAGGAACCCCTGGATGTTGCCGATGAAACCGACCGGGAATCCGTCGATCCTGGCCAGGCCGGTATAGACCTCCGGGCCGTAACCCGGCCTGAACTCCATGTGCTCGCTGTTGTCGAAGATCCTCGCGAGGACCTCCATGAAGTTGTAGCCGCGCTTCTGATTGAAGGCGATGAGATAGTCGAGATCGTCCCCGGAGAACCTGGGTTCCTTGGGCTCCGCCACCCGGAAAAAGGCGGGGTCGTAGGAAGGGCACATGTCCACGTACTTCTTGACCGCGTCCAGGACCTCGAATTCGGTGTCATAGACCTCTTTGAAAAATCCGGTCTCATTGTAATGGATGCGAACGCTCCCGGGAGGGACCTCCTTGAAGTGCCGGGTCGCCTCGATGAGCTGTTCGGCGCCTTCCTCGTCGAAATAGCCCTTGGGGCTCATGCCGCCCACGATGCCGCCGCCCCCCACTGCGATGTTCGCATCCTTGTGCGCGATCAGGATGGTGGGGCTGATCCCCTGGTATCCGCCGCCGGCAGGGTTGGTGCCGTAGATGCCCGCGATCACGGGAACACCCAGCTTCTCCAGCTCCGCATGACGGAAGAAGGTGGTGCCGTTTCCCCTTCGATTGGCGTAGACCTCTTCCTGCTCCGTCAACTTCACGCCGCTGCAGTTCACGACCCAGACCAGCGGCACATGAAGCCTCTTGGCCATGTCGGTGACCCGGAGCTGGTTATCCGCCTGACCGGCGATCCAGGCGCCGGCCATGACCTTGTTGTCAAAGCCGATGACCACGCACCACTTGCCGTTGATCTTCGCGAGACCGTCGATGACCCCGGTGGTGCCTTCCTCGTTGAACCGGGGGTTGTATAACGTGTGCAGGGGGCACCAGGTACCGGGGTCCACCAGGTGCTCGATCCTTTCCCAGACCGTGGTCTGGCCCCTCTTCTTGATCACATCGGCCGGGATCCCCGCGTTTACCACCGCCTCGACGGCCTTCTGAACCTCTTTTTCGACCTCTTGAATCTGTGAGACATTTTCCTTCGCGTCTACTTTCTGTTTTTCGGTAAGGGCTTTCCCGAAAGGGGTCATCTTCTCAAAATAGGGCTTCATCTTCTCTTTCTCCCTCTCTCATTTCCCTGCATCCGGGTGCGGATGCAGATCTCCTCCTGCGGAGGAGGTCAAGATCACCGCATCCAAACGGGGCCTACTACTTCTTCCCGAGGTCCAGCTGGTTCTGAGCGACGATCATCTTGCAGACATTGGTGGAGCCTTCCACGATCGCATGGCTCGGGGCGTCCCGATAGAACCTGGCCACGGGGTATTCGGTGGAGTACCCGTAGGCGCCCAGGATCCTCAAGGCCACTTGGGAGGCCTTCATCGCCGCCTCCCCCGCCAGGTATTTTGCCTGGGCCACCTCCATGGTGTTGCCGAGGTTCCCCTGGTCTTTCTGCCAGGCCGCCTTGTACACCACCAGACGGGCGGCCTCGATCTCGCAGGTGATCTGGGCGATCAGGTCCTGGTTCATCTGGAATTCACCGATCTTCTTGCCGAACTGTTCTCTTTCCTTGCAGTAGGCGGTCGCCGCGTCCAGGCAGGCCTGTGCCATGCCGACCCCGCCGGCCGCCGCCGACAACCGGGTCTGATTGAGGGAGCCGAAAACGATCTTCGCGCCGTCGCCGGGGCTTCCCAGGATGTTTCCCTTGGGGACCTTGGTCTCTTCCAGGTAGATCTCCCCGGTCTGCGAAGATCGGATCCCCATCTTGTCCAGGTTGGTCGTGTGAATGCCGTTGAAGTTCTTCGGCTCGATCACGAACGCGCTCAGCCCTTTCCCCCGGGCCGCCCTGTCGGTGTAGGCGTAGAAAATCAGGACATCCGCAACCGCCGCGTTCGAGATCCAGGTCTTCCCTCCGTTGATCAGCCAGTGGTCGCCCTTGTCCACGGCCGTGGATTTCATGGCCATGACGTCGGAGCCAGCGTTGGGCTCCGTGATGGCGAATCCGCCCAGCCACTCCGCGTTCACCAGCTTCTGGATATACTTCTTCTTGAGCTCGTCCGAGCCGTGGCGAAAGATGGTGAAGGCGCATCCCAGGGCCTGCATGTTGATCTGCACCCGCAGGGCGCCGGAGGCCCTGGCAATCTCCTCGGTCAGGATGATCGCAGCAAGCCAGCCCATGTTGTTGCCGCCGTATTCCTCAGGAATGACGGTGCCGAAAAAACCGAGCTCACCCATCGGCTTCAACACTTCTTCATAGGGAAAGTAGTGTTCTTCATCCCATTTGTCGGCAAAGGGGGCGATCTTCTCTGCGGCAAAATCGCGAGCCATGTCCCGTAACATCTGTAGTTCTTCACTCAGCTGAAAATCCATATCAACCCCTCCTTCGTGAGTTCCACGTTATATGCGCCTGAACCCATTCGACGGTCTCGTAAGGATTCACCCGTACGCCCATTCTCTTTCATGGTTCGATCCCCTTCGTACCTCAGGAGAGGGCCTCACCATGAACCTGGATACCTCACCGTGAGCGGATTGTCTGTATTGCGGTCTTCTTGACCCGTTCCCCCGCAGGCTGCCTGAGGTATCGAAGGGGATGGAGTGGTGAACGGTGCTTGTTACGGGACCATCCGGATTTCGAATGGCCGCACTATAGCGGATGCATTGTAGGATGGCAACAGAAATTACAGCTATATTTTAACTGCTTCGCTGCATCCCGTCCACGGCAGGGAGTCCCCGCCCGGGTTCTCGGAGGGGCGACGGAGAGAGATGGAGTGATGGAACAGTGGAATATCGGGAAGAGCCACAGCAGGGAAGTATGGTATCGCCAAGAACCATTTTTCCACCGTTCCATGGTTCCATATTCCAGCGGATACAAAAAGTCCCGGCGTAAATCGTCCGCCCCGTTTTCCATTTGACATTCGCCCCTTGGGGAGATACAAAAATTACAAAGCTTTGCGGGGCAAAAGGAGAGAGAGGAGGGCATGATGGAACCTGTTGCGATCAACCCGAAGGCGAGCAAGCTTCGTGTGGCCCCGGAGTGGGCCGATGTCTGTTTTACCTGCGGAACCTGCGCAAGCGGATGCCCTGTGACGGGCGTGGATGGAATGGATCCCAGGAAGGCCGTGAGGATGGCCGCACTGGGGCTCGATCAGGAGTTGATCGACTCCCGATTTCCCTGGATCTGCACCCTTTGCGGGCGGTGTGAGTATGCCTGCCCCCAGGGTGTGGAGATCCTCAAGATGATGAGGAGGGCAAGGACCCTTCGCGAGAGGGACAAGGTTCCGGGCCCGATCCACAAGGGCGTGGTCATGGACCTGCAGAGGGGGAACAACCTCGGGATCCCCAAGACCGATTTCCTCTTCCTGCTGGCGGATCTCGGCAAGGAAATGGAGGAGGAGGGGTTCCCAGGCTTCTATGTCCCGGTGGACAAGAAGGGCGCCAACGTGCTGGTGACCATCAACTCCAAGGAGCCTTTCGGCGAGCCCGATGACATGAAGTTCTGGTGGCGGATCTTCTACGCGGCCAAGGAGGACTGGACGGTCCCCTCCGAAAACTGGGAGGGGGTCAACTGGGGGCTCTTCTCAGGGGACGACGAGTCCATGAAGACCCTGGTGGGACGGATCGTGGAGCACATGGAGCGCCTCGACTGCAAGACGCTCCTCTTGCCCGAGTGAGGGCACGCCTACTATGCGACCAGGCTTGGTCTGCAAAACTGGTATCCCGAAGTCTTCAAGAAGTACAAGGTGGTCTCGGTCCACGATCTCCTGAAGGAGTACATCGAGACCGGCAGGATCCAAATCGACAAGAGCAAACACGAGGAGCTGACGACCGTCCACGACCCCTGCAATTACGGACGAAAGGGCCAGAAGGCCTTCGGTCACGGCTACTTCGAGGAGCCGAGGTGGATCACGCAGCAGTGCTGCGAGCACTACGTGGAGATGTACCCGAACCGGATGAACAACTACTGCTGCGGGGCCGGCGGCGGCGCCTGGGCCATGCCCTATTCGGACGAGAGGATCTACTACGGCAGGGTCAAGGCCCAGCAGATCCGGGACACCGGCGCAAAGATGGTGATTGCGCCGTGTCACAACTGCCGGGACCAGATCATGAAGAGCCTCACCAAGGAGTATGATCTCGGTATCGAAACCAAGTACCTCTGGGAACTGGTGGCCGACTCGCTGATCGTGGAGCCCTGGAGCGACGAGGAAGTGGAAAAGGCCCACGCCTTGAGGGACGCCCAGTACGAGCGTGACGAGATCGTCCTCGAGGAGGAAGAAGAAGAGTAGAATCAGAGGCCGGCCGCGCCGCCGGCCCCTGAGGAAACTTCTTGCGGTTTTCTCTTCTGTACGAGCAAGCTCCCGCTTGCGATCCTGCGGGTTGAATGAATCGTCCCGCTTACGCGGCTCCTATAGGGGGGTAGTCCCATACAAGCGTTGCCTCTGGCTGGCGGGCAGTCTAACCAAATGGAGAAACTTTGGAGCCGGTCCTCGGCCGATTCGACGGATCGGAGGATCCAGGAACCAACCACAGCCCGCAAGGGGTAGAGCAAAGCTCGGTTCAGGAAGTTGACGAGAGGGGCCCCGGTGAAGACCGGGGCTTTTTCTTTTCTTGCCCAACATGCCGGCATTCCATCATCCCGACATTCCGGGGTGCTGAGGCCGGTGCTGCTGCTTTATTCCCTCATGGTGACGGTAGGCACGTCGAAGGCGGCCTCAATGGCGGCGACGGCGGCATGGGACTGGTCCTGGGGCACGACACCGGTAATGGAGGCAACCGTGCAGCTCAGCGCGAGGAGGCGGATGTTTGACTCCTCCAGGGTCCTGAGCAGTTCGCTCACGATCCCATAGCGGTCTCCGAAATGGGGGCCGTTCATGGTGAAGGTCGTGACCGGGGAGACGGCCTCCACGTCCATCTCAGGCGCCATGCGGCTGATGACACGCCTGTAGGTGCTGCTCTCGGAAAAGGGGAGGCAGAAGGAGAGGATCTCCCGGGTCGATTCGTGCGCAGGACTGGTGGCGAGGAACGTGAGACTGAGGCCAAGCCGGGCAAAGCCTTTGAAGGAATGACCAACCACAGCCATGCTGGAGCGGTCGACCCGGAGCTGGATCAGTTCCTGGCCTTCCAGATATTCCAGGCCGTACACACCGGGCCTCTTTTCCTGATAGGTGGCGACCACCTCCTTGTACAGCTCCTCTTTTCCCTTTTGTGCAAGCTTCCAGTCCTCCGGGGTTCGATAGGCGCTGAAGGAAAAGGGTTCGAAGAGCGCATTGCTGGCGGTCTGCAGGAGCTCCTCCTTCACGACCAGGGAAATGGCCGAAGGGGAGTTGGCGAGGGCATCCGGATCCAGCCCCTGCTTGTCGAACATCTCGAAAAGCCTTCCGCTGACCTCCGGGTTTCTCCGGTGGGGAAATACGGACAGGATGGCGCTTCTGGAGAACGCGCTTGGAAACCGCCCGAAGTGCTCCCCGATCAACACGGCCGTTTTCTCCTGGTCCGCGGCATCCACGATGATGTTGATGGACCACAAACCGCTGTCGCAGAGGATGGTCAGGAAGGGGAGGTTGATCCTGTTTTCGGCCAGGACCCTGCAGAGCCTCTGGGGGAACCGGTCGAGCCCTCCAGGGGGAAACAGGGAGATCCTGACCACGTCTTTCAGCACCTTGAATCCCCCAAGTCTGGTCGAGTCGGTCATATGAGGCTCCCTGTAAGAGATGCCACAAAGACCCAAAGACACCCAAGCAATGTCCCATGCAGAATGTCCAATGTCCCATTCTCAAGTGAAAGGCAAGAAGCGTGGACTTCGCATATTTTCACTGGAATCAACTTGGCAATTGGAATTCTGCATTCTACCTTGGACACTACCCGGTGTCTTCGTGCCTTCGTGGCCGATCTCTTCCTGCGGATCGCGAAGTCTCCGCAAGGCTGTGCTGAAGCATCGAACCCAGGGGCTAGAGCAGGTTGCTGACGATCTTCCAGAGGCCGTCCGTGTCGATGGGCTTGGGGATGTAATCGTCCGCCTCGGTGGCCATTCCGTCTGCGTGCGAGTAGCGCGTGCTCGGTACGGCCTCCCCTACGGCCGTCAGGAGAACAACCGGGATGTCGCGGGTCTTCGGGTCCGACTTCAGCTCGGCGCAAAGCGCATACCCGTCCTTCCGGGGCATCATGACGTCGAGGATGACCAGGTCCGGGCGGCGCTGCTTGATCGACTCCTCGCCCTCCACGCCGTCATAGGCCATTCCAACCTCGCAGCCCTTGCTTTCCAGCATCATGGAAACGGTTTCGACGAGATCCGGATCGTCGTCGACCACCAGGATATACTTCTTAGACATACCAGATACCTCCTCCAGAGAAATGTGCTTGGCCGTAGTCCTGAGGTGCAGTGGTTCACAGGCTGGAAACGGATGAATCCTACTCGATTTTCGGCCGGGGGTAAAGACCGCTCTTCTCCACGATCTCGGGCACTCTTTCCTCCCATTCGATGGCCATGACGTGGAATCCCCGGACGCCTTCCACCTCCTTGAGGCGCTGTATGGATTCCACGCAGATCTTGATCCCTTCCTCCGCCTGTTTCTCCTTGGCCACCCCGCTCATCCTTTTCACCACCTCGTCGGGCACATCCATGCCCGGCACCCGGTTCTTCATGTACTTGGCCATGCCTGCGGACTTGAGGGGGGTCACCCCGGCGAGGATGAAGACCTTCTCATGCAATCCCCTGTCCCGGGCCAGCTTCATCCAGAGCTCGAACTTGTCCAGGTTGTAGATGCACTGGGTCTGGATGAATTCCACTCCGGCCGCGATCTTCTTGGCGAGCCTGGGGACGCGGATCTCAAAGGGGTCTGCAAAGGGGTTGGCCGCAGCCCCGACGAACATGCGGGGCGGATGCTCGATGGGGTCTCCCCCGAGGAACTTCCCTTCCTCCCTCATGCGCCGGACGGTCTGGATCAACTGCATGGAGTCCAGATCGAACACATTCTGCCCCTTGGGATTGTCGCCGAAGGACTGGTGATCCCCCGAGAGGCAGAGGATGTTGTGGATGTTGAATGAGGCGGCTCCCAGGATATCGCTCTGGAGTGCGATCCGGTTCCGGTCGCGCGTCACCATCTGCAGGATCGGCTCCAGCCCCATCAGCTTCAGATGGATGCAGGAGGCGAGGCTGCACAACCGCGTCACGGAGGTCTGGTTGTCCGTGATGTTGATCGCATCCACGTGGTTCTTGATCGCCTCGGCCTTCTCGGTGATCGCCTTGGCATTGCTTCCCCGGGGGGGGCCGCATTCCGAGGTGACCGCCATGTGTCCTGCCCTGAGTATCTTTTCCAGCTTGCTCGGTGTCCTGCTCTCGCTCATGACCTCACGTCCTCCCTTACGATCTTGCGGGGTCCCCCGGCCCTCTCCGTGGACCAGTCCTTGATCGGGGCGAGCTTCTCATAATCCTCCATTCTCCCGAGCTCCGTGAGCCTGTCGATGATGAGCTGCCAGGCGCAAGGGAGGTCCTTGGAGATCTCGCACTTTCCCTTCGTGGAGCCTCCGCAGGGGCCGTTCATGATTCGTTTGGCGCACCTGGAGATCGGGCATATCCCGCCGGTGGTGGCCAGGATGCATTTTCCGCAGGCCTGGCACCTCTCGGCCCAGACGCCCCTCTCCTCGGTCACCCCCAGGAAGGAGGTGTCCACGCCCGGCAGGACGGGGATCCTGGCATATTTCTCGGCCATGAACTGGACGCCGACGCCACAGGCGAGGGAGAGCACCGAGTCGTACTGGTCGATCGTCCTCCTGAGCTCCTCGAGGTATTCATGGTCGCACTGCCTCTCCAGGGTGACCTCATCGATTTTCACATCCCGCCCCTGGTTCAGGAAATACATGCGCAAGGCCGAGGCCAGGACCGCCACCTCCTTTTTCCCGCCCGCTTCGCAGACGGTCACGCATTCATTGCAGCCGAGGATGAGGATCCTCCGGTATCCCTGCAGTTCCTGAATGATCTCCTCAATGGGTTTTTTCTTCGCCACAATCATAGCTCATCCCCTTGTATGGTTTACGATCCCGGTACACACCAACGAAGACCGTCATTGCCGTCGCTCCCGTACCCCCGAACGATTCGCGTGAAGTTGAGAAGATGAGAAGTTGAGATTTTTCTTCCCATCTTCTCAACCTCTCATCTTCTTCCTGCTAAGCCGCCATCCTCTTGCGCGCGGCCTTGATGGGGTTGGGGCCAAGGGCCTTGATCCTCTGCTCCATCTCCACGGCGATCTCCACGAAGCGCGGCGCTTCGCTGGAGGAGAGATTGTACATCTGCACCCTCTCCCCGCCCACGCCGATCTTTTCCAGGATCTCCTTGGCCTGGGCCACCCTCTTGCGGGCCCTCAGGTTCCCCGACGTATACTGGCAGGAGCCCTCGAGACAGCCCGCGACGCAGACTCCGTCGGCGCCGTTCTCAAAGGACTTCAAGAGGTGGATGAGATCCACCTTTCCCGTGCAGGGGAGGGAGATGATGCGTATGGAACTCGGATACTGTAATCTCATCGTACCTGCCAGGTCCGCGGCGGAATAGCCTCAGAACTGACAGCAGAAGGCGATGATGATCGGCTGGAAGTCGCTCATGACATCACTCCTTTCAATAGGGCCTCTACCTTGCTCATAACCTGCTGGTCTTCATACCAGTTGAGCTCGATGGCCTTGGCCGGACACTCGGCGGCACAGACACCGCAGCCGCGGCAAAGGGCCTCGTCGATCTCGCTGACTCCTTCCCTGTTGATCCGGGGTACGCCGTAGGGACAGGCCCGGACGCAGATCAGGCAGGAGGCGCACTTCTCCTGGTCCACCCTGGCGGTTACCACGGACAGCGTAATCTCGTCTTGCGAAAGGAACGTGGACGCCCTGGAGGCGGCCGCCATGGCCTGCGCGACGGTCTCGGAGATGAGCTTGGGGCCGTGCGCCGTGCCGCAGACATACATGGCGTCATTGGACATGTCCACGGGCCGCAACTTCACGTGGGCTTCCTGGAAGAACCCCTCCGGGTTTCGCGCGACCTTCAGGATGGAGGCCAGCTCCTCCGTGTCCGCAGCCTTTATTCCGGCGCTGAGCACGAGCATGTCCGCCCGGATGAGCAGCTCCCGCTGGAGCACGAGGTCCCGGAAGGTGAGATGCAGACCGTCCTCAGCGGGCTCCAACCTGGGCGGATCGGCCTTGTCGAAGCGTAAGAAGTGGATCCCCGCCCTCCTTGCCTCCCGGTAATAACGCTCGAGCTGGCCGTAGGTCCTGATGTCCCTATACAGGATAGAAACCTCGGCCTCGGGATTCAATTCTTTGATATGGAGCGCATTCTTCACCGCGCTCTGGCAGCAGACCCTGGAGCAGTTGGGGTTCTCGTCGTTCCTGGACCCGACGCACTGGATCATCACCACCTGCTGAAGATCATCCGCTCCCCGATCTTCGAGCCGCTTTCCGAATTCGATCTGGGTCATGACCCTGCGGTCCTGCCCGTAGAGGTACTCCTTTGGACGATATTCCTCCGCACCGGTTGCGAGGACCAGGACCCCGTGATCGATCTTCCTTTCATACATCCCGGGCGCAACCACCACCTCCGTGGTGAAGTTGCCCTTGAAACCGCTGAAGCCTACGATGAGGGATTCCGTGAGGACCTGGATCTTTTCGTGGCGGGTGACCCTCTCCGTCAGCTCCAGGAGGTGTTCCGGGATCGAGCCGCCCTCTATCGTGCGGGTCAGTTCCCTTGCGAGCCCTCCAAGTTGTGGTTCCTTCTCCACAATGACCGTCTCGAATCCCTGATCCGCAATGCCGAGCGCCGCGGTCATGCCCGCAATCCCGCCCCCCACGACGAGGGCGCGTTTGTTTACCGATATGCGCTTGGCCCTGAGGGGAGTCAGCAGCGCCGCCCTCGCTACGGCCATTCGCAACAGGTCCTTCGCCTTCTCCATGGCGGCGGTCGGATTTTCGCCGTGGACCCAGGTGTCCTGATTGCGGATGTTGGCCATCTCGAACAGGTACTTGTTGAGCCCGCAGCTCTGAAGGGTTTCCTGAAATAGGGGTTCGTGTGTTCTCGGGGAGCAAGCCGCGACCACGATCCTGTTCAGCTGCTTTTCTCTGATAATCGTCTTCATGCGGTCCTGCGTGTCCTGGGCGCACGTGAAGAGGTTCTGCTCCACGTCGACCACTCCGGGAAGCCCGGAGGCATACTCGACCAGGGCGGGTACGTCGATGACCCCGCCGATGTTGGTGCCGCAGTTGCAGACGAACACGCCGATGCGGGGTTCGAGACCTGCGACATCGGACTCCTCCGGGCTCGCCTTGACCTTTGCCAGCGAGCCTCTGGCCGAGTTGAGGTCCACTGCCGCCGCGCAGGCCGCGGCGCTCGCCTCCACGACCGATTGGGGGATATCCTTCGGGGCCTGGAAAGCGCCGCAGACGTAAATCCCACTCCTGTTCGTGTGAACGGGAAGGAAAGGATCGGTCCGGCAGAACCCGTCCTGGGTAAGATCGACGCCGAGCCTCTTGGCCAGGCCGGTCACATCGGCATCGGTCTCCATCCCGACCGAAAGGACGACCATGTCATAGGCCTCCTCCCGGTACTCCCCGCTCTCGGTCGCGTATTTCAGGAGAAGCCCGCCGGTCCCCTCGATCGGGTCGATCGTATGGACCCTCGACCGGATGAAGCGAACCCCTCTCTTCTCCCGCGCGTCGTTGTAGTACTTCTCGAAATCCTTGCCGTGGGTCCTCATGTCCATGAAAAAGATGCTGCAGTCCAGATCCCCTTTGGCATGTTCCTTGGCGACGACCGCCTCCTTCACCGCGTACATGCAGCAGACCGCGGAGCAGTAGGCATGATCGCACCGGTTGATATCCCTCGAACCGACACACTGCAGCCAGGCGATCTTCCGCGGAGCTTGCCCGTCGGAGGGCCTCCGGATGTGGCCGCCGTAGGGACCGGTGGGGCTGAGAATCCTCTCGAACTCGAGACTCGTCACCACGTTGGGCGAAGAGCCGTAGCGATAGTTCTCATACCGGGAAGGATCAAACGGGGCAAAGCCCGGGGCCAGCAAGATCGCCCCCACATCCAGTTTCAGGGTGCGCTCCTTCTGGTCATGATCGACCGCCCCGGCCTTGCAGGCGGCCACGCACTGGAGACATTCGCAGCAGGCCCCGCAGTCCAGACAGCGCGCCGCCTCCTCCCTTGCATCCTCCTCGCTGAGACCCAGATTGATCTCGGGGAACCCCCGCAGACCTTCTTCCGGCTCCAGCATGCGGACTTGTTTCCTCGCCCGCTCACCCTTTCCGTCCGGAAGCGGGAGCCAGTCCGGAGGCTGCACGGATGCCTCCGCGGCGGCTACCGGTAGATCCTCGCCTTCCAGATAGCAGGCAATCGATCTGGCGGCCTTGTACCCTGCGCCTACAGCCTCGACGACCGTGGCAGGCCCGGTGACCACATCACCCCCAGCGAATATTGCGGGGTTGTCGGTCTGGAAGGTGCCCGGATGAGTGGAGACGAGATTCCACTTGGAGACGGCGACCCCCGCTTCCTTGCCGAGGTAGCTCAGATCCGCCTCCTGGCCGACCGCAGGGATGAGGATGTCGGCCTCGATCAGCGTCTCGCTTCCCACAATCGGCACCGGTTTCCTTCTGCCGGAAGCGTCGGGCTCGCCGAGGCTGGTCCGGAGACATTCCAACCCGACGAGGGTCCCATCCTTTTGCACAACCCGGAGCGGCGCCACAAGGAAATGGAAGCGCACCCCCTCGGCCTCGGCCTCCTCTACCTCGGACTCCCCGGCAGGCATTTCTTCACGGGAGCGACGGTACACCAGGTGAACCTCTTCTGCACCCAGTCTGCAGGCGACCCTGGCCGCATCAATGGCCGAATAGCCGCCGCCCACCACCACCGCCTTTCCCTTCACAGCATCCCTCTTCCCTAGATGGACTTCCTGGAGAAAGGTGACCGCGTCCTGCACACCCCGGCAACTCTCTTCTCCGGGGACCTTCATCCTCAACCCCCTGGGGGCTCCTGTCGCAAGGTAGACCGCGTCGAAGCCCTGGGAGAGAAGCCCCGCAAGAGTCACCTCTTTGCCGACCGGAGTGCCGGTCCGGATCTCGACGCCCAGCCGCTGGATAAAGGCGATCTCCCGGTCAAGCACATCCCTGGGAAGCCTGTAGGTGGGGATCCCGTAGCGAAGCATCCCGCCCGCCTCCGGAAGGGACTCGAATATACAAACGTCGTAGCCTTCCAGGGCGAGGAAGTAAGACGCCGTCAGGCCCGACGGCCCCGATCCCACCACTGCCACCCGCTTGCCCCGAGGCGTGATCTCGGGGAGAGGATAGGTGGAGAGGTCCACGTGATCGGCGGCCGCACGCTTCAACTCCCGGACCGAAATCGGTTCATCCCTCTCCGCCCGTCGGCACTTGCTCTCGCAGGGGTGAGGGCAGACCCGGCCCAGAACACCGGGAAGGGGCATCCTCTCCAGGATAACCTTCATCGCCTCCTGGTACTTGCCCTCCTTGACCATGGCCACGTAGCCCTGCACATTCAGATTGGCCGGGCAGGCCGCAACGCATGGGGCCCGGTCCTTCTTCTCGATGCAGAAGCCGCCCGGAATGGCCTGGGCGTAAGGCTTGTAAATCGCCTTCCTCGTGCCGAGCCCCTGGTCATATTCACTGGGACGGACCACGGGGCAGACATTGGAGCAGTCCCCGCAGGCAGTACATTTTGAAAGTTCCACATACCGGGGCGCCTGGTGCAGGGTCACGGAAAACTTCCCGACGTCCCCCTGAACGTCCGTGATGGTTGACATGGGGAGTAGCTCGATGTTGCTGTGCCGGCCGACCTCGACCAGTTTTGGAGAGATGATTCACATGGCGCAGTCGTTGGTGGGGAACGTCTTGTCGAGTTGCGACATGACGCCGCCGATAGCAGGCGATTTTTCCGCCAGGTAAACGAAATAACCCGAATTCGCGAGGTCGAGGGCGGCCTGCATCCCCGCAATCCCTCCTCCGACCACCATTACCGCACCTGAGACCCGATCAAGCTGTCTGGTCATGTCTTTGTTCCTTTCTTAATGAAGCATCCTGATCTCGGAGCTGGCATCCTGCAACCAAGACATCAAGTCACCCAAAAAGCAATTCTGATTTCTTTGTGTCTTAGTGATTGTGCGGCGGATCTTACTTCACAGCTTCGCCTCATCCAGGATCCACGGGAGCTTGTCCTCCCATCCTACCGTGGATATCAACACGCCGGCCATGCCCATATCCTTCAGGCGAACGACCGTCTCCGCTGCCACGGCCACGCACTCCTTCACCTTGTCGGGCGCCTTCTGGATCCGGGTGATCACCTCCGGGGGGATGCTCATCCCCTTGATGTTGCGGTCGATGTAACGGGCCATACCCGCCGACTTGAGGAGGAGGACCGTGGGGATCACCGCCACCCTGACCTCCATCCTTTTCATGAACTGATCGAATCGCCGCAGATCGAAGATGGGATTGGTGATGGCGTATTCGATCCCGAGGTCGACCTTCTTCTTGAGGTTCTCCATCTCGATGGTCAGGAGTCCGCCCGGGGCGCCGGTATCCAGGGTGGAGCCGATGCAGAATGCAGGAGCTCCTCTCAGTTCGATCCCGGCGAGATCCCTCCCCTGGTGCAGCTTTTGAACCGCTTCCAGGAGCCCGATCAGGTCCAGGTCATTGACCATCCTGGCCTGGGGGTGATCTCCGAAACGGATGTCGTCCCCCGGAACGGCCATGATGTTCTTGATGCCCAGGGCCGACGCGGCCAGGATATCCGCCTGGAGGGCCAGCCTGTTTCGATCGCGGCAGCAGACCTGCAACACGGTCTCGATCCCCTCCCGCTGAAAAAAGGCGCAACCCCCCAGGGAGCTTGCCTTCAAGACCGCGTTGGCCATCTCCGGTACCACGACGGCATCCAGTCGCCCTTTGGTCAGCATGGCATTCTTCAGCAGACCGGAAAAATCGGCGCCCTTGGGCGGCTCAAATTCTCCCAGCAATACGAACTTCCCGGCTCGAATCCTTTCCTGTAATGACATTTCCCATACCTCCGGAGTATTTGAAAAGCCGATCTGCCGCGATGGAACGCGGGCCGCCTATCTTGGTGTCCTGTTCTGAAAATGCAATTACGCGCCTGCTTCCGGGTCGCGGCCGGAAGCCGCTCCTGCAGGTACAAAGGAAACGGCCGGGTTCTGTGGCATTTGGTTCTGTAGGAGCGGCTTCCTGCCGCGAAATCCTTCCCTTACGGCCGCAACCGATTCCCGCCATGAAGACCTGCCTGCGCGCCGAAACGCTTCAGCGCGCAGGCGCGGAGATTGCGGTTTCTCTGTCTCTTCGTTATCCACCGCGGTATCATGAAGCACCGCCCGATACCACCTTCTCCTCGATCACCGGCAGGAGTACCCGAAACGTGGTCCCATGATCCAGGACGCTCTCCACCTCGATCTTTCCGCCGCAGCCATCCACGATCGCCTTGACCAGGGAAAGGCCCAGGCCTGTCCCCGTGACATGTCTCGTTTTCGGATGCTTGACCCTGTAGAATTTGTCGAAGATCTTGGGCAGTTCCTCGCGGGGGATGCCGACCCCCGTATCGCTCACCGTAATCTCGACAAAACCGCCCGTGGCCCGCGCGGTCACGGAGACACGCCCCCCTCCCGGGGAGTAGTTGACGGCGTTGCTGATCAGATTGTTCATGATCTTCTCGACATTTGCGGGGTCCGCATGAACGGGGAGGGGACACTCGCACGAGCATGTCAGGTCGATGGACTGCTCCTTGGCCCGGGGCTCGAAGAGCCCGATCATCTCTTTGATGACCTCCGAGACATCGACCCGAACAGGCTGTTGCACCAGTCTTCCCCCTTCCAGCCTGGCCACGCTCAGCAGGTCGTTGATCAACTCCAGGAGGCTGTCGATCTTTCGTACACCCCGTCTCACGAAATCCTCCTGCTTCTGCTGGAGCGGACCAACCATGCCTTCGAGCAGCACCGTCTGCAGTTGCCTGACGGAGACCAGGGGACTGCGAAGCTCATGGGCGACCATGTTCACGAAGTCGGTCTTCATCCTGTCGAGTTCCTTGAAGACCGTGATGTCCTCCAGCACGGTCACGGCGCCGGTGACCGTCCAGAACACATTCCTGTCCGGTCCGAGGGTAGGTGCGGAGATGGCCCGCAGCACGCTCTCGCCGGCGCGGATCTCCTGAGAGACGAAGTCCTTTTCCCCGACCTCATGACGCTGGATCTTTCGCAGGGTCTCCAGCAGGGAACCATCCTTAATCACCCTGGAGACGGGAAGGGGGCTCTCCGCCGGGCCCGTGTAACCGGTCATCCGAAAGAGGGCGGGGTTACGGAGGACGATTTCGAGGTTCCGGTCGGTTACCATCACCCCGTTCGCCATGCAGTTGATGATGGTCTCCAGCCGCTTTTTCTCGGTGTTCAGATCGAGATAGCTCCTGACGATATCATCCTGGAATCGTCTGGTCTTCTGCTCGAGTCTCCTCTTCTCCATGGCCCGTTCAATGGAAAGGAAAAGGACGTCGAAATCGATCGGCTTGGTAATGAAGTCGTAGGCCCCCCGTTTCATACATTCGACGGCCGTGTCCAGCGTCCCGCGGCCCGTGAGCACGATGATCGGGACCTCCGGGTAGAGGGGGTGGGCCTTCTTGAGGAACTCCTCGCCGCTCATCACCGGCATCTTCAGGTCCACCAGGATCAGGTCCACGGAGTTGCGGTGAAGGGCATCCAGTCCGGACTGGCCGTCTTCGGCCGTGATCACCTCAAAACCCCTCCCGTTGAAGAGGCGCCGGGAGGTCTCCCTGAAGGGCCTCTCGTCGTCGATGAGCATGATTTTAATGGGATCCATGAGCATTCAGCATTGATCGCTATGATCATTCCCTGAAGACCGGCAGAAGGACACGGAAGGCGGTGCCCTTTTCGGGGACGCTCTCCACATCGATCGTGCCGTGGTGGGCCTCGACCGCTCCCTTGACGATCGCCAGACCCAGACCGCTGCCCGTCACCTGCCGCGTCTTGGGATGCTTCACGCGATAGAATTTGTCGAAGATCTTCGGCAGTTCATCGGGGGAGATCCCCACCCCTGTATCCTCCACCCTGATCTCGATATACTCCCCCAGGCCCTTTGCAGCGACCGTCACTTTTCCTCCTTCGGGGGAGTAGTTGATGGCGTTCGTGATCAGGTTGTTGAAGATTTCCTCCATGCTCTTGGGGTCGGCATGAATGGGGACCAGGTCCTTGCAGGAACAGGTCAGGGCAATGTTCTGCTCCGTTGCCCGGGACTCCATGAGGGCCACGATGTCCTCGAGCACCTTCTCGATCCGGATCGGCACCTTTCGCTGGAGGTATTGTCCGGCCTCGATCTTGGCCACGTCGAGGAGATCGTTGATCAGGGTCAACAGGGAATCGATCTTCCTGTTCCCCCGCTGGATGAACTCCTGCTGCTTTTCGCCGAGAGGCCCGGCCAGTCCCTGGAGGATGACGTTGTTCAGCTGCCGCATGGAAACCAGGGGGCTTCGCAGTTCATGGGCCACCATATGAACGAAATCGGTCTTCATCTGGTCGAGCTGTTTGAAGGGTGTGATATCCTCCAGCACAGTGACCGCCCCCGTCACCGCCCGCTCGGGATCGAGCAGGGGCGCTGAAATGGCCCTGAGGGTCTTCTTGCCGGCCTCCGTCTCCTGGATGATCACTTCGTCCGCTGCCGGGGTCGTTAGCATTTTCTCCAGGTTGTCGCAAAAGCTTCCATCCCCGAGGATCTCCCTGATACAGACCGGGTCCTGCAACCCGCCCGGGACTTCAAGGATGCGCATGAGGGCGGGGTTATGCAGGACCATCTCGAGACGGCGATTGCAGACCATCACCCCGTTGCCCATGCACTGGACAATGGTCCGGAGACGGCTCTTTTCCTGGTGCAGGTCGTAGAGATTCCTCTCGCTCTCCTCTTTGAATTGCCTTGCCTGCTCTTCAAGCCTTCTCTTGTCCGCGGCCCTTCGGACGGTGATCAGAAAGGGATCCACCTGGAACGGCTTGGTGATGAAGTCATAGGCCCCCTTCTTCATGCATTCTACCGCCGTATCGACGGTTCCATGTCCGGTGATGATGATGACGGGCACACCCGGGTGCCGGTCGCGCACGATCTCCAGCACTTCCTCTCCACCCATGACCGGCATCTTGAGGTCCAGGAGGAGGACATCGATCGCATCGGAGGAAAGGATTTCGATGGCGGCCTGGCCGTTCTCGGCCAGTCGGATGTCATAGCCCTTCGAACTCAGCACCCGGCTGCATCCCTCCCGGATCGCCTTCTCATCGTCGGCCACAAGGATCCTGGTCTTTTCCTCGATCATGATTTCTCCATTCCCGGGAAGACAGGCTCTTCACCGATGAAGACCCTTTCTTCCGGAGTGGTCCCCGCACAGGTGGCCGGGAGCTCGATCATGAAGGTTGTTCCCCCTCCCGGGGGACACCGAAAAGTGAGGCTGCCGCCGTGAATCTTGATGATGTTCTGAGAAATGCTCAAGCCCAGCCCGGTCCCCTTTCCGACCGGCTTGGTCGTGAAGAAGATATCGAAGACCTTGTCCCGGATGTCCTCTGGAATGCCCGGGCCGGTATCCGAGATCTCGATAAGGAACATGTTCCGCTCCGACTGGAGTCCTGCCCTGATCTCCAGCTTCCCTTTGCCGTCCATGGCATCGGCGGCATTGATGAAGAGGTTCGTAAAGACCTGCTGGAGCTGGCTCGTGTCCCCGACGACATTGGGCATCCCCTCCTGGATGCGGGTCTCCACCCGGATGTTCTGGAAAGCCGCCTTGTGGATCAGAAGTTCCAGACACTTCTGGAGCAGTTGCTCCAGGCTGAAGGAGGAGGTCATCCCGGCCGACTTGCGGCTGAACTCGAGCAGGTCGGAAACGATCTTCTTGCACCGGATGGTCTGGGAAATGATCTCTTCGACGTCTTTGATCTGGTCCTGCCGGTCCTCGAGTCCTTCCTTGAGAAGTTCGGCAAAGAGGAGGATGGCGGAGAGGGGGTTGTTTATCTCGTGGGCCACCCCGGCGGCCATTCGCCCGATGGATGCGATCTTCTGCGACTGGATGAGCTGGATGTTCGCATCCTCCAGATCCTTCCGCATCTTCAGCACCCCTCTCATGTCCGTGAAGATGCCGACACTCCCGACCTCCTTGTTGTCGATGGAGATGATCGAGGCGCTCAGCGTCACAGGGATTTCACGACCGTCCTTTGTCGTCACGGTCATACTGGTGGGGTTCAGCTTTCCGACCGGCCCGTACTGATCGCTTCGCATCTTTCTCATGTTCTCTTTTGCGACATCGATATTGTAGAAGGTGCTGAGATGCCCCCTGCTGATGATGTCCTCCGCAGAGTAGCCGGTGAGTTGCTCCATGCCCTTGTTGAATATCAACACCTTGCCCTTGGTGTCCACCACGACTATCCCGTCCACCGTGCTCTGGATGACATTCTCGAGGAAGGTGCTGGACCGCTGATATTCCCGCTCGAGCTTGACCCTGTCGGTTACATCCCTTGACGCCTCCACAATTCCCGCGATCTCCCCGTCTTCCCCGTAGATCGGGGCGATGGTGGACACGTCGAACCGGGTCTCGCCGTTCTCGTCCACGTACTCGCGATAACTGCTCAGAAGCCCCTTTTCCTTGAGTTCCTTCAGACGATGGGGGATGTAGCAGATCCGCCCATATTCCGCACAAGGCTTGTCCAGGCCGTAACGGACCTCGTAACAGTGTTTTCCGACCACTTCGTCGTCGCTGAACCCGAGGTCGCGGAGGAAGGTCCGGTTGACGGCATCCACCTCCATATCCTTTCCAACGACCATGATGCGGTAGGGCAGGGAGTCCAGGACGACCTGGGTGCGCCTCCTCATGAGCTCGACATAGTTCTGCTGCTCCCTCTCCAGTGCGGCCTTTTCGGACTCCACCTGGATGAGGTCCCAGAGCAGCCTCGCCGCCTTATGGTCAAGGACAGAGGCGCCCGGAGGCTTCTTGCGATAGATCTCATCACGAAGGTCGGGGGATCCGGTGAGTTCTATGATGAGATTGAGGCCTTCGAGGGCGAAGAGATCTTCCGTGCGGGTGGTGGTCAGGAGCCCCAGGGCCCGGGCAAATTGCATCCCGGTTGATTCGGGATTGATGTCGGCTACCCCCATGATCTTGATCCTGAAACTGGAGCGCCGATTGTCGTTCAGGAGCCTGAGCAGATCGCAGCATGCCCTTCCGCCGCCTATGATGACGACATTTAGCGGAAAAGCCGCCTGTTCTCCTCTGCGGATGGGTATGGGATGAATTGGCTGTCTCAGCATGGGCGTCCAAGGGAATAACCCCGCGGGTCGGGGGCGGCCCCGTTCACCCCTGGATACCTCAGGGCGAACGAATCGCAAGTCGTTGTAACCTCCCGATAGCCCGTTCCCGGTGAGGGATGGAACCATGAACGGTAACGTGCTCCCGAATCTTACGAAACCATCATTCGTGAGAATCCCGCACCCGGTGGATCTGGCATTATTGCGCTGCCTGCTCTTCGTTCAGGCGATCGATCACCTTCTGCTCCAGGTCCGAGATGATGATTTTCAGGTTTGGACTCTCCCTGACAGGGCCTGAGTTGTTCCAGCCCCTCATAAGGGCTTGCGCCGTCTTCTCCCTGAATTGGCGAAGGCTTTCCGCCATGGATTTCCACAGGAACAGCTTCTGAAGGATATGCCTCTCGGGGGCGGTGAGATCCTTCTCCGTGTCGATCCGATTCCCCTCTCTTGTCTCGATGATCACGATGGAACCCGCTCAAGAACGTTTGAAGGCGAAGCGGGGCCCCCCCCCGATGAAGGCATTGAAGCCGGAAACCCGAAAAACTTGGAGACGAATTCGAATCCGAAGGAAAGTGCGATAATCTATTCCGTTCAAGTAGGATATTATCGAATCCCCTGGGCGAAAGACAAGAGAAAAAGATGCGAACGGCCTCTCATGGACCCTTTGCGTACCCGATGGTCTTGAGGGAATCCCGGATCTCTTCCAGGATAAGCGGGTCGTCTATCGTGGAAGGGACGGAGAACTTCTCCCCGTCCGCGATCTTCCGCATGGTCCCCCGGAGGATCTTCCCGGAGCGGGTCTTGGGGAGACGTTTCACCACGACCGCCTTCTTGAACGAGGCAACCGCTCCAATGTCCCTCCGAACCATCTGAACGATCTCCGAGACGATCTCCTCCTGTGATCTTTGCACCCCGGCTTTCAGCACCACCAGCCCCACCGGTATTTGGCCCTTGAGGTCGTCGGCAGCCCCTACCACTGCGCACTCCGCCACATCGGGGTGTTTGGCCAGGACCTCCTCCATGCCGCCCGTGGAGAGCCTGTGGCCGGCCACGTTCAGCACGTCGTCTACCCTTCCCATGACGAACACATAGCCGTCCTCATCCAGGTAACCCCCGTCCCCCGTGAGATAATACCCGGGGTAAGGGTTCAGGTAGGAGTTGAGAAAACGTTCGTCATCGTTCCACAGGGTAGGGAGGTTGCTTGGCGGGAGCGGCAGCTTCACCACGATCATACCGTTCTCGTTCGGCCCCAGCTCCTTTGCATTCACCGGGTCAACGATTCTCAAATCGTATCCGGGCATGGGCTTGGTGGCCGAGCCCGGCTTTACGGGGAACTGCTCAAGACCCAGGAAATTGCCCGCAATGGCCCAACCGGTCTCGGTCTGCCACCAGTGATCGATGACCGGTCTCTTGAGCAGTCCTGTGGCCCAGTGATAGGTATCCGGGTCGGTCCGCTCTCCTGCGAGGAACAGGGCCTTGAACCGCGACAGGTCGTATCTGGCCAGGTACTCCCCTTTGGGGTCTTCCCTCTTGATGGCCCGGATGGCGGTAGGCGCAGTAAAGAGAACCTTGACCCGGTGCTGAGACACCACCCGCCAGAAGACCCCCGGGTCCGGGGTGCCGACCGGCTTCCCCTCGAAGACGATGGTGGTGGCGCCGATGAGGAGTGGGGCGTAGACGATATAGGAATGCCCCACCACCCAGCCCACGTCCGAAGCGGCCCAGTACACGTCGCCGGGAGCGATGCCGTAGATGTTCTTCATCGTCCACTTCAGGGCTACCGCATGGCCGCCGTTGTCCCGGACCACGCCCTTGGGCCGTCCTGTGGTCCCCGATGTATACAGGATGTACAGCGGGTCGGTCGCCTCCACGGTCACGCAGTCGGCCGGGGAGGCCTTGGCCTCGAGAGCCTTCCACTCCAGATCGCGACCCGGCACGAGATCCGCCATGGCCATGGGCCGCTGAAAGATCACGCACCTTTCCGGTTTGTGCTCCGCCATCAGGATCGCCTCGTCGAGGAGCGGCTTGTACGGGATCACCCTCTTGACCTCGATGCCGCATGAGGCCGAGAGCACGACCCTGGGCCTTGCGTCGTCGATTCGGAGGGCCAGCTCCCTCGGTGCAAACCCCCCGAACACCACGGAGTGGACGGCCCCGAGCCGGGCGCAGGCCAGCATGGACATGACCGCCTCCGGGATCATGGGCATGTAGAGGATCACCGTGTCGCCTTTTCGGACGCCAAGGTCCCGGAGAAAGCCAGCGATCCTGGAGATCCTCTCTTTCAACTCGGCATAGGTGAAGGTTTCGACCGTATCGGTTACAGGGCTGTCGTAGATCAGGGCCGGCTGATGGCCTCGACCTTCGGCGCAATGACGGTCCACCGCATTGTAGCATGTGTTCAGGCGGCCTCCGGTAAACCAACGGGAAAAGGGTTTCCTGGAGTCATCCAGGACCCGGTCCCACTTCCGATCCCAGATGATCTCTTCCGCCGCCTTTCCCCAGAAGGATTCCGGACGTTCGATCGACTCCCGGTAGATCTCTTTGTACGTCATGCTCGCTTCTCCTGGCGCAGGTTCCGTCTCCTCCTGCCTTCAAAGAGCTTTGTTGCGCCCCCCCTTGCGATGACGGGCCGGCAGGAGAACCTGCCGGCCCTGTGAGGGTACTCCATCCGCGATCACTGCCGTTCCTTTACAAGGCTGTCGACCACCGAAGGGTCGGCCAGGGTGGAGGTGTCGCCCAGTTCATCCACCTGTCCCTGGGCGATCTTCCGGAGAATCCGGCGCATGATCTTGCCGCTGCGGGTCTTGGGCAGCCCCGGGGCGAACTGGAGCTTGTCCGGGGAGGCGATGGGCCCGATGACCTTCCGGACATGCTGAATCAGCTCCTTCTTCAGCGCGTCGCTCCGCTGGATGTCCCCTTTCAGCGTCACAAAGACGTAGATCCCTTCCCCCTTCACCTCGTGTGGGTAGCCTACCACCGCGGACTCAGCCACCGCCGCGTGGCTCACCAGCGCCGACTCCACCTCCGCGGTCCCCAGACGGTGCCCGGAGATGTTGATGACGTCGTCGATCCGGCCCATGAGCCAGTAGTCGCCGTCTTCATCCACCCGCGCCCCGTCGCCGGTCAGATAGACCCCGGGGAGCAGGGAGAAATAGACCTCCTTGATCCTCTTGTTTTCCGGATCGCCGTAGGTCCCGCGCAGGATCCCGGGCCAGGGCTTCGTGATCACCAGGTATCCTCCCTGGTTCACGGCCGCCGGAGACCCGTCCTCCTTGACCACCTTGGGGAAGACCCCGGGGAACGGACGGGTGGCCGATCCCGGTTTGAGGGTCATGGCCCCCGGGAGGGGCGTGATCAGGATGCCGCCGGTCTCGGTCTGCCACCAGGTGTCCACGATGGGGAGTTTCCCCTTTCCTATATGATTGTGATACCACATCCAGGCCTCCGGGTTGATGGGCTCGCCCACCGAGCCCAGCAGACGGAACGAGGAGAGGTCGTGTTTCTCCACCCACGAAGTGCCCTCCCTCATGAGCGCACGGATGGCGGTGGGTGCGGTGTAGATGATGTTCACCTTGTGTTTGTCGACGATCTCCCAGAACCTGCCTGCGTCCGGGTAGGTCGGTATCCCTTCGAACATCAGGCTCGTCGCCCCGGCCGAGAGCGGGCCGTAAACGATGTAGCTGTGGCCGGTGACCCAGCCGATGTCGGCCGTGCAGAAGTGGATCAGCTCGTCGTGGTAATCGAAGATCCACTTGAAGGTGAGATTGGTGTAGAGCATGTAGCCGCCGGTGGTGTGGAGGACCCCCTTGGGCTTGCCGGTGGAGCCCGAGGTGTAGAGGATGAACAGGGGGTCTTCGGCATCCATCACTTCCGGTTCGCAGAAGTTCGGTACCCGAGGAGATGCCATCTCGTCATTCCACCAGACATCTCTGCCCCTCTCCATGGACGCTTCCCCGGCCCGCTTGACCACGATCACCTTCCTGACAAAGGGACACGCCTTGAGGGCCTCGTCCACGTTCGCCTTGAGAGGGACCGGCCTGCCTCCACGAAGCCCGTTGTCGGCCGTGATCACCATCCCGGAGCGGCAGTCCAGGATGCGGTCCTGGAGCGACTGGGGGCTGAAACCGCCGAAGACGATGCTGTGGATCGCGCCGATCCGGGCACAGGCGAGCATGGAGATCACGAGCTCGGGGATCATGGGGAGGTAGATCGTAACCCTGTCACCCTTCTTGATCCCGTTGTTCTTGAGGACGTTGGCGAACCGGTTCACCTCATAGGAGAGCTGTTGGTAGGTGTAGGTCTTGTAGCTTCCGTCATCGGCCTCCCAGATGATGGCGGCCTTGTTCCGGGTGGCCGAGCCCAGATGTCTGTCCAGGCAGTTGTAGGAGGCGTTGAGCTTTCCGTTGATGAAGAACTTGATGTAGGGCTTTCGAAAATCCCAGTCCCAGACCTTGTCCCATTTCTTGTACCAGGAGATATGCTTCTCGGCCATTTCGGCCCAGAATCCTTCCGGGTCTTCGGCCGACCGCTTGTAGATCGCCTCGTACTCGGCCATGCTCTTGATGTGGGCCCTTTCGCTGAACTCCCTCGGGGGCGGAAACGTTCTCTCTTCAGACATCAAAACCTGTATGCTGCTTTCCTGTGGCATAGAGACTACCTCCTTCTGGTCCAGGTTCAAACCTCGCCGTTAGACAAGGCTTGCGATCAAAACGCATTCCTCTTCTCCGGGAGGGAGGTCTCCCGCATGGACGGGCCGGCCCCCTCCAACAAGCCGCGCGCCGGGGCGTTGACGCCCCGGCGAACGCTCGCCCGATACCCGGTTCAGATCGTGCGGGGGTACCGGAGGCTCTCCACCATGCGCTGGACCTCCAGGGGAGGTTCCGTTGTCGCTTTTGAGACGATAAAGGTGACGATGAAATTGACCAGCATCCCGATGGTGCCGATCCCCTCGGGGGAGATCCCCCACCACCAGTGGGCCGGGGTGTTGAGCCCGGGGTTGATGAACTTGAAGTAGATGATGTATGCGGCGGTAAAGGCGATCCCGCAGATCATGCCCGCGATCGCCCCCTCTTTCGTGGTCCTCTTCCAGAAGATCCCCATGATGATGATCGGGAAGAAGGAGGAGGCCGCAAGACCGAAGGCGAAGGCGACCACCTGCGCCACGAAGCCCGGCGGGTGGATGCCGAAATAGCCCGCGACGATCACCGCAAGCCCGGCCGCCACTCGTGCGTAGATCAGCTCCATCTTCTCGGTGGTGGATGGGATCAGGATGCTCTTGATGAGGTCGTGGGAGAGGGCCGCGGCAATGACGAGGAGGAGCCCTGCCGCGGTCGAGAGCGCGGCGGCGAGCCCTCCTGCCGCCACCAGGGCGACCACCCAGTTCGGTAGCTTTGCGATCTCCGGGTTGGCGAGCACCATGATGTCGTTGTCGACATAGAGCTCGTTCTTGCTCTTGTCAATGGGGACCTGGGGGGTGGAGACCACCCGTTCCCCGTGTTTTCCCTTGAGTACGGCGCCGTCCGGCCCGGTGGCGTACTTGATGGGCCCGGCGAAGGCCGCGCCGGGCGCATATTGGATGATCCCGTCCCCGTTTTTGTCTTTCCATGCAACGAGACCTGTCTGCGCCCAGTTCTTGAACCAGGAGGGGGCCTGCTCGAAAGGCTTGTTCTGTACGCTCAGGATCAGGTTGAAGCGGGCGAAAGAGGCCACTGCAGGGGCCGTGGTGTAGAGGATGGCGATGAAGAAGAGCGCCCATCCTGCAGAGGCCCTGGCTCCTTTGATGGTGGGGGTGGTGAAGAATCGGATGATGATGTGGGGGAGCCCCGCGGTGCCCACCATCAGGGCAAAGGTGATCATGAAGACATCGATCGTGCTCTTGGCCCCTCCCGCAGTGTAGGCCTTGAACCCGAGGTCCTGCTGCAGTAGGTCAAGCTTGTCGAGAAGATATCCTCCCGTTGTCTGAAGGAGCTCCTGGCCGCCCTGGCTGAGTGAACTCCCGTATCCCAGCTGGGGAATGGGGTTGCCGGTCAGCATGATCGAGATGAAGATCGCCGGGATCATGTACGCGACGATCAGCACGCAGTACTGGGCCACCTGGGTGTAGGTGATGCCCTTCATGCCGCCGAGGACCGCGTAAAAGAAGACGATGGCCATGCCGATCAGGACGCCGGTGTTGATGCTCACCTCCAGAAAGCGGGAGAAGACGATCCCCACGCCGCGCATCTGCCCGGCCACGTAGGTAAAGGAAACGAAGATGGCGCAACAGACCGCCACCACCCGGGCCGCGTTGGAGTAGTAGCGCTCCCCCACGAACATGGGGACCGTGAACTTGCCGTACTTCCTGAGGTATGGAGCCAGGAGCATGGCCAGCAGCACGTACCCGCCGGTCCACCCCATGAGGTACATGGAGCCGTCGCGGCCCATGAAGGAGATCAGGCCGGCCATGGAGATGAACGAGGCCGCCGACATCCAGTCCGCGCCGGTGGCCATACCGTTCAGGGTGGGATGGACCCTGCGCTCGGCCACGTAGAAGTCGCCGGTGGTCTTTGCCTTCGAATAGATGGCGATGGCGATATAGAGCGAGAATGATAGCCCCACAATGATCCAGGTCCACGCTAAGATACCCATAGTTGCATCCTTTCTCTTGGAAGGGTTAGCAGATGCCCGTTCTTACTTCTCCTGCACGTCGAACTCCTCGTCCAGCCTGTTCATCAGCTTCACGTAGACGACGATAAGGATCACGAATATGACCTCGGAACCCTGGTTGGCAAACCAGAATCCCAGCCTGAAGCCGCCCAGATAGATTCCGCTCAGGGCGTCGGCCAGGATGATCCCGAAGACATAGGAGACCAGGAACCATATGGACAGCAGGATCGCCACGTAGGTGATGTTCTTTCTCCAGTAGGCCTCCAGCGTGCCCGCTTTTCGCTCGACCGCTACGCCGCCGGCCTGGGGGTTGACACTTTGATTGACTGCCATGATCTCCTCCTTTGTTTGTGGGTTGTCTTCAGCCGTTGCCGCCGCCGGCACTCCACTGGATGTGACTGCCGACTCGATCTCTCTCTCTTCCGCCTCACCTCCTTTCCTCTCTTCGGGGAAACCGACCGAAATGAGATGCACGATCTGCTGAATATTCACCGAGAACCGCTCAGAACACCGTCTCCATCATTTCCTGCACGCGCAGCTTGCGTGAGGGGTTCCCGATTTCCAGGAGCTTCCCCAGCGTGTCGATTCCGCCGGCCAGCAGCCTCGGGAAGAGCCGTTGAAGCACCTGTGCGGTCATGTAGGCATCCATCAGCGAGTTGTGTGCGCCCTGCACGTGGATCCCCAGCTCCTTGGCAATCTCGTGGAGCTGGTAGTTCTTGGGATTGAACCCGTTCCAGGCGCGGCCGGAACTCTTCCACCGCAGCCAGTCGGCGAGCCTCATGGTATCGAGCGAAAGGTTCTCCAGTGTCTGCCCCAGACATCTCTTCATCTCTCGGTTGATGAAGTGGAGGTCCATGCCGATGTAATGGCCCACCAGAACGTGATCGGCGCAGAAGTGGAGGAAACCCGAGATCACCTTTTCGATCCCCGGTTTTTCCGAAACCTCCGAGGGGGTGATCTCGTGGATCACAACCGTCTCCTTTTTCATCTCGCTGCCGGGGTTGACCACTTGATAGAAGGTCCGGCCCATTTCGATCCGCCCACCCGACATCTTGAGGGCGCCGATCGACAGGATGGAATCACGTCTGCGGTCCAGTCCGGTCAACTCCGTGTCGAGGATCACGTACGTGACCTGGTGAGGGGAGAGGGCGATCTCACCCGGCTGCTTCCGGGTCCGTCCTCCTGCAGGTCCGGTCTTCCCCTTTCTAAAGAGGCCCATGACACCTCAGATCTTCAAGGGTTGGTGCTTCCTCAACACGGCCGACTGCAAACGAGATATGAGTGAGAAGATCTCTCTCAGGTTTTTCTTTTCCAGCTTGTTGAGCAGGTCGGGGTCTACGCACCCGTGCAGTGGGGACCCGGACCTCCAGGTCTCGAACTGGCTCCGGATCAGAAGCCCGCTCATGAATTCCATGGCATATTCCAGCTCCTCTCCGTGCCGCTGGATGAGTGGAGAGCTCTCGCGCAGTCCCTCCAACCGCTCCATGGTAGAGGTCTCCCGGATCCCGGCCGCCAAGGCATATAGGCGGATCATGTCCACCAGCGGCCTGATACCTTTTTCCTGGAGATTGAAACTTCCCCTGAACAGGCCGTTCTTCTCGAGGACAAACCTCCTGAACGGGCTCAGCGGAGGGGATGTCTTGACGATGTTGACCGCCATCATGTCGATGAAGAACCGCTCCCGCCGCAACCGCTCGATCACGGAACTCCGCAGGTCGTCTGCAAGCCCGCATTCTCCGCGGCGGCACCTGAAGTCCAGCACCGGGAGGGACGCTTCCACGGATACTCGATCCGCCCGGCTTATCCAGGCGAAAACGATCTCTTTCCAAACCCTCAGGGGCTCGCACCGGCAGGAGCCCATGGGAAAGGATTCGGGATCAGCCGGGGGATAACCGATTCGCTGGAGCGTTTCAGAGGTTGCGGTGGAAAGACGGGAGAAGTAGGCTCTGGATTCAGCTTCCGCCTCCGGGGAGCCGGGGTCGGCGTAGATCAGGCCGTTTTCCTGCCGGGTCATAAACACCTGCTCTTTTCGACCCGCCGATCCGAAAGAGAGGAGGCAATAGGGAACCGGCGGGGGGCCAAGCGACTTCTCCACCAGATCCATGACCTGCCTCACCAGACGATCGTAGACCTCCGTAAGGATGCGCTGGATATGGCCGACCTTGACCCCTTCCTGAAGGAACGACCCGACCATGGACTGTATCCTGTCGGCCGGATCGACCAGGCCGTCGATCGACGGCTGGCTTTCGAGCTCCTGGATGATAGAGATGGGGGAGGTGCCGTACAGCCTTATCAGGTCCTGGGCCGAGAGCATGCCCTTGAGCTGCCCCCCCTCAACCACAAGCAGGTGGCGGATGTTGTACCGGACCATTTTAAAGAGGGCCTCGATGCAGTGCTCGTTCGCCTCGGATTTGACCAGCGATACGCTCTGGATCCTCTTCACCGGCTGGCTCACGTCACGCCCCTTGGAGACCACCCTCTCCTTGAAATCCCTGTTCGTCACGATGCCCGAAGGGAGTCCGAGCGCGTTCGTCAGGATCAGGGAGCCGATTCGACGCTTGGACATGAGGTCGGCCGCGTCCCGGATCGAGATCTCCTCCGAGGCGGTGACCAGATCGCGCCTGGCCAGCTCCCCTACCGGGGTGGTGAAGAGGAGGCGCTCCCCTCCGCCGTAGAGGAGCCTCTTCTTGCCTATCTCCCGGTAAGGCTTGTTCACGTACCTCTGGAAAAATTCGCCGAAGAACCGCTCGGCGAAAACGCTGTCGCTCTTCAGCAAGTCCAGAACGGCACCTCGACCGATCAGAAAACAGGTGGTGTCCTCCAGCGCGACAAACTCGCCTCCCGCACTTCCGCCGGCCAGGATGGAGATGAACCCGAGGACCTCGCCTTTGCCACGGTAGTCCACGAGCGCATCGTCGTTTCTACCGAACGGGATGGTGACCTTCACCGATCCCTCCTTGATGATGCGGAGCCTGTCCGCAGGTGAACCGTCGAGACGGCTGATTACGGTCCCCCGTGGATAGACCTCCACCTCGACCTCGCTCGCAAGACCCTGCAACTCTTCCGGTCCAAGGTCCTGAAAGATGGGGGAGACCGCCAAGGACTGTACAAGCTCGTCACGGCTCATAACCGGGTTAAGAGCAATGATTGTGCCCGCGAGGTGCAGTGGGGTGACTAAAGTTCAGACTGAAAAAAGGAAGTCTTTTGTGGGTTTTGGCTTGTTCGTTCAGGCCCGGGAATGTCGGCGGGAAGGGGTTGTCGCAAAGATTTTGCTACTTTTTGTAACACTTACGGCAGCACTCTCTTTTTGGCAGCATGATCGAGTACTTGAGTTTGCCACGTTTGGTTGCATTTCCCCGGGGCAAATGGGTAGAAAGGTAACGTTTTGTCCTCTGTTGACCGTCAGTCACGTCGCCTTTGGAGATTCCATCTCCTTCTTTTCTCCCACAGGGCCTTCCTGGTGATCCCGAGGCATTCGGCGAGCTCCTGCTCGTTCATGACAGCCTGATGTGTTTCGATGAAGGCCTTTGTGTAGCCCTCGATAGACATGGCCTTGTCCAGGGATTGGCCTAAGAACGACTCACCTTTCCTGATCCCTTCAGGCAGGTGTTCGGGCCGGATCTCCGGGCCCCCTGCGATCAGCACGGCCCTCTCCATGATGTTCCGCAGCTCACGGACGTTGCCCGGCCAGGCATATTCCATGAGGATTCGGAGCGCGCCCGCATCCAAACCCCGCACCGCCTTTCCGAGTTCCTGGGAGTATTTCTTTATGAACCGCTCGGAAAGGTTCGGAATGTCCTCCCTTCTCTCCCTCAGCGGCGGCAAATGAATGGTTACCACGTTCAACCTGTAGTAGAGGTCCTCCCGGAGGGATCCTTCCCGGACGGCCTGGGCGGCGTCCTTGTTTGTCGCGGCGACGAAGCGCAGATCCACCTTGCGGCTCTGAGTGCTGCCTATGGGCCTGATCTCGTGGTCGTCGATGACGCGGAGGAGCTTCGCCTGGAGGTGGGGGCTCAGATCGGCAATCTCGTCGAGAAAGACCGTCCCTTCATCCGCCTCCTCGAAGAGACCCCGCTTGGCCTGCACGGCGCCTGTGAAGGCCCCCTTTACGAACCCGAAGAGCTCGGATTCGAGCAGGTGGTCGGGGATGGCGCTGCAGTTTATGGGCACAAAGGGTTTGTTCCTCCGGGGACTGTTATGGTGGATGGCGCGAGTGAAAAGCTCTTTCCCGGTCCCCGTTTCCCCGAGGACAAGGACATTGCTGCGGGAATTGGAGATCTTCTTGACCTGCTCGATCAGGGAGAGTATGGCGGCGCTCTTTCCAACGATATTTTCGAAATCATAGTTCTCTTCAATTTGCCGCTTAAGAAGAAGGTTTTCGGCATGCAGGGCCCTTTCGTTCAAGATCACGCGCACGACGCGCTTGATCTCTTCGTGGATGATCGGCTTCAGGATGTAGTCCCTGGCCCCGGCCCTGAGCGCGCCCACCGCGGTCTCGATGGAGGCGTAGGCCGTCATCACAATGACGATCTGATTAGGGGAGCGCTTCTTTACGGCCTCCAGGAATTCGATTCCATCCATCCCCGGCAGGAGCACATCGCAGAGAACCAGGTCGTATGCCGCGGGCTCGAAGAGCTGGAATGCGGCTTCCGCGCTTCCCGCCGTCTCGACTTCATACCCGTCCTTTTCGAAGACCCGCCGGAGGGAATCACAAAGGACCGGTTCGTCGTCAACGATGAGGATTCGATCGGGCATCAGGGGATCTCCCGGTCGAAGGCCTTGGCGACCAGGCCCTGCAGGCGCCCGATGAGCCGGAAGGTCTCCCTGAGGGTCTTCTTGTCGAGACTGCTCAGCCTGCCCGGGTCCAGTACGGTATCGGGAGCCGTCCCGTTCTTTATCTGTTCGTACTGGTGGTGCACAATCATGGTCATGAGGAACTCAAAGGCGTGCGTCAACTCCCCCTCCATTCGCGCGAAGGCCGGATCCCTTGTCTTGAGCCGATTGATCCTGCCGAGGGTCGAGGTCTCGGGCAGGCCGTGAGAAAGGGAAAGGAGCCTTACCAGGTCGACCAGGGGGAGGATGCCCCGCCGCTTCAGGTCGAGAGTCCTTTGCTCGGCGCCGTTCTTCTCGATCACCCGCCCCCTCATGAACCCCACGGGGGGCGGCGACTTCAGGGCGGCCCCTGCAAGCTCGCGCAGGAATTCACGCCCATTTTCTGCTACCCAGGGGGTGATCTGATTTCGAATGCCGTGGAACAGCTGGGACTTCCCAAACATCGGCCTGGAGTCGAAGAACTTTGCCGCCCTGGAGATATCCTCGGCCAGGTTGATCCAGTTTCCGAAGGTTTTCCTCCAGGCGCGGAACGGCTGGCACCAGCTGGGATTTGCGGCCATGAATCCGTCCGGACAGTGGGGCGCGCCCAGTTCCCGCAGGCTGTCACAGACCCAATTGGAAAAGATCGAGAAATATCCGGCCGCATCGATCTCTTCTCCCGGTGTCGCGGGATCCGAGTAGATGAGGGCGTTGTCCTGATCCGTCTTGAAGATCTGCTCCCTTCGGCCCTCGCTGCCCAAAGTAACCCAGCAGTAGGGTAGGGGCGGGGGGCCGAGCTTCCTCTCGGCGATTTCAAGCACCCTTCGCATAAGCCGGTCATTGATTTCGGTCATGATATTGGCCAGGTGTGAAAAACGGGTGTGTTCCTTCAGGAGCAGCCCTACAAGGTTGAAGATCTTGCGGGTCAGGGGGGCCAGACCCTCGATGCTGTCCTGGAGGAGAATGTCCTTGGCAAATGAGACGGGTGAAGTCCCCTGGAGAAGCATGAGATCGTGGTTTGTGACAATCCCTTTCAGTTCCCCGTCTTCCACGACCAGCAGGTGGTGGATACTGTATTGAATCATCTTCATGAGCGCCTCAAAGCATGTTTCCCGCCCATCTGCGCGGATCAGGGAGAGGCTGCCGATGTTCCGAACAGGTTCGTCTATATTGCGGCCCTTGGCCACCACCTTCTCTCGCAGGTCGCGATCGGTCACGATGCCGGAGGGCAGGTTGTTTTCGTTTAGGATGACTAGGGAACTGATCTTGTGCTGCGTCATGAGAGAGGCGGCCTTCTGGATGGATGTCGATCCCGGCACGGAGGTTAGGGGAACCGCTATGCTTCCCACGGGTGTGGTGAAGAGCAGCCGGTCGCTGGTTTCGAATATCGACCTCCTGCGGCGCATCTCGAGGGCGGTCCGGTCGACATAGCGGGAGAGGTAGGCCATGAAGTATTCGGAAAAGGGCTGGCTGGACAGAAGGAGCCTCTGGAAGCGGTCCTTCGGAATGATGTAACAGAGGGTGTCCTCCACGGCTTTTACGGTCGTGCGCTGGCGGTCCCCACCGCTCATGGAGAGAAACCCGAAGTTGTCTCCCTCACCCTTGTACTCCATCACGATCTCTTCCCCGCCCTCGCTCTCCATGATCACCTTGACGGCACCCTTCTTGATCACCCTCAAGGAGTCACTTGGAGGGCCGTTCTGTTTCAGGATGACCATGTCGACGGGATAGAACTCCATCGAGACCTCTTCGGCCAACCGCTTCAGTTCCCCGGTGTCGAGGAACTGGAAGGGCGGGACACCCGCAAGAAACAACACGACGTCTTCTGTCAGCATGGTTGGAAAATGGACTGGAAATCGGACATCTCCAGCCGTTCGCTTCGGGTGAAAAGCACGGCGCGCTCCATGAGATTCCTCAGTTCAAGGACATTCCCGGGCCAGTGATAGGCATGAAAGCGCTGCAGCACCTCGGGGGACAGGGCGCCGACCGACTTTCCGAACTTGCGGCCGAACTCTCCCAGGAAGAAGTCTGCGAGTCTGTCGATATCACCACCTCGAGTTCTCAAGGGGGGCATGTGGAGGGCGGTTTCCTTCAGGATCCCGTAGAGCGACTGGTGGAGCTTGCCCCCTGACGACAGCGTCTCAGGATCCCCTACGGTTCCGACCAGGACCAGGGCGTCCATCCGCAGCGGCTTTCCCCCGTCGGGGAATGACACCGACCTTTCCATGAGGACCTCGAAGAGCATGTCTTGCACATCCAGGGAGAGCGTTTCGACTCTCTTCAAGTAGACGGTCCCCCCCTTCGCGCTCTGAAAAACACCCCGGGTGCGGCCGAAAAGGGCTTCGACCTGGCTGTCCGGGTGGAGTTCGGCGCAGTTCTTCTCCAGAAAAGGCGAGCTCGGCCGGGTGCCGCTGTCATGAATGGCCCTGGCGATCAGCCTCTTTCCGGTGCCCAACTCTCCGGCAATAAGTACCGGGTCCCTTGCACCTGCCGCCTGGCTGGCCCACTCCTTGACCCGGGCCATGTCGGGGTGCTCGCCGATCACCCGGGTCATATCGAACGGGCCGCCCATCTGCCTCTTGAGAAGGAGGTTCTCTTCCTCCAGGGCCCGCATGTTCAAGGCATTGCGGACAGTCTGTTTCAGCTCCTCGTGGATGATCGGCTTCACGATGTAGTCATAGGCCCCGGCGCGAAGGGTCTCCACGGCCGTTTCCAAGGATGCGTACGCGGTCATGACGATGCTCGGCTGATTCGTGTCGAGCTCCTTGATGCGCTTGATCAGCTCAATGCCGGTGATGCCCGGCAGGATAATGTCGGTGATGACCAGGTCGAAAGAATCCCCGGTGAAGAGATTGAGGGCAGCCTCCGCCCCTCCCACCGCGGCGACCTCATAGCCCTCCCGCTCGAAAACGCGGCACAGGGACTCTCTCAAGGTTTCTTCATCTTCCACAATGAGAAGTCTCTCAGGCATTCAATGTCTCCTTAGGCAGTCTGATATCGAAAACCGTCCCACAGCCTTTCCTGCTCTTCACGCTGATCGTGGCGTTGTGCTCCTTGAAAATGCCGTAGCAGATACTGAGCCCCAATCCCGATCCCTTTCCGGCCGGCTTGGTGGTGAAAAACGGGTCGAATATACGGTCGACGATGGACTCGTCGATCCCGCAGCCGGTATCCTCGAATTGGATCTCAACGCAGGGTCCGACGTCCGCGATTGAGACCTGGAGTTTTCCGCCATCGGGCATGGCATCCATTGCGTTCAGGATCAGGTTCAGAAAGACCTGCTGTATCTGATCGGGATTGACCAGGAGCTGGGGAACGCTCTCGACCGTGGTGACGAACTCGATCTTTCGGGAGCGCTTGTCGTACTTGATGAGATTAACGGTCTTTTCGAGGAGTCCGGCGATGTCGGTCGGCACCTTCTCGGAGGAGGAGACCCGTGCAAAATCCCCAAGGCTCCGAACGGTGTTCGCGATCCGCCCCAGGTGGAGGCTGATGTCTTCCAGCGAGTCACGGGTGAACCGGACCTCCTCTTCCCTCTTCATCTCCAAGGATTGCAGCTCCTGCACCAGGGAACTGATGGACGAGAGCGGGTTGCCGATCTCATGGGATATGCCGGCGGTCAGCTTTCCGAGGCTCGCGAGCTTGGAGCTTTGGAGAAGCTGTCGCTCCATGATCTTCTTCTCAGTGATGTTCTCGAGTATGACGACCAGTCCGCCGGAGGGATGCTTGAACGGGCTGAGGTTGATCTTCATGGTTTGGGAAGAAGGGGCCTCGGCGACCAGTTCCCTGAACTCACCGGGATTCCATGCCTCCTGCTGAATCCAGGGGAGGAGGAGCTGGACCGGCCGATTGGCTGCGGAGCCCTTGGGGATCCCGGTGAGAAGCTCCATCTCGCGGTTCCAGTAAGTGACCCGGAGCTGTGCATCCACGGTCACGATTCCAAGGGGGGCGCTCTCCAGGATGTTCTCGCTGAACTCCTTCAGGTAGGCCAGATTTCGGTTCGCCTCGGAGAGTTCATGCCTGGACAAACGAAGCGTCTCCGTCATCTGTTTGATGGAAGTTGAGATCTCGCCGCGCTCCGCCTCTGTGAGGGTCGACTTGTCATCAAACAGGATGGCGGCAATAGACGACCCGAGGGCGCCTGAGAGGACCCTCTCGGCCTCGTTGCGCAGCCTGATAAGATCGTTCCGGGTGACGGATGATCGATCCAACCCTTTCCGCCCGAGAAAACGGTTCACGAGATCGGACGCCTCCTGCCTTCCGATATATCTGCCCAGTATCTCTTCAATCTGCTCCAGGCTGTAGATGCTTCTCCATGGGACACTGCCCTTTCGATCATAGGATTCGACAAAGAGCCAGGCACGTCGCTCATCCTCCTCACCCTTCGAGGTGAAAAGGGAGAGGCCGACATAGGCGACCAGGTTGAAGAGGAGCCCCCACAAAAGGGCATGGCTCCAGCGGTCCAGACCCTTGAGTCCGAACAGGGCATGGGGGTTCAGGAGGTTGTTCTGCAGCAAAGAGGTAGCCGCCCAATCGGCGGGCAATACCTCCGCCCGGACGAGCGCCGGCAGCAAAAGGGTGTAGAACCAGAAGACGAACCCGCAGAGGATACCGGCGATCGCGCCGTTCTTGTTCCCCTTCTTCCAGTAAAGCCCCAGGATGAAAGGAGGGGCGAAGATGGTTACCGCCTCGAAGGATTTGAGCCCTATCTCCACAAGACTGTAGAATCGGCCCACGAAGATCGCGAAGAAGTACCCCAGGAATACGCAGCCGACAATCACCACTCGTTTGATGTTCAGGATGAGGCTCGGAAATCCCTTGATCCGTTCGAAGCGGAAGATGGCGGGCATGACCAGGCTGTTCATGACCATGTTGCTCAGGGCCAGTGACTCCACAATGATCATTCCACTTGCAGCGGAAAAACCGCCCAGAAAAACCAGGAGCGCCAGATGCGGGCTTCCGTTGCTCAGCGGAATGGTCAGGACAAAGCTGTCCGCCCCCTCTTTGGGGTTCCCCAGCAGTATGCCGCCCAATGCGATCGGAAGAACGAAGATGTTGATCAGGAAGAGGTACAAGGGGAAGAGCCACATGGCCTTGAAGACATGAGATGGTCGGGAGTTCTCCACCACGGCGACGTGAAACTGCCTCGGGAGGAAGAATATGGCCATCATGGAAAGGAAGAGCAGGGCGGCCCATTCCTTGTAGCTGACCGATGAACCCTTGCCCAGCATCAGAAGGTGCCGGTAATCTGAATTTTGTATTCGGCTGAAGATGTCCCCGAACCCGTTGAACAAGCCGTAGGTCACGAAGATTCCGACGCTGAGGAAGGCGATCAGCTTGATCAGCGATTCAAATGCAATGGCGAAGACCAATCCTTCGTGCCGTTCCGAGGAGTCCAGGCGGCGAGCGCCGAAGATGACGGCGAAGACACCGAGCCCCAGGGCGATCATCCAGCCTGTGACCACGCTGCCCGTGGCTTTGCCGGACAGGATGGTGAAGGTGTTCATGATCGCCTTCATCTGAAGCCCCAGATAGGGGGTGATCCCTGCCAGGGTGACCACGGTCACAAGGACTGAGAGGAAGATGGAATTTCCGTAGCGCGAGCTCAGGAAATCCGAAATGGTGGTGATCCGGTGCGTCTTTGCGATCATGATGATCTTGGTCAGGACGACCGCCCAGAGCGCCGATACCAGTGTGGGCCCAAGGTAGATCGGCAGATACGACAAGCCGGATGTGGCCGCCTCCCCGACGCTTCCATAAAAGGTCCATGACGTGCAGTAAACGGCCAGCGACAGCGAATACACGTACGGGTTTGTGACTACGCTCCTGCCCTTCTTCTCCAGCCGCTCCGCACAGTAGGCCATGATGAAGAGGACACTCAGGTAACCCAAAACGATGATCGAAAGCATCCACCCCATAGGCGGCCTACCCCTTTTCTCCACTTGAGGCGAGGAGACCCACCACCAGGATGAAAACGGCCCAAAGCGTATAGAGGTAGTAGGGAAGCGGTATTCCCACCAGCTCCAGAAGCGGCCAGTTGAAGAAGAGCAGACCGAGGAAGAACAGAAAGGGCCACAGTTCCTTGCTTCGCATCGGGTGACTCCCTTCCTTGTTTCAGTGCCGGCTATCCAGACTCCTCGCGGGGGTTGCGGGCAGAGAAGAGTTCACGAAAAGGAGGCTCTCTCATCGATTTCTCAAGGCCGTAAGGCCGAAACGGATTTCGATTTGGCTCTGAAGCCGCTCAATGGTCTTGAAGGATATCTTCAGCATGGATCGCTGGATCATGCTGAGTTCCGAGGGTTGGATGTAGTTGTCCAATGGTTTGCCCTGGTTCATCTGCTTCAGATGGTGACGGACCCTCACCAGCATCATGAGGTTGAACGCCTCCCTCAGATCATTGCCCTCGTTTTGGGAAAAGACCCCTTTCTCGATCAGGCCGTCGATCCTCTCCAGGGTATTCGTCTTGAAGATTCCCTGCTCCAATGCCAGGATACGGACGGCATCGAGCAGAGGCATCAATCCATGTCGTTTGATGTTCAGATGATTCTTGTACTTCCCTGATTTCTCCACGACCAACCGGTTAAAAAAACTCAAGGGCGGCTGAAGTTCCAGGGAGCGAAGGGCCATATGAGGGAGAAAAACCTTGCTCCTTGGAATATCATTCCTCACGCATTCGAGAAGCTCGTCCATCAGCTGTTCGGATCCGTAGAGGTGGCGGAAATCAAAAAAGATGGATGAGATGAGGATGTCCTGGGCGGAAAGGTCCCTTTGAAAGATCCACTTGCGGTAGTACTCCTTCCAGACGCTTAGGGGCTGGCACCATTTCGGATTCGATCCCATGATTTCCCCGTTGCACCTGGGGAACCCGCACCATTCGAGTCCGGACACCACCCTCTCCGCGAGGGCGAGGAAATAATCACGATCGCCATCAGCGGAACCCGTGCCGGAGTCGGCGAAGA
This sequence comes from Deltaproteobacteria bacterium, assembly GCA_020060215.1. The sequence continues at coordinate 37,469 of JAGVAP010000010.1, read as the reverse complement.
TCAGGGCGTTGTCCTGATCCGTGGAAAGAGTCTGTTCCTGCCGTCCCTCGCTCCCAAGGGCCATCCAAAGGAAGGGACGAGGCGGCTTTCCTCTTCCTTCCCGGGCAAGCCCGTCTTCCGCGAGTTGGACGATCCTGACCGTCATCTGGTCATTCAGCTGTGTGATCAGCTGACAGATCTCTCTCGCCTGGCCCCCGCGTTCCATCATCACCTTTATGACGTGGTTGATCTCCTTGCGGATCTGGGCCACCTGCTCGATGTCCCCGGCCTGATGTATCCTCCGTATCAGGGCAACCGGGTTGTTTCCCTGAGATATCACGAGGTCCCGCTCGGAGAGAATCCCTCGGAGCTCCTGCCCCTCCATGACGGGGAGGTACTTGATCCGCCTCCGGATCATCATCAGCAACGATTCGAACAGGAACGATCCCGGAGAAACTGAACTGAGGGGGCGGCTCATGATCTCCTCTACGGGCAGATCGGCCAAGCGCCCGGAGGCGATCACCTTCCTCCGCAGATCGCTGTCGGTGATGATGCCGATAGGCCTGGAATCGGGATTCAGCACGACCAGAGAGCCCACCCCCCTTGCCGTCATGCGGCGGCCGGCCTCGACTACACGCTCGTTCGAGGAGCAGGTGGCCACATCGGTGTGCATCATGTCCCTGACCCGGGCGGAGAAGAGGAGGGCCTCCGCATCCACTTCCGCGGCAGATCGGCCATGGGCGGCGGGGTCCGGTGCCGGGGGCGTCTTAAAGCCCTTGCTGGGGCCCATCGTGAAGTAGAGAAGGACCTCGGGGTGTCCGTTCAGGATCCCGATCAGGTCCCCTTTGGTGATGAGAAGACAGGACGTCTCCTTTTCGGCTATGATCTGAAAAGGGCTAGGGATGCTTGTCAGGAGCGAGAAAAAGCCGAAGAACTCCCTCTCCCCCCTCATGTCGAGGACCGCCGGGGGTTCGCCTTCTTCCTTTGCTGGCGCCACAAATCTTACCCCCCCGGAACGGATCAGGTAGAGATACCGGGTGGGCGGCCCTTCAGGGCTTAGAATGACGACCCCTTTGTCGAAGCGGGCCGACGTAAGTGAAGGCAGAAGGTTTCGGAGTTCCGGGTCGGAGAGAAGATTGAAAGGAGGAATGGTTTTCAGAAAATGGTAGGTCCTGCCGGCCGACTTCGATTCCTCCATGCTAACCGCCATAGGGTCTCCTGGTTCGCTCTTACGCCTTCTCCAAGCGGGCACGGATCGTTCTGTCCCGGCCCAGAATGAGCAGCAGCGCACAGGCCGAGACCAGCGCAGCCGCCAAGGGTTCAAGAATGAATCCACGCAGGATGAGGCTGGCCACCAGACCCAGAATCTCGATCATGATCCCTGCGGCGGCCAATATCCCCGTCCAGCGCAGGATCTTGCGGGCCGCGGGAAGAGTCTGGGAGTAGTTGATGCCTATGAGCCTCAGGACCGCCCAGGCGCCCAGAGGGAAGAGGAGGTAAGATACCCTTTCCAGTACATACAGTGAAAGCCCCACGACCTCGGCAAGCAGCCTATTCCCGAAGCTCGTCTGACTGTATCCGGCCAGGGAGAGGAGAACTACAATTGCGAGCACACCCAGAGCAACCCCATAATAAGAGCGACGTGCAAGAGGGTAGACGAAGACCGCATCACATTTGGGGCATAGGAATTTTTGGAAGCCGAGGGTGGTCAACCTCGGTATGGATCCGAATCCTTTCCGACAGTGCGGGCAGGTGACCTTCCTTTCCTGGAGCACCATCATACTCCTTTCCGCCGGCGCTTTTGGAGTGCCGGCACTCTTTTCGAACAGGACGAATTCGCCCCTTCAAGAACATGCCAGAATCTCCAGCGCCCACGATGAACAGAACAGAGTTGATGATCAAGACGAAATCTTCGGCAACAGCCGCTTGCCGGCCAAGCGGTGTAAATCGACCGACTGATGGATGCAGGGAGAATTGCGAGTGTCGGAATCGGATTAATGCTTATGAATTGAATTGGTTCTAGCGTTGGGGGGCCTCACTGTCAAGGAAAAAATCCAAACCCCGCGCCGGGGCTCCCACAAGAGACAAACCGTACAACAACGGGAGGAGAGCCCAGATCCACCCTTCGATCTTCGACTCGTCCCATGAACCTGATCGGGGGAGCGCCGCTTCTTGACAGGGGAGAGACCCTTCTTCTATAATTCTTTTCAACCAATTGCATTGTGCAGTTGAGCCGATCGTCTCCTGACTTCTCATTCACCAACGCAACCGATCTTTACCATGTCCGGTCCAAGGAGGAAGTCTATGGCGATTGTCACGATTTCACGCGGCTCCTTCAGTGGTGGTAAGATCCTGGCCGAATGCCTCGGTGCCCAACTGAATTACCCTGTCCTGAGCAGGGAAGAGGCAGTGGCCGTCGCGTCCAAGAGCTATGGAATCTCGGAAGAGGCAGTGTGCTCCGCTCTGGCTGACCCCCCTCACTTCTGGCAGCAGGTTCCCGGCAAGAGACTCGCTTATCTCCAATGCCTTACCGCCGTTCTGCTTGAGCGGGCCGAGGACGGGAACCTGATCTATCATGGGAACGCCGGCCACCTTCTCCTTCAAGGGCTCGCCCATGTGCTTCGAACTCGTGTCATCGTCAACATGGAATACCGGATCCCGGCGGCAATGAAACAGCTGAGTATCGGTCGTGAGGAAGCCGTCGCCTATATCGACAAGGTTGATCGAAAGCGTGAGAAGTGGACCCAGTTCCTCTATGGAGTCCAATGGAAAGACCCATCTCAATATGACATCGTCCTGAATCTGGATCGTTTTGGGATCGAGAGCGCCTGCATGACCGTCTCCCGCATGGTGGAACTGGATGACTTCAAGGTGACGCCGGAGTCCCTGCAGGCACAGGCAGACCTGCTCCTCAGCAGCAAGGTCTGGATAACCTTGGCCAAAGACGCATCCACCCAGGGAGCCTTCGTGAAGGTCTCCGCCGACCACGGAAAGGTCTCGATCTATGGCAATGCCGGTTCAGGCAAGGTTGTCGACGCGGTGACGACGGTGGCCGGGAACGTGCCGGGAGTGAGAGAGGTCGTCTCCGAAGTGGGGATGGGAAGCGACTGGTACTGGTAGATGGCGGAATGTCAGGGCTCCCCTCCCTTGCGGGAGGGGGTTGGGGGGAGGGAGAGTCAGGGAGGTCGGGCCCTGGCCGACCTACACCTTCGGTCTCGGCAGGACGCCCGCCTTTTCCGCGATCTCCGGCACCATGTGCTCCCATTCGATCGCCATGAGGTGAACGCCGGCGACCCCTTTCATCTCCTTGAACTCCTGGATCTGTTCGACGGCGATCCTGATGCCCTCCTCGGCCGCCTTTCCCTTGCCGGCGTCGCGCAGACGCTTGATCAAAGCTTCCGGCACGTCCATGCCGGGCACGGACTTGGCCATGTACTGGGCCATACCGACGCTTTTCATGGGCGTGACGCCTGCCAGGATGTAGCATTTCTCATGGAGCCCCATGTCCACGGCACGTTTCATGAATTCCCGGAAACGTTCCATGTTGTAGATGCACTGGGTCTGGATAAAATCCGCCCCCGCCTGGATCTTCTTGGCCAGCCGGAAGACGCGCCACTCATGAGGCTCGGCAAAGGGATTGGAGGCGGCCCCGATGAACATCTTGGGGGACATCTCAAGCTCGCCGCCGCTCAGGAACTTCCCATCATCCCTCATGCGCCTGACCATATCGATCAGCTGGATGGAATCGATATCGAATACCCCCTTGGAGGTGGGATGATCTCCGAACTTGGGGTGGTCGCCCGAGAGGCAGAGCATGTTCCTGATGCCCAGGGCGTAGGCCCCCAGGATGTCGCTCTGCATGGCCAGCCGGTTGCGGTCCCGGCAGACCATCTGGAAATTGGGCTCCAGCCCCTCCTGGATGAGAACGAGGCAGGCGGCCCAGCTCGCCATTCGCACCACGGCCGTCTGGTTGTCGGTGATATTGACCGAATCCACATTTCCCTTCAGAAAGGCCGCCTTCTTTCTCACGTGCTCCGCGTTGGCTCCCCTGGGGGGACCCAGTTCGCCGGTAAAGGCAAAATGCCCGGCCTTGAGGACCTTCTCCAGATTGCTTCCAGATTTCAATTCGTTCTGATTTCCCATCATGATCCCCTATATAAGCGAATGTCGAACACGCAATGAGAATTCCGCCACGAAGACACAAAGACACGAAGGAAGAGATTCTCTTTTCTTTGTTTCTCAGCGTCTTTGTGGCAGTCTTTACGCTTTCTTCTCTTCTGGTTCACTTTCCGCCTTCTTGTACCCCGGCTGAATGACGGTGCGGGGCACCTGGTTCTGCCAGTCCGAGGGAGGCTGGATCTTCAGGATGCAGTCCAGTCTCCCCTGGGCCTTGAGCCTCTCGTAGATCATCTGCCAGGCGCAGGGCTGCTCCTTGCTCACCTCGCACTTGCCCTGGTTGGTGCCGCCGCAGGGGCCGTTGAACAATCCCTTGGCGCACATGGTCACCGGGCAGACGCCGCCCGTCAGGCCGAGCACGCAGCTGCTGCAGGATCGGCACCGCTCTTCGTACCAGCCCACATCCTGGTTGACGCCGATGAAGGTGGTGTCGACCGCCGGAAAGACCGGCTTGTCCGGATAGCGCTCGGCCAGGAACTGTATGCCCGCGCCGCAGGCCATGGACAGGAGGGCGTCGTACTCCTTCACTTTCTCGTCCAGGGGTTCCAGGTACTCCCTGTCGCACTGCCGCTCCAGGGTGGCGGCGCCCAGGTCGACCGGGTTTCCGTCCATCCTCGTGGCCATATCCAGCTGGGAGTTGAGGACATCCACCTCCTTCTCCCCGCCTGCCAGGCAGACCGCAACACAGGTCCCGCATCCGACGGTGAGGACCTTCTTGTAGCCCTTCAGCATCTCCTTGATCTCTTCAAAGGGTTTTCTCTTCGCAACGATCATAGTTCCTCCTGTTGGTTCTCCCGTGAGAATCCGTATCCGCCACTAACCCGATGTCCCCGTAAACTCCGGCGCCCCCATTCGTTCATGGTTCGATACCCATCGGTGCCTCAGGAGAGGCCGAAGGGCAGGGCGGGAATCCAATTCCGGCGGGTTACCCCGTAGGTTTCGGTTTCCTGTTGAGCGGGTTGGGGCCGAGCTTTCGGATGTGTTCCGTCATCTCCCTCGCGTAGGCGGCAAAGGTGGGGCCTTCCCCTGAGGAGAGGTTGTACATCCTGACCCGGTCTCCTTCTATGCCGACCTCCTCGAGGAGCATGCGCACGTGGTTCACCCTCTCCCTGGCCCTGAGGTTTCCCTCGTTGTAGTGACAGGCGCCTTCGAGGCAGCCGACCACATAGGCGCCGTCCGCACCCTTCTGGATGGCCCTGAGGAGATGCAGGACATCCACCTTCCCCGTGCAGGGGACCTTGATGATCTTTACATTCGCCGGATAATCGAGCCTCATGGAACCTGCCAGGTCCGCAGCCGAATACCCTCAGTATTCACAACAAAATGCAACGATCACGGGCTCGAAATCCGTCATACCATTCCCTCCGCGAGCAAGGAGTCGATTTTACAGAGGAGCTGGTCGTCCTCGTAGAAGTTCAGCCGGATGGCCTTTCGGGGGCAGATGCCGGCGCAGACGCCGCAGCCGTGGCACAGGGCCTCGTCGATGACGATCACGTGCTCCTTCTCGTCGAACACGGGGACCCCGAACGGGCAGGAGCGTACGCAGGTGAGGCACCTGACGCAGTGATCCGTATCGACCTCGGCCGTGATCGCAGACAGCTTGATCTTCCCCAGGGCGAGGAAGGCGGTGGCGCGCGATGCCGCCGCATGGGCCTGGGAGATCGCCTCGGAGATCAGCTTGGGCGCATGGGCCGTGCCGCAGAGGAAGATCCCCTCGCCGGGCATATCGACCGGCCGGAGCTTCACGTGGGCCTCCATGAAGTACCCTTCGGGGTTGCGGTTGAGCTTCATGATGGAGCTCAGCTCCGTGGTGTCCTCGGCGCGCATGCCCGCGCTGAGGGCCAGGAGATCGACCTTGATCCGCAGATCCCGGCCAAGGACATGATCCCTTACCGTGACCGTGAGCCCGTCTCCTTCCTTCTGCACCGACGGCGGTCCCTCCGGGTCGAAACGGATGAAGAGGACCCCCTTCTCCCTCGCCATCCGGTAGTAGTCTTCCAGGAGTCCGTAAGTCCTGAGGTCCCGGTACATGACAACCACCTGGGCCTCGGGATTGAGACTCTTGATGTGCAGTGCGTTCTTCACCGCGTTCTGACAGCAGATGCGGGAGCATTCCGGATTCTCTTCGTTGCGGGACCCGATGCACTGGATCATGGCCACGGTGGAGAGGCCGGCCGCGCCCTTCTTCTCGATCCGATCGGCCAGCTCGACCTGGGTCACGACCCTGTCGCTCTCGCCGTAGAGGAACTCCTTCGGACGGTACTCCGTGGCGCCTGTGGCGACGACGATGACGCCGTGGTCCACGTTGTGCTCTTCACGGCCCGGTCCCACCACGACCCGGGTCTTGAAGTTCCCCTTGAACCCGCCGAAGCCCGCGATACGGGCGCCGGTCAGCACCTCGATCCGCTCCTCGGCCAGGACCTCGGACTGGAGTCTCTCCAGGTATCCGGGGATGTCTCCTCCCTCGATGGTGTGGTGGAGCCTCCTCGAGAAGCCGCCCAGCTCCTGTTCCTTTTCGACCAGGGTGACGTCGAACCCCTGCCTGGCGAGGCTGAGGGCCGCGTTCATGCCGGCCACTCCGCCGCCGATGACCAGCCCCCGCTGGATCACGCTGATGACCTTTTCCTTCAGGGGCTTCAGGCTCGCGGCCCTGGCCACGGCCATGCGGATGAGGTCCTTGGCCTTGCGGGTGGCGAGCTGGGGGGACTTGGAGTGCACCCACGAGTTCTGGTTGCGGATGTTGGCCATCTCGAAGAGGTACTTGTTGAGGCCGCACGCCTCCAGGGTCTCCCTGAACATGGGCTCGTGGGTCTTGGGGCTGCAGGAGGCCACGACCACGCGGTTGAGCTTGTGCTCCCTGATCTTCTCCTTGATCTTCTCCTGGGTGTCCTGGCTGCAGGTGAAGAGGTTCTGATCCGTGTAGACCACGTGGGGGAGCTTCTCGGCATACTTCTGGACCGAGGCCACATCCACGATCCCGCCGATGTTGATCCCGCAGTTGCAGACGAAGACGCCCACCCTCGGCTCTTCGGCGGCCACATCCATCTCCTCCGGGACCTCGATCCGGATGGAGTCCTTTCCCCTGGCCTCGAAGAGGTCCGCTCCGGCCAGGCACGCCGCAGCGCTGGCCTCGGTGACGGAGCCGGGGATATCCTTGGGGCCCTGGAAGACGCCGCAGGTGTAGATCCCGGGCCGCGAGGTGGAGACCGGCGCAAAGGGGCCGGTGGCCGCGAAGCGGTAATGGTTCAGCTCGACCCCCAGCCGCTTTGCGAGCTCCACGGCCGAGTCGGGGATGGTCAGGCCGACCGAGAGGACGACCATGGAGAAGATCTCTTCCAGGATCTCGCCGGACTCGCTCACGTAGGCGATCCTGATGTCGCCCGTATCGGGCATCTCATGGACCGAATGGACCCTGGCCCGCACGAAGCGGATCCCTTCCTTGTCCCTCCCCCGGATCAGGTACTTCTCGTAATCCTTTCCGAAGGTCCTCATGTCCATGTAGAAGATGGTGGCGTCCACGCCGCCGTGGATGTGCTCCTTGGCGATCATGGCCTCCTTCACCGCATACATGCAGCAGACCGACGAGCAGTACCCGTTTCCGGAGATATTGCGGTCCCTCGAGCCCACGCACTGGATCCAGGCGATGCTTCGGGGCTCCTGCCGGTCCAGGGGTCTCATCACGTGGCCGTAGTAGGGGCCGCCCGCCGCGAGGATCCTCTCGAAACCCTCGCTCGTCACCACGTTCGGGAACCTCCCGTACCCGTAGAACTCGAGTCTGGACGGGTCATAGCCCTTGGTGCCCGGGGAGAGGATCATGGAGCCGACCGTCACTTCGGTTTCGGTCTCCTTGTCGTCGTAGCGGATGGCCTTGGCCAGGCAGACCTTCTCACAGAGGCCGCAGCCGATGCACGCGTCAGGATCGATGGCATAGGCCAGGGGAACGGCCTGGGCGTACTCGATGTAGGTCGCCCTGCGGTCGTCGAGCCCCTTGTTGATCTCGTTCACCGCCGCGACCGGGCAGTTCCTGCCGCAGTCCCCGCAGCCCGTGCACTTCTTGGGATCGATATAGCGCGGACGATTCGTCAGGGTCACCTTGAAATTGCCCGGCTCGCCCTCGACCCCCTTGATCTCGCTGTTCGTAATGAGCTTGATATTGATGTTCCGGCCGACCTCGACCAGTTTGGGCGAGATAATTCACATGGTACAGTCGTTGGTCGGGAAGGTCTTGTCCAGGCGTGCCATGAGGCCGCCGATGGTGGGGGATTTCTCCACCAGGTAGACATAGTAGTTGGAACTCGCAAGGTCCAGCGCCGCCTGCATGCCGGCGATCCCGGCTCCCACCACCATGACGGATCCGCTCTTCTGTGTTTTGCTCATGAGTAAGGCTCCTCTACAAAGCTGCGAACATGGCTTTCCTCTCCTCCATGCACCTGAATTCGACCCTCTTGGTCTTCTCCAGGTCGGCAAGGAGATAGGAGACCCGGTTCAGACCAAGCCCCGTCCTGCCGCTGATGTCCTGAACCGAAGAATGGCCTTCCTTGACGGCCAGGTAGATCAGATTCTTGTGGTATTCCCTCTCCAGCATGGTATCCAGCACCGACTCGTATTGGCCCACGCTCCAGGAGCGGCCGTAGACGTCGCCCTTGGCCGTGATCCGCACCTCTTTGCCCACGAGCCAGCGCAGGGTCTCACCCGTGAGCGTCAGCCGGCAGGAGGCGAGCTGCATATCGAGCCCGCTCCGGTCCAGGGGGCCGAGTCCCCGGATGGATTCGACCGCCGCCTTGGCCACATCCACGAAGCGCTGGGCCTCTGCGGAGGAGACCCACTGCAGGTGCAGTCTCTCCCCGCCGACGCCCGCCAGATCGAGGAGCTTCCTGGTCATTCGGATCTTCTTTTCCGCTTGAACATTACCTTCCAGGTAATGGCAATCCCCGATGTGTCACCCCCCGACCAGGACGCCGTCGCTCCCTTGCGAGAAGGCCTCGACAATGAATACCGGGTCCACCCTGCCGGAGCACATGACCCGGACCGTCCTCAGGTTCGCAGGGTACTGGAGGCGCGAGACGCCGGCCAGGTCCGCGCCGGCGTATGCGCACCAGTTACATAGAAATGCAATGACTCTGGGTTCGAAATCCGTCATCTTTCACACCTCGCTCATGAGGAAGAAGAAGACGAGAAGTTGAGAGGTTTAGAAGATGAGATGTTTCTCCCAGCCTCCAACCTCCTCTTCTCTGTCTTCCTCTCTCTCTATGACTTCCATTTCCGTGCAGAAGAAGATCTTTCGTTGCTCTCAACTTCTTATCTTCTCAACTTCCCTCTTCCTACCCCGCCGAAGCCAGGGACGCCACGATCTGACGGTCTCTGAAGTGGAGCATGTCGATGGCGTGGCGGGGGCATGATGCGGCGCAGAGCCCGCACCCCTTGCAGGAGGCGGGGATATTCACGGCCCTGTAGCCCTTGCCCGCGACCTCCTCCAGCACGATCGCCCCGAAGCCGCAGACCTCCGTGCAGAGACCGCACCCGATGCACTTTTCGGCATCGACCTTGGAGACCAGCGGGGAGACGGCAATGGTCGGTCTGGAGAGGACGGTCGCCGCCCGGCCCACGGCCGCCATGGCCTGGGAGATGCTCTCGTCCAGGGGCTTGGGGTAGTGGGCGAGGCCGCAGACGAAGATCCCGTCCGATGCAAAATCGACCGGTCTCAGCTTCGCATGGGCCTCCATGAAGAACCGTTCCTGGTTGACCGGCAGCTTGTAGAGGGTGGCGATCTTGTCGTTCTCCCTCGGTTCGATGGCCGTGGCGAGGTTGAGGAGGTCCGCTCTGACCGCGATCTCCCGCTGGAGGGTCGGATCGAAGACCACGATCTCCAGCCCGTCCTTCGTCTCCGTGATCTTCGGCTTCCGCTCCCGGGAGTACCGGATGAAGATCACCCCCTTCTCCCGCGCCTTCCTGTAGAGCTCCTCCCGCTCGCCGAACGTCCTCATGTCCCGGTAGAGGACATAGACCTCGGTGTCGGGGTTCGTTTCCTTGATCGTGAGCGCCTGGAGGACCGAGTTCGTGCAGCAGACCCGCGAGCAGTAGGGCCGCGTCTCATCCCTGGACCCCACGCACTGGATAAAGGCGACTGCAGACGGGTTCTTGTATTTCTGGAGATTCTTATCCAGCTCGTGCCAGCGGGTGACCCTGGGGCTCTTCCCGTACAGGTACTCGTCCGTGTCTGCGGCCTCGCCGCCGGTCGCCACGATCAGCGCACCGTGGGACACCTTCTCGCTCCGTCCTCCGGTGGAAACGGTGGTCTCGAAGTTGCCCACGAAACCGGACGCATCGGCGATCTCGGCGTTCAGGAGCACGCGGATGGAGGGATGGGCCTCCACTTTCCGGATGAGACCGGAAAGGGCCGACTGCACATCCGTCCCCTTCCAGGAACGGGTGATCTCTCTGGCGGCCCCTCCCAGCTCAGGGGACTTTTCCACGATGACGGCCTCGAACCCCTGATCCGCCAGCCCCAGGGCGGCCGTCATGCCCGACATGCCGCCCCCGATCACGAGGGTCGACTTGTTCACATCCACCGTGAGCTCGGGGATGGGCTCCAGCAGCGAGACCCGGGCGACCGCCATCCTGACCAGATCCTTGGCCTTGACCGTGGCCGCGTCCTTGTCGGCCGAGTGGACCCAGGTGCACTGGTTGCGGATATTGGCCATCTCGAAGAGGTAGGGGTTCAGGCCTGCGTTGCGGACCGTCTCCTGGAACAGGGGCTCGTGCGTCCTCGGAGTGCATGCGGCGACCACGATCCTGTTCAGCCCGTGCTTTTCGATGAGCTCGATCATCTTGTGCTGGGTGTCCTGGCTGCAGGTGAACAGGTTCTCCTCCACGGCCACCACGTGGGGCAGGGTCTTTGCGTACTCCACAACGGCCGGCACATCGGCGATGCCGCCGATATTGGTCCCGCAGCGGCATACAAAGACCCCGATCCGGGGCTCTTCCCCGAGCACCGCTCTTTCACCGGGGAACTCCTTCTTCCTCACCAGTGTGCCTCGGGAAGGGGAGAGGGAACGGCCGGCGGCGCATGCGGCGGCGCTCGCCTCCATGACCGACTGGGGGATGTCTTTCGGTCCCTGGATGACCCCGGCCACATAGATGCCGGGCCGGGATGTGGCCACCGGGTTCATGTCCGGGGCCTCGACGAAAAGGTCGGAGGTCAGCCGGAGCCCCAGTTTCTTGGCCGTCTCCACGGCCGATGCGGACGGCTCCATGCCTACGGAGAGGACGGCCATGTCAAAGGGCTCTTCCACGATCTCCCCGGACTCGGTCGCGTAACGGAAGAGCAGGGTGCCTGTCTCATCCGCCTGGGAGATGGTGTGGATCCTGGAACGGACAAAGCGCACCCCGTCGGACTTGGCGCGCTCATAGTACTTCTCGAAATCCTTTCCGTGGGTCCGCATGTCCATGAAGAAGACCGCGGGCTCGAAGTCGTGACCGATGTGCTCCTTTGCGATCAGGGCCTCCTTGATCGCGTACATGCAGCAGACCGAAGAGCAGTAGGGGTGATCGCAGCGGTTCTGGTCCCTGGAACCGACGCACTGGATCCAGGCGATCCTGGCGGGCTCGCGGCCGTCGGAAGGCCGGAGCACATGCCCCCCTGAGGGGCCGCCCGCGGAGAGGATCCTTTCAAACTCGAGACTCGTCACGACATTGGGGTACTTGCCGTACCCGTAGGGCTCGAACGGGGTCGGGTCGAACGTCTGCAGCCCGCCGGTGAAGACCACGGACCCGACCTGGAGCCTGATCTCCTCCTCCCGGTCGTCGAACCGGATCGCGCCGGTGGGACAGAACTTCTCGCAGGCCTTGCACTTGCCCTTCTGGAAATAGATGCAGCGATCCTTGTCGATGACATACTTCAGGGGAACGGCCTGGGGGTAGGGCACATAGATGGCCTTCCTCTTGGAAATCCCCTCGTTGTATTCATCGTCCGCCTTGGCAGGGCATTTCTCCGCGCAGGTGCCGCAGGCGATGCATTTCTCCATGTCCACAAAGCGGGGGGATCTTCGGACGCTGACCGTGAAATCCCCTTCCTCCCCCTCGATGCCCGTCACCTCGGAAAGGGTGAGCAGCTCGATGTTCATATGCCGGCCGACCTCGACCAGTTTGGGGGAGATGATTCACATCGCGCAGTCGTTGGTGGGGAACGTCTTGTCCAGTTGGGACATGACCCCGCCGATGGCCGGGGATTTTTCCACGAGGTAGACAAAGTACCCTGAATCCGCGAGATCCAGGGAAGCCTGCATGCCGGTGATGCCGGCACCGATGACTAGGACCGATCCTTTGGGCACATTCTGGTTCATAGGCTCACGCACTCCTCACCAAGAGCTTACGGTCTCGGGATGCAGATTTGGGTTGGCTTTCGAGAAAGGCCATTTAACGCAGCTGGGGCTTTCCCAACCGGCGTTCAACGGGTTGGAAGAATGCCACATTCGCGTCGCAGGTGTCAACCACTTATAGCAAAATGCTATATGTAGATTGTCCCCGGTTTCGCTTCATGTCAAGGACAATTTCTGGTAATGAATACCACCAGTAAACCGGTGGTATCGGAAGCCCCCGTGGAAGGGGTCTCACACCGGCCACCCTGTCGTTTAATGGAGGTCAGATCCAATCCGGGGTAACTTATGGTGGCTTTCTTGGTTTTCTGTAGGGGAGAAAGATAGCGGGGGTGCTCTTGGAACGCATACACAGCCTGGCCGGTTTTCTCGCAATCGGGTTGCTCGCGTGGTGTCTGTCGGAGAAGAGAAGGAACGTGAATCTCAGGGTCGTGGTGTCCGGTCTGATCCTGCAGCTACTGATCGCACTCCTCCTCCTGAAGGCACCCGGCATTCAGGTGGCCTTCCTGTGGCTGAACCGCGCCGTCGAGGCGCTGGAGGCATCCACCAGGGCGGGCACGACCTTCCTTTTCGGGTACCTGGGGGGTGGGCCGCTCCCCTTCGATGAGAAAGCTCCCGGTATGAGCTATGTGTTTGCCTTTAGAGGTCTGCCCCTGGTTCTCGTGATGAGCGCCCTCTCCTCGCTCCTCTTCTACTGGCGGATCCTGCCGTTGGGAGTCCGGGCGTTTTCATGGGTCCTTCGCCGCACCATGGGCCTCGGAGGGGTCGAAGGGCTTTCCACGGCCGCGAACGTGTTCGTGGGAATGGTGGAGGCTCCTTTGCTGGTCAGGCCCTACCTCAACAGGGTTTCGAGGAGCGAGCTTTTCACCATCATGGTCGGCGGCATGGCAAGCATCGCCGGCACGGTCATGGTCCTTTATGCCTCGTTCCTTGCCGGTAAGATCCCCAACGCCATGGGGCACCTTCTGATCGCATCCCTGATCAGCGCGCCGGCCGCGGTCGCCGTCTCGAAACTGATGATCCCGGAGACGGAATCCAGTTCCGGACCGGAGGTGCATATAGAGCAGCTTGGTACAGGCTCCATGGATGCGATCACGGCCGGCACAGTGGAGGGGGCGAAACTGCTGATCAACATCTTTGCCATGCTCGTGGTCCTGGTCGCATTGGTCCATCTCGTGAACCTGGTCCTCTCGCTTCTTCCGCATCTCCCGTCGGGGGAGCCGATCTCCCTCCAGGGACTGGTCGGGTGGGTCATGGCCCCCGTCACCTGGCTCATGGGCATTCCGTGGGCGGAGGCCGTTCCTGCCGGCAGGTTCATGGGGATCAAGACAGTCCTCAATGAACTCATTGCCTATGCAGATCTGAGCCGGATTCCGGGAGGGGTGCTCAGTGAAAGGAGCAGGATCATCCTCGTCTATGGCATGTGCGGGTTTGCGAATTTCGGCTCCCTGGGGATCATGATCGGCGGCATGGGCGCCATGGCGCCTGCGCGAAGAGGCGAGATCGTCTCCATGGGGTTGAAATCGATCGTTGCGGGGACGCTTGCCACTTGCATGACCGGGGCTGCCGTGGGCATACTGCTGTAGGGGTTTGGACAGGATAACTGCATAAGAACCTTGGACAGGATAACAGGATCAACAGGATAGTTTTAAACATTCTCTTGGGAGTTCTTGGGTTCAAAATGCTACGGTTGCAGGGCAAACTCACCACCATTCCCCTGGACGAACTGGACACCAGCCCGGGGCCTTACACGATGAGCTTCGGGTTCGATCTGAACCCGATGATGGAATCGATCCGCAGGGTGGGCCTCCTCAACCCTCCCCTGGCAGACAGGGATGAAGAGGGGAGGGCACGCATCGTCGTCGGCTACCGGAGGGTCCTGGCGGTCAGGGGCATGGGGCAGAGGGAACTCCTCTGCATCGATCTCTCGGGGGCCCGGCTCTCCCCTTTGGACAAACTCCTGCTCAATCTCCACGACAACCTGGCCACACGAGACCTCAACGGCCCTGAAAAGGGGATGGCCCTGGAAAGGCTCCTGACCCACTTTCCCGAGCAGGAGGTCATCGACCGATACATGCCGCTCCTCGGCCTCCCCGCCCACGGGCCGCTGCTGGGAACGTATGTGAGGATCGGGGTGCTCGAAGAGGAGATCCGCGCGGCCTTCGCAGCGGGGAGGCTGTCGTTTCAGACCGTTCGCGCGCTGCTGGATATGGACCCGCCCTCCCGAAAGGGTCTTGGGGAGTGGCTCCTGAGCCTCCAGTTCAACTTCAATCAACAGATACAATTCATCGATATGATAAAGGATATATCGTCAATATCGGACATCGCCCCCCATGAGGTGCTCCTCGAAACCGCGCTCATAGAAATCCTCGAGAAACCGTCGATGAACGGCCCGCAGAAGGTGAAGTCCGCGCTCGATACCCTGAGGGCCAGGAGGCTCCCGAGTCTGGTCGCCGCAGAGAAGAAGTTCCGGAAAACGGTGCACGGCCTTAGGCTCCCGGATGGGGTGAGGCTGCACCATTCCCCCTTTTTCGAATCCCCGGACTTTCGTCTGGAGATCTGCTTCAGGGAGGGGAAGGTCCTGCGGCGGAGGCTCGCGGAACTGGCATCCACGGATGACCTCGAGAAGATCAAGGAGCCCTGGGAGGAGTAGCCGTGGTATTCGGGATCAAGAGGGTGCTTCAGGCGTGCGACGACTCCACCCCTTTTGTCAGAGGTATCGTAGAGAGACTCCGCCGCGTACCGGTGGAAAGGGGGCCGGCCCCCGACCTGGAGATAGCGGGAAAGGAGACCCTCGAGCTTTCGCCATTCCCAGGGGAGCCCCTCAAGAAGTGCCCAGGGACCAAGGGGTATATCTGCTGCGGTTACCGGATCCTCCATCTCGGCGCAAACTGCCCCATGGACTGCAGCTACTGCATCCTTCAGGCCTACCTGGACCAGCCGTACCTGCGTGTGTTCACGAACCTCGACGAAAAGCTGGCCGCTTTGGCCGCGCGGTTGGACGCACACCCTGAAGCCATGTTCCGGGTCGGCACCGGGGAATTCATGGACAGCCTGGCCCTCGACCCTGTGGTCGCATGGACCGATCGGCTGCTGCCGTTTTTCAAGGAAAGAAAGAACGCGGTCCTGGAGTTGAAGACGAAGTCCATCCATATCGAAAGGGTGCTGAAGTCGCCCGTAAGAGACAGGATCGTCGTCTCATGGTCTCTGAACAGCCCGGACATGGCGGAACGTGAAGAGCACGGAGCCCCCTCGATCCGCCGGAGGCTCGAGGCGGCGAAACGGTGTCAGGAAGAGGGCTTTGTCCTGGGGTTCCATTTCGATCCCCTGGTACCCCACCAGGGGTGGAAAGATGGATACATGCGGACCCTGGATCTTCTCGCGAACGCAGTGGATCCCCGGGGGATCATCTGGGTGAGCCTGGGATGTATGCGGTACCTGCCGGAGCTCAAACCGATCATCCGGAGACGGCGTCCTGAAAGCCGGGTGCTGGACGGTGAATTCGTTTTGGGCCTGGACGGCAAGATGCGTCTGTTCAAGCCGATTCGGATCGAGCTGGTCCGGTCCATGGCCGAGAGCCTTGAGCGGTGGCACAGGGACCTCGGCCTCTATCTCTGCATGGAGAGCCCTGATGTCTGGGAGCAGGGACTGGGATGGTCGCCCGCGGGATCGGAGGGCTTGAGCCGATTCCTGGATGACCGGGTGAAGCGCTTTTTCGGGTGAGGAAGACGCATGGCGCAAAGGGCAGAGTTGGAGGTGTGAGGCGGGAGGTTGATGGCAAGGGCCCATGAGCCTCCAACCTCAAGCGCGAGCGGAGCGAGCCTTGCCGCTACAAAATAGCTTGATCGGCCCAGGGCCCCGTGCTACAACTCGTTCTCAAGAGTGGTTTGAAGTCGAAAACGGAGGTAAACCAATATGCTCAGAAAGAAAGTGGAAGAGGCGCTCGAAAAGGTAAGGCCCTCCTTGCAGGCTGATGGGGGTGACGTGCAGCTCATCGATGTTGGTGCGGACGGAGTGGTCAAGGTAAGACTGACCGGCGCCTGTGGCGGCTGTCCCATGTCGCAGATGACTTTGAAGATGGGCATTGAAAAGGTTCTGAAGCAGAACGTTCCGGAGGTGAGCCGCGTCGAGTCGGCATAGGAGTCCATCCAGCGGGGAGAGGAGGAGGTATGGAAATCAGGAAGATCGGAGTGGTTGGCGCAGGAACCATGGGAAACGGGATCGCTCAGGCGGCCGCCCAGATCGGCTGCGAAGTGGTGATGCGGGATATTGAAGAGGGATTCGTCAGGAAGGGATTGGCCAACATCGACAAGTTCCTCTCCAAGAGCGTGGAGAAAGGCAAACTCAAGGAAGCGGACAAGGTTGCCATCATGGGCAGGATCAAGGGCACCACCAGGATGTCCGACCTCAAGGAGGTGGATTTCGTGGTGGAGGCGGTCCTCGAGAACATGGACCTGAAGAGGGAGGTCTTCAGGGAGCTGGACTCCCTTTGCAGGCCCGAGGTGATCCTTTCGTCCAACACCTCGTCCATGTCCATCACCGAGATCGCCGCGGCGACCAAGAGGCCGGACCGGGTGTGCGGGATGCACTTCTTCAACCCCGTACCCCTGATGAGGCTGGTGGAGATCATCCGGGCGTTCAACACGAGCGATGAGACGGTCAAGACGGCAACGGACCTGGCAAAGAAGATGGGGAAGGTGACGGTCGAGGTGAAAAAGGATTCTCCCGGGTTCATCGTGAACCGGATCATGATCCCTCACTTCCTGGAGGCCGTCAAGATGGTGGAAGAGGGGATCGCCTCGGTGGAAGACGTGGACCTGGCGGTGAAGAACGGCCTCAACTACCCGATGGGCCCCTTTGAACTGATGGACCTCACGGGCATCGATATCGCCTATTTCGTCACCGAGTATTTCTACAAGGAGCTGAACAAGGAATCCAAGTGGGTGTCACCCAATCTCCTCAAGTCCATGATCCGCGCGAATCGCCTGGGCAGGAAGACCGGCGCCGGCTGGTACGATTACAGCGCCAGGTAGATATCCGCAGGGCGCCACAGGAAGAAAAGAAGGCAGCTCTCGTTCCGGGAGCTGCCTTCCTTGTTGAGCTCGGTCAGGGTTGGACGATGAGGAAGAGGAGCGGCACTACTTGTTCTTGTGTCTCATCTTTTTCAGCATCTTGCGATATTTATGCTTTCGGATCTTTTTTCGCCGCTTCTTTACGACACTGCTCATTCAGTGAGCCTCCCTGGTAAATTAGATATCTTTATACGGCTCACGGGTGGCATGTCAACAGATATTTGGAACGATCGTCAGAATATCGTGAGAGGCGGGCTCCAAGTCTTCATCTTTCTGCGAGACCGTGAAGATCAGAGGGTGATAAACCTTAAGTTGACATAATGTAGATTATCGGAATTTACAGGATGCGCTCGGTCCGGCCTTTCGACTTCATTTCGTAGAGCACCCGGTCCGCGGCGGCCACCAGGTCCTCGACGGACATCCCTTCGCTGAACATGGAGCATCCCAGGCTGGCACGCACTTTCCCGTTCTCGCTCAGGGCCTCCTGGATACGCTTCCCGATGTCCTGGGCAACGGAGAGATCCGAATCGATGAGGATCACCGCGAATTCGTCCCCGCCGTAGCGGTAACCCGAATCCACGCCCTCCCGGATGCACTTGGAGACGACCCGGCCCACGGTGCGCAGCATGTCGTCGCCCGCAAGATGTCCTTTGGTGTCGTTGTATTCCTTGAAGTTGTCGAGGTCCAGGAGGATGAGCGCAAGGCGGTGTCGTTGGCGCTGGGAGCGAAGGACCTCTTCCTTGAGCCTGGTGTAGAAGTGCCTCTGGTTGAAAAGCCCGGTGAGCGAATCGGTGATGGAGAGCCTGCTGAGTTCCTCCCGGAGGGTCCTCTCGTTGATGATCCTGGCGATCTTCGCCTCCAGCTCTTCGAGGTCAAAAGGCTTCTTGATGAAGTCGCTTGCGCCGGCATTGATCACGTCCACATACCTGTACCCCTCCGAGTAGCCGGTCATGGCGATGATGCTGACCTTTGGGAATGCCTTGGCGCTATTCTTGATGAGTTCGAAGCCGTCCATCTCGGGCATCTTCATGTCGGTGAGCATGAAGGTGAAGTCGCGCTCCCCCAGCATCCTGAGTGCAGCGACCCCCCCCGATGCGGAGGCGGTCTTGAAGTTCATCGCGGCAAGGAGTTGCTCGAGGGTGGACCTGAGGAGGTCGTCGTCGTCGACGACCAGGACCGATTCCTTGCTGCAATCCAATTTTACGTCGACCGACATAGGCTCGCCGACAAGCTGGTGATGGGAACGGCCCCTCGCTCACTTCCCGTATTCCCCACGGAGGGAATTGGCGGAGGCATCCTTGATCCGTACTTTCACTATGCAGCCTAGGGACTCGGGATTACCGGCAAAATTGACGATCCTGTTGCCCTCGGTCCTGCCCGTGAGCTGATTGCCCTTCCTGCTGAAACCTTCGACGAGAACTTCCACCGAGGAGCCGATCAACTGCCTGTTTTTCCTGAGGGTGATCTCCCTCTGGGTCCTCTGCAGCAGGTGAAGCCTTCGGGACTTTACCTCTTCGTCGATCTTCTCCCGCAGGGTGGAGGCCCGTGTTTTGTCCCTATCGCTGTACTTGAAAGAGTACAGATTGTCAAATTCAATCTTTCTGATGAGGTCCATGGTTTGCTCGAAATCCGCTTCGGATTCGCCCGGAAAGCCCACCATGACATCGGCGGTAATGGCCATGGAAGGCACTGCCTGCCGGAGTTGCTCCACGCGCGCCATATACTGCGACCGGTTGTAGCCCCTGTTCATCCGTTTCAGGATGCGATCCGAACCCGACTGAAAAGGCAGGTGGATGTGTCGGCAGAGGTTGGGGATCTCCGTGAAGCAGCGAATCAGGTCGTCGGAAAGGTCCTTCGGGTGGGAGGTCGTGAAGCGGATTCTCAGGAGCCCTTGCAGGGGGCTCAACCTCCTGAGCAGCGCGGGAAAACGGCATGGCGGCTCGCTTCCGTAGGAATAGGAGTTCACATTCTGCCCCAGAAGGGTAACCTCCCTGATCCCTTCGGAGATCAGGTGGACGGTCTCCTCCAGGATCTCCTCCGGTGGGCGGCTTCGCTCCCTTCCTCTCGTAAGGGGGACCACGCAGTAGGTGCAGAAATTGTCGCACCCCTCCATGATGGCGACGTAGCCCGTGTAGCGGCCCCTGAAGTACCCCGCCGCGTGGGAAGGGCGAGGCGGCAGGAGGTCGAGGTCCGTTGCAGCCACCTTTTTTGACATCTCGAGCGACTCCAGGAGGTGGGTACCGGCCCTGGAGATCTCCCTCGTGCCGAGGACGAGGTCCAGCCCTGGAAACCTCGCGAAGAGCTCGTCCCCCCGCTGCTGCGCAACGCAACCCATAATGCCCACCTTCAGGTTCGGAGACCTCCCCTTCTGCTTGATGATCCGCCCCAGCATGCTGAAGGCCTTCTGCTCGGCCCTGGCCCTGACCGAACAGGTGTTGATCAGTACGAGATCCGCCTCCAAGGGATCGGATGCGGGGAGATACCCCATGTTCAGCAGGAGCTGCGACACCAGATCGGAATCGTATTCGTTCATCTGGCATCCCATGGTGATGATATGAAAGCGATGGTTCAAACCGATGAATGCCTCCTGACGGACGGAAACGCCGTGCCTCACGGGTCCGGGTCCGGCGGAACGGTCCTCATGGGGGTGATCGGGAGGTCTTCGCATCTGCTGAGATGATCGAGGATCTCCCGGATGTGTCCCTCGCACCCGGGTGCGACGCGCAACTCGACCGCCCCCGCCCGAGGATCAACCGTCTTCACCACGGCCATGCCGTCGTAAGATTCGATGGTCATCCTCAAGTATGCAATATGCTGCGGTTTTATTCTACAGAGAAGCCTAAGTGTCTCCATGCCTTTTGTAGGTGGTCCCACCCCAGTTCAATTTGGTTCTCAGGATCTCGAAATAGGTCTGATCCGGAGACTTGATCAGCCGGAGCGGTTCATCCGCTTTGCGGACGATGACCCTGTCACCGAAGAGCAGGTCGAAGCCGACCTGTCCGTCGCAGGTCAGACTGACCCCCTGATCCACCTCTTTGGCCAGGACGACCTGCACTCGATGGGAGTCGGCGAGTATAATGGGCCTGTTGGAAAGCGTAAAAGGGCAGATCGGCGTGAGGATGAAACTCGACAGGGTGGGAAAGATGACGGGGCCTCCGGCAGAGAGGTTGTATGCCGTAGAGCCCGTAGGGGTCGAGATGATCAGACCGTCGGCCCTGTAGGTCGTCAGAAACTCCTCGTTGATGTGGACATCCAGGTCGATGATCCGCGCCGGGGTTCCCTTGCTGATGACCACATCGTTCAGGACCCGGAAACGGCGGATCTCCTGGTCGCCCCGTTTGACAATGACGTCCAGCATGATCCGGCTCTCGATCTCGAGACGGCCCCCCATCATCAGCTCCATGGCTGCGTAGAGCCGGCCGAGGGGGATCTCCGTCAGGAATCCGAGACCTCCCAGGTTGACGCCGAGAATGGGGGTGCCGTATCTCGCCACCTGCCGAGCCGCCCCCAGCAGGGTGCCGTCGCCTCCCAGCACCACGATCCACTCCACGTCCCTGGGGATGGCGGACTCCGGACCGCCCGGCTCCGGTCCGCTCCTGGTCCTCATCTCTTCGAGATAAGCAGGCACGTTCCTCTTTCTGAGCCATTCCCTGAGCCTGCGGGCCGCCTTTTGGGCCGGCTCGAAGCGGTACTTGTAGATGATTCCAACGGAGGAACGAGGTTTCACGGGTTCTCCCAATAGCGGGTTGCCTTTCTTGCGGTGGTCTGTTGCGGGTCGTCTGTTGCTTCCCAACAGCCACCTTCCACCCTCCACATCTGTTCTTGCAGATCGCACTATGCCCTCTATGCGCCACGCCCTGTGCGGTCCTGTTCGAAGAGCGGCACCACCTCGAACTTCTCTACATCCACGAGCCCCAGGTCCGTGAGCCTCAGCTGCGGGATCACGGGCAGGGCCAGAAAGGAGAGGGTCATGAACGGCTCCGGCACCGTGCATCCCAGGGATGCGGCGGCCTTGCCGAGCGCATCGAGCCGGGCCGCAACGTCCCTGATGGGGTCCGCGGTCATCAGCCCGGCGATCTCGAGCGGCACCCTGGCGATGACCCGGCGGTCGTCGGCTGCCGCCAGTCCGCCGCCCATCTCAACCACCTCCCGGATTGCCATAAACAGTGGCTCGTCCCCTGCCCCCACGGCGATGATGTTGTGGGAGTCGTGGGCGACCGAGGAGGCAAGGGCCCCTGATCGGAGTCCGAACCCTTTGACCAGCCCCAGCCCTACCCTGCCGGTCCCATGGTGGCGTTCGACCACCGCGAGCTTCAGGATATCCCCCTCGATGTCCGGCAACAGGAACCCTTCCGCGCAAGGGAGCGGCCGGCGAACGGCGCGGGTGAGGATCTGGCGGGGGACCAGCTCGATGACGCGCGCTTCTCCCCCGTTGCACGGGATGCGGAAGCGTTCAGGGGAAAGGTTGTGTACCTTCAAAGGCTTGGGCTCCACGCGCTTTCGGTCCCTCTTCCCGGCGATGCAGAGATCCCCATCCTGAGCGGCCGCTCTTCCATCCTTGTACACGCGGTGAACCCTGAACTCCTCGAGGTCGTCCAATACCACGAGGTCGGCCCTGCAGCCCGGCGCAACCGCACCACGGTCGAGCAACCCGAAGTACCGGGCCGGGGAAATGGTGGCCAGGCGAACCGCGGTCACCGGGTCCATGCCGAGCCGGATCGCTTTCCGGATCATGAAATTCAGATGTCCCCTTGCAACGATGTCCTGCGGATGGAGATCGTCGGAAACGAAACAGAACCGCGAGAAATTCCCTGGGGAGACAAGGGGCGCGAGCTCTTCCAGGTTCCGCGCCGAAGAGCCTTCACGGATCATCAGCATCATCCCGCTCCGGACCTTTTCCAGTCCGTTTTCCCGGTCGGACGTCTCATGGTCCGAGCGGATCCCGGCCGAGAGATAGGCCTGCAGGTCATGGCCCCCAAGCCCGGGGGCATGGCCGTCGATCGGCCTGCGATCGAAAAGGACAATCTTTTCCATGACATCCTTGGCGCCCGCAAGCACGCCCGGGTAATTCATCACCTCGGCGAGTCCGAGGACGCGGGGCTCCCTGAGGAGGGTTTTCAGCTCCGCTGCATCGAGCCGCGCACCGGAGGTCTCCAGGTGGGTCGCGGGGACACAGGAAGGGGCCATGAAGAAGACATCGAGGGGGGTGGACCTGCTGTCTTCCAGCATGAGCCGGATCCCCTCCACCCCCATGACATTGGCGATCTCGTGAGGGTCGGCGACGATGGCCGTGGTTCCCCAGACCACCAGCGCAGCGGCGAGCCCGGAGGGGAGAAGCATGCTGCTCTCGATATGGTAGTGCCCGTCGATGAGGCCCGGAGCCACCCATTTGCCCCTGCAGTCGACCTCCTGCCTTCCCCTGTAGTCCGGACCGACGCCGACCACCCTCCCCCGGTGGACCGCCACGTCGCACTCCCGGATGTCGCCGCAGAACACATCCACGACCCTGCCCTTCTTCAGCACCAGGTCGGAAGGGACCTCTCCCCTTGCAGCACGGATCCTTTCTCGGAGAACGTCAATCCTGCTTTTCTTTGAGGTATTCACGGGTGCCTGCGACCCCTCTGGATCCCGGTTTCCACCGGGATAACGACGTTCTGCGAGACCGTCGACCTTGGGCGTTCGATGTTCACCGCTCCTTCAACGAACTGTCTTGCCGATCACGAACCATTCGTCCTCCTGGTCGGAGGTCGTATCCACCAGGAGGTGGAGGATGGAGAGGGTCGGGTGCTGCGCCTTGAGGTCGTCCAGGTCCACGGCCTCGAACTTCTGCACGTTGTTGACATAGGCCTGTTCGGTAAGCGCATTGGACTCGTAGTTCTCTTTGGTCCTCTCCGAGATCCTGCGGAGGGAGACCTCCTTGGGACACTGGGTCTGCTGGATGACCAACTGTTTTCCGTGAGTTGCCGCCACTTCAGCGGCGCGTCTCCGGAGTGACTGTCGGATGAATGTGGCATCCAGGATGATCCCGTTCCCCTTTCCCGCAAACTCTCCGGCCATGCTGAACATCTCGTCATAGACCAGTCGCCTCTTGTCCATGTCCGCCGCCACCCTCTCGTCGAAGATATCCTCGTTCTTCAGCACTTCGAGGCGGATCATGTCCGTACGAAGAACCACATAGCCCATCAGCCGCGCTATCACCTCGGTCGTTTCGGTCTTGTAAGAGGCGGGGAGGCCGCAGGCAATCAACACGGTCTCCCGCCCCAGTTCTCTCTGCATGAACTCCTTGAAAGGTTCTCTCATTTCACCCCCGTTTGAATAGAGAAGTCGAGAAGACGAGAGGTTGAGAGGTTGAGATGGTCTTTTCTCATTCCCAGGCTTCACTCAGCTTCTCAGGATTCACAACCAGATCCCGCCACTAAGACACGAAGACATTAAGGATGGCGGCCTTCTTCGTGGCTTTGTGGCAGAAATTCCTACCCATTCTTCTCTCACCTTCTCAACTTCTCATCTTCTCAACTTCTTCTTAAATATAGCTCCGCGCGAGCGCGAAATACGCCGCCGCCTCCCGTGCGATCCGCTCCCTCTCGGCCTGGGGCAGCCTCTCGTCATCGCTCTGAAAACTGATGACCTTCCCCCTCACATAGGCCCGGTAGACCTTGTAAAAGGTGAGCAAGTCCTCCACGTGCCCCTCCCCGGACCGGGAACCGTACGATTGCCAGAGATACGCGGCCAGATCCCTTCCCCCATGGTACTCCAGATCCATCAGGAGGAAGGCAACGTCCGAAAGCGTGTCCGAGTATCGAAAACGGTCGTTGAACTCGATGCAGTCTATGATGGAGACAGGATCGGTCAGACAGATATGCTCCATGTGCAGGTCGCCGTGACAGTCCCTGATCCTGCCTTGCCGGATCCGTTCCCTGAACAGCGAATCATGTTGCCGGTAGAAGTCGTTCGTCCACGTCCTGAGCGCGTTGAGGTCCTCTCCCCTGATGGTCCTGTCCGCATACTTCTCGGTCTGGGCAAAGTTCTCGTCCGTGTTGATCTTGAACCTCTCGGGCTCGCCGAAGCCGTCGATCTCGCCGGACCGCTCGGCCTCGGAATGGAAAGCGGCCAGTACGTTGGCAACGCGATCGAGGTCCTCCTTTCCCAATCGGCCCTCGCGAAACATGGACTTCATCAGGACCTCTTGTGGGATCCTCTTCATCTTTACGGCATAGTCGACAATCGTGCCGCCGCCCTCCGCAATCCGGTAGCGATCCCCCTCCTGCACCACCGGCAGGACATCCAGGTAGATCCCCCTGGAGAGGCGCTGGTTGAGCCTCAGCTCCTGAAGGCAGTAGAACTTTCTCTTCTCCAGGGTTGAAAAGTCCAGAAATCCGAAATTCACGGGTTTCTTGATCTTGTAGACGAAATCCTCTGTCACCAGCACCGATGAAATATGGGTCTGGACCAGGGTGACTGCGCCGGCGCCGTCCGGCAGCGATCCCGGTTCCAGAAGTCTCTCGATCATGATTTCCACCCTCCTGCGTGTCGGCTCCCCTCCCCTGGATTGAAAGAAACGAGGCAAACGGCGACCGTCCAAGGATTACCGGATCCCAGGATAGCGCAAGCTAATTGATATATGTGAGCCCGGAAGGATAAATCAAGAACAAAAGAAGGATGGGCGGGCGGATCGGAGGAGTCAGCAGTCCTCGGATTGCGTTTTCCTCTCCAAAACCCCTGTCTGGTAGTATTGGTAGAACTCCAGGACTCGAAAGACGAACTGCCTTGTCGCGCTCGGGATCGGCCGGGGCTGACTCACCCTCCCGATGCCGGCGTTGTAGGCGGCCAGCCCCAGGTAGATGTCTCCCTTAAAGTATTTGAGCAGCTGACTCAGGTATCTCACCCCCCCATTGATGTTGTGAATGGGGTCGAATGCGTCTTTGACTCCGAAGGTCTCTATGATGTGGGGCATGAGCTGCATCAGCCCTTTGGCCCCCTTGGGGGAAACCGCCTTTGGGTCGTAGCCGGATTCAGCCAGGATGACGGCTTTCACGAGGGCGGGGTCGATGCGGTGCTTGATGGACGCGGTGAGGATGTGTGGATGGAATTCCTGCTCAGCCTTCTTGGTCCTCGGGCTGATGTAGTTCTCGATATTCAGTGGCGGGGGGCCGGTCACGGTGATTTCCTGCTGATGGACGACGACCGGTGTGTCCATCCACTGCCTCTGTGCGAGTTCCCGGGGCGCAAGAAAGATCGCGAAGGCCGCTCCTGCCAGGAACATCGTTCGGAGCAAGCAGGCGGCACTGATCTCTACGTGCTTTGTGAGTATCATTTCCGTCTCCTCCTTCGAAAGTGCTCCCATACTATCATGGTTCCAGGATTTGTCAAGTTTCGCTAAGTTACTGAAAATACATACTCCTCTACTTTAGAAAACACCCCCCCTCCTCCCCTGGGGCCTTCCCTTGAAGCGCCGCTTCAACGCACCAGCTGCCTGCGTACTCCCGTAGGAGAGCATACAGCCGAAGTGGGGCTCCACCGGCAGACCTGCACTCATGTGGCCCTGCCGCTTGCCGCGAGGGACGAGGGCAACATTGCAGATGATGGTTGATGGTGAATCGGGGATGCTCAAGCCTTCTTCCCATTGAGATGCTTTTGTGCTAATGGGTTCAGCCGGGAGATTCCATATGGAGAAGAAGAAGAGTCAAAAGACCGGACCGGGAGAAGCGGTCCACAGCGCGTTGATGGACAGGATACGGGAGACCTCCCGTTTCCTCCTCTCCAGGACCCGAACACGGCCGAAGGTCGGGATGATCTTCGGCACGGGTCTGGGAGAACTCACGGACAGGATGCAATCCACCCTTCGGATCCCCTACGCCGAGATCCCCTACTTCCCGCGATCCACGACTCAGGGCCACCGGGGAAACCTTGTGTTCGGAAGGCTGGGACGAAGGCCGGTGGTCGCCCTGGACGGCAGGTTCCATATCTATGAAGGATACACACCGGAGGACGTCACCTTCCCTGTCCGGGTGATGGCCCGAATGGGTGTCCGCACCCTGCTGATCTCCAGCGCGGCCGGGGGGCTCAACCCGCTCTTCCGGCCCGGGGAGTTGATGGTGGTCGCCGACCACATCAATCTTACCGGCATGAATCCCCTCATCGGACCCAACCTGGATCTCCTGGGTCCCAGGTTCCCGGACATGTGCAGGGCGTACGACCGGGATCTGATCGCCCTCGCCCGGCGAAAGGCCCTCGATCTGAAGATCGCCCTCAAAGAGGGGGTGTACGTGGGGATTCTCGGGCCGAGTATCGAGACCCCGGCCGAGACCCGGTTCCTCAGGACGGCCGGGGCGGACGCCGTCGGCATGTCCACGGTCCTCGAGGTGATCGCGGGGGTCCACTGCGGGATGAGGATCATGGCGGTCGTCGCCATCACCAATGTGAACCTGCCGGACTGCATGGGGGCGGTCTCGATCGAAGAGGTCATTGCCAGGGCGAAGCGGGCAGGGGCGAGCCTTGCCCGGCTGTGGGAGGCGATCCTGTCGTCCATGGACGAATAAGGGAGCGGCGAAACAAGTGGAGCCTGTCCGGGGCACTCCTGCAACCGAGCCCGGACAAGGGCCTGCTTGTCCATGGCACCACAACAACTTGAGAGGAGACTCCGCTTTTGAGAGAGAAATTGGACTATCTGATTCGAAACGGGACCATCCTGACCATGCAGTCACGGGACGTCCTCAGGGGGGGATGTCTTGGAATCGCCGGGGACCGGATCGCCTATGTGGGAGACGGCAAAGACCTCCGGGAGGATGACGCTAAGAACGTGATCGACGCCAAGGGCGGGCTGGTGCTCCCGGGCCTGATCAACGGACACACCCATGCGGCCATGACGCTGTTCCGGGGGCTTGCCGATGACCTGCCCCTGATGGAATGGTTGAACCATTACATCTTTCCCGTTGAAGCACGGATGGATGCGGATTTCGTATACACCGGCTCGCTCCTCGCCTGCGCCGAGATGATCCTCTCCGGCACGACCACCTTCTGCGACATGTACCTCTTCGAGGAAGAAGTGGCCAGGGCCGCCAAACAGGCGGGCATGAGGTGCCTTGTCGGTGAGGTGCTCTACGACTTCCCTTCCCCCAACTACGGTCCCCTGGAAAAAGGTTTCGAATACGTGGAGACGATGCTCCGCAGATGGAAAGGCGACCCCATCGTCTCCGTGGCCGTCGAGCCCCATGCGGTCTTCACCTGCAGCCCGGAGCTGCTCCAAAGGGCGCACCGGATGGCGCGCGAGCACCGGGTCCCCTTGATCATCCATCTGGCCGAGACCGAGAGCGAAGTCAAGCAGGTGGTCGAAAAATACGGAAGGAGGCCGGTGGAGCACCTCGAGTCCCTGGGGCTGCTGGGGCCCGGCATGATCGCGATCCATTGCGTTTATCTCACCCCGGGCGAGATCCGATCCTTGGCCAAGAGCGAAGTCCGGGTGGTGACCAACACGGAGAGCAACATGAAGCTGGCGTCGGGGATCTGCCCTGCGCCCGAATTGCTGTCAGAGGGGGTGGTCCTGGGGCTGGGCACCGACGGGTGCGCGTCGAACAACAACCTGGACCTCTTCGGCGAGATGGATTCCACGGCCAAGATCCACAAGGTCGTCTCCATGGACCCCACGGTCATGGATGCGTTTACGGTCCTCAGGATGGCTACGTCCGAGGGGGCGCGGGCACTCGGAATGGAGGGGGTCACCGGGTCTCTCGCCGTTGGGAAAAAGGCCGACGTCATCCTGGTCGATACCTTCAAGCCGCACATGACCCCCATGTTCGACCCCTACTCCCAGCTCGTCTATGCAGCCAAGGCGAGCGACGTGACGCACTCCTTTATCGACGGCCGGCTGGTCATGGAGGAAAGAAGGCTGCTGACCCTGGACGTGGAGGAGGTGATGGAGCGGGCCAGGGAGAAGTCCAGGGACGTGAACCGCTGGGTCCGGAAAGGTTGCTGAAGCGGAGCTAAAGAAATTGCAGAAAACCTTCCTTTGTGGCAATGATGAACGGAAGGCGCTAAGAGAACATGAGCACATCCGCCAACGCACATTTCGTCGCCCTCGGGAGCAGGATGAAGGGCATCCCCGAGGTATCCACGCTGGGGGTAAGGCCCAATTTCAGCGACTATACCCCCCGTGAGCACAGGCTGATGATGAATTCCCCCTTGATCCTCTACCCGACCCTGAATTACGCCCAGTTCTTCCACACCTTGGGAAAGGGTCTGTTTCCGAGCCTGGAGACGTACCTCTACTCGGACGAGAAGATCAAACAGACCACCCTCTTCTACATGCTTCAGCTCCCCCACCCCAAGACGCGGTTCTACTACCACCTGCACCATGACCGGATCATGGCCGACTTCCCCTTCCCGTTCATCGCCAAACTCCCCCGCCGGTCCGCCGGGGGGCGCGGCGTCTTCAGGATAGAAACGACGGAGGAGTTGAAGAGTTACCTGAAGAAAACCGATGTCGCCTATGTCCAGGAATTCCTTCCCCACGACAGGGACCTCAGGGTCATCCTGGTCAACTATCAGCCCGTTCTGGCCTATTGGCGCAGAAGGTCGGCCGGCGATTTCAGGACCAACCTCTCCCAGGGGGGTGCGCTCGACTTTCAATCCATCCCCGAAGACGGTCTGGAGACCGCCCGGTCGGTCGCCAGGATGTGCAGGTTCAACGATGTCGGGCTGGATCTCATCCGTTCGGGGGGGAGGTGGTACGTGATCGAGGCCAACATGAATTACGGCCGCGAGGGGCTGAGGAACAGAGGCATGGATTTAAAGCGGATTCTTCGTGAAAAGCTCCTGTCCGGGGAACTCACCGGTTCCGGGCACCTCCTCCGGAGGCAAACTGAACGATCATGAGACGGTGGGTTTTCAGGTCCATCATCATCCTGTTCCTTGTCACGGTGCTGGGGCTTGCGGTCTTCCTTGGCCTCTTCTACCACTCGGTCTCCGAAGAGGCGGCCACCAGGATTCAGAGGGGGATCATCGACTCCATTCTCTTTTCCGAAAGCCCGGTCTACTACGACGACGGGAACTCGGTGATCGGCGTCTTCTTCGAAAAGATGCACCGGAAGTACATCCGCTACAAGGACATCCCGCCCTCTTTCATCAATGCCATTGTCGCGGCGGAGGACAAGACGTACTTCAGCCATTACGGCCTCGATTTCAAGGCGGTCATAAGGGCCGGCATTGCCAACTTCAGGGCGGGCCGGATCGCCCAGGGCGGCAGCACGATCACCCAGCAGACGGCGAAGAACCTCTTCAAGCGGGAGAAGAGGTCTTACTCGGCCAAGTTGAAGGAACTCATCCAGGCGCTCCTCCTGGAAAGAGAGTACTCCAAAGAGGAGATCCTGGAGATGTACGTCAACCAGTTTTTCGTGACGGGTTTCGGCACCGGCCTCCGGATCGCGGGGAAGTACTTCTTCGACAAGGATGCTGAACAACTGGACCTGGTGGAGTCGGCCTTCATCGCCGGATCGGTCAAGAGCCCGAACAAGTACAACCCCTTCATCAAGAAGACCCGGGCGGAGAAGAAGGAGGCCATGCGGCAGGCCAAGCTCCGGAAGGACTATGTGTTGAGCAACATGTACGAGCTCAACTTCATCACCAGGGAGGAATACGAGGAAGGGATCGCGAGAGAAGTCCCTTTCAAGGAAGGGAGGGTGACCTACCGGCTGAACGTCGTCCTGGACTACGTCCGCGACCAGCTCGACTCAGAGTACTTCAAAGAGATCCTCCAGGAGCAGGGGGTGGACAATTTCGCGACCTCCGGGATCAAGATCCACACCTCCATCAACAAGGAGATCCAGGAGGGAGCACTGAAGAGCCTGAGAAGGAACCTGCCGGCCCTCGATGTGAAACTCACCGGGTACGGCGGCGAATCGTTCCTGGAAAAGTACAAGGATCTGGTGGGAGATCCGTTCCGGAAGCAGGATGGGGAAGAGATCCCTTTCTTCGGCCGGATCACCAAGATCGACAGCGACAGGGAGAACCCCTTCATCCACGTATCATGGGACGGCGGCGAAGGGGTGATCGACTACGAGGGGTTCAAGTCCATAGGCGAGGCCTGGCGCAAGGGGAGACAGGGCCTGTGGTCGGAGTTCACGAAGAAACAGACGCCGGAATTCCTCGCCCTCTTCAAGGTCGGCGATCCGGTGGCGATCGAATCCACCGGGACGACCGGGGATTCGGGAAAGATGAGGATGAACCTCACCAAGGTCCCAACCCTCGAGGGGGGGATCGTCGTGCTCCGGAAGGGCATGATCAAGGGGATGGTGGGCGGCTACTTCGACCGTTTCTTCAACCGCGCCGTGGATGCGAAAAGGCAGCTGGGCTCCATATTCAAGCCGATCATCTACGGGGCGGCCCTCGAGTTGAAGTGGAACACCCTGGATCCCCTCCAGAACATCAAGGATGTCTACCCTTTCCAGTCCACGTTGTACGTCCCCAACCCGGACCATGAACCGGAGTCGGAAAGGGTCTCCATGCTGTGGGCCGGGGTCAAGTCCGAGAACATGGCGACCGTGTGGCTGCTTTACCACCTCACCGATCGACTGAGCATGAACGAATTCCGTCAAGTCGTCGATACGCTCGGGCTCAGCCGCAAGGCGACGGAAACCTACGAGGAATACGTCGCCAGGATCAGGGACCGCCACGGGGTCATGGCGACCGAGGAGGACATCCGGGAAGCCGCCTTCGAGGAGTCCAAGAAGGAGGTGGAGACCGACCTCATATTCGGGGGGCATGAATCGCTTATGGCCGACGTGTACCGCCTCCATTACAAGGTGGATCCGGGCGAGCTCTCCGTGGACGGGGAGCTGGACGCGCAGATCTACCGCTGGAGCTTCCTCAGGCTGAGCGCGCTGAACCAGGCCATGAAGCGGCGTCTGGAGGCGTCAGACCTTACCCATTTCTATGTGGATCTCGATCGAACCGGCTCGCAGAGGATCGTCTATTCCGAGTCGAGGTTCGGCTTGAGCCCCGGCTCCATCCCTCTTGTCGAGGAGCGGGAGAAGGGGGAGATCCGGGAGGTGCTTTCAGAAGAGATATGGATTGACGGCATGATCCCCTCCAAGGTGCTCGATTCCCTTCGCGCCCATTCGCAGGGGATCTTTGAAAGGCTAAAGGGTTACAGGAGGTATGAATCGGAACTCCTTTACAAACTGAGCGATTTCAAACGACTCGTAAACCTCACCTATGTCATCCGCTTCGCCGAAAGGATCGGAATCTCGACCAAGCTCGATGCCGTTCTCTCCTTTCCGCTGGGCGCCAATTCCATCAGCATCATGGAGGCGGCCCTCGCCTATCACTCCATGATGACCGGGGAACGGTATTCCATGGAGGGCATGCGGTCCGTCTCCATGCTGCCCGTCATCACCAAGATCGAGGACCGGCAGGGGAACCTCATCTGGGAGTACAAACCCAAGTCCGAGCGGATCCTGTCCGACCGGGTATGTGGAATGGTATCCGACATCCTGAGGATGGTGATGATCCGCGGAACCGGGAGAAGCGCCAAGGACGCGGTGAGACTGGTCATGGACATTGAGGACCGGAAGGTCCCCGTCCCCCTGCCCGTGTTCGGAAAAACCGGCACGGCCAACAAGTACACCAACTCGAGTTTTGTCGGTTTTATTCCAGGGCCGAACGACCAGGACGGCGTGATGGGGATCCACGACGGCTATGTGATCGCCAGCTACGTCGGTTATGACGACAACCGGCCCATGAAGGGGAGACACATCGCGGTCTACGGATCTGCCGGTGCCCTCCCCCTCTGGGTGGATACCGGAAACGCGATCGTCAACGGCGAGGCCTACAAGAGGGCCGTGCAGGAGGCCGATTTGGCCTTTGACCTGGGGTCCATTCCCAGATATGTTTATGGCGAGTTCCAGGAAGTCGCCGTATCCTCGGGCAGCGGTCTTCCCCTGGACCTTCACGCGCAGGATGCGCCCGGGAGCCCCCTGCGGGTCCTTGGAGATGTGGGGTCCGGCGGAAGCCGGTTGATGCTCAAGAGGGTTTTTGAGCCCATGGGAGGAGTACAGAATGGGAAAGTGGAAAACTAACCTCCTGGCGATCATATCGGCCGCAGGTCTCCTGGGAGGCTGTATGACCCCGCCCGCCAGGGAGCCTGTCGCACCGGGGAGAGAGATCGTTCTCCCCCTCCCGATCTCCGCTGCAGAGGTAGAGGAGAGGACCGCCCGCCTCGCGAGGAGGATGGAAGAGACCAGGATGGGGGAAAAGGAAAAGCAGGTCGCCATGGCCCTTTTGAATTCCTACCAGATCATCGGGGCCACCCTCCAGCCGCCCTTGGCGGAGGGGGACCGGCAGAGGATCATCCGCCTCCTTTTTGAGTCGCTCAGCAAACTGGACGAGGAATATTTTCTGAAGGAAACCCTTGACGAGAGCGCCTATTCGAAGATCTTCGGTCAGTACTCGGGAAGGAGGAACGAGATCATCCGGGATTACCTTGCGTCGGACCATGCGAGTGTGGTGAACAGGTGCATTGGACTCAGGGACCTCTTCGGCGAAGAGGCCCTGACCCCGGATATCGCGCTCCTCTTCTCCATCTCCCTGGCAAGGCAAGGAAGGGTCGGGGAGGCGGTCACCCAGGGAGAGCGGGTCATAAAGGAGCTCGGACAGAGACCCGACCTGGTCAACCTTCGCGCCTATATCCTCGAATGGCAGCTCGCCATGGGACAGGAAAAGAGCGCCCAGGAGAGCCTCGAGGAACTGGTTCGGCGAGTGGATGAAAAGGAGGCCGTTCTCAAGGAGGCGCGGCAGAGGATGGGGGTCCAGGAGCGGCCTCCCGAGACCCCGCCTGAAGTCGCCGCCCCGCCCGCGGTCGCGGAACCGGCCGCCGAGGGGACACCGGAGAAAGGCGGCCTGGAGGGGTCCCTCGCAGAGGTGAGGGATCTTATCGCCAAGAAGGAGTTCACCAAGGCGAAGTTTATCCTCCTGCAGCAGCGGATCCGGTTCCCGGAGGGGCCGGAGACAGAGGCCATAGACCGGGCCATGCGCGACCTGGAGCTTGCAGAGGAGAGGGGTGATGAGGATCTGGTGCAGCAGGCGGCCCAGAAGGAGGCCCTCGAGAGCGAACGGCTCGTCCTGGCCAAGAAGCTGGTCCAAGAGGAGAGCTTCGAGGAGGCCCTGGCGAAACTGAAAGAGATGCAGCAGGATGGGAAAAATTCCGCTGAGATCAATTCCCTCAAGGAGATCGCCACCGAAAAGCTCATCAACAAGGAACGGAACAGGGCGGCCAAGCTCTACCTCATGGCGAAGAACGAGGGAGATGCCGTGAAGAAAGAGGAGCTCCTGGTCTCCTCCTTCAATATCCTGAAGACCCTGCTGGACAAGTACCCCGATTCCCCGCTCAAGAAGAAGATCAACGAAAACATGAGCACCATCAAAGATGAGATGGGGAGGGCGAGGAAGAAGGTCGAATAAGGAGGTCCAGGGTCCCGGGTCCAGGGTCAAGAGGGCAATGAGTGACGGGTGCTTTTGAATCGAGAGAGGGTCCAGGGTCGAAGTTCCGGGATTCAGGAGCCAAAGGACCTTCAGACCGGTGGAGCCGCAGGGACCTGCGACCTTCGGACGTCGAGGTGGTGGGCCTCGGCCAGGCAAGCCTCGACTTCCTTGGAAAGATAAGGGCCTTCCCTCTGGAGGACGAGAAGTCGGAGCTCCTTGAACTCGATAAACAGTGCGGCGGACCCGCTTCCACGGCCCTGGTCACCCTGGCGAGACTCGGCATCGGCACATCCTTCCTCGGCTCCGTATCCGACGATTTCTTCGGGCAGGAGATCGTAAAGGGGCTGGAAGAGGAAGGCGTGGACTTCTCGTCTCTCGCCATACGCCCGGGATACACCTCTCAATTCGCCTTCATCGCCGTAAACCCCGCCAGCGCGAAACGAACCATCTTCTGGCACAGAGGCACCGTCCCACCGCTCAAGGCGGAGGAGGTGGTGCTCTCTCCCTTTCGCAAGGCCAGGGTTTTGCACGTCGACGGACTCATGATCCATGCATCCATCCAAGCCGCCCGCCAGGCCAGGGAGATGGGTTGGACGGTGGTCATGGACGGAGGGACCCTGAGGGAAGGGACCCTTGATCTCGTGTCCCTCGTGGATATCCTCATCGTCTCTGAGAGATTCGCTGCCGGGCTGTCGGACTCTTTCGGAAAGGCACTGGAGGCCATGGTCGGAATGGGCCCCCGGACAGCCGTCGTGACGCTGGGTCCCGGAGGGAGCATCGGAAGCGAGGGCGGGAGGGTGCATCGCCAGGATGCATTTCCGGTGGAGGCCGTCGACACGACCGGCGCAGGCGATGTCTACCACGGCGGCTACATCTATGGCGTGCTTCAAGGGTGGGCGATGGAGGAATGCATGCGCTTCGCGTCGGCCGTGTCCGCCATGAAGTGCCGCCGTGTGGGTGCGAGGGACGGTATCCCGCATCTGGATGAGGTCATGGCTTTCATGCAGCGTCGGCAAGGCTCGTAGAGGGTCAGTAAACCCTGTTGATCCTGTTAATCCTGTCAAAATACCTGTTGCGCCTTCTTCCACCGGTCGATGATGGGCCGGACCCGCTTCGGCCTGTCCGTCATAATGCCGTCGACCCCCCTCTCCAGGATCCGGACGATCTCTTGTTCCCGGACGTCCTCCCAATCGATCGCGGGCAAAAGAACGGTGAACGCGCTCAGGAAGACGAAGGTGGATCCCCCGAGACCGCGAACCCTCCGGACGACCCCCTTTCGCGAGGCGACCCAGTGGTGAGAAGTCTCCAGGCAGCGGTTGCGCATGTCCATGCGGACAAAGGGAAGGAGCAGCTGCTCACGAACCGAAAGGCAGGTCGGATACCTGCTTCCGTTCAAGGCGCGAAACGTCTGGAGGCAGCGGTCGGAAGAGCTCGCGACGACGATCGTCCGCCCATGCAGGCCGCTTTCGAGGACCCTTGTGAATGCCTCGACGTTTTTTCTCACCCCCCTTCCCTCCCGGCCTGTGGGATCTTGAAAGGTCTTCTTCATCTCGATGTTCAGGGGGACGGAGGGGAACATTTCGAGAAACTCCGAAAGCGGGAGGATCCGTCGTTCCTCCGAACAGGGAACCGCCGACAGGTCCCTCTGCGCGACAGGCACGTCGTTCAGCTCGGGGTCCGCTACCCACGCCCGTTCGATCTCTCTCCACCGGTAATCGTGAATCATCCTTCTCTCTCGCCGGATCGGCCGATCGGGCTGGTCGGCGATCTTCACGTTGTCGAGATCGGGTCCGTGCCAGACCACGAACTCGCCGTCGCGGGTGAGTTGAACATCGAGCTCAAGGACGTCGGCCCTCGCCTCCTCCAGGGCATACCTGAACCCCATGGCCGTGCTCTCCGCCACTTCCCTGGCTCCGCCACGGTGTGCGAAGAGCAAGGGGCGCGGGAGGTTGAATACCGGGTCCGACTCGCGATAGCATTGATTCGGATCTGTCATGAGATTGTGAAGGCCGCACATCATCTAAAAGACAGAGAGTGCCGTGCTTTGGTTTTCTGGAGCAAGCTCCTGCTTGCGATTTTCTCCGATCCGAAAGAATCGCAAGCAGGAACCTCCTCTATATCGTCTTCGAACTCCGTCAGATCATGGCTGTCCCAGAATTTCGCCAGATCCTCAATGGAATCGGTCTTCGGGATCTTGCTCATGTCCGTCACTCTGGGGAGGAAATCGGTTCGAGGCGCGAAATCTCCTCCGCGCCCGGGCCGTTCATCGCATGCCAGAGATCCCAATCCTGCTGGAGTCCCAGCCAAAAATCGGCAGACATCCCCAGAACCCGGGCCAGACGCAAAGCGGTATCGGGGGTCACCGAACGCCGCCCCCGTACGATCTCGTTCAGTCGTGGAAAGGAAACCCCGAGGCGAACCGCCAGTTCGCTCTGAGTTATCCCCATGGGCTTCAAGAACTCTTCCAACAACACCTCGCCGGGATGTGTCGGTGGACGCTGCTTCGGTAAGCGAAGCCTCACGTCCTGACTAGTGGTAATCGACGATTTCGACCTCGGAGGCATGACCGTCCTCCCATTTGAAACAGACCCGGACTGCTGGTTGATCCGGATGTTGTATTGATCTTCCCTGTCGCCGCGCAGGCGTTCCAGACGATTCGCCGGCGGGATTGCAGGTTCTCCGATTTCTCGAACACGATTTATTTGATCGAGTTTGCGCTGGGCGATCGGCCACAAGAGCGCGGGCAGCAACTTCTCGCCGGCCTTGAGTTCCTGCCGTCAAAGACATCTTCCGTGCCCTGGCCGCGAAAGGACTTTATCATGGATCGCTTTATAACGGCATCCATTATAAAGTCAATCCGTTAAGCGGGTTTTTGCCGTCACTTGTTTGGTTACTGGCAGGAAATCCTTCCCCATTATCCTTTGATATGCCTCGGTCATGACCTGCCGTAAAGTCCCTTCGTGCTCGGCGGGCGCAATGAGGCTCTCATGGACGGGCAGAACGGGGATCTTCTTGCTGACCATCTTCATCAGGATCTCGTCAATGATCCGGTTGTCGTCGTATGGATGCTGTCCGCATTCAATACACATGTTGCGCAACAACTCCTGTGTTCTTTGCGCTTCAGGATCTTCCCGGCCTTCTTCTTGTTCTTCCTCTTGGTGCTTTCACGATAGAGTTTTCCGCCCACATACCATCGCATCCAATAGTGTGGGCTATCGGGCCTCTGATACAGGACGACATCCACTTCGAAATTCCTTTCTTTCACCTATTTTTCACGATCGGCACCCCAGACAACAAAAAA
This sequence comes from Deltaproteobacteria bacterium, assembly GCA_020060215.1. Next base: position 93 of record JAGVAP010000010.1, on the reverse strand, counting down.
TCCCCTGCGTCAAGGGGATTTTGTTCTGTCATTTTAAGTGCCTGGGACGAGACTTGAACTCGTACGGCGCCAGGCGCCGAGGGATTTTAAGTC
>JAGVAP010000100.1 GCA_020060215.1 Deltaproteobacteria bacterium | reverse complement strand
GTTTCCGCCCTCGGGGTGTCGGTCTCGCCGCAGAAGGCGCCCTGGGAGGTGTACTCGGGGCCCTCGTCGTACCGGCCGGCCCATTTGCTGTTCCCCGGGATCTTGTACTGGGCCCGGCAGTGCACCTGGCAGCCGAAGCAGCCGGTCATGTGGTAAGGTCCCATGGTCTCTTCGGCGATCTCGTCCAGATGCTCGGGCTCGATGTCGTCGGAGTACTCGCACTGGTTGTACTGGAAGTTCCTGCACCGGATCCCGCCCCAGGAGTTCGTGGCGCCCCAGATGAAGGGGGTGCCCAGGGTGCCCTGGGTCTGATTCACCTTGGCGCTGGTGATCTGCTCGATGAAGCGCTTGTTGAACTCGAGCGCCTCCTTCGGGTGCGCGATCTTGATGTCCATGGTCCCCCTGCAGGCGACCGCCTTCAGGTTCTTGGAGCCCATGACGCAGCCCATCCCCGTCCTTCCGCCGGCGTTCTTGATTCCCGTCATCACGTTGGCATAGGTGACCAGATTCTCGCCTGCGGGTCCGCAGACCATGGATTTGACTTCCTGGTCCCCGAGGTCGTCGCGGATGGCCCACTGCGCGTCCGGCACCGGCAGGCCCCAGATGCCGCGGGCGTCCCGGATCTCGAGCTCGCCGTTGTGGATGTAGATGTACACGGGGTGTTTCGCCTTGCCCTTGATGACCAGGTGATGGAACCCGGCCCACGCCATCTCCGGGGTGAAGAAGCCGCCCATGTTGCAGCTCCCCAGCAACCCGGTCAGGGGGGATTTGGCCATGACGTGACACCTGGAGGTCGCGGATGCGGGCATTCCACAGAGGATCCCGCCGCTCACGATGAGGGCGTTGTCCGGGCCCATGGGGTCGCACCCTTTCTTGGTGTGATTGTAGAGGAGGTAGGCGTCAAGACCCCTGCCGCCGAGGAATTTCTTTCGGACCTCGACGGGGATCGGCTTGGTCTCAATGCTCCCTGTGGTCAGATCAATATAGGCGATCTTTCTGCTCAAAGCCATATCACTTTCCCTCCTTGGCCTTCTCCGCCATCTTCCTCTCGAAAACCTCTTGTGCGATCTTTCTGTTTACATCCCAAACCGGTCCTCGGATCCTGGGGAACCCGTCTTTGACCCACGCCACGCGGAATTCGCATCCGCAGGTGGGGCACTTGATGGTGTTTTCGCCCTTCTTGGGCTCGAGCCGCTCCATGCAGGTGGGGTTGGGGCACCTGAACTTCCCGAGCGTTCGGGTGGCCCGCAGACTCTCGGCAGTGGATTTGTCCCTAATTTCGTCGGCCATAAAGCTCCTCCTCTCTTCTCAAACGAAAAGCCTAAGCGCAAGAGTTCATCATCATGAACACCCGGCCTTGATGATAGCAGAGGCTGATCATTTGTCAAGGGTTTTTAGTTAAGTCAAACTTGATATAAGGTTGAAATTCCACTACGTAAAGCGGTTTTTCCGTTGTGCAAGATTTCATGTCCCCGGCCAAGTCAGGAGTTCATGTCAATGAACAATCGGTTTTGGAATGTCCGGCAGCTTTTGGGAGGCCAGAGGTGCAAGACCGGGAGAAGCGGGTGCGCGCTGGCCTTCGCGGCCGCCTTTGTGCCGTGGCGAAAGGCTGCGGAAGATGTCCGCAGCGCTCGTCTTCCGGCAATTGGGGCAGAGCTGCAGATAGTGGTCGTGGAAGGACTTGGTGATCTTGGTAAACAGGGGTTCCGGGACAAAGAGGGCGCCGCACGTGCTGCAGGGTTTCAGCTCCGCCCTCCTGATCTCCAGCTTGGGCATGATCTGGAAGAACCTCCCCACGCTCACCTCATGCCTGAGCTCAGCTGCCTGTTCCGGGCAGGTGTCCACGCAGGAGCCGCAGCAGATGCATTGATAGTGGTTGTACGTAAAGATGCGCCAGGTCCCCTGGTCACGCGACTCCAGGGTCCCGGTGGGACAACTCAGCTCGCAGGATGCGCACCCCGTACAGAGCTCCGGAATCATTCGGGTCCGGCAGAAGAGAAAAGCGGCCATGACCAGCATGGCCTCGCCGCTCAATACGTGGATCACCCGCATGTGGTCGCTCAAAAAGGAGATGGCGTCCAGGGTGCCGTGCGTCAAGAGATAGCCCGAGGCAAAGGGGAGGAGCGTCAGGACAATCAGGACGTGGTCCCGGGCCGAAGAGCGGGTGCGATGCCGGGGAAAAACGATCCGCCTGATCAGGAAGAAGAGGGCGACGGCCACGACAAGGATCGTCATCCAGTCCGCCCACGTATCGGGAAGGGCGGCCCAATCCCACTCGAACCTCGACTCGGACCAGAGCACGATGTGTCCGCTCAGCCAGATCGGCACCGCGAAAAGGCAGACATGGAAGAGGTATCTCAGGGCGGCATAGCCGGGTCTCTTGTGGAAGACCATGTGAAGAGGGAGCAGGAATCGCCCGAATGCATGGAGGCGAAAAAGAGAACCCTGGTTTGGCAACCTTTTCGCGGTCCCGATCTTGAGGACAAAGAAAAGAAGCCTGGAGGCAACGGCGGCCAAAAAGACGATGAAGGTCGCCCAGAGAAGAGGCCCTTCAGCGAAATCGGACAGATTCATAGCTTCCTCCCGGGGAGGCACTGGAAGTTCATCCTCGTGAACCCGCTCCCACGGTATCTTAGCCCAACGGCTCCCCTTGTCAAGCGCAAAACCCGCCCTGGATCAAAGGCTTCCCAAAGGCCGGCCGATTCCAAGTAAGCCATTGACAGGACTCGCAAGAACTTGTACATTTCCCGGAAAATGTTCAACATGGTGAACAATGGCCAAAGGGTATTTCGCTCCGTCGGTGAAGAAGGCGTTTGAGATCCTGAGGATGATCTCCGGTTCCAGGGACGGGATGGGCATCAGCGAGCTCGCCAGAAACCTCGACATGGCGAAGAGCACGGTCCATGGAATGACTTCCGCGCTGGAAGAGACAGGCGCAGTGGTGCGGGATCCGGTGACGAAACGCTACACCCTCGGGTTCACGCTGTTCGAGCTGGGAAGGGCGGCCTATTCCCAGGTCGATCTCAAGTCCCTCGCGAGGCCGGTGATGGAAAGCCTGATGGAGAAGACCGGGACCTCCGTTTTCTTCGGTATGCTCAATGGGGACCATGTGACCATCCTGGACGTGGTCGAGTCGAAGAGCGAGCTGAAGATTACCTCCCCCATAGGGACGAGGCTGCCTCTGATCGCAGGGGCGGTCGGCAAGGTGCTGCTCTCCCGGATGGACGAGGATCAGGCGGTCAAACTGATGAAGAAAAAAGGGCTGACCCGCTATACCGTCAATACGATCACCAGCCCCGAGTCCTATCTTCAGGAGCTTCGAACCGTGAGGAAGCGGGGGTATGCTACGGACGACGAGGAATATATCCTCGGCGTGCGGGCCGTCGCATCTCCGGTCCTAGAGGAGAGCCAGTTGATGGGGGTGATCTGGGCGGTTGGATTCAAGGCGAGCCTGGACGGGGAGAAGATGGGGAGCCTGATCGCCGAGACCCGGAAGGCGGCCGATACGATCAACCGAAGGGTCTTCAAACCTTCCCTTCGTACTCCTGCAGAAACCTCGCAAAGAAAGATTCCATGAAGGCGTGGCGCTCTTCGGCCATCCGGCGCCCCTCGGATGTGAGCATCCGATCCCTGACCTTGCTGAGCTTCAATCGGAATTCCCGATAACCCGTATCTTCCCTGGTGTAAGGCCTGGTCTCCTCCACCCGGTTGTCCGGGTTATGGAGCCTTGCCCCCACCTCGCCTGCGAAGAGGAAGGCCCTGGCGATACCGACGGCGCCGATGGAGTCCAGCTTGTCGGCGTCGAAGAGGACCATCGCCTCGGGGGTCTCCGGGCGGTCCTTCCCCCTGAATCGGTGGCATCGGATGCAGTGGATGATGTTTGACCGCGTCTCCGGACTCAGCGGGAGACCGGCGAGGAGTCCGGAGGCCATGGCCGCCCCCTTTTCGGCATGGCAAACAGAGCCCCTGGAGGAATCCTGAAACGGGCGACCCACATCGTGGAGATAGGCCGCGATCTGCAGCACGAGCGGGTCCGCGCCTTCCTTGGGCCCGATCCGCATGCAGAGCCCCCACACGCGCAGGGTGTGGTCCCAGTCGTGGCTGGATGGGGCCTCGCCCAGGGACTGCATGGCAAACTCCCTGACCTTTTCGATCATGTGTCGTTCCGGTTCAGTCAAAGGCCTATCTCGAAATCGTCATCCGTCGCGATGGACACTCCCCGCGGCAGCGTTTCAGGGCGTGCCCAAGGGAGCTCACGGCACCACCTTCCGACAGAGCTCCCTGACCTTGGCCATGATCTCCTGGTCGTCCAGGGTCAGGAACCGCCGGTCCTTGTAGAGCAGCTTTCCATTGACCAGGACGTGTTTCACATCCGAGCCCACGGCCGAATAGACCAGCGTGGAGCACGGGTTGTAGAGTGGAACGAGATGGGGACGGTCGAGATCCACGACGATGATGTCCGCTTTCTTGCCCGGTTCCAGGGTGCCGATCGTCCGTTCGAGTCCAAGGGCCTTGGCCCCGTCCGCGGTCGCCATCTTCAGGACCGAGACTGCATCCAGACTGACCGGATCCATGTCGGTGACCTTGCTCAGCTTGGCCGCGCTGTCCATTTCCCTGAAGAGGTCCAGATCGTTGTTGGACGCCGTTCCATCGGTGCCGAGGGCCACGGTGATGCCCCCGGCCAGCAGGTCCCTCACCCTGGCCACGCCGGAGCTCAGTTTCATGTTGCTCTCGGGCACATGGACGATCTTTGCACCTTTTCCGGCGAGCAACCCTATTTCATCGTCATCCAGATGGATCCCATGGGCTGCGACGAGCCCCTCGTCCAGAAGCCCGAGTCCGTCCAGGTAACGGACGGGCCTGGACCCGCTTCTGCGGACGATTTCATCGACCTCCTCCCTGGTCTCGGAGAGGTGGATCTGAAGCGGGACCGAAAAGGACCGGGAGATCTCCATCGCCCCGACCAGGGTGGAGGCCGAGCAGGTTACCGGGCTGTGGCAGAAGAGGCCCGGGGTGATGAGATCGGAAAAACGGCGCCACTTCTCCATGAACCGCTTCCCGTGCAGCAGGTTCTCTTTAGGGTCGGGGATCCCGGGTGCGGGGAAATCTATGATCCCCTGTGCGACGACCGCCCGGAGTCCCGACTGGTGCGCGGCGCGGATCGTGGCATCCTGGAAGAAGTAGCCGTCTGAAAAGGTGGTCGTTCCGGAGCCGATCATCTCCAGACAGGCCAGGAGCGTCCCGAGATGGACCGACTCCTCATTCATGTATTCTGCCTCGGCGGGAAATATGCGCTCGTAGAGCCACGTGGCGAGGGGGAGGTCGTCGGCAAACCCCCTGAGGAGGGTCATGGCGGCGTGGGTGTGTGCATTCACCAGGCCCGGCATGACGACTCCACCCCCGGCATCCAGGATCGCCACCCCGGGTGGATCATCCTCCTTTTCGTCGGCGGATCGGATGTCGAGAATGCGATCGCCCCTTACGAGCACCCGTCCCTTCTCCAGAGGCTCCCTTCCATCGACCATCGTCAGCACCATGCCGCCTTCGATGATCAGATCGGGACTGCGGCCGGTCGGGTCGTGCCCGGCATCGAATGAGTCTCTCTGCAGGTCCAACAGAACATCCTCCCAAGGGCTGAGATGAACCTTTTCTTCATACCACATTCTCCGCCCCGTGCGCCTTCGAATTTGCTTGACTGGGAACCCCGGGTTGTTATGAAAGGATTCGGATCCTCCAGCGTAAGAAGAAATCGAGGGAAACGGTTCCAATGAATGCACCGAGCCCTGTCGACATCCCGCTCGGCCCGGATGAGTCGATCGACGAGTTCATGCACGGGCGGCTCAGATTGATCCAGCCCAGATGCGGTTACCGCTTCTCCATCGACGCGGTGCTCCTTTCCGAATTCGTGACGATCAAACCGCAGGATCGGGTGGTGGATCTGGGAACCGGGTGCGGGATCATCCCGCTCCTCCTGCTCTTGAAAAGGCCCGTTTCCCACGTGATCGGCCTGGAGATCCAGCCGGACATGGCGGGACAGGCCTGTCGAAATCGTCTGCTGAACGGTTTCGCCGACCGGATGAGCGTGGTCCTGGCCGATATCCGGGACCTGCCCCTTGCCCCGCTCTCCACGGACGTGGTGATCTGCAATCCGCCCTACCGCCAGGCCGCCACGGGGCGCGTCAATCCCAACCGGCAGAAGGCGATCGCCAGACATGAGATCCTCATGGTCCTCGACGACATCCTGAGGGGTTCCGTGCGCGTCCTGAAGGCAGGCGGGCGGCTGGCCATCATCTACCCCGCGGTCCGTACCGTGGATATGCTCGCCAGGATGCGGGGCCACGGCCTGGAGCCCAAGCGGATGAGGTTCATCCATGCGGACGGCGGATCCGAATCGAAACTGGTAATGGTGGAGGCCTATGCCGGCGGCAGGATGGGGCTGAAGGTCCTGGCGCCCCTGATGAACCCGAGAGAAGTCCCTACTTTGAGTTGAGTCGAAACTCAATTCTCCGGACGGCCGTGCGGCCGAGTCTCTCGTTCAGTCTCTCCCGGATGGCCTGCTCCGAGAGTCCCAGCTCCTGGAGCCAGATCGGCTCCGAGACCTTCACCCTCAGCAGTCCCTTCCTGATCCAGAGGGGATGGGCGTTTCTGGCTACGACGGGGCCGACCGCATCGTCCCATATCCGCCAGATCCGGGCGTCCTCAGGATTGACGGCCAAGTCGGACCCCCTCATCAGCGAATCGATGATCTCTTTCAGCGACGTAAGGCCGGTCTTGTTCTCGTCCATTGAATTGCGCCACGAAGACACGAAGGCACGAAGAAAAGCGTTCTTCGTGTCTTGGTGTCTCGGCGGCGGGTCTTCCCTTTCGTCCTTTAATGATTGACCGAACAGCAAGTGGGCTGTTATGTTAACAGAATCCAAACAGGAGGAGTAGAGAAAATCCATGGCATGGGATTGGGAGAAGTTGCAGCAGCAGAGGAAGACCACAGGGCCGAGAACGCCCCCTCAGGTAGGTCAGGTCTTTGACAAGATCAAGGGAAGCCGGTTCAAGCTGCCGGGCGTTTCCCTCATCATCTTGGTGGTGGCGGTTCTGTACCTGGCCTCTTCGACGGTTTACACCGTTGCAGTGGACGAGGTGGGGGTGATCCAGCGGTTCGGCAGGTACGCGAGGACGACGGCGCCGGGGCTCAATTTCAAGTTGCCGGCAGGCATCGAGAAGCTTTCCAAGGTGAAGGTCCGGTTCGTCTACAAGGAAGAGTTCGGGCTTCGCACCGTTCGGGCGGATGTGAGGACCCGTTATGCGTCGCCGGGCGAGGCGTTGCTGAGCGAGTCCCTCATGCTCACCGGAGACCTGAACGTCGCCGTGGTACCCTGGATCGTGCAGTATCGCGTCAAGGATCCGTACCTGTACCTCTTCAAAGTCAGGAATGTGAAGAACACGCTCCGGGATCTCTCCGAGGCGACCATGCGCCTCGTGGTCGGCGACCGGAGCATCAACGAGGTCATCAGCAAACGGGAGGAAATCGCCGTACAGGCCCGGGAGCTTCTTCAGAAGGAACTGGATGAGGCGGAGACAGGGATCTTCGTCACCACGATCGAGATGAAGAGGACCAACGTGCCTGAACCGGTGCAGCCTTCCTTCAACGAGGTCAACCAGGCCATTCAGGAAAAGGAAAAGATGATCTATCAGGCCCGTGAGGAATACAACAAGGCGGTCCCCCAGGCAAGGGGCGACGCCGAGAAGACGATCAAAGAGGCGGAGGGCTATGCCCTCGACCGGGTAAACAGGGCGAAAGGCGATGCAGCGAGATTCGTCTCCCTGTATCAGGCCTATACCCAATCGGAGGACGTGACCCGTAGAAGACTCTACCTGGAGGCCATTCGGGACGTCTTTCCAAAGCTCGGGAACAAGTATATCGTGGACTCCAACCAGAAGAATCTCCTGCCCCTGCTGAATCTGGGTCGGGCCAAGGAAGGAGGGGAGTGATGAAATCCAGAGTCTTCCTTGTTCCGGTCATCTTGGCATTGCTGGTGCTCTTCAGTTCCGCCTATGTGGTCGACGAGACCGAGCAGGTCGTGATCACGCAGTTCGGGAGGGCCATGGGGGAAGCGAAGAGGGAGCCGGGGCTCTATTTCAAGATCCCGATGATCCAGCAGGCGAACTATTTTCCGAAAAACCTCCTGGAGTGGGACGGGGATCCGGGCCAGGTTCCCACGCTGGACAAGACCTTTATCTGGGTGGACACGTTCGCGCGATGGAGGATCGTGGACCCCTTGAAATTTTTCCAGACCGTCAACAACATGCCGGGGGCCATGGGTCGGCTGGATGACATCATCGATTCGGCGGTGCGGAATTTCGTCACGTCCTATCCGCTGATCGAAACGGTCAGGATGACCAACCGGGAGCTGGACACCTTTGAAATCGGCGTGGATAACGTGAAGGATGCAAGCCCCCTGGGCGAGGTGGCCATGGGCAGGGGCAGGATCACGAAAGGGATCCTGGAACAGGCCCAGCCCAAGCTGGTGGCGTTCGGGATCGAACTGGTGGATGTGAAATTCAAACTCCTCAATTATGTCGAGGAGGTCCAGAAATCCGTGTACGGGCGGATGATCGCCGAGCGGAGACAGATCGCGGAAAAGTTCAGGTCCGAAGGAAAGGGGGAGGCCCGGAAGATCGAAGGGGAGATGGAGCGGGATCTGAAGAAGATCACCTCGGAGGCCTACATGAAGGCCCAGGAGGTCAAGGGGAAGGCGGACGGAGAAGCGACCCGGATCTATGCCGATGCCTTCGGAAAGGACCCCGACTTCTACTCCTTTGTTCAGACCCTGGAGACCTACCGGGAGACCATGGGGGGGGACAGCAACCTGATCCTGTCGACCGATTCCGACTTCCTGAAGTTCTTTAAGGGGTATAAGACGAAGTAATCATGATATCGTTTGATCGTACGTGCCATCCGGAAACGCCCGACTCGCCGCGTCTGTCATGCCGGTGGAAAGCGAACTCCGGACGCGTAGGATGGGTGGAGCGGAGCGAAACCCATCGGTTTCGAAAGTCGGGGAGCGGTACTGGGTCTTTGATGATCGACGATTGACCGTGAACGGATCACCATTCACGGCGCCTTTGCGGAGCGGACTATGGTCAGAGCGGAAATCCAGCTTTTCCTCGAGAATGCGCCCGGGCAGCTTGGAAGGCTCTCGGATCTCCTTGCAGCCGAGGGCATCAACATCGACGCCCTCACCATCCAGGATGCCTCGGCCTATGTCAGGGAACTCTTCAAGGCCAGGGGCAAGTCCCTGAAGAGAATCGCTCCGGCTGCATCCTATGGGTCCATGCAGAAGGACTCGGCCGACTATGCCCTCATCAGGCTCCTGGTCAATCATACGGACAAGGCGATCGACCTGCTCTCGAAGGGGGGATATCTCTTCGACATCATGCCGGTGATCGCGCTGGAGATCGAGAACAAGCCGGGGGCCCTCTCGGAGATGGCGAGGAAGTTCGGGGCCGAGGGGATCAATATCCAGTACGTGTACGGATCGGCCATGCCGGACCAGAACAGGTCCCTCTTCGTGTTTTCTCCCGAAGACATCGATGCGGCGGCAAGGATCTTCAAGGAATAGAAGAAAGTCGGAAGGTGGAAGGTTGAATGCGGCCTTCCCCCTTCCGACTTCGCCCTTATAGAGCCCTCATCCCGTTGATCCTGGCGATCCTGTCAAAGCGCTCTTTGCTTCTCCGGGTTCTTCCCGCAGTCTCGTCCCGCCCCCCGTTTTCTCCAGATCCAGGATCTTCAGCTCCACCCTCTTCACTCCCTGCCACCGGGTGATCTCGGGCGTGTAGACGCAGTTGATCTCGCCGCAGTCCGGAGGGATGCGGCCGAGGAACCCAAAGCCTATGGCATCCAGGACGGCCCCGTCCTTCCTGAGTCTGAGCCTGACGTGTCTCTCGCCCACCTGCCTGGCGTCGACGACCTGAAGTCCGGGGGTATAGAAAACGGGCTCCGGGTTCCCCGGGCCGAAAGGAGCGAAGGCGTTGAGCCGCTCGACGGCCCTTGGATGCAGGTCCTCGGGATGGACCCATGCATCGACCTCGATGACGGGGACCAGGTCCTCGGGTCTGATCTGCTCGAGGGCGACGGCCTCGAACTCCCTGGAGAACTCCTGCATCCGGGAGACGTCCATGCTCAATCCCGCGGCGAACGGGTGTCCGCCGAACCTCCTGAGCAGGGGTTTCAGTCGATTCATCGCGCGGTAGAGGTCAAAGCCCGGGATGCTTCTGGCCGAGCCCGTCGCCACACCGTCCTGGATATCCAGCACCACGGCAGGCCGGCGGTACTTCTCGACGATCTTGGAGGCAACGATCCCTAGGACCCCCCTGTGCCACCCCCTCCCTGCAAAAACGAGGGTCCTCCGGTTCTCCAGGTCCGCTGCAGAGGGAAGAGTCTCCTCGATCTGGTTCAGGATGGATTTCTCGATGGACTGCCGCCGGCCATTGAGCTCGTTCAATCGGGCGGCAAGCGCCCTGGCCTCCGCAGGATCTTCCGTCAGGAGCGCTCGAATGCCTGTCGCCGAATCACCCATCCTCCCGCAGGCATTCAGCCGGGGGGCCAGCCGGAAGGAGAGGTCTTCGGTTCCGACGGAGGTCCGGCGATCCATGTCCAGGCTCTCCCCCAGCGCCTTCATGCCCGGCCATAACGACCTCGGCAGCCTGGCCAGTCCAAAGCTCACCAGGATCCTGTTCTGGTCCAGGAGGGGGACCATGTCCGCCACGGTGCCCAGCGCAACCAGGTCCAGGTACTCCCGCAGGTCCGGCTCGGGCCTGCCCGCAAACCATCCTTTGTTCCTCAGTTCGGAGCGGAGCGCCACGGCCAGAAAAAAGGCGAGCCCGACGCCTGAGAGCATCTTGAAAGGAAAAGGGCAGTCCGGACGATGGGGGTTGACCACCGGGCAAGGCGGCTCGAACCCGTGGGGTACCTGATGGTGATCCGTGACGACCACCTTCATCCCCAGGTCGCACAGCAGCCGGATCTCTTCGTCGTTGGAGATGCCGCAGTCCACAGTGATGAGGAGCCCAGGCCCTTTTTCCGATATCCGCCGGACGGCGGCTGCATTGAGCCCGTAACCCTCGGTCAGGCGGTTGGGGATATAGTAGGAGACGGGGATGTGGAGGCGGCCGAAAAAACGGACGAGGAGAGCGGTGGCGGTCAGTCCGTCCGCATCGTAGTCTCCGAAGATGGTGACCGGTTCCTGCCGTTCAATGGTCTGGATGATCAGCCCGGTGGCCCGATCGATGTCCCTCAGGAGCATCGGGTCGATCAGGGAAGCCAGCCTGGGGAAGAGATAGGAGCGGAGAGTCCTTTCATCCGTGATCCCCCTGTTCGACAGGAAGCGCGCCTCTGCAACGGACAGCCCGGCGCGGGCCGCCAGTTGGCGGGCCTCCCGGGAAAAAGGCGGAAGCCTCCAAACCGGTTCATGGCCGGCCACGGAAGCTCATGTCCTTTTGCTCACCGGTTCGGGCGGCATGGGGGAACGCTCCAGCTTTCCGGTAGACAGAGGATCCGCGTTCCGCGAACCGGCCATAAGCGCTTCGACCCTCTCGATGTCGGCGCGGGTATCCACCTCGATGGAATCCAGACTGGTCTCCACCACCTTGATGCGATAGCCGTTCTCCAAGGCCCTGAGCTGCTCCAGCTTCTCGGCGGACTCCAGCACCCCCGGCGGAAGAGCCGCGAAGGCGGCCAGAAAACCCCTTCGGTAGGCATAGAACCCGAGGTGCTTGAAATAGGTCTGTCCTGCCGGGGTATCGCGGAAGAACGGAATGGGTGAGCGGGAGAAAAAGAGGGCGTAGCCGTTGCGGTCGGTGACGACCTTCACACAATTGGGGTCGTTCACCTCGCGCGGATCGGACATGGGACAGATGAGGGTGCTCATGGGGATGCTGCTGTCCCGGAGGAGAGGAGCAACCATCTGGGTGATGAGGAGCGGGTTGAAAAAGGGCTGGTCTCCCTGGACGTTGACCACCACATCCTCCTGCCCGAGACCGAGCTTCAGGGCCGCTTCGGCAGTACGATCGGTCCCGGAGGCGTTCACCTCCGAGGTCAGGATCGCCTTTCCTCCGAATCCGCGGACGCACGAGGCGATCGATTCATCGTCGGTCGCCACGAAGACCTCGGAGACGTCCGCGCATGCCCGGGTGCAGAGATAGACGTGCTGGATCATGGGCCTGCCGGCAATCAGGGCCAGCGGCTTCCCGGGAAATCGGGTCGAATTGAGGCGGGCGGGTATAAAGGCGACGATATCCATGCGGCGAGGGGGCTCTCGTGGAGATCAATCCATGATGTAGGTGGCACAGGCCGAGTCAGACTCCCAGGCCGTCACTCTGTCCACCTTGACACGGTCGCTGTTCACATCCCGCACAAGGGATCGGCAGATGTATCTGGCAATGTTCTCGGAGGACGGGCTCTCGCCCTGGAACGGCTGGAGCTCATTGAGGAACCGGTGATCGAGCTCCCCAAGAACCTTCTCCGTTGCGTTCTTGAGCTTCTTGAAGTCGATGAGGAGCCCGTCTTCTCCGACCTCCCGGCCCCTGGCGTAGACCTCGATCTTCCAGTTGTGCCCGTGCAGCCTTTCGCAGGGGCCGCCGATCTCGGTCAGTTGATGGGCCGCGGCAAAATGGGAAACCACCTTTAGTTCGAACACGACCGCTGCACCCTCCTTACTGCCCGGATGGACCCTGCGCGGGATAAGGCCGGCCGCACTCCGTGCACCGGCCCTCCACAATGATGCCCGTGCAGGTCCCGTCAGGACAGAGGACCCTGTCTTCCAGGTCCAGTCCTTCATCCTGATCGGCGGCTGCGGCGGGGCCCGCCCCTTCCCCTGAAACCATCACCCCGCACTCCATGCAGAAACGGGCCTGGCTCGGGAGCTCCGTCCCGCAGGCAACGCACTTCTTGCCCGTGATTTCCTTACGACAGTATGGACATTCCATGAACGATCTCAGCTCTTCTTGGACGTGGTCACCTGAAAGGACGTGATCTGCTGCTTCACTTTCGTGCTCTTGCACTTGGGGCATCTGAAGCTCTTCCTGTCGTATTCCGATACCGGCATGATCAGAGTGAATTTCTTGCTGCACTTCTCGCACTTGAATTCATAAGTCGGCATAGGATACCCCCTTTCCAAAAGATCTCAACGAAGTGACTTCGAATATATCGTCTTTGCGGGGTTTGTCAACAGGCTCCTGTCAAAGGAGCGCCTCGAATCTCTGCTCCAGGATACGGCGGTCCCACTGGTCGACGGGTTTCTCCTCGACCAGACGAAATCCCGCCCGCTCATACAACCTCCGGGCGGTGTCCAATCCCCGGAAGGTCCAGAGGTAGGCCGTTCTGTAACCCGCGGCCGTGCAGAAACCCATGGCCTGCTCCAGGAGTCCGGTTCCGATCCCTCTTCCCTGGAACCGGGGGTCGACGATGAACCATCGGAACCGGACCCCTCGTTCAGGGTCGTGCCCTGCGTCAACGGCAAGCGCTCCGGCGAAGTCCCGGTCCACGAGGGCCGCGCGGAAGAAATCTTTTCCTTCCCGGAAACCTCGTATAAAGTCGGAGAGCTCCCGGCCGACCTGGGTCTCAAACGACCCGTCAAAGCCCCAGTGCTCGTGGTAATAGGCGGCATGGAGCTCGATCACCTTCCCCACGACACCCGGGTAATATCCTCTGGTCTCCATGCGAACCTCCGGCGGAGCAGTGCGTTTCAGAGGCCGTCCCGGGTGGATGACCCGCTCCGGAGCGGCGCCAGAAATGATTTCATAGCACAAACCTCTCCGGTTTTTCATTACAAAGAAACCGGTGCGGGGATTCTCTTCCGTGTTGACATCGGAGGGAGGGAGATGATACGGGATATAAGTCTGATCTATTGCGATTGGGAAACCCAACGACAGCCGGGCCTCACGGCGGAGAAGGTTTCTCCGGCCGATCGTCTTGTGAAGACCGGACGGGCATGCCATGTTCAGTCCCCTGAAGAAGAAGAGGTACTCCGATCAGATTGCGGATCTCATCCAGGACAGGATCGTCCAGGAACGGCTGAAGACCGGCACCAACCTTCCCAGCGAGCAGGAACTCGCCAGCGAGTTCCAGGTGAGCCGGACCGTGGTCCGGGAAGCGCTGAGGATCCTGGAGATCTCGGGACTGGTCAGGGTCAAGAAAGGCCCGGCGGGAGGGATTTTCGTTTCCGATCGATACCACGCCCCCTTCCGGAAGACCTTGAAAAACATGGTGGCCAGGGGAGAGGTCTCGATCGATCACCTTTTCGACGTCCGTCTCCTGATCGAGCCCTTCATCGCCAGGGAGGCCGCCCTCCACGCCAAGAAGAAGGACATCGTGGGACTGGAGCAGGTGATCCGGGACTCCGCAGCCCACCTCGACGATCCGGTCATCCTCAAGAGGAACAACCTCAATTTCCACCTCCTGCTGGCCAGGGCATCGGGTAACCCGCTCTTCTCCGTCCTGCTGGAGGCCGTCTTCGATCTCCTGATCGAGAGCTCGCAGGACTTCTTCGAGTCCGCCCTGGAAAGACACTTCCATGAGACCCACGAAAGAATCTTTCATCTCATCAAGAGAAGAAAAGGGCATGAATCGGAAAGGCTCATGAGGGAAGACATCCTCGATGTGAAGGAGAAACTCAAGAGCTTCAAAGAAAAGTAGGAACGTCTTCTAGCTCCAGGCGAAATGGACTCCGGGGTACGATCCTGAGACCCTCGGCCGACCCGTAAACACCTTCGATACGCCCGCGGGACCCGGGCTGTTCCGGGCGCGATCGCTTGCCGGGCTCCCGCCTCGACGGAAAAGGACATGCTGATCTCCCTCCTAGTGCTCATCGCCCTGATCGGCCTTGCCGCGCAGGCATTCATCGGGCTGGCGTTCTTCGTCTCCAGCATATGGGAAGGGGAGCGAAGGGCTTCCCTGCTTGCGGGACTTCAATTCCTGGGGATGGCGGCGGTGCTGCTCCTCGTCCTGGTGCTTTCGCTCAAGGGGTTTTTTCATACGCCGGCGGGCCTGGTTCTGCTCATCGCCGGGTACGTTGCGGCAGGTGCGGCTGCACTCGTGTTGCTCAAGAGGAGCGAAGCAAACCCCAGGGCCCTGCAGGGCAGCCGGGGGCGCATCCAAGGGGAAGTCACCCGCCACGATGAAAGGGCTCAGGTCTTTGCAAGGAACCGTTCCCTTCGGCCGGGTTCGAGAGAGTACGAGCTTTTCTATGGAGAGCGCCCGGAGCTTCGGGAGTTCGACGAGCGGCGCCGGGGAAGGGGGGGCCCCATCGGACATCCCGGCGTGATCGACAGGCCGAACGAGGAGGCCAACGTGGCCATGATGCTGGCCTCGCAGACCATGTGCATGTACCTGTCGACCCCCGAGAAGACCGATCCTCAGCCCCACTTCCATCTCCGGGAGAAGTTGAAGGGAAAGAGGGTCTCCCTTGAGCCGGATGAGGCGACCCGGCGGGTGAAAGGGTACGCACTGCACCTCGGGGCCGCCCTGGTGGGGATCACGGAGATCGACCCGCTCTGGATCTACTCCCGTCGGGGGGAGATCTTTCACGAGAACTGGGAGGATTGGGGGAAAGAGATCAGCCTCGGCCACCGATATGCGGTCATGCTCGCAGAGGAGATGTCCCTGGACATGATCGGATCCGGGCCGCACACCCCCACGACGGTGGAGAGCATGAACAACTATGCCAGGGGGGCGTACATCAGCACACAGGTGGCCGCCTTCATCGCGAACCTGGGGTATTCGGCCACGGCGAACCACCTGAGGCACTACGACGGGCTGATGGTCCCCCTGGCGATCGATGCCGGGCTGGGGGAACTCGGTCGGATGGGTTACCTGATCACCAGGGAGCTGGGCCCCAGGGTGAGGCTGAGCGCCGTCATGACCGATCTCCCGCTCGTCCCCGACAGGCCCGTGGACATAGGGGTGGAGGATTTTTGCGATTTCTGCAAAAAGTGCGCGGTCTGCTGTCCGTCGGGATCCATCCCGCGGGAAGGGCAGACCGTGGTCAACGGGACCCTGCGGTGGAAGTTGAACGAGGAGACCTGCTTCGACTACTGGGGGAAAGTCGGGACCGACTGCAATGTCTGCATGCGGGTATGCCCCTGGAGCCATGCAAGGACGTTCCCCCACAAGATCATCGTCGCCCTCATTACCCGGAACCGCCTTGCGAGACGCGTCTTTTCCATCATGGACGACATCTTCTACGGGGGGAAACCCAGGCCGAAGTCTCCGCCGGACTGGGTGCGGTTCAACGGGAAGCACTAGCCAGCCGTAGTGGGTCCAATCGTTTCGTGAAGGGCTGACCATGGGGGGTCTTTTTTCAAGAACGAGGAGCATTGGGGGAAAGCGCATGCGGAAAGGGTACCCTGTCGGGCGGCGGTTCCCATCAGTCGATTCCATGTAGCCGGTCGATGGCCGGCCCCAGGAACAAGCAAAGGGATTTCGGTCGCACCACACTGGGAGGCGGTGGTGAGCGGCCGAGAGGCAGGATTCGAGTCCAACTTCATCCAGCTGCAGGAGGGATCAAAATGAAAAAAGTTCTTTTCTTTTTTGTCGCGTCTTTGTTCCTGACCCTTTCCCTGGGTGGGCCGGCCGTCCAGCCCGCCGGTGCACAGGCCATTGAATTGAAGCTGGCCCATTTCATGTCCCCCATGCACGTGCAGCACAAGAAGTCCTTCGAGCCTTTCGCCAAGAAGGTGGAGGAGCTGAGCGGGGGGAAGGTCACCGTGAAGATCTTCGCGGGCGGGGCCCTCGGAGGACCCACCCAACTGCCCGACACGGTCAAGGCGGGGATTACGGACATCGCATTCATCATCCCATCCTATACGACGGGCCGGTTCCTGCGGATGTCCGTCCTGGATCTGCCCTTTGTCGTGAACAGCGCCGTCCATGCCACCAAGGTCATCTACGACGTCTATGACCAGCACCTGGCCGAGGATTTCAAGGATTACAAAGTACTCTGGCTCTACTCCTGCGGGCCGGGACAGTTCCATTCGGCCACCAAGCCCATTCAGAAGCTGGAGGATCTCCAGGGGACCAAGATGCGCTCCCCTTCGGCCTACATGAGCAAGGCCTTCACGCTCATGGGATCGAACCCGGTAAGCATGCCCATCTCGGAGCTGACGGTGTCCCTTCAGAAGGGGGTGATCGACGGCATGCTCACGCCTTTCAGCGCCCTCGCGGACTTCCGGCTTTTCGATCTCGTCAAGTACATCGCCGAAGTGGATTTCTATGTGTCCCCCATGGCGGTCGTGATGAACAAGGAGAAGTTCAATTCCCTTCCGGACTCGGCCAAGAAGGCCATCGAACAGGCGAGCGGCAGGCCATGGGGTCTCCATGCGGCCGAGGCCTATGACGTCCATGACCAGGACAGCGTCCAGGAGGCGAACAAACAGGGAAAGATCAAGATCGTGAAGGTCACGGGCGCGGAGCTGCAGAAGTTCAAGGAGAAGGTGAAGACCATGGAGGCCGACTGGGTCAAGGAGGTCTCCCAGAAGGGGATCCCGGCCCAGAAGATCCTGGACGCGGCCCATGCTTCAGCCGAGAAAAACCGGTAACAGAGTGGAGGCCCCGGGGAGGTTCTACCGACCCGGGAAACCATGACCTGAAAACCCGTACTTTCGGAAACAGGGGCAGGGTTGGACATGGGGTCTTTTCAAACGAACGGGGGTTCCCCCATGCCCGACCCCATCCACCCCCGGCTTCATAGAGCCAAATGGTTATCTCATGAAGAATCTATCCTTAGGGCCGACTCGCGATCCGAAAGGAAGGGGGACGGCCGGATCGAAGGGTCTTGGCGTCGGTGAAGAGGTCCCGAGGCAAGGCCTGGATCGATGGGTGTTCCCCCTGGCCGGGATCATGAACAAGATCTCCTGCGTGATCCTGTTCCTGATGATGATCCTCACCATGGCGGATGTCTTCGGCCGGAAGTGCTTCGACGATTCCATCCTGGGCACCGTCGAACTCAGTGAATTCATGCTCGCCTTCGTCGTCTTTTTCTCCCTTGCCCATACGGAGGTCATGGACGGCCACGTCCGGGTGGATCTGATCATGAGCCAGTTCGGGGAGAGAAAGAGGTCGGCCGCGGAGATGGTGACGCAGCTGCTCTGCACGGCGCTCTCGGTGGTGGTTACATGCGCCTCATACCAGTACGCCGAGAAGATGAGGGCCGCCGGCGAGGTCTCCCAGGACCTGTGGATCCCCAAGTACCCCTTCATCTATCTCGCGGTGCTGGGATTTGCGATTCTGAGCGTCACCCTCTTCGCAAGATTTCTCTCGGCCCTGGCCAGGACGGTGAAGCCATGAGCCCCGTCACTATCGGCATTCTGGGCATTCTCCTGCTCTTCCTCCTCCTCGCCCTGCGGATGCAGATCGGTTTTGCCTTTGCAGCGGTCGGCTTCCTCGGGTTCGCCGCGCTCGTGGCGTGGAAGCCCAGTTTCGCCCTCATGGGACTGGAGCCTTTCAAGATCAGCGCGTCCTACAGCCTGACCGTGATCCCCCTCTTCGTCCTCATGGGCCAGTTCGCAAACTACTCCAACATGGGCACGGAGGCCTACCGAACGGCCTACCGCTGGATCGGCTTCCTGCCGGGCGGGATGGCCATGGCCACGATAGGCGCGTGCGCCTGTTTCGCGGCCATCTCGGGTTCTTCGCTGGCCTCCGCCGCGACCCTGGGGATGGTGGCCATCCCCGAGATGAAGCGGTTCAGGTACAGCGATGCCCTGGCCACCGGCTGTGTTGCAGCAGGGGGAACGCTGGGAATCCTCATCCCCCCCAGCACGGTGATGATCATCTATGGGATCCTGACCGAGCAGCCCATCGGGACCTTGTTTGTGGCCGGGGTCCTCCCGGGGGCTTTGCTGACGCTCCTGTTCATGGCCACCATATACTTCCAGGCGAAGTGGAGACCGGACATGGGGCCTCCCGGGCCCCGGTACAGCCTGAAGGAAAAGCTCCTTTCCCTGAAGGACCCCTGGGGGATCCTGGTCCTGTTCGTGATGGTCATCGGCGGGCTCTACACGGGGTGGTTTACGCCCACGGAGGCTGCGGGCGTGGGGGCCTTCGGCGCGTTCGTGATCATGGGTGTCAAGCGGAGGCTCACCTGGGAGGTGCTCAGGAACTCGCTGGCCCAGACCACGAGGACGACCGCCATGGTCTTCCTGATCCTCATCGGGGCCCATATCTTCGGGTATTTCCTGACCCTCACCCAGATCCCGAACCAGCTCTCGGCCCTGGCGCTGGATGCCGGGCTCAACAGGTACGTCATCATGGCCTGCCTGGTGGTTGCCTATATGATCCTGGGTTGCATCATGGAAGGGCTGGCCATCATGGTCCTCACCATCCCGATCGTCTTTCCCATGGTCCTGGGGCTGGGGTTTGACCCGATCTGGTTCGGAATCATGATCACCCTGGTCATGGAGATGAGCCTGATCACCCCGCCCGTAGGGGTGAACGTCTACATCATCAGCGGGCTGGTCAAGGACGTGCCGATGTTCACCATCTTCCGGGGGACGCTACCGTTCTTCATGGCCATGATCGTCTTTGCCCTCTTCCTGGTCGTGTTTCCGGAGATCGCCCTGTTCCTGCCCAGGGCCATGGGCAAATGAGTTCTCCCTGGAGCTTGGGTGCGAGGTGAAATACCGCGGGGCAAGCCGATCAGGCTCGTCTCAGGTGAGCATCGCGGCGGTTGCGAACCTGCCCGTCCGCTTCTCACCCCGGTGGGAGAAGAAGAGGTCCGTCCTGCAAACGGTGCATAGGCCGGCGACCTCGATGTTGCGCTCTTCCAGCCCGGCCTCCAGCATCTGCCGCCTGCTGATCTGCCAGAGATCGAAGTAGTTCTCCCGGACCATGGAGGACCGGAAATGGACCGGGAAGATCTCCCGGTAGGACTTGAACTCCGCGCAGCACGGACCCAGGGAGGGGCCGACGGCCCCCAGCAGCCCGGACCTGCGGCACCCGAATTCGGAGACCATTCTTTCCACCACCGATCCCAGGATGTTCAAAACGTTTCCCCTCCACCCGCAATGGACTGCGGCAACCACCGCCTTGGCCGGGTCATAAAAGAGGACGGCCTGGCAATCGGCCTGCTTGATCATGACGGCGAGGAGTCTCCTGTCGGTGAGGACGGCGTCGGCCTGCGCCCCTTGGGGAAAACCCCGGGGGTCGTCACGGTGCAATACCAGGATCTCCCGCCCATGCACCTGGTCCAGGAAGAGGAGTTCTCCGGCCCCGATCACCTTGCGGATGGCCGCGAGGTTTTGTCGAACGCGGTCGGGGTCGTCCCCCGTGCTGTAGCTTGCATTGAGGCTGGAGAAGGGTGGGCCGCTCACCCCGCCGTGACGGGTGAAGACCGCGTGCGCCAGGCCGGGCTCCCGGGCGAGTCGCCGGAACTGGAAGCAGCCGATCCTGCCGGAGGCGTGCGGGCTTGTAGGGTTCTCGATTTCTTTGAAGGATGGGAGCGGGGGATCGTTGCTCATTGTTCGTGGATCATGGATCACCGGTCATTTTCCTTCACACCGGGCGGTTGCTTGGTTTCCAAACGTTCGATGTAAAATGATCGATGATCGATGATGAAGCCTTGGCCGTGCATCCCCGTTGGAATCCAACATCCGGCAAGTCCTCATCGATGGGAAAAGGTAGAGAGCGCTACGACACAGACTAAATTACTTACCGCTGCTTCCTTCCGGACCTGACGGGGTTCATAACCGTCTGTCACGTGCGGTCCACCTCCTTGCCCAAGCGATTCGAAACGCACCGGACTGAGATCCTCACGGGGCCTTCGACCCCGCTTAAGCGGATTTCGGGTACAAGGCACCGCTAGCTCCCCGTCTAGCACAGCCAAGGCGACGTGATCCACCAGGGGGGTGATGGCGGGGGGAGGCGCGACCAAAGGATCGAATGGCGATCGATGGGCCGCTAGATGTCCACCCTGTCTTTGAGCTCCTTGCCCACCTTGAAAAAAGGGAGTCTCTTGGCAGCGACGTTGATGACCTCGCCTGTCTTGGGATTTCGGCCCTGGTATCCGTCGTAGTGCTTGATCTTGAAGCTGCCAAACCCTCGGATCTCGACCCTCTCACCCGCAGCCAGCGCCTTCTCCATGTCCCCGAACACCGTGTTGACGATCTCCTCGGCCTTCTTCAGGGGTAGACTCTCTGCCTTGGCAAGCGCTTCTATGAGTTGAGATTTGTTCATACGTCCTCTCCAGAAACTTGAATCTAATGGGATTTGAACCGGCAAGACCGCTCTCTGTTGGAACGTCATCCAGAACAACGATCATAGTGAATCCGGAAAGTTGAGTCAAGATATAATCTTATCGTTTCATGGATCTTTCTTTGAGGCGCGGTTTCCCTGACGGGCTGACTATGGGGGTTTTTTCCCCATGGCCAGCCCCAGGAAAAAGCAAAGGGATTTCGGTCGGAATACATCAGCGCTGGAGCGCCTGTTTCGGACCGGCGTCGCCTCCGCTCGTGACCAGGGCCAGGAGCAGCCCTGAAATGGATCCCAGGGAGAGAACGCTTTTCTGGTAAAGCCAGATATCGTGAGAGGCGATGTTCAGCCCGGGGAGGAGGAGATTCAGGTAGTAGGTGACGATGGGAAAAAGGATGATGGCCACGAGCAGGTTGGCGGACTGGAAGATCAGCGTCTTCTTGAGAAACCTGCTCATGAACAGGAGGAGGCGGCGGAGCAGCTCCAACCGCTGCAGTCTGGCTTCCAGGTCGGTCATCTCCGTGGATAACTTCTCGGTCTCCTGAAGAATGTCCTTGAACTTGCTCGGCTCGCCGGATTCGGTCCCGCCCCACCTGGTAGAGATCAACCCGTGCAGGAGTGCAAGTTCCTCGGAAATGGATTTGACCAGGAACCGATAGGGAAAATTCCTGACATACCTGGAACACCGCTCATGTCGCTCGGCCAGTTCCTTGAGGATCCTGGAGATCCTCCTCCTCCTTTCCTCCAGGGTCGAACGGCCGATGCCGACCAGGCTGGTGCCGTAGTGCAGGATATCGAGATGGGAGAAGAAGCTGTTTACCTTGGAGAGCTCCTCGATCTTCGAGAGCAGGGCCTCTGCGTCCGTGGTTTCCCGTTCATCATCACCCAACCATCTCTTGAGGTCCAGCAGCTCTTCCCTGGCCTTTTCAACGATCTTGTTGGCCTCCTCACGGGTCTCCTCCAGGAGGGCCTTGATCTTGGGGTGTATGAGCTCCCGGTGCTTGCTCAGTTCGGGATCGATAATGGCGTTGACGAAGTACTCCCGGTTCTTCTTGATCAGCTTCACGAGTTGATGGAGTCCGATTGCCTCCTTCCCCTTGCGGAACTGGAAGAGAACGTCTTCGTAGATGGCCTCGGCGCAGTGAGGGTTGTAGCGGAGGATGCGCCGGATCATATCCTCGCCCCGGACCTGGTCCCCCTGGAGCTGGTACACCCTGGAGAGGAGGAAGAGGAGCATGATTCGCTGCGGAGTGGTCTGGCAACGGTCCAATGCCTTCTTGAAGTAGAATTTCGCCTGGGAGAGGTTGTCTCTTTCGACATGGAGGAACCCCATGGCGCACAAAGGCTTGTAGTCCTCCGGTTCCTTCCCGAGCGATTCCTTCAGGATGGATTCGGCCTGGGTGAGGTTGGAGACGCGAATGCAGTCCTGGGCGATCCATACGAGCCCCCCGTGGTTCTTCTCCCCTTTTCCTTCCTTGACCTTGTTCCAGTCTTCTTCGCGCGTGCTCCATGCGGTCCTGAAAAGCCGGAGCTGGTAGACGGACTTGAGTTCGTAAAAGGCATAGTACGCCCAGAACGAAGGACTGCAGAGGTCTGCGCCGTCCCCGTGATGGGGACCGCTGGCGAGCCCGTCCTCGTTCAGGCAGGCGAAGAAGAGCTTGTTCACCTTCTCCAGAGGGAGATATCCGATCTTGGAGATGGCATTCGTGGGTTCGGTCAGCCTCTTGGACGGGCACCGCTCTGCGGTGTGATTCCTGCCTCCGCAGTAGAAACACGGAGAAAGATCTCCCTGGATCATCGCATGCTGGTACAGGAAAAGGACATTCTCCCGTCTTTCCCCACCGGCCGTCGGGACCCTGTAAAAGGGCTGAGGGATCTCTTCCGGCGGCTGGACGATCTCAGGCAGTGCGCCGCGGCTCTTCAGGATATGATAGGCCGGTGCGGACACATAGATCGATCCGGGATCAAGCTCCTCCCAGTGCACCCGGAGATCTTCCAGCTCCATCTTGTTACCCCTCAGAAAAGGTCCTATGTCGATGACGATCTGAAGGGGGAGGTAGAGCTGGCCGTCCATGCCCAGATTCAACTGCAGGTAATCGACCATGCTTTTCGCTGCGGACAGGGAATTGGAGGGGTCCTTGATGATCACGGCCAGCGACTGATCCGGAAGGACGACCTCCTTCTCCTTGCCTGACCAGAGGATACGACTCCTCTCGTTCAGCAGCCTTTCCCAAGCCTTGCGGAAGCTCGCCTTGCCGACAGCGAAAACGGGTCTGAACAGGATCAGCGTCTTGGTCAGCGGGTCCAGATCCACGCCTTCCGCCCACTGGACCCGGTACAGATGAAATCCTTTTGGAAAGCTCTCCCTTTCCGGAAGGGTGACGGTCTCGAACCGCAGGGTGGCGATCGACCGGATGTGCTCAAGGACGGCATGGGATATGCCGACCTCGTCCCCGTTCACGAAGGGGAGGAATTTGGCGGCCATGTTTACGACGTCGCCAAAGATGTCGTCCTCTTCGAGAATTCCTTCACCAAAATGGACACCGATCCGGACGCGTATGCGCTCCTGGGGGTTCTTTCCCCGGTTGAACTCCTGTAAGCGTTTCTGGATCTTTATCGCCGCCTTGACCGCCTCCCAGGGGTGAAAGAAATAGGCCATGAGGGAGTCGCCGAGCATCTTCACCACCACTCCCCCGTGCTCCAGTATGGGAGGGGATGCGATCTCCTCGTGTTCCTTCAGCATCTTCCTTCCCGCCATGTCTCCGAAAGTCTGGAAAAACCTGGAGGAAGCGACGATGTCGGTAAAGAGGACCGCCATCCTCTTGATGGATTCTTCGGGCAGGCTGCCGTCGGGAGGCTTCAACGGAGCCGTGTCTACGGTCTTGAGTACCTGTGCTGGGGCAGAGTCCATGGATTTCCGCTGGTCAAGGACATTTTGGGGCCGGTTGAAAAGGGCCAACTACCATATCGTCCTGGAGCCTAAAAAACTTGAAGCAATAAAGAAGCTTACAGTTAAGGGAGGTTCGAATCCAATCCTTGCGCCCGGCGTATCGAGTCCGGAAGGGAAAAGGGAGGCGGTTACCACGGCCGTTCGCTACAAATACAGATTCAGCCTGATGGCCAATTGCTCCCGAACCGCCGCAATATCTGGAAGCAAGGAGGGCGGGTGCTATGGCTATTTCAAGACTCCGCAGCCCGTGGGCGGCCTTGACCATGGGCCTTTACCTGTGGTTCTTCTTCACATCTCCGGCGTCGGCCGGAATGGTGGGTTCGATCTCTTCCAACCCCGCGGACCATGGAATGCGGGCCGATGAAATGAGGCGGGTCCAACTGGCCCTGGAAAACGAGCAGGTCAGGGCCAAACTGCAAGCCTATGGACTGACGGCCGAGGAGGTCAGCTCCAAGCTGGACGGCATGAGCGACAAACAGATCAGCCTGCTTGCGCAGGCGTCGGACAAGGTGCTGGCCGGCGGGAACGGGATCGGGGTGATCATCGGGGTCCTCGTGATCATCCTGCTCGTGATCCTCATCCTGAAGCTCCTGAACAAGAGGATCGTGATCGGATAGCATCGGCTTGAAGGCCCTTGCGTTCATGATGGTGTGTTTTGTCTGTGCGGCGGAGGTCTATCCCTTCGAGATCGAGGGAGTGCCTTTCCTGGAGCAGGAGAAGCAGCAATGCGGCCCCTCCGCACTGGCGACGGTTCTGTCCTACTACGGCTCGCCCGTCAGGTCGGAAACCATCAGCCGGTCCGTATACCTTGAAAGGATCAAGGGATCGCTGATCACCGACCTCGAGAACTATGCCCGGGGACTGGGGTTTCGCGCGGAATCCGGCCGGGGATCGGTGAAGGAAGTCCAGAACATGATCGTACGGGGAAGGCCGGTGATCGTTCTTGTCGACCTGGGCACCTGGATCGTTTCCAGGCCCCATTACCTCGTCGTCTTCGGCTACGACGAAGAAGGGTTCATCGTGCACGACGGCAGGAGGGCGGCTCGGCCGGTTGCCTATCCGGAATTCCGGGAGGCCTGGGAGAAGATGGGGCGGCCCTTTCTCCTGGTGACCCCATGAGACTCATCCCGATCCTCTGCCTCTTTCTCCTCTCCTGCACCATGCCGCGGATCCATGTCCTGGAAGACCCCCTTTCCGCCGAGGAGCACAACCAGCTCGGCTATATCTACGAAAGCCAGGGCCATTGCGAGCTGGCGGAAAAGGAATATGCCCGTGCGCACAGGATGAGAAGGGGTTGGGCCGTTCCTCTCTTCAATCTCGGGAACATCCACTACCGAAGGGGGAGCCTGGGTGAGGCGGAAAAGTGCTACAGGAAGGCGCTCCGGAACGATCCCCAGCATTGCGATTCCATGAACAATCTTGCCTGGGTGCTCTCGGAGCAGGGACGGCATGAAGAGGCCCGCAAGTGGATTGCGCGGGCCATTTCGATCAGGCAGGAAGCGCAATACCTGGATACTCGGATGAAGATCATGCGGGCGGGCAAAGGGTCCGATGGGGGTCAGCTCGAGAAGCAATAAAGCAGCCTGTCGAAGCTCCTTTCCATTTTCCTCCTGTAGTGCGGCAGCACGTATTGAACCCTCTTCGCGAGTCCCCATCCGAACACCTTCCGGATGAGAGAATACTTCCAGCCGAGACGGGGAGGGGCGAGTTCTCCCCCGAGGGAGCGGGCAAGCTCCTCCATCTCCCGGACCATCTCTTCTTTTTCCGGGTAAAAGTAGACGAACCATCTCTGGAGGAGCGTCAGGCAGATCTTCCTGACCCTCTCGCTGTCCTCCACGGCCAGGACCCGGCGAATGGAGGAGGTGAGCGAATGGAGCTGTGAACGGCATGCCTTTACAGTGATCTGGCCGCTGAGGT
This sequence comes from Deltaproteobacteria bacterium, assembly GCA_020060215.1. The sequence goes on along the minus strand of JAGVAP010000100.1, from coordinate 7,031 downwards.
TCCCGGGGACCCCGATCCTCTTGTAGGATCTCGCCTCCGGTACGTGCAGGATCCGCTCGCTCGCGAGCACGACACGACCGAAGTACTCCCCGTCGTCGTCCAGGGAGAGGTCTTCGTCCCACGGGCCCGCCGACTCCGCCAGGCTGCGGCTCACCAGCCAGACCGACGGGCTCAACCACAGGTTGTCCCTGAACTTGATCAGCATGAAGTCCAGCGGGGAGAGGTCCCGGCAAAGGCCGTTGGAGGGAAACACGGCGCCCTGCCAGCGGAAGTAGAAATTGCAGAAGACGGATGAGAGGAGTATCCGGGTGCTCGAGTCGAACTCCCCCCGCATCATCTGTCGCTCGATCTTGTCCGGGGCCAGGAAATCGTCCGCATCCAGCCACTGGATGAAGTCGCCCTGCGCAAGGGACAGGGCATGATTCCTCGCTGCGCTGGCCCCCCGGTTCTCCTGGGAGAGGACCCTGCAGTTCCCGGATTCGAACACCCGGGCCGCGGTGAGGGTACGGTCCCGGGAACCGTCGTCGACGACGATGACCTCCTTGTTCGGCCATGACTGGGTCAGGGCCGATTGGATGGACTGGGCCACCCACTTCTCGGCGTTGTAGGCCGGTATCAGGATAGAGACGAGCGGATGAGAGGTCCTTTGCATTCCCTGTTCCCCCTTTTTGTTCCTTGGGCAGGTAGTCACTTTCCCCATCTTGTCAAAGGGCGGGATGGGATCGGCGGTTGATATCCTTGGAGTCCTGGGGAGATATTCCAGCGTGAACTTTGAACCGATCGGAGGGAGGCCCGAACTCAGCCCCTGAAAAAGGGAGTGCCCCGACCGGTCAAGGTCAAGGGCACTCTGAAGGTAGAAAAGTTCTCATTCACTAACATAAGAGGCAGCGGGAAGACAAGGATAATCTTGCGCTCCAGTGAAGATCCTTCGGGCCACCCACCAAAATGGGAGAGGCACCCGCTGCCGCGGGTGCCTCCCTGTATTCCTGCTTGCCGCAAAATGTCACGTCTTCAAGGACCGATCAGGGCGTCATAAGCCTAAAGTGCTTGACATCCCTGGTGGAGCTGGACGGGATCGAACCGACGACCTCATGAATGCCATTCATGCGCTCTCCCAACTGAGCTACAGCCCCACGCGGATTGAAACGCTATCATAGCCGCCAATCTGCTGCATGTCAACGGTGTTGACACCGTATGCCCCCTTTCCCTATAATCAAACTTCCGCACGTGCCGGAGTGGTGAAACTGGTAGACGCGCGGGACTCAAAATCCCGTGGGCCACAAGCCCGTGTCGGTTCGATTCCGACCTCCGGCACCAGAAAAAACATGAAAGATAGAGGGGTTTTTGGGAAACCAAGGCCCCTTTTTCGTTAACAAGTGTTTTCATTGATTGCCGGATTTTAGCCCTTTTTTGCGGCTGGAATGGCACCGTATAGGCCATAAGGCATGCTTGTTGAGAGTCCGGTGGGGCTCGGTTTTTGCCTTTGCAGATCGACCGCAAGGAGATGTGGTAATGGCCACCGAGCCGATCGAGTACAAGGATTACCGCCTGAACGGTTTCCCGTTTGAAAAGATCGGAGACCGGCGGAGCCTCACGTACCACGAATATGTTGAATGGCTGGCCGACTACCTTCACGAGGACGATGTGGAGGTGAGTGGTAAACAGAAGCACTTGCTGAAACGAGTTGAAAAATTCGACCATGTGATGGCTTTGAGGAGCATCGGAACCCACGCAGGGCTTCGAAGAGTATTGGCCAAGCTTTGCAAAGCACAACGACATGGCGCCGCCATTCGTGTGGCAGGATGAAGGCATCTTCAACGGAAGCGGGGAACCTCTGGATGCCGGCTGGAGGGTGCTTCTTTCAGCGATCCTGAGGAAGGTGGACGACAAGGAGGAAAGAATCCGCGCTCTGGATGCGTTCTTCAGAGGCTATGTCGAATACCTGAACAAATAGCTCATTTGGGCAAAGACAGCTCGGCTTCCGAGTCTATATTCATTTCACAAGCATTCCTCAAAACGCTTCGCATCTGCTGGGATTTTGCCGCGATCGCTTTTCGCATTAGCAATGAGTTCGCTATGGGCGAGGGCATCCTGTCGCAAGGTCAGGATCAGAGATTCGGACCCGATGACCCATTGGATGCCTTCAGTCGGGCAGCTATTAAGCGCGCCGTCAATTCATCCGGTATCTGGGCGCACATGAACTCAATCTCGGGCGGTACGCGCCCGCCTGCCGCTTCCTTTCGCATTGAGGAGCCGTCCCCGATACAAGAATTCAGTTAGAGGTGGAGGACCTGGGTATGTCGCAATTGGATGCCAAGGCAGTATTGGTTTCCCTCAACAAGATCTCAAACACGAAGCGGGGGAAAATAAATTCATGAAGCCGTCTTTTCATTCCTCTTGGCGCCTCTGTATAGGTTCATTAAGGCCTCCGATTCCGCTCCAAGCTCATCGCGGAGCAAGTCGGGCTCCAGCACCTCCGCCTTGGACCCCCAGCTCATCACCCAGAAGCGGATTTCGTCGGTGCCGGCGACCTCCGCCTCGAAGAGAATGGAACCGTCTTTCTCATCCGTGATTTTCTGGCTCTCGTGCCAGACGCTCTCTCTGACGTAGCCGGCTACCTCGGGGGAGAACCGGATCTTCACCTTCGTGAGAGGGCCCTGGTAGATGCCGAAGCTCGGGCGCACGAACTCCTCCACGTCGAAGTCCTCGGGCACCTCGAATATCTTCTTCGTCTGGTGGAGCATCTTGATCCGGTCCAGGGCAAAGACCCTCACCTCCTCCCGCATGTGACAGAACCCGATCAGGTAGAAGGTTCCGTTGAAGAACCAGATCCGGTAGGGGTCGACGCTCCGCCTCGTCTCCTTCTTTCGACTCATCGTGTAGTAGACGATCTCGATCGTCTTTCGGGCCGCGGCGGCATCGTTTACCTGCTTGAGGATGCCTTTGAATTTTGCGTAATCCTTGTAGGGCCGGATCCCCATGTGCATGGTCTGTTCAATACTCTTGAGGTACTTGATGGACTCGGGCGGGAGGGTGGCTTTGATCTTCTGGGAGAGTGTCTCCAGGGAATCGTAGAAGAAGGTCCCTTTGAAGACCTTGAGCATGGTGCTTCCGAAATAGAGGGCCATGAGCTCGGGGAGGGTGAAGGGGACCGGGATGTGGTGCTTCATGGTGTCGAGGAGGGACCAGAGACTCTTCCCGTCCGTCCGCTCGGTGTAGATGGGGAATCCGGCCGTCTGAAGGGCCACCAGGTCCCGGTACACGGTCCGCGGGTGGATGTCGAGTTCCGCTGCCAACTCCGCCGCGGATCTTCCGGAGGAGGTAAGAAGGGTCTGGATGATCTTCCACTGCCTTCCGAGCTGATCCCCCCTGGGCATGCTTACCCCCTTAGGGCTGAAACGGAGAATCGGGTGAATCGGCCCGCCCTGGAGCGACCAAGCAGGTCTGGGCCAGGGAGAACCGGTGTGCACGAGCCGGGGACGCGGTGAATCGGAGAACCGGAGAAAAAACAACATGTGATCTCTTGAAGGTCACCGTGTCTCCGTTTCTCCCCATCTCCGGTTCGATCTTCTACTGGGCTTCCCCGTTTCTCCCCGTCGCCAGTTCGTTCTTAAACGAGCGGGGCGATTTTACACTAATTTGCAGGAAATGCACTCACTTTTGCTTCTTGTCGCACGCTGTCCGCCTCAGGATTTCTAAGAAAAATTCCGTGGGTTTTGACCTTATCTGTCAAAGCGTTCGTCTATTCTGACCAAGAAAGTTGGCGAGAGGGGACTGAGCAAGTTCAGGGTTCAGCGCTCGCTCAGGGTGATCTCCAGATTTTTTCCAAGAGCCTTGGCCACCTTCTGGATGGTGGACAGCTTGATGTCCTGGGCGTGATTCTCTATTCGTGAGATGGCCGTCTTCTGGGTGCCGACTTTGGTGGCAAGCTCTTCTTGAGTAAGCCCTGCCTCTTCCCTGGCCTGCTTGAGAAGAATGCCGATCTTGAATTCCTTGTAACCTTCTTCAAAACCGTGAGCGAACTCCCGGTCTCGTTTTTTGCGCTTGCTTATGTATCTATCAACGTCACTCATGATCAGTTCCCCCTTCTTTGAAGCTCACTGCACAAATCTGCAGGGAGTCTTCCACCTCACGAGGATTTTGGACTGTTTCGGGTTAGCTCGCCAACCCCGCAGAAAGCTGCAGGGTACACTCGTCATCTCGGTTCAAGGTGATCCCGGCGGTAGGCTTCCGCCTGCCTGATCTGCCTGGGATCGGTCTTCGAGGATTTTTTGGAGTATCCATGGGTCAATATAAGAGTGCCGACATAATCGAAAAAGGCAAAGATGCGGTAGGTGTTCGAACCCAGACGCACTCTGCACTCCCAGATTTCCTCAGTCCCGCCCAGTTTCTTGAGGACTGGGCAGGGATCCGGTCCAGGTCCTCTATGAGCCTGAGAACCCAGGCCACCTTTTGGGTGTCCTTGGACGGCAGCCGATCGAGAAACTCCTCGACAGGGCATCTCCCGTCCTCTGTCCGGTAGAAAGCGATTCTGTGACCCATGACGGTTGTTAACATCCACGTTAACCAAAATCAAGGTGTCAGAACTGGAGAGCCGAAGAAACGGCAAAGGAGGAGACCAATGGCAGAGTCAGTGTGTGAATCGGCGAAACGGGGTCCCGGCGAATCGGTGAAAGCCTCTTGCGAAAAGGAAGGACAAAGGGGCAGCAGGATAAACAGCTATAAGGACCTACGGGTTTATCAGAACGCTATGGACGCGGCCATGGAAATCTTTGAGATCACGAAGGGCTTCCCTCCTGAGGAGAAGTACAGCATGGTCGATCAGGCGCGTCGCGCATCACGTTCAGTCTGCACGAACATAGCCGAGGGGTGGAGGAAAAGGAGGTATAGGGCAGCCTTCATCGCGAAGCTGAGCGACTCTGAGGGGGAAGCCTGTGAGACCGAGGTATGGATCGATTTTGCGCGAAGGTGCGGCTATCTGGCTGGTGATTCCGCCGATGAACTTGATGCGAAATACGAGCAGATCATGGGCCAGCTCGTGAAAATGATCAATGAACCGGAAAAATGGCTTATCAAGTGAGGCTGAATCGGTGAACTGGAGATTCGCTTCAGTGTTTACTGTCGCCGGTTCTCCGATTCACCCTTTCTCCGTTTCTGCTTCAATAAGACGGGGGAGGGTTAAAAGCTGAATCGGCGAGTCGGAGAAGTGGGGCAATGCACAGAGATCTTCAGTTAATCACCGGTTCTCCGATTCTCCGCGTCTCCGGTTCATCTGTCAAAAAGGGGGCGAAAGACCATGAGAACCGTGCTCGAAAAGTACATCGGGGAAGTGAAGATCGGAAGAAGACAGACCCTATGAAGCAGAGTCGGGGAATCGGCGAAGCGGCCCGCCCTGGAGCGACCGGACAGGTCTGGGCCAGGGAGAAACGGGGAGCGGTCCTGCTGTTGCTCTTCTCCTCGCACTTGGTGGGAGAGGTTGGAAGAAGGGTCCTATCTCCGGTTCACCGGTTCTCCGTTTCTCCGGGTCCAGCCGTACGGGGGCTACGCCCTGGACGCGATCGACTGGTATGATCCCGTGTGAATGCAGAAGCGGAGAATCGGCGAGGGGGAGAAACGGAGTGGTAATGAAGATGAACGGAATCGGGAGCGGAAGAGGTGGGAAGAAAAGGTTTTTACTGTCACCGTCTCTCCGATTCACCGTTTCTCCGCTTCAGGTTTTCCCCTCTGCCTCGATGATCAGATCCTCCACCTGTCCATCTTTACAAAAACGAACGGGATGGAACATGCGGCCCAAGGCGCAAGGATCTCCCGGTTCTCCATGAGAATCAGATACAGATATTAAGCAGGTTCCGCGAAGCGTGCCCCCACGACGACGCGAAACGAAGGCAAGATTGGTTATGGCAGAGCTTTCAACCAGGAGAAAAATCCTCTTTGTTGACGACGACAGCCTTCTTGTCGAAGTACTGCCCGGAATCGTAGAAGCCAATAGTGGATATAAGGTGACCGGGCTTCTCTTTTCAGAGATCGACTCGGTGAAAGAGGTCATCAGGGAACTCTTCACCGGGACTTATCACGCCCTTCTATTGAACATACACATGCCGGTGATCTCAGGTCTCAGGTTGACCCCTGGGATACGCCGCCTGGGGATCAAGACACCCATCATACTTCACACAGGTTACTCGTTCTTGCCAATGGCCGTGGAGGCGATGAGGATTGGGGCGGCCGATCTCATGATAAAACCCTTCCCCATCGAGGATGTGTTTCTGTCTGTGGAGGGGGTGCTTGCCCAGGCGGAACAACCCACCCTTGGAAAATCAAAGGTGCGCCGGCTTCCATTCCCCAGGGGCCTCAACCCTGATGGGATAACGAAGGAGTATTACGAGGACGGCCGGAGCATGGGGGAATTCAGCTGCCGCAGCAGAAAGCTCGACGGCTTGAGCAAGGTTTTTAGGAGAACAGGAACCCTGCTATGCGAGGCGAGTTTCTCTGGAGGTGTGGAAGATGGGCCTACCATCTGGTATAGCTACGATGGTCAGATGAGGATCTGGGATAACTTCATAAAGGGGAAGCAACTGGGAAGAAAGATCTACGACCCCGAAGGCAGGGTATCCCAAGAAATTCGGTATTGAACGCGCGCTGCCGCCGATGCCGTTTCATCATATGCATGTATGCGAGGTCTTCTTGAATCTTGACAAAGCAAAAGGAGTCATCTTCGGTCTTGCCATTGGGGACGCGCTCGGCGCGCCGACGGAGTTCATCAAGTTCCCAGAGATCAAGCGGCGGTACGGCCCTGAAGGCATTTCAGACATTCCAGACCCCGTCACGCTACGACGGTGTCGCGCCCTTCTCCGCAAGGATTTGGCGAAACTGACGAGGCTGAAATTGGTCGAAAAGCATGGCGCCGCTCGTGCCACCTATTATGTCCTGAAGGGGCAACTTCCAACAGAATGAATCCGCAATTATCCGCAACCACCTTTGAAGGTATTCGCAACCTGCGGTATGGCCGTAGCCTCCGGGGTATTCGCAACTAT
>JAGVAP010000020.1 GCA_020060215.1 Deltaproteobacteria bacterium | reverse complement strand
TTATAAGCTGACCGATCTTGCGAGGAAGCTGGGGATGACGCAGCCGGGTGTGGGGTATGCGGTCAGGCGTGGAGAAAGGATTGCGCTGGAGAGGCATCTAACCCTTGAAGAGTAGTTAATTACATATTTATGGGCGTCCCCTTAGACGCGAGAAGAATGCGGCTGTGCGTTCCATCTCTCTGTCCGCCCGTTCCCACCGGGCGCCCCACTCAGTTTTTCGTTGGGCTTGAAGAAATGATTGCTCGATGGTGATTACCGCCAGGAAGGGAGACCCATGAAGCCGATAAACTTCACCGATATAGAGGCGAAGTGGGGCATGCGCACAATCTCGATGCCGGCACGGGCTGTACCGTCGTTCTCTGCGAAAAAGGGGCGGTGGCTGGAATCGACGTCAGGGGCGGAGCCCCCGGAACGCGTGAAAGCGATCTGCTCAATCCCGTCAATCTGGTGGAAAAGATACATGCAATCGTGTTGGCGGGAGGCAGCGCATTCGGTCTCGATGCTGCTTGCGGCGTGATGCAGTACCTGGAGGAGAGGAATATCGGTTTCGACGTCCAGGTGACCAAGGTTCCCATCGTTTGCGGGGCGGTCTTGTTCGACCTGGCCATTGGCGACCACAGTGTAAGACCGGACAAGGCCATGGGCTATCAGGCATGTCTGAATGCTACCCATAAGGGTTGTGAAGAGGGTAACGTAGGTGCCGGTGCCGGTGCTACGGTGGGCAAGATCCTGGGGATGGCGCGAGCCATGAAAAGCGGTCTTGGCTGCCATGCCGTCCAGGTGGGGGCGTTGAGAATCGGCGCGCTTGTTGCGGTCAATTGTCTTGGCGACGTCATCGATCCCGAAACGGGAGAGCGGGTGGCAGGCGTTCTAAACGAGGACATGACAGGGGTGGCCGACACGGAAGCTTTCATGATTCAATCTTATGCCGAAAAGAGAAATCTTTTTGCCTGTAACACAACGATCGGAATCATTGCCACGAACGCCATACTGACCAAATCCCAGGCCGCCAAACTGGCCTCCATGGCGCAAAACGGCTACGCGAGAACCATGCGGCCTGCGCATTCCATGTTCGACGGGGACACCATATTCACCATGGTGACGGGCCACGTCGAGGCGGATTTGAGCGTGCTCGGCCTTTTGTCGGCCAGAGTAATGGAGAGAGCCGTGATTTCGGCCATCAAGAAAGCGCGTCCGCTCTTCGGCCTTAAATGCAGTTCGGATGTGGAAGCCGCGAGACGTGAAACTTGAGTCTGGCCCTACCTGTTGGGCGAATCGAGGGCCCCAACCGCTCAAGGGCATGAGGGACTCGAAGCAGGATCAGGCTGGCGTAGAGAGGCCGGAAGATGAATCGATTCGCCCGTTCTGCGTCTACACGGCAGGCCCTTCGTGAGGCACTTGCGCGCCACAACCTTTTGACGGAGCAGCGATCGTGTAGTAGAATCCCTTCCCCAGGGATCATCTGAAAAGGGGGAGAACCTCATGAGCGAAGGCAGCCCTTTGGCGGGGAAGAGCATTCTCGTCGTCGATGACGAGCCGGATGTACTCGACAGCGTGGGTGAAATGCTGGACATGGCACTCGTCCACAAGGCCCCCGACTTCGATACCGCCGTCGACTACATTTCGAGCTACACCTATGACTTCGTGATCCTCGACATCATGGGCGTGAATGGATTCCAGCTGCTCAGGATGTCGGTCAACCGGGGATTCCCGACGGTGATGCTCACCGCCCATTCCCTTACCCCCGAAGCCTTGAAGCAGTCGATCAAACTCGGGGCGGTTTCCTTCCTGCCCAAGGAGCAGATGGGCGAGTTGAGAGCCTACCTGGAGGAAGAACTGGCAGGGAAGAAGAACGTCCTGCTCCGGATCTACGGCAAGCTCGTCTCCATCTTCAACAGCCGCTTGGGCCCCGACTGGAAGGAGAAGGATGCCTTCTTCCGAGATTTCGAGGAGGAGCTCAGGAAAGACCGGCCGGCCCTGGACTAAAGGACCAGATATCTCTTGATCACCCCCTCATCGGACCAGATGGCCTCCATGGTCCCCTCGTGCACAATGCGGCCTTTCTCGAGGATGTAGCCCCTGTCGGACACCCGCCTGCAGAACTTGAGATTCTGGTCGGCAAGGAGGATGGTCATCTTCTTCTCCCGCAGCTCCCTCATCACCTGGACCAGCGTGGCGACGATCATGGGGGCCAGCCCTTCGGACGGCTCGTCGAGGAGGACCATCACGGGGTTTGCCATGAGGGCCCTGCCGAGGCTGAGCATCTTCTTTTCGCCCCCGGAGAGGTTGAGCCCCTTCTGTTTCCTGCGGGCCCTGAGCACAGGGAAGAGGGTCTCGACCCGCTCCTGATCCCAGTATCCCGTCCTCTTCGAAAGGCGACGGGCGATCTCCAGGTTCTCCTCGCAGGTCAGGTCGGGGAAGATGCGAAGATCGTCGGGCATATATGCCAGCCCAAGCCGGGCCATGACATAGGGGGGATTTCCCACGCCCTCTCGGTCGTTGAAGAGGATGGAGCCGCCCCGGGGAACCGTCAGCCCCATGATGGAGCGAAGGGTGGTCGTCTTGCCGACCCCGTTGCGACCCAGAAGGGCGACCACCTCCATGGCCTCGACCTGAAAAGAGACCTCCTGCAGGATATGCGAGCTTCCGTAGAAGGTGTCGATGGACCGGACCGTCAGGATCATTCCCTCACCTCTTCACCGAGGTACACCTCTCTCACCTTCGGGTTGGCCTTGATCTCCTCCGTTGTTCCGTCTCCGATGACGACGCCGTGATGCAGGACGATTACCCTTTCGGACAAGGAAAAGACGATGTCCATATCATGCTCCACGATCACGAAGGTGGTCTTCCCCGCCCTGGATAGGTTCTTGATGTTTTCGAGGATCCTCACCCTCTCGACCGGGTTCATCCCCGCAGTCGGCTCATCCAGGAAAAGGATCCTGGGCCGGGCGGCCAGGGCAATGCCGACCTCGAGCACCCGCTGGTCCCCATGAGACAATGCGCTTGCCGCGAAGCGGGCCTTCTCCCCTCCAAGCCCGATCAGTTCGAGGATCTGCTCCACTTCCCCGTGGACACGCTCCTCCCCTTGAACAGGACGAAGGAAGCGCCGGGCGCGATGCTGCATGGCCAGGACCGGGATCTGAACGTTGTCGAAAACGCTCAGCTGCGGGAACACGTTCACCACCTGAAAAGAGCGGCAGATCCCCAACTGGACCCGGCGGTGGACGGGGAGATGGGTGATCTCCCGGCCCTCGAAGACGATTCGACCCGAGTCGGGGGCCAGGGAGCCGGAGAGCATGTTGATCAGCGTGGACTTGCCCGCCCCGTTCGGGCCGATGATGGAGGTCAGGACCCCGGGTTCGAAGGCGAGATTCAGGTTCAGGGCGGCCACGACCCTGCCGAAGAACTTGCTCATTTTCTGGATCTCGAGGATCGGCCGGCTCATACGCGCCCCGCGACCCGAACGTGTCTTCGGTGGAAGAGACCGGACATGGCGCCGACCACGCCGCCCCTCAGTCCCATGATCATGACCAGCAGGATGATGCCGAACCAGAGCATCCAGTTGTGCGTGAACCGCTCGATGATCTCCCTGAGGACGACAAAGATGAGGCTTCCGACCATGGGCCCTGAAAAGGTGTGGATCCCTCCGATCAGGCTGACCAGGACAGGAGACGCGGAATGGCTCCAGTGCGCGGTAAAAGGCGCCGTATTGCTGTCGAGGAGCGTGCTCAGGGCCCCGGCGAGCCCCGCAAAGATCCCCGAGATCACAAACGCGGCCAGCCGGTACCTCCTGAGCGAGATGCCCGCAAACTCGATGCGGCGGTCGTTCTCACGAATCCCCGAGAGGATGAGCCCGAAGGGCGAATGGAGGATCCTGTGGATGGCCCCGATGCTGAGCACGAAAAAGACGAGGACGAAAAAGTAGTAATGGCCTGCCTTGGCCAGAGGGACCTCCACGAACCACAGGGATAACGGCGCGCGGGAGATACCCACCAGCCCGTCATCCCCTCCGGTTACGCTCCGCAGGTTCCAGATGAGGGAAAAGACCATCATGCCGAAGGCCAGGGTCAGCATGGCGAAGTAGATCTCCGTGTGCCGCACGCAGAAATAACCGATGATCAGGGCCATGACCGCGGCGAGGGCAACCCCGGCCAGGATGCCCAGGAGGGGGTGGGGAGAAAGGTGGATGGCGACCAGCCCGAGCCCATAGGCCCCCCCTGCAAAGAAGGCGGCGTGGCCGAAGGAAAGGAGCCCGGTTCTCCCGAACAGGACGTTGTACCCCATCGCGAATATGGCAAGGATCATGCACCGCATGGTCAGATAGAGGACAAACCGGCTCGCGAAGAGCCCCAGCCCGACCAGGCAGAGCAGCACAACCCCATAAAGCACAATTGTCCAGCGCCGACTCATTTAGGCCTTCTCCCCGAACAGACCCTGCGGCCGCCAGAGCAGGATGGCCGCCATGAGGATAAAGGTGAGGAACATGTCGAAGGTGGGAATGAAACGGATCCCGAACGAAGACAAGAGGCCGATCAGCAGGGCGCCCAGAAAGGCGCCCTTCAGGCTGCCCATGCCGCCGATCACGGCCACGACGAAGGCATCGATGATGATGGTTTCCCCCATCCCGGGGGTCAGGAGACCTACATAAGGGACCGCCAACCCTCCTCCGACCGCCCCCAGCCACGTCCCGATGACGAAGACCCCCGTGTAGAGCGCCGGCACCCGCACCCCGATGGCGGAGGCCATCTCCCGATCCGAAGAGGCCGCTCGAATGATCCGCCCCCACCAGGTCCTCTCCAGGAAGGCCCACATCCCGAGTGCGATCAGAGGCCCCACGCCGATGATGAACAGGTTGTAGACCGGGAACGGCCTCCCCGCGATCACCACCGAACCGGAAAGCCCCGGCACCACCGGCGACCCGATGGAGCCCGCCCCCCAGAGGATCTTCACGAGGTCGTCGAAAAGAAGCACGAAGGCGAAGGTCAGCAGAAGCTGGTAGGGCAGAGCGAGCTGGTACACGTAGCGGATGAAGAACCGTTCGATCACAAAGCCGACCGCGGCGACGCACAGGGGGCCGACCATGAGGCCGGCCCAGAAGTTGTCGCCCATGAGCCTGAGAACCGTGTAACAGCAATAGGCCCCGAGCATGTAAAAGCTGCCGTGGGCGAAATTGAGCACCCCCAGCACACCGAAGATCAGGGTCAGACCGCTCGCTACCAGCCAGATGAACATGCCGGTGGACAGGCCGGCCAGGCAGACGTGGACGAGAGACTCGTGCATGATCAATCTTGCTTATATGGAATACATCGTGGAACTACCGTGAAACGTGAACGCGTATCGTGAACGGAAGGGACACCCGGTCCCTTTGCATTCACGTACACGCGCACGAGTCACGTAGACGGGTTTTCACGCCTTGAACGGCGGCTTCGAATCGGGACCTTCGAAAGGCGGCCGCGCGAAACAGTCCTTTGCGGGGATGAGAACCTGCTTTCCCATGACCTTGAAGGAGTACTTCGGATCGCTCTTGGTCAGGCCCCAGGGGACGTCGTACATGGCTTGGTGGTCCTCTTTCCTGAAGACCCTGTTTCCGGCGGGGGAATCGAGGGTCATCCCCTCCAAGGTCTGAATCACCTTTGCAGTGTCCTTGCTTCCGGCCAGCTCCACGGCCTTCTTGAACGCATAGAGTGCGGAGTACCCGGTTTCGGACACATAGGCGGGGTAATGGTCCCAGCGTTTCTTGAACCGGGCGACCCATTCATTATTCCGCTGGTTATCGGGGTATTGAAAGAAGTACCGGCCCGAGATCCATATGTTTTCCGGCATCTCGGCCCCCAGCCCTTCGAGCACGTCCATGGCTGCGCCGACGGGAAGCATCACGTGTTTGATCTTGTCGAAGAAGCCGGCCTGGTTCGCCTGCTTCATCATGCTGATGAGCTCACCGGCCCATTCGGTCGAATAAAACCCCTCGGGCTTGGCATCCAGGATCGTATTGATGTGGGCCCTGAAATCGGTGGTGCCGAAGGGGGCCCACGAATCGGCGATGAATTTCACGTCCGGACGGAGCTTGCCCAGGGTATTCTTGAACATCTCCCAGCACGTATAGCCATATTCATATTTGGGGCTGATGGTGGCCCAGGTCTTTACCGCCAGGTCCTTGGCAAGCAACGCGGCAGCGTTGCCGTCCTGATACGTGGGCGTACAGATCCGGAATACCTGCCGCACCTTCTTCTTGAACACTTGCTCTTCGGTCAGCTTCTCCGTGGCGGCGTGGGTAACCATGAGGACGCGGTCCAACTCGGCCATGACCGGAGCCAGGGCGAGTGCCTGCCCGGAGGAGTCGATCCCCCCGAGAAAGTCGGCGCCCCAGCTGTCCACATGATAGCGGGCGTTCTTGATCGCCTCCGGCGCCTGGAGCGTGGAATCCCTGAAGTCCACCTCCAGCTTGACACCCGCGATCCCGCCGGCCGCATTGATCTCCTCGGTCGCCATCATGACTCCCATGTTGTGGAAGGCCCCGTATCCGGCAAGTGTCCCCGAAAGCACAGCCTGATACCCCACCTTGACCGGGCCTTTGATCTTGGGCGTTGCGGCCCACAAACCTGTGGGCTTCAGGGCCATGGGGCCGATCGCGGCCGCAGCCGTGGTCACCAGCCCGGCCTTGATGAAATCCCTTCTCGTTACCTTCTTTCCCATGTTCGACCTCCTCCGCCATAGAGATTATTCACGCCCCGGGAACGCCCACCCCTCAGGCTTTCCTCACTCGGGGCCTGCCTCACCACGAGAGACTCCCGGCCGTGCAGGACCGGCTGTCCCAACTGCCTTGTGAAGGTCTTCAAACTCCCTTTTACAGACTGGGAAGAGTGCTGAATTCCCGCGAGACGGCATCGAAGACATAGACCTCGAAAGAAGCGTCCGAGGACCGAAACCTACCTCTAAAAAAGACCGGGAGAGACACCCCCTCCCGCGATTTGGTTATGGGATGCTGACGAACTGAATGAGGGTATGAATGGAATGGTGACCCTGGATTCACCCTTGCACATCGATCAGAAGTCGATCTTTACTATGTTTGTCGAGTAACAAGATCCTGAATTTTTGTCAAGAGGGTTCAAGGCAGGTGAGGCAGGAGGGATATTCATGTCCTTCCACACACCCCAGGAAAATCTTGACATCAGAGGGCAAAAGACTGTATTTCTGGGCTCAATGATCCTCTCGCTTTCTTCCGCTGCTGTCCGTTCATGGCCGCACGGCAACCGGCTGTGAGCGGACTTGCGCACTCTGCGCGGCTGTGGCGGAAAAAGGATCATTCCCGCGGGGGTTCCTGTGGCATGGGCGGCATTCCCCCGTCAGCTGTTCCCGACCACCTTTCTTGGCTTCAGAATGACTTTTCCGTCCGGAAAAGGTGTAATTGACCCACATCAAAAGGAGGAGGCTATGGTTTCTCTGAACGTGAACGGCAAGGTCTACAACGTTGATGTCTCGCCCGATGCATCCCTGCTATGGGTTCTCAGGGATCAGCTGAAGCTCACAGGCACCAAGTACGCCTGCGGGATCGGGGAATGCGGGGCATGCACGGTCCACATCGACGGTAAGGCCCAGAGGTCCTGCACAATGACCGTAGGGGATGTCAAGGGGAAGAAGATCACCACCATCGAAGGGCTCCCCGACAAACATCCCGTGAAGCAGGCCTGGATCAAGGAACAGGTGGCCCAGTGCGGTTATTGTCAGCCCGGGGTCACCATGCAGGTGGCATCCCTTCTTGCCGAGAACCCCGACCCGGACAAGGCAGTCGGAAAGATGGACGATGTGGTCTGCCGGTGCGGAACCCATTTGCGGATCAAGAAAGGCATCAAGACCGCTGCCCAGATGATGAGAAAGGAGGGCAAGGCATGAAAACAGATATCTCAAGACGTACCTTCCTCAAGGGTTCTCTGGCTGCGGGCGGGCTGACCATCGCCGTTTCCGTGACTCCCTTCGGTTACACCCTTCTCAATGCGGCGGAAAAAAAGGACCTCGCCGCCTTCGGTCCCAATGCATGGTACAAGATCACCCCCGACAACAAGGTGACCATATTCATCGGTCAGTCCGAGATGGGACAGGGAGTCCTGACCTCCCAGTCCATGATCATCGCGGATGAACTCGAGGCCGATTGGGGAAAGGTCGTGATCAGGCAGGGCGAGGCACTGGACGCGCTCAAGAGCCCCCTCTTCAAGTCCCAGATCACGGTGGCCAGCCAGAGCATCAGGGCCTTCTATGATGCCCTTCGAAATGCGGGCGCCGCAGGCAGGGCCATGCTCGTCAAGGCGGCTGCGGATACCTGGAAGGTCCCGGAGAGCGAATGCAAGGCCATGAAGGGCGCCGTGTACCTGGTGAACGGCAAGAAGTTCCTGACCTACGGCCAGCTTTGTGAAAAGGCGGCCGGGCTGGAGATCCCCAAACAGCCGGTACTCAAGAAGGAAGGCGAGTTCCGGTACATCGGCACTGCCATGCCCCGTGTGGATGTCCCCGAAAAGACGAAGGGCAAGGCGGTCTACGGCTATGATGTCCATGACGGCAATGTCAAAGGTCTGAAGGGGATGCTTTACGCGGTCGTTGCAAAGCCTCCTGCATACGGCGCAAAGGTCGTCTCCTTCGATGCAAAAGACGCCGAGAAGGTCAAGGGGGTGGTGAAGGTCCTGCAGATCCCCATGGGAGTGGCCGTGTGCGCCACATCCACCGAGGCGGCTTTGAAAGGAAGAGAAGCCCTCAAGGTGCAGTGGGACAAGGGAAAGGTGCCCGACCTCGATGACAGGAAGGTCGATCAGACGCTGCTGGGAGACCTGGAAAAGCAGGGTGCCAAGGTCCATGAGGCGGGGGACGCGAAAAAGGGGTTGGCCGAGGCGGCCAAGAAGGTGGATGCGACCTACTACGTGCCCATCATCTCCCACGCCATCATGGAGCCCATGAACACCACGGTCTGGGTCCAGAAGGACCGCTGCGACATCTGGGCACCCACCCAGGCCCAGACAGGCGATCAGGCCACGGCGATGAAGATCACGGGTCTGCCTCAGGACAAGGTCTTTGTCCACACGACCTTCCTCGGGTGCGGGCTGGGCAGGAGGACGGCCAGGCCGGACATCGTCCCCGAGGCGTTGACCATCTCCAAGGCCCTGGGGAAGCCCGTCAAGGTGCTCTGGACGCGCGAAGACGACTTCAAGTATGACTATTTCCGGGCACCCATTGCCCAGCGGATCCAGGGCGGCATCGACGCGCAGGGCCGGCTGACCACCTGGCACCACAAGGTGGCGAGCGTCTCCATGACCAAGAGCGTCAACCCGGCGGCCGAGCTGAAAGGCGGGGTCGACTGGTACAACATGTGGGGTCTGTGGATGGGCCCCACCAAGCCGCTCCAGTGGAACGCCGAGATCCAGTACGAGATCCCGAACTTCTACGCCGAATGCTACCTGTCCGACCTCCCCATGCCGACCTGTCCATGGCGCTCGGTCACCGTCGCCCAGTATGTGTTCGGCATCGAGAGCTTCATGGATGAACTGGCCAAGGCCGCCGGTAAGGACCCCCTGGCGTTTCGCCTCCACTGCCTGAAGAACAACCATCGGGCCAGCCGCGTGCTCGAGACGGTGGCGGAGAGGGCCGGATGGGGCAAACCCCTTCCCCAGGGTAGAGGCCGTGGAATTGCCATGGGCGCCTGCTTCGGGACATGGGTGGCGCAGGTGGCGGATCTCTCGGTGGACAAGAATACCGGCAAGATCAAGGTCCACAAGGTGTATGTGGCCGTCGATTGCGGCCCGGTGGTGAACCCCGGTCCCATTGTGGAGCAGATGGAGTCCGGTGTCATCATGGGCCTGAGCACGGCCCTCAAAGAGCGGGTCAAGTTCAGCAAGGGCGGGGTGGCCACCTCGAATTACGAAGACTACCCGATCATCCGGATGAGCGAGGTGCCCGACGACATCGAGGTCGAAATCATCAAGAGCACCGACAAGATCGGGGGCATCGGCGAGCCCGGTGTCACACCGATCGCGGCGGCCGTGGCGAACGGCGTCTTCAATGCGACCGGCGTGAGGATAAGAGAGATCCCCATGACCCCGGACAAGGTGTTAGCCGCCTTGAAGAAGGGCTGATATAAACCCATACGAGGAGAGGCGCCGCCGGAGAAAGGCGGCGCCTCTTTTTCTTTTCGGCAGGGAATCAGGGGGGTGGAGCCTTAAGGGCAAGCGGCCGGACTGATCTCTTGATGCGTTTCCCCCCCTCCTCCATCGCCACACGCACCGCAGATAAACCCGAATATCCTGGCATTGGCCTCTTTTGCGATCTTCAGCGGGAATGCGGTGAACATGTGTGTGCCCCCCGGGTAGACGGCGAGCTCGGACCGGTTCCCCGCCGCGAGCCAGCGGGCATGCATGAAGAGCGAATCGTCCAGCAGCGGATCGAGCGTGCCCACGGTGAAGAGGGCCGGCGGCAGCCCGGAGAGCTCCGCGTACAAAGGGGAGACATCGGGGTGCCGCCGCTTTTCGGCCTGGGGGACGTAGTGGCCGTGAAACCACTCTCCCGTTGGCGTCGAGATGATAAGGTTCCTCTCTCCCCAGTTGCGGTTGCTGGGGGTCATGGAGAGGTCGAAGCATCCGAAGACGAGGTTTGCCCCTGAAAACCCCCTGAACCCGTGTCTGTCCCGCATCCTGTTCAGGGTGACGACCGCAAGATTGGCCCCCGCGGATTCACCGCCGATGACGAGCCTTCGTGTGCCGAACTCCTTTTCCCCATTCTCGGCCAGCCACAAGGCAGCCGTCTCGCAGTCGTCCGGCGCGGCCGGGTGGGGATGTTCCGGCGCCAGGCGGTAATCCACGCTGACCACGGCGACCCGGCACCTCCTGGCGGTCGCCGCGAAGAGTTCATCAAAGTGGTAGGGCCGCATGAGCACGAATCCCCCTCCGTGCATGTGCAGGTACACCCCCCGGGTCTCGGGCGGGACCACCACACGGACGGGGACATTCCGGCCTCCGGCGGAGACCACCCGGTCCCTCGCCTCTGGGAGCTTCCTGACAGGACCCATCCAACCTTTCCCGGAGTCGGCCTCCTCCCGGAGTTCCTGAGGGCTCCTCTTGTGGGTGGGAGGCAGTCCGGCCATGACCCTCTCGAGTGCCTTGTTGAATCTCGCGGTCTCGGGGTCGATGGACGAGGGATCGAAAACCCGCGGGTCCATATTGCTGTTCCTCCTAAGGCTGGGCGTCAAAAAACAGGCCGGGAGGATCCCGGCCCCAAGCGAAATCCTTTGAATTTTCAATCCACTACATGCATCGCTCAATGGCTTGAATATTGCATTCTCTTGAGTGGATTCTGGAGGATTCGAAGGTGGAGAACGAGCTCGATCTCCTCACGGTCAGCAGTATATCCCAAGCCGGCGCGCGTGCCGTCGCCTGCCTTCGCGGGATCCTCAGCCCCATTCGGGAAGAGCACACCAGAGGCTTCACCCTTCTGGAACTCATAACCATTCTCGCCATCGTAGGCATCCTCTCCTCCATTGCCATACCAAACTATTACAGTTACATCGACAAGGCAAGGAACACCAAGGCCATCGCGGATCTCCGGCTCCTGGAAAGGGAAATTCTCACCTATTATGCCGTGAACGAGACCTACCCTGAAAGCCTGGCGGATATTGAAAGGGACGCCCTGCCGGACCCATGGGGGAACCCTTATTAATACCTGAACGTCGTCACGGGGAACAAGGGACAAAGGAGAAAGGACAAGGACCTTGTCCCACTGAACAATGACTTCGATCTCTACAGCATGGGAAAAGACGGAAAGAGCCAACCGCCTTTGACCGCCAACGCAAGCCATGACGACATCGTTCGGGCCCTGGACGGGAAGTATTTCGGGCCTGGAAAGGATTTCTGAGATCCTGGAAATCCAGGGGTTCAGACATGAAAGGATTCGATTCAGTTCGAAGAAAAGAGGAGATCACGGGGAAGCCGCCGCTGAGCTTGGTCGGTGGTCTGTCGAATTTCCTTCTCCTCATTGCCGTCATCGCGATCACGGGATGCAGCGGCGACACGATCAGGCAGGCCCCCGATGAAATCATAGGGACTTGGGTATCAGCAGACCCTCGATACGAAGGACGTACAATGGAGATAACCCCTCATCGTCTCGTTTTTGGAAACCCGATTACCGGGATGGCCAGGCATTACATCGTGTCCATCGGAAGATCCGAGGAATCAAGTCGGACCCGGTACGATATCGCCTACGAGAATGAAGATGGGCTCGACTATCTGCTATCCCTCTATTTCGAAAGGTCGGGGGGCGAGGAGATCATTAGGCTCAAGAACAGGCAGGAGGTGGTATGGACCAGAACACTCGTGCCGGGACTTTGAAAAAATCCACTTGCTCCGCTGCAACTCGTTTCAGACCACGCGTCGAGGAGTAGGGAACGTGCAATGAAATTCGAACTCAAATCCTTCCGGACCATGGTGGCGCGCCGGATCTTCACGCTTTTTGTCATTTGCGCCGTTCTGCCTATCTCGGGACTCGGCCTCGTATCGTATTTCCATGTCCGGTCTCAGCTCCTGGAACAATCCAAATCAGATCTGCGAAGGGAAACCAAGGACACAGCCATGTCCGCGTATGAACGGCTGACGCTCCTGCGTGCGGAGATGAGAATGTCCACCTACTCTTTGGCGCCGGGCCCGGAAACTCCAGCGGGGCATGGGTCCAAGAACGTGGCCGATGTGATCAGAGAGAGGTTCGACGGAGCAGTCCTGATCCGTAGCAAAGGCCGGGCTGAACCTGTTCTTGGGGAACTGCGGAAGTATCCTGAGATCTCCGCCCCCGAAAGACGTCACCTCGAAGGTGGTAAGGCCCTTCTCATCTGCAGGAAGGGACACAATGGTTCCATGCCGCGGATATTCATGGCCGTTGGTCTGCATGGAGGGGAAGAGGGCGAAACCCTCATCGGGGAAATCAAAGCATCGTATTTGTGGGCGGCGGCGGAACGGCGCACGTCGGGCATAGAGGTGTGCGTACTGGATCCGAGGGATGGCACGGTCTACTTTTCGACATTTTCTCAAATCGCGCAGTCTCTCCCGCAATTCCTGGATAAGGTCCGAGCCGGTCATTCCGGCACTTTTCAGTGGCGGAACGGAGGGAAAGAGTTCGTCGGCGGCTACTGGACGCTTTTTACCGAACCAAACTTCTTTCACCCCGAGCTGCTGTTCCTGGTATTCCAATCGGCCGATCAGGTCTTTGCTCCCATGAAGCGTTTCACCAGACTGTTCCCGGCCGTCCTCGTGCTTTCCCTCGCCCTGGTGTTTTTCCTCAGCTCCAGTCACATACGCAGGAATCTTGTCCCTATAGAGGTCCTGAAGGAGGCCACCTGGAAGATCGCCGGCGGGACCTTCGGCCACCGCGTGGAGATCCGAACCGGCGATGAGTTCGAGATGCTGGCCTCTTCGTTCAACGAGATGAGCACAAAGCTCAAAGAGAGCCAGGATCTCCTGGTGAAGGCCGCGAAAATGAGCACCATGGGACAGATGGCCGGCGGAGTGATGCATGAGGTGAAACAACCGCTCACGGCCATCTCCGGCCTCCTCCAGCTCTCCCTCATGAAAGAGACGGACCCGTATGTCAAAGAACGGCTGGAGACGGCGATGACGGCCGTGAATCGCCTCAGTGGGATCCTCGCCCGGTTCAAGTCCTTTTCCTATATGTCCGGTGAGGGGTTCCGGTCCACTTCTTTAAAGGAGGTCCTGGAAGAGGTCTCCCGGTTGCTGGAACATCAGCTGTCGATGATGAATATCCGATGCGTGATCGAGCACGAGGTGGACCTGCCCGATATCATGGGCGACCGTCATTCGCTTCAGCAGGTCTTCTCCAACCTCCTCATCAATGCGGCCGATGCCCTCGAGACCAAAAGAGAGGGGGAGCGGATCATCAGGATAAGGACTTCCTCAAGGGAGGAGGGGGTGGAGGTCGAAGTCGAGGACAACGGCTGCGGAATACCCCCCGACATCCGGAAGGCGATTTTCGATCCCTTTTTCACCACCAAGCCGCCCGAGAAAGGAACCGGCCTCGGAATGGCCATTGTGGAGTCCATCCTCCATAAACATGGGGCCAAGATCCAACTCCAGAGCGAGGTGGGGATCGGAACCAGGTTCACGATCACCTTCCCTGCGCCGAAGGCTCCATCCGGCAAGAGCCATGAAGCGAAGGGCAGCACCGAAGAGGAGTACGCATGAGCATCCGGCAGAGAAGAAACTATTCATTGGTGGACAGACCACGCCAGTACAAGTTCCTTGGGCTGATCACTGCCTACAACCTCGTCATCGTACTCTTCTTCGGGGTGAGCCTCTTTATTCCGGACTTCTTGAGCATCCAGGATGAAACCCTCCCCTTCGAGAACAAGCTGGCCGTGGCGGAGAGGATCCTCTATCTTCATTCCAGGATCTGGCCCGCCGTGATCGCCTTGATCTGCCTCATAGGGCTCCATTCATTTCGGGTGATTCACCGGTTCATCGGTCCCCTGTTTCGATTCCGCTGGGCCTTCGACCAGCTCGGACAAGGCAATCTCGGCTGCCGGATCAGACTCAGGACAAAGGACTATCTTCATCGCGAAGAAGAGAGCTTCAATGCGATGATGGAAACCCTGGCTCCGAGGCTGGAGAATTTCCGGGCCGAATGCGAGAATGCCCTTCGGTCCATGGACGAGATCCTCGAGAGAGGAGCGGAGATCCCGGCACCCCTGAGGGAATCGCTCGGCCGGACCCGCACGCATCTCCATGCCGCGCTGGAGAGTGCAGCCTACTTTCATATCCATACAGAACCGGATCCCTTCGAGGAGACCAGGATCGCTGACGAGGAGATCACGAACGGGCAGGCACGACCGCAGGTTTCCGGGGCAATCTGAGGGGGCTCCCCCGCTATTGATTCTTCCTCCGATATTGCGATATCCTCCATCTACCGCGCGCGGGCGATGGGAAATGCAGCGCCCGTTTGCGGAAGAGGGGGCTCGTGGAGCCCGCTTTCGAAAGGATCGAGGCAGAGATGGATAAAGAAAAGCTGAAGAAGACGGCCCGGGACCCGCGGTTTATCAGCGGCATATACAACTATTGTGACCGGTGGTGCGAGCGCTGCCCTCAGACCTTCCGTTGTCTCAATTACGCCATGGGGGAAGAGGAGTACGCCGATCCTGAAAGCCGGGATATCCAAAACAGCGCCTTCTGGGAAAGGATCTCCCAGAACTTCAAGGTTGCACTCGAGCTGTTGGAGGAGATGGCCGCATCGAGGGGCATCGATCTGAACGCACTCGATCTCGATGAGGCCAGGGAAGAGGAGAATGCTCTTGAAGAAACGGCCCATGGCCACGAGATCTCCAGGGCTGCCCTCGCCTATAGCGAAATGGTGGAGGACTGGTTCAAGGGCGCAAAGTCCTTTTTCAAGAGGGATGATGAAGAAGGCCCCATCCCGCTGCCTTCAGACCGTGAAGAAGAGGGGGGAAAGAGCGAGATGGAGGAATCCCTGGAGGTCGTCCGGTGGTATCAGCACCAGATCTATGTGAAGATGATGCGGGCCATCTCCGGTCGGCTGAATGAAGAAGCGGAAGAGTCGGACGAAGAAGACCGCTTCGCGAAGGATTCGGACGGATCGGCCAAGGTGGCCCTGATCGGCATCGATCGTTCCATCGCTGCATGGAGCATCATCGGCGGTGTTTTTCCCTTTGTCGGCAGGAACGACGTCCATTCCATCCTGACTCATCTCGAACGGCTGCGAAGGAGCGTGGAGAGGGATTTCCCCGATGCGAGGGGCTTCATTCGCCCGGGGTTCGACCGGATCGACTTCAACAGCTAGCGCCCCTTTCCGAACCCATGCCTGACGGACGCATACATGCCTCGATCAGCGCGGCGGCTGCCGTGGGGCTCTATTGGGCCTGCGCTCAAGCCGGGCTGGCCGAGGCGGGCAGCCAGGCCGTCGCCGTCGGATGCCTGATGGGTATGGTGATCACCCCGGACCTGGATGTGGATCAGCCGGTCCGAAGCCATTATCTCGTCTTCCGTCGCTTCGGGCCGGTGGTCGCGGCCCTGTGGCGGATGGTCTGGCTCCCTTACGGTCTTGCGATCCGCCACCGCTCCTGGGTGAGTCACCTGCCGGTCGTGGGCACGATCATCCGGGCTGCCTACCTCGCCTGCATCGGCGCTCTGGTCCGGTGGGCCGCAGGCACATTCGGGGATGTCCCCTTTCCGACGAAGGGTCTGATGCCTTTGGTTCCATGGCTGTTGGTCGGACTTGCCGTTTCCGATGCACTGCACTGGGCGTCGGACATCCTTTTTACCGCATCCAAACGCCGGAGGAGGCAGAAGGCCCTGAGGTCGGGGGCCTGAGGTTACACCTCATGCCGACTTTGTTCTCCGGGAGACAGGCCGCTGCGGCCCGGCCCCCGTTCACTCACTTGCATGAATCGAGCCTCGGAATGAAGTCTTCGAGCCGGATGCGCTTCATGACCTCGTCCGGAAGTTTCGCCACGGGCGGCATGTCCCGCCTGGACGGCTTTGCCGTTGCATCGATCCCCACCTTCGTAAGCACCCCTTCCTGGGGCGCGGACAGATCGAGGTCGGTGCCCAGCACGCCGGGAAGGATCAGCACGTCCCGGTCGGCCTGCACCCTCGTTGCCAGGGCCCAGGACATCTGGGCCCCGTTCTCGATATCGATGTCCGTGTCGAAACAGACCACGTACTTGAGGTACATGTCGTTGGCAAAGGCTGCAAGGATGGCCTGTTTGGGCTGGGCCGGATGTTTCTTGTCCAGCTGAATGAAGCCGTAGAACCATCCCGTTGCCGGGCCGAAACGGAAGAGCTTGACGTCGGGCACGGCCTCCTTGAGCCGGCGGTTCATAAAGGCGTGTTGAGGGATGCGGCCCAGGATGGGACCCAGGCTGGACCAGGCGCCCATGTCGTGGACGATCGGGTTTTTCCGATGCGTGATCGCCTTGATCCTGACCGGGTGGCGCCTGGCCACCTGATGATAGCGGGTGAAATCGCCCCACGGCCCCTCTTCCTCGTAGGTGTTGGGCGGGATCTCCCCTTCGATGACGATCTCCGCAAAGGCCGGCACCAGGACATCGATGGTCTCGCACCTGACCACAGGGAGGGGCTCCCCCATCAGGCTGCCCGCCACATCGAACTCCGAAGGGGGATGGGCGATGCGGCTCTGGGCGGCCACGGCCCAGGCGGGGTGAAGGCCGAGGACAAAGGCCATTTCCAGGGGCTGGTTCCTATCGGACCTTGCACGCCAGAGGTTGAACAGGTGGCGTCCGGGGGTGACGTGGGTCACCCCGAGGTCCGGCCTCTTGATCATGAAGCGGTAGTGCGCCGCGTGGGGGCATCCGGCCTGCTCATTGTGGGTCACGCCGACGGCCCGCGTCAGATACGGGACCTCCCCCTCATGGTGGGTCACGAACGGAAAGGCGTGGAGGCTCGCCTCCTTCCCGGTCCTGACGACCTCCTTCACGGGCGCTTCGGAGCGGCCGATCTCCTTGTGGGGGTAAGGGTTCCGTCTCAGGCATTCCTCTTCTCTATCGGAGTAGAACGCTTCCACCTCTTCAGGGGGGCAGCCCAGGGCCAGGCCGAACTTCGCCCAGGTGGTATCCGTGTTGCATACGACGGGGATGTCGTACCCCTTGACGTTCTCGAAGAGGACCATCGGGTGTTTGCCCATGAGATCCAGCTTCTTGATGACGGCTGAAATCTCGTACTTGGGATCCACCTGCCTGGTGACCCTCACGAATTCATCGGGGAGCTTCTCTTCGTACTCCCTGATCAGCGTTCGCAGGTCCTTCATGCTTATCCTCCTCCTTCCTCTACACCTTCAGCAGGCGCTTCGCATTGCCTCCGAGGATCTTCGCCTTGTCCTCTTCCGGCAGGTTCATCTCTTTGACGATCCGCAGGTTCTCCCTGAGATACACCTCCCCCTGCTCGGGCGAAAAGGGGTAGTCCGTGCCGAAGAGCATCCGGTCGGTCCCGAAAAAGGCATGGCCGCACGGAAGCGCCGCAGCGGTCCCGTCCACCGCCGTGTCCCCGTAGATCCGGGAGAAGGATTCGGCCAGGGGCCTTTTCATACTCTTTTTCAGGTTGGGAAACTTGACGTTGAAACGGTTGCTGTAGAAGGGGAGCATCCCGCCGCCAAGATGGTGGGTGACGATCTTGAGCGTGGGGAAGCGCTCCAGGGTGCCGCTCAGCACCAGCCGCAGGACGGCCTGGGTCGTGTCGAAAGGCCACCCGAAGAGGCGCATGACCGCCGGATCCTCTTCCACCAGCCCATAGGAGTGCCAGATCATGGGATGGAGGAAGATGGGGATGTCGTGCCGCTCCGCCGCCTCGTAGAACGGATAGAACCGGGGATGGTCCAGCCCGAGGTTCTCGCAGTTGGTCCCGATGGTCACCCCTTTGCAGCCCCATTCCCCGACCGCACGGTCCAGCTCCTTCACGGCCCCGGCCACATCCTGGAGCGTGGCCACCGCAAAAGGGATGAAGCGGTCCGGAAAGGCGCGGCACATGGCCCCGATCGCATCGTTCGAGATCCTGCAGATCTCAGCGGCATCCGCCGCGCTCAGCCCCTCCAGGACCGGGGTGGACTGGGTGAGCACCTGCATGTCGATCCCGTACTTCTCCATCTGGCCGATCCTCTTTTCCGGATCCGAGGTCTCCGTCTCGAAATTCTTCTTGATGAGCATGAACTCTTTCCGGGATGCGAGCTTCCCTTCCGCTTCCCTCAGAATGATGTGACTCGAGAAGTCGATGATCATTTCCGAACCCCTTTCTTAAACGGCGGCAGTTCCGAGTGGCCGGCGAACACCTCAAAAGGGCGGCAGGATGGAGCCGCCGAGGAAGCCGGGGACAAGCCTCGGGACGGCCCCGAGCCAGAGATCGATCTTGAACAGCACCTGCACCAAATAGGCGGAGAGCAGGGTGCAGAGGACCCCGCAGGATACGGACCCTGCCCAGCCCACCCCCGCCTTACGGCGGAGAAAGCCCGCGAGAAACACCGGCGTCGCCACCATGAATCCAAAGAGAAAGAGCATTGCGTAAAAGCCGAATACCCACCCGAGGAGGTTGAGGACCGGACCCCATGAGGCGAAGTCCCGGTCTTCCGAATCAGCCTCCCCCTCCTTTTCCCGCTTGCCCCCGATCCTCCATTCCGGACTCCACTCGCCCAACAGGAGGATGATCAGGAGGA
The DNA here is from genome assembly GCA_020060215.1 of Deltaproteobacteria bacterium. The sequence goes on along the minus strand of JAGVAP010000020.1, from coordinate 3,816 downwards.
CCAGGGTCGGGACCCCCGCCGCAAAGGGGGCGATCTTCACGTTGTAGGGGTAGCCCAGCCCGACCGCGAGCATGGCGGCCACGAAAAACAGCAGCATCCCGGTGAACACGAGGGGTGTCCGGACGCGGTTCTTCATGCGGCGCTCCGCTCAGGCCTCTTGCGCGCGGTCTTGAGGAGGGGGACAAGAAACGCGACGACGATCAGGAGGACGAGACCTGCGCTGATCGGCCTCGTGAAGAAGACCAGGAAACTGCCGTCCGACATCTGCAGCGATTGGAGGAAGGCCCGTTCCGCAATCGGCCCCAGGATGAATCCCATGACGACGGTCACCAGGGAAAACCCGCATCGCCTCAGGAAATAGCCGAACACGCCGGCGACCGCGGTGAGGCCCACGTCGAAGATGTTCGTCCTCCCCATGTACGCGCCGAAAAAGACCAGCAGCAGCACGAAAGGCGCAATGATCCTGCTGGGAACCGTACTGAGCCGAGCCATCCAGGGGGCGACGGCCAACCCTATGCCGCTGGTGAACACCTGGCTCACCACGATGCCGAGGAGGAGCGCATACACGATGTCCATGTGGTCCCGGATCATCAGGGGCCCCGGCTGGAGCCCGTGCAGGATAAAGCCGCCCAGGAGGATGGCCTGGTCCGGGCTGCCCGGGATGCCGAAGGCCACGGTCGGAAGGAGCGCACCCCCGTCCTTGGCATCCATGGCGGTTTCGCAGGCCAGAACGCCTTCGGCGCTCCCCTTGCCGAACTTCTCGGGGGTCTTGGAACTGCGCATGGCCACGGTGTAGGAGACAAAGGAGGCCACCGGCCCGCCGAGCCCCGGAACGATGCCTATGACCGCCCCCACGATGGCGGAGCGGATGGTCACGAGCGGCCTCGAGACGACATCCATGATCCCCTGAACGGCCTGCTTCCCCCACCGGATGCCGGACATGTCCACGAGGCCGGCCGTGCTTCCGCCCCTGGAGGCATAGATGATCAGTTCGCTCAGCGCAAAGAGCCCGGTGACAAAGGGCACAAGGGAGACGCCGTCCCAGAGGTAGTCGGTTCCCATGGTGTACCGGAATACCCCGAACATATCGGTGTAGCCGACCATGGAGATCAGGACGCCGATGCCGCCTCCTGCCAATCCCTTGATCATGTTCCCCTTGGCCGCCACCGCAATCGTGATCAGCCCGAGGGCGGTGAGCCAGAAGAACTCCGGGTACCCGAAAGAATAGACCAGGGGTTTCACCACGGGGAGGAGCCCCAGGGTCACCACCACCCCCCCGAGGGACCCGCAAAAGCAGGAGGTGGCCGCAATGGCAATGGCCCTGCCCCCTTCGCCTCTCTTGGCCATGGGATACCCGTCGAGGCAGGTGGCGGCGTTCTGGGCCGTGCCGGGGGTGTTCAACAGGATGGAAGGGATGGCCCCCCCGAACCCTTCGGAGCTCATGATGCCGGCGAACATGAACATGGCATGCATGGGCTCCATCCCGTAGGAGAAGGGCAAGGCCACGGCCATGGAGAGGATGGCGCCGAGCCCCGGGAGGAGGCCGAATACCGCGCCCAGAAAGGTGCCGAGCAGGAGGGAGGCGATGCTCATCGGCTCCAGGATCTTGCCGGCGGCGAATAGAAGACCCTCGAACATTCGCTCCTCCGCTGCCCTTTACTTCTTCTGCTTCATCTCCTGCATCTGCGGTTTGAGCCCGAGATAGATCTCCTTCAGCTCGGCCATCCTCTTCCAGAACACATCGGGGGGCATGGTGTCCGGATCATAGCCGTTGTCCAGGGCCCACTTCCTGAACTCGTCCCGTTGGATGATCTTCCGGAGGACCCCCCTGATCTTCTCCAGCCTGTCTTGGGGGGTGCCCGGAGGCCCGACCATCACCCAGGGGACCCCGAGGGTGGAAAGCCTCTCGAACCCCAGTTCCTGGATCGTCGGCACATCGGGGAGATGGTAGGACTTCTTGTCGGACATGTAGACCAGGGGCCGCACATCGTCGATTACCCCCCTGAAATGGGTATAGCTTCCGGTGCCCCCCACCACATCCCCACGCGCCACGGAAAGGGAGGCCTCGGCCAGGTTCTTGTGCCCCGATACGAACGAGGTCTTGAAGCCGAGGGCAGATCCGACCGCGCTCGGAATGAGCCACGAGGGGGTCCCGATCCCTGTGCTGGCGAATTTGACGGGACCGTCGGCGGTCTTGAAATCCTTCACGCTCTTGAAAGGCTGCTTCTTGTTGACATACATGAAGAAGGTGGCGGTGTCGACCCGGAGGATCACGCTGTACTTGCCGTAATCGATCGGGCTCTTCGTCTCGCCCAGCGTGTCGTCGTAGATCAACGTGGCCATGTGGGGAAAACCGAGCGTATATCCATCCGGAGCGGACTTGAAGATGGCGATGGACCCCCTGCGGCCTCCGGCGCCCATTTCATTGTTCACCACCACAGGGACGCCGAGCTCCTTCTCCATCCGGGAGGCCAGGGCGCGGGCAAAACCGTCCACTCCGCCGCCTGCCTCGAAGGGCACGATGAGCGTGATGGGCTTTTCCGGGTACGCAGCCTCAGCCGGGCCGGTTGTCACGAGGAGGCTGAACACCACAAAGAAGACCGCCATCCATCTGCTTCCAATCGATCTCATACGACCTCCGCTGTTGTACGTGGTTTCCTCTTTCCGGATCATGGGTCGGCCACGGTCTTCCGCCTCATCCCACCGGACCCGGCCCCCCTACCTCTTTTCCCTCCACTCCAGCCGGACCGATCCGTCTTCCCTTCGTACGGTCAGGAACTTGTCGGCGAGAAGGGGATTCGTAAACGGAAAGTCCGATCTCTTGTGGAGCGCCCTCGTCTCCTTTCTCTCCAGGGCGGCCACGAAAACGACCTCACCGCATTCCATCAGATCCAGGGTTTCCACGCAGCGCATGAGGGTGTGTGCATTGTCCGCCGTGAGGGTGGACCTCGCCTTCCCTTTCAGATCCCGCAGATACCGGAGTCCCGCACCCAGGACGGTCTCGGACCTGGCCTCCACGCCCGCATAGTCGTTCATGATCTGCTGAAGGGCAACGTTGGCCTCTTTCCAGTCCGGCCCCGGACCTCGCTCCAGCATCCGTCCGTAGAGATCGGCGGATTCCTCCACGATCGGGCTCTCATCCGCGTTCCGGAACCGTCGGATGCCGGCGGCCCTCGCCGCTGCGCCCTCTCCTGCGATCCACCCGTATGTCGCCGCACCCGCGCAGTCGGCCCGGAAATTGCCCACCGGGTCTCCGGCGGCAAACAGGCCTCCTACACAGGACTCCGCCTTTTCGTCGACCTCGATCCCCCTGCCCACGAGAAAGGGCTCGTACTGCATGAACTCGACCATGTGTCTCCTGGGATCGATCCCTTCCCGGGCCATGTAGTCGAGCATCCCCGTGTTGCCCTCCTGGACCAGCCCCCACATCATGTATTCGAAGTCCTCGTCCGAGGTGGTGCTGCAGTCCATGTACACCGGCCCTTCTCCGGATCGATGCTTGTCCGTGAAGACCGAGCTCCAGATGTCGCCCGTAATGTCCCCCAGCTTCCGGTCGGCCTTTTTCACAAAAGGACCCACAATCCCGCCCTGGGGATCCTTGTACAACCCGATCCATGTGGCCTTGCCGCAGCGGGCGAAGTACCGGGGACCGGCATGGCGCTGCGGGAATTCCATGTTGACCAGCCTCGCCCCGGCCCGGTAGGCGATCGCCTGGCCGCTCCCCGTGCAGACCGGGCAGTTGGCCGTGTTGAACAGCCATCCCGGCGAGGGGGGAGGATAAAGCCTGCTGCCGCATCCTGTGGCGAGGACCACGCT
>JAGVAP010000055.1 GCA_020060215.1 Deltaproteobacteria bacterium | reverse complement strand
GGACCTGGCTGGAGTTTCCAGACTACAATACTCGCCTGAGATCAAGATCGTTCGCGTCATGTGCACCGGCCGAGTCGACCCTGCGTTCGTGCTCCGCGCCTTCTCCAGGGGGGCGGACGGGGTCTTCATCGGCGGTTGCTGGCCGGGCGAATGCCACTACACGACCGAAGGAAATTATCATGCCTTCAGCATGATGCTCCTCACCAGGAAGATCCTGGAGCACATCGGGGTGAACCCCCGGAGACTGAGGCTTGAATGGGTATCCGCCTCCCAGGGGATCCGGTTCGCCGAGGTGATGAATGACGTGGCCGAGAGTCTCAAGGAGCTGGGCCCCCTCGGCACCGGCGGGGAGACCAACGGAGGCGGATGGAAGGCGAAACTCGAAGCCGTGAGTCAACTGCTCCCCTACATCAAGCTGGTGGAAAGGGAGAGGCTGAGAATACCTTTCAAGACGGAAGAAGAATATCTCGGTTTTTACGAGGGCAAGGAGTTCGACAAACTGTTCCGGGAGCTGATTGCGGATAAACTGGCCATGAGCCAGATCATGTCGCTCCTGCGCGAGAAACCCCGGTCCACCGGAGAGATCTCGGAGATTCTGGGCTTGAATCCATCCGAGGTCTCAAGACACGTGAGCAATTCGGCAAGGCAGGGACTGGTCCGGTTCGACCAAGGTCAGAAGCGCTTTGTCCCCGTCTTAGGTGAGAGGGCTTGAACCCATGAATGCAGGTAAGAAGGTCAAGAAAGCGGTCAAGAACATCGATCCCATCGACAAGATCATCGACAAGTATCCGCAGGACCCCAGCTCCCTGATCCAGGTGCTGCTGGAGATCCAGAGCGAGAATCGCTGGCTCTCCAAGGAGGCCCTGGAAAAGGTCAGCAGGAGACTGGATGTGCCCCTGAACCGCATACAGCACATCATCACCTTCTATAAGGCCTTCAGTGTGGTTCCGAAAGGACGTCACGAAATCCACGTGTGCACGGGCACTGCCTGCCATGTTCGCGGCGCGCCGCGCCTTCTCAGCACGATCCAGGACCTGACCGGGATCAAGCCCGGTGAAACGGACCAGGACCTCAGGTTCAGCCTGGAGACGGTGAACTGCGTCGGCTGCTGCGCCCTCGGACCTGTCCTGGTCGTCGACGGGGAATATCACGGCAACATGGCGCCGGCGAACTCGGAAGATGTGTTGAAAAAATATGAGTAAGGGAAGACTATGCCAAGGATAAATTCACCGGGTGAATTGGAGGGATTCAGGAACAAGGTCATCGCCAAGAGGGACCCGAAGAGGCCATGCATAGCGGTATGCACCGGAACAGGCTGCCTCGCCCTCGGAGCAGCCAAGGTGGTTGCCGCATTCAGAGATGAGATCGGGAAAAGGGGTCTGCATGGAAAGGTGGATATCCGCGAAACCGGGTGTCCGGGGTTTTGTGAGAGAGGTCCCCTGCTCGTGATCCACCCGGAGGAGATCTGTTATCTGCGGGTGCAGCCGTCCGACGTGGAGGAGATCATTTCCGAGACCATCCTCGGGAAGAAGGTGATCGACCGACTGCTCTATGCCGGTCCCGCCGCCGATGAGAAGATCGTCAAGGAATCCGAGATTCCCTTCTATAAGAATCAGAAGCGGCACCTGATCGGCAACAATATCAAGATCGACCCCAAGAGCATCGACGATTATCTTGCGGTGGGCGGCTTTTCCGCCCTGGCCAAAGCCCTGGCGCATCTGACCCCGGAGCAGGTCGTGGAGATGGTGAAGGATTCCAACCTGAGAGGGAGGGGAGGAGCCGGATTTCCCGCAGGGAAAAAGTGGGAGTTTGCCCGCAACACCCCCGGCGATACAAAGTACGTGATCGTCAATGCCGACGAGGGGGACCCCGGGGCCTTCATGGACCGGGCATTGCTCGAGGGAAACCCCTTCTCGGTCCTTGAGGGGCTGACCATCGGCGCTTATGCCATCGGCTCCCACGAGGGCTACTTTTACGTTCGGCAGGAATACCCCCTCGCCGTGGAAAACGTGACCCTGGCCATCAAACAGGCCGAGGAGTACGGTTTCCTGGGCAAGGATATCCTCGGCTCCGGCTTTGATTTCACCGTGAAGGTCCATCGGGGCGCCGGCGCGTTCGTGTGCGGCGAGGAGACATCCCTCCTCGCGTCCCTCGAGGGCAAGGCAGGGGAGCCGAGGGCGAGGCCGCCCTACCCGGCCGTAAAGGGTTTGAGGGAGAAGCCGACCAACATCAACAACGTGGAAACGTGGGCCAACATCCCCTTGATCGTCAACCATGGCGCTGAATTCCTCAGTTCCATCGGCACCACGGGAAGCAAGGGCACCAAGATCTTTTCCCTGGTCGGCAAGGTGAACAACACCGGGCTCGTGGAAGTACCCATGGGCATCACCCTCAGGGACATCATCTACAAGGTGGGAGGAGGCATCTCCAAGGGCAAGAAGTTCAAGGCGGTGCAGACCGGTGGACCTTCGGGGGGATGTATCCCCGAAGAGCACCTGGATATCGTGGTCGACTTTGACGAGCTTCGCAAGGTCGGCGCGATCATGGGTTCGGGCGGCATGATCGTCATGGATGAGGACACCTGCATGATCGACGTCGCCAGGTATTTTCTGAACTTCCTGACCGGTGAATCGTGCGGCAAATGCACCCCGTGCCGCGAAGGCATCCGGCAGATGCTCAAGATCATGACCAACATCAGCCAGGGAAACGGGAAAGAAGGGGATATCGAACTGCTGGAGGAGCTGGCCCAGACCACCCGGGACGCATCGCTTTGCGCCCTGGGGGGGAGCGCGCCCAACCCGGTCCTCAGCACGATCCGCTATTTCAGGGACGAGTATGAGGCGCACATCCAGGAGAAGAGATGCCCGGCCTATGTCTGCAAGGATCTTGTCTCCTACTACATTGATCCGGAGAAGTGCCAGGCCTGTATGACCTGCCTCAGGAAATGCCCTGCACAGGCCGTTTCAGGCGGCAAGAAACAGATCCATGTCATTGATCAGGAGAAATGCACGAAGTGTGGAACCTGCTACGAGGTCTGTCCCGCGAAGTTTGGTGCGGTCACCAGGCTCTCCGGCGTGCCTGTTCCGCCTCCTGTCCCTGAAGACGCACGAATGATAGCCAGAGAGAGCAGGAAAAAATGAGCGAAATTCTTTTGCAGATCGATGGAAAAGAAGTCAAAGCGCGGCAAGGGATGACCATTCTGGAGGCGGCCCGGAGCGCAGGGATCAATATCCCGACCCTTTGCCACCACGAGAAACTGAATCCTTACGGGGCCTGCCGCCTCTGCGTCGTGGAAGCGGATGCCGGCGGCAGGACGAGTCTCGTCGCTTCCTGCCTCTATCCGGTAGAGAAGAATCTGGTGGTCAGGACCAGGTCCGAAAAGGTGGACAAGACCCGCAAAACGATCCTGGAATTGCTGCTGGCCCATGCCCCGGATGCCCCGGTTCTGGGGGAGCTCGCCGGGGAGTATGGCGCGGACAAGGACCGCTTCGAGAAAGAGTCCTCCTTCTGCGTGCTCTGCGGCCTGTGTGTCAGGTACTGCACGGAAGTCAAGAAGAAGAACGCCATCGGTTTCTTCGACCGGGGGGCAAACCGCGAGATCAACTTCATCCCGGAGATCGCCTCCCGGGAGTGCTGGAAGTGCAAGGAGTGCTTTCCGCTCTGTCCGACAGAGGCGCTCCAGGCGGCCTACTTCCTGATGGAGGCGATGGCCTCTCCCCTGCCCTCCTCGGGTCGCCGGAAGGAGTTAGGGGAGATGCCGGATCCTTGATACCGGATGCTCGTCAAAGTCCGGGATGAGCAGAAGACGACCGGAAATGGACAGGGCCTCGGTAGAGGCCCTTTTTGTTGCATCCCGGAAAACCCGCCCTTTGGTCCAGGTCAGAGCCAGCTTCCTCATCTTCCGTAGGAGCAAGCTCCTGCTTGCCATTCGTTCAACTTTGAAAAGATCGCAAGCAGGAGCTTGCTCCTACGGAAGAGAAACCGCAAGGCTTCCTAATCGTTCGAACTGGCCCCGCCCTTCGATCCCTCAGGGCGAACGCGAACAACCATTGGCGGATCTTCCGGGCGGATCCACAAGAGCAGGACTTCTCAACCGCTGCTTTTCCTTCGTTCTTCGTCCCGGATCTCCCTTCGGAGCATCTTGCCCACCTTGGATTTGGGGAGCATGTCCCTGAACTCGATGTAATGCGGCACCTTGTAGGGGGCGAGCCTCTCCCGGCACCACTTCGTCAGCTCATAGCCGCTTACCCCTCTGGAGTCCGTCTTGAGGACGACAAAGGCCTTGATCCTCTCCCCGAGTTTTTCGTCGGGCACACCGACCGCGCAGGCCGCCAGCACCGAGTGGTGTTCCTGGAGCACCCGCTCGATCTCGGCCGCCGCGATCCGGTACCCCTTGTGCTTGATCATGTCGACAGAGCGGTCCAGGTAGAAGACCCGCTGCTGCTCATCGACATGGACCACGTCCTTGGTCCTGTACCATGTCTCCCCGTCCATCTCGACAAAGCAGGCCCTGCTCTCTTCCGGCTTGTTCCAGTAACCCCTCACCGCGTAAGGGGACGTGCCGAGGAGCTCGCCGGGTTGGCCGGGAGGGACGGGCTGGAGGTCATCGGGGTCCACGAGCCTCCACTTGCTTCCCGGAAGGATCTTTCCCGCCGAGCCTGCAGGCGGGGGGCCGTCTCCCGCGTAGGACATGCAGATGGCGCCGCAGAACTCCGTGGTCCCGTAACCCTGATAGAGAGGGGTGTGGTACCGATTGAACCACCGGACCCCCACTTCGGGAGGCAGCACATCACCCCCTGTCCCGCAGTACCTGAGCGAACTGAGGTCATAGGAGTCCACCCGGTCGTGCTCGAGAAGCATCCTGAAGAGGGCGGGCACGGCAAACGTGGTGGTCGCACGGTAGCGCTGGATATGGTCGAAGAGCGCATCCAGCACCACCCTGGGGAGCATGACCAGCGTCTCACCCCCTACGATCAGGGGTCCCATGGCATCCATCTCTCCGATGATATGATAGAGCGGCGCGGCCAGCACCGTGACCCCCTGGCCCATGGGAACCGCGGCCTCGCTGGCCCTCCTCCACTCCCGCACCCTGTAGAGGAAGAGGCCCTCCGACAGGGGAACCCCCTTGGGAAAGCCGGTAGTCCCTCCGGTGTAGAGAACGAGGGCGGTCCTCTCCCCGCCGGTCATACGAAACGGAGGGAGGTCCGAAACCTTCCCGTCCTTCAGCAGCCGCGTGAAGGCGTACAGACGGTCGCCCGACGGGAAAGCCCCCTTTGGGACCCTGTCGAACCCTTTCGCCACCATCCGTTTCCACCAGGGGACGAGGTCCAGCAGGTTCGTGACGACTACCCTCTTGAGCGCGGTGTCGGGAAGGATTTCCATCACATAATTGAAATTGCTGTCCATGCAAAGGATGGTCTCTGCGCCCACGTCGTTGACCAGGTATCTGAGGTCTCCCGCGCCATAGACCGGCGCAACCGGCACCACAATGGCGCCCAGTCTCTCCAGCGCGAGCCAGGCGATCATCGTCTGCGGCATGTTGTAGAGGTAGAGGACGACCCTGTCCCCCTCCTGAATGCCGAGGCGGAGCAGCGACGAGGCAAACCGGTGCGTCCTGTCCAACAGGGTTCCGTAAGAGAACCTCTCCCCCAGATAGATGATCCCTACCCGCTCGGGAAATGCCTTCGCGGTTTCATGGAAGCAGCCGTAGATGGTATCGTCATTGATCATTTTTCATTTTTCGTGACACTTTAGCCCTTTGAAAACGGCGCAGCGGGGTGGCCGTGGGGGTCCTTTTTCAAGAACGAAATCGCTGCTGCCCGTTGCTTTGCGGCCGTACTGGGCACGGGCGGGCGGAGAGTCACCCGGGAGGCTCCATGCATCTCCTGCCATGGAGTCGACGGTTGCGACCCGCCGCCCGCCTTGGTTACCCTTTCGGCATGCGCTTTCCCAGGTGCTCCTCGTTTTTGAAAAAGGACCCCCACGGCCGCCCCCCTCATCAATTCGATGTTAGTGTCACCAATGTTCAAACTCCCATGTATGCCGACCTGACCTCGGGATTACCGATGAGCTCTTCCCTGGTTCCCTGGAGCACCATGAGGCCGTTCTCGATCACATACCCGCGGTCGATCACCGGTATGATCGGCCTTGCAAACTGCTCCGTGATCAGGATGGTGATGCCTTGGATCCGAATGTCCCGGACGGCGCGGGCGAGGTCCGCCTGCAGCAGGGGGCTCAGGCCCAGAAGGGGCTCGTCCATCAGGAGCAGCCTCGGCTTCGCGACCAGGGTGATCCCGATGGCGAGCATCTGCTGCTCCCCGCCGCTCAGGAGCCCCGCCTTTCTCTTCCGGAGGTGTCTCAGGATGGGGAAGAGCTCGAAGATGAATTCCACCCGCTCCTTCACCTCGTCGCGTCTCCGGAGGTATCCGGCCATCTTCAGGTTCTCCTGCACGCTGCTCTCCCGAAAGACCGGATGCCTCTCCTGGCTGAGGACGATCCCTTTCTTCACCCTGTCGCTGGGTTTGAGGTAGAGGATCTCCTCCCCTTCATACCTCAGTCCCCCCATGAGCGTGATCCTCACGCCCCCCCGCCTGGCCTCCTTCCTCTTCATGTCGATGATCAGACCGGAGACGGTGTTCATGAGCGTGGTCTTGCCCGCGCTGTTCGAGCCGAGCACAGCGACAATCTCCCCCTTTCGCACCTCCAGATCGAGATCGTTCAGCGCGAGTCCGTTCTCGAAAAACACCATGAGATTTTTCGCTTCCAGCATACAGCCCTTCAATCCAGGTCGATATGGATCCCGAGATAGGCCTTCTTCACCGGTTCGCTCTCCATCACCTCCTGGGGCGATCCCGAGGCGATGGCCGTCCCGAAATTCAGGACCATGACGCGGTCCACCACGCGGAAGAGCTCCTTGAGGCGGTGCTCGATCATGATGATGGTCAGCCCTTCCTCGTTGAACTTCTCGATGAGGGGCAGGGTGCTCGCCACCTCCGACATGGACATGCCCGAGAAGAGCTCGTCCAGGATCAGCACCTCCGGCCGCAGCGCGAGTGCGCGGGACAGATCGAGCCGCTTCAGATAGCCGTGGGGAAGACTCCCCGCCATTTTGTAAGGGACCTGGGAATCCCTTTCGAACCCCATGTCGTCCAGGAGATCGATGGCCACGTCGTCCCTCTCGCCGTACTTGCCGCCCCTCAACCTCTTGAACCGCGATGAGCAGAGGGGGATGATCAGGTTTTTGTAGGCCGGGAGATTGTAGAACAGCCTGACCATCTGGAAGGTGCGGGATATCCCCAGGCCGGCGATGGTATAAGGCATCTTCCCCGTGATCTCCTTGCCCCGGAACAGGACCTCGCCGGAATCGGGCCTCACAAAACCCGTGATCAGGTTGACCAGGGTGGTCTTTCCGGAGCCGTTGGGACCGATGATCCCGAGAAACTCACCCCGCTTCAACTCGAAGCTCACGTCATAGACGGCCTGCACGCCTCCGAAGCTCTTCTTCAGGTGGTTCACCGTGAGGACAGGCTCGCCCTTCATGCCTACTTCACCTCCACGACTCTCTCGAACTGGTGGTACTTCCTGGACAGATAGTGGAAGACCCCTTCAGGCAGCACGATGATGCTCAGGATCAGGATGCCGCAATAGATGGCGATCCGCAATCCCCCCAGGGCGCGCAGGGTCTCCGAGAGAGGGACCAGGACCAGGCTGCCCAGCGCCGCCCCTGCAAAGGAGCCGGCCCCCCCCAGGGCCACCGCGGCCACGGGGAGGATCGAGTAGTCCAGGGCAAAGGCGGACATCCCCAGGAACTGGTAGTGGTGGGTCATGAGAGCCCCTGCAAAGGCGCCGACCGATGCCGAGATGAAGATGGCCTGGACCTTCCGCCAGTAGATATTGATGGCCCCGCTCATCACCGCCCGATCGTCGTCGCGGATGGCCCTGAGCACGAGGCCGTAGTCGGAGTTGATCACCCTCCTGAAGATGAAGAGGCAGGCCAGGAACCCCGCGACCGCGAGATAGGTGGCCAGGATGTCGCTCGGGAAGGGAGACAGCGAGGGCAGCCCGTGAGTGCCCCCGAATACCCCGGTCGCGTCGATGACCTTGATCAGGAGGAGGGGGAGCATGAGCGTGATCATGGCAAAATAGACGCCCCGAAGCCTGACCACCGGCGCGAGCAGGACCGCGCAGATCAGCCCGCCCCCGATGGTGGCCAGGGGCACGGTGATCACCGGCGGGACATGGAGGTAGTGGTTCAGGGTCCCCGCCATGTACGCCCCCATGCCGAAGAACAGGGCCTGTCCCAGGGAGAAGAGTCCGCACGAGGCCATCAGATCCCAGCTCAGGGCCAGGAGACCATACATGCAGGCGTAGACCAGGACCTTCCCCCAATAGCCCTCCAGCAGGAGGGGAAGCACCAGGAGGATCACGACCGGCAACACCCTGGGTATCAGGAGATAGACCATGTCCCTCTTCGACGCGATCACGAAAAGGGTATCGGACCGGGCCTTGATCCCCCGGTCCAGCCTCTTCTTTCTCAGCAGGGCTTCTCCTTTTGCCACCTCAGACCCTCTCCTCCAGTTCCTTGTATCTCCCGAACAGCCCGGAGGGCTTGACCGCAAGGACGATGACGATGGCGGCGAGCGGCACGATGATCATCCACTTGGCGCCGATGTACCTCGCGGCGGCGACCTGGCCGAAACCGATGATGAAGCTCCCCGCGATCATCCCCAGCGTGCTCTCGAGCCCTCCCACGATCGCCACGGCCAGGGCGTAGATGAGCACCTCCAGACCGATCACGGATTCCATCATGCCCAGGGGCAGCACCACCATGGCCGCAACCGCGGCCAGGGCCGAGCCCAGGGCCAGGCTCAGGGAACCGATCCAGTCCGACTCGATCCCGATGGACAGGGCGGTTCTCTCGTTCTGCGCCATGGCCCTGAAGGCAAGCCCGATCCTGGTGTGATGGACGAAGAGCCAGAGGAGGACGATCAATCCGATCCCGGTCAGCAGGACAAAGAGACGTTGAAAATCCACCCCCACACCGCCGATCTCCACCCCGCCTCTCAGAAAGATGGGGAGACTGTAGCGCATGCCGTAGAACCCTTTCCACATGAGGAGTTCCAGCACGCCCACCCCTGCGGCAAAGGTGACGATCAGCTCCGCCAGCGGGATCCCCCTGACCCGCAGGAGAAGGACCCAGTAGAAGGTGAACCCCACGAGGGCCGTGATGATGACGGAGAGGAGAGCGGCGAGATAAAAGGGCAGGCCTGCCGCGTTCATGAGGTTCCAGGCCGTGAATCCGCTCAGGATGTAAAGGGCGCCGTGGGCAAAGTTGGCGATGCCGCTGATTCCGTAACAGAGGCTGAACCCCGCGGCATAGAGCGCAAGAATCACGCTGTTGATGGCGCCGTAGATCAGAAGGGCCATGCCAAGCCCCTATTTCTTCATCCACGGCGGCAGCTGGACCTTCCCCTCGGCCAGGAACTCGGGATAGACAGGAACCCTTTTGAGCTTGCCGTCCTGGCCCTTCTGCCACTGAAAGACCACGCACACCCCGGTCTCTTCGGCGCTCTTTTCACCGAAGATCATGATGTGATCCTGGTTGAACCGGATCCTCCCGGAAACGCCGGGGTAGTCGGTCTTTTCCAGGGCCTCCACCAGCTTGTCCGGATCGAGGCTCCCGGCCCGCTCGATGGCGTCCGCAAGCACGAACACCGAGTCGTAGGCCGAGGAGTTCACGGCCGGCGGTTCAGGCAGCTCTTTGTATTTCTTCTCGAACTTGTTTAGGAACTCCCCGGTCTTGGGGAGCTTGGAAAGGGCAAGAGTGGCCCCCACGGGGAACTCCACGGTGATGCCGTACTCCACGTCCGGTCCGACCGCCTTGGGCGCCATGGGTGATCCCATGGGCGGGATAAAACCGACCAGGAGGGCCGGGACATTCATGGCCACATACTGCTTGGCGAAGTTCCCGGCGCCCAGCGGCACGTCCCAGACCATGCCGATGACCTGGGCCTTGCTCTCCTTGGCCTTGCTGAGGGCCGGCGAGAAATCCGTGGCGCCGGCTGCGTAGGGTTCAAACCCGGCCTCTGCCCAGCCGTTCTCGTTGCAGTGTTTCTGCATGAGCCCTGCAAAGGCCTTGGCCCAGGCGGTATCCTGGTAGATATGCAGGATTTTGTTCAGCCCGTAGTCCCGCTTCAGCATGTCCAGGGTGTGGGCGATGTAGGTCGCATCGATCAGGGCATCGGTGGTCACCCGGAACAGGTATTTGTATTTTGCCGGGTCCTTCTTGAACTGGGCCTGGAAACCGGGGGTCTGAGCGATCGTCCCGAGGTGCGGGACCTTGTACTTGGCCACCAGGTCCATGGCGGCGATCAGCACCTCGGAGCGGAAGGCGCCGATGACGATGGCATGGGGCTTCTCGCCGGTGATCAATTTCTCATACGCCATGAGCGCGTCATGCACGGGCGTGCCGGGCTCGCCCCCCCGGGTATCGGCGACCACGACCTTGAGGGGCCTCTTCACGTCGCCGACCTTGACCCCCCCCTTGGCGTTGATCTCTTCCACGGCCAGGTTCACGGCCTTCAACCCGTAGCTGCCGAAGGGCGTATAGAGCGAGGTGGGGACGCCGACGATCACGGGATCCGCTCCCCAGACTTGGGCGGAAGTGAAAAAGCCGAGGCAACTGATCACAAAAGCCGCCAGAACCACCATCCCCATCCTTTTTTTCATGGTCGGACCTCCTGCGGTTATAGGTGTGTGGCCACTCTCGAGACGAACTACCAGGAGTTGCATACAGGAAAGGCGGTGGCGGAAAAGAGACCCCACTCCAGGAATGGAACCGCGCCACCATAGATACTTCCTCAGACCAAGCCCTATTCAAAAGCCCGCTAAGGCGTTTCTTCACATTCGATGGAAAAAAAGGGAATGCCGACCAAAAGGTAGGAATAAGGGTTCCATATCAAGGCAGTCCGTCGGAGTCAAGGATTTACCTCATAGTTGCATAAAACAAGGGCAATGTGGTCTTCGCACGGGGAGGTAATGAACACCGAGCATTGCCCCTCTCTGCCAGTGAATTCTTGCAGGATGGGTGGAGCGCAGAGAAACCCATCGGTTTTGAGGTCTGCGGCATGTTCAATCGCTCGAATGGATGGGTTTCGATGCGCTCCACCCATCCTACGAAGGTACCCGAATTTGTGCAACGCTAGGGTTTACTCGGAACCGGCCCGTCCTGTATCCGCTCGACCATTCAACGACTGCCGTTCCGAAGGGGAGATCTCGGCTAGTCCGTCCTCAGCTCGATGACAGTCTTGGTCCTCTGGTGTGCTTTTCCTTTACACTCTTTTACAGCCCTGCCAAAAATTCTTTACATCCTCCTTTTAGAATCGGACAAAATGGCAGTCCACCCCTGAAGTCCTTTGGAGAAAGGAGGAATGAACATGGCTGAGAGAGAAGGTTGTTTGAGGGAGGACCTCGCCGGTGAGCATCCCTTCGGGGATGCGGGGCAGATCATCGCCTTCACCCTGTTTCTGCTTATCTGGGCGGCAGACTCCTTCTTCCTGAAGGCGTCGACCTTTCCTGCCGACGCCGTACCCTTTTATGTCCGCCTCATCCTGGCCGCGCCGGTCTTCATCTTGGCCGGATACCTGTTGCGCTCAGGGCACAACGTCGTCTTCAAAGAGGTTCGTGAGAAGCCCCGGGTGATCAGAAACGGCGTCTTTTCCATCTCCCGTCATCCCATCTATCTATCGGCACTCCTGTTCTACCTGGTTTTCTTCCTGACCACCCTCTCTCTGTCCTCCCTCGTCTTTCTGGGACTCATCTTCGTGTTCTACAATGTCATTGCGGCATACGAGGAGAGACTCATGGAAGCGAGATTCGGCGATGAGTACAGGGAGTACAAGGAGAGGACGAGGAGGTGGATTTGAACAAGCTGACCGATACTGGATGTGGTGTCGCTATCGGTCAATTCCGAATATCCAGCATCCAGTATCGAACACCGACCATCTGCACAGAAGCGCAACCGTCTCGAGCGAATTGCCTGCAGAGTCAGGGGTAACTTCTTACCCGTGATGAGACTCTTCGAATCTCGAAAGCAGCACGGTTGCGTTCATCCCGCCAAAGGCAAAGCTGTTCTTCAGCGCCTTGCGGATGCTCCTGTCCACCGGGCCGTCAGGGACATAATCCAGGTCACACCCTTCCCCGGGCGTCTCCAGGTTGATGGTAGGGTGCACCTTCCCGTGGCCGATCATGAGGGCGGTAGCGATCATCTCGATCCCACCGGATCCGCCGATGAGGTGGCCCGTCATCGATTTGGTGGACGTCACCGGAATATGGTATGCATGCTCCCCAAGGGCCCTTTTGATCGCCAGGGTCTCCACGGGGTCGTTCAAGAGGGTGGAAGTCCCGTGGGCATTGACATAATCCACCTCGTCCGGACGCACACGGGCCATCCTGAGCGCATCGGTGATCGCCTTGGCCTGCATCTCCCCGCTTGGCTCGACCGCGGTGATGTGATATGCGTCGGAGGTGATCCCGAATCCCAGGATCTCCGCGTAGATGTGTCCGCCCCGGTCGAGCGCGTGTTTCAGCTCCTCGACAATCAGGATGCCCGCCCCTTCACCGAGGACGAAACCATCCCTGTTCCGATCGAAAGGCCTGCTGGCCTTTTCAGGGTCATCGTTTCGCCTGCTCATCGCCCCCAGCGCATCGAACCCCCCGAACACGAAGGGGGTAAGGCAGGCGTCACAGCCGCCCGCGATGAACAGGACCTCCTCTCCCAGGAGTATCTGCTTGCATGCCTCGATGACGGCGTAGGTACCGGATGCACAGGCGGTCGAAACGCTCAGAGAGGTCCCCCTGATCCCGAATTTCTTGGAGACCACCGACGGTATCGAACCTACCTGAATGTACGGAAGGGCGAACGGAGAGATCCTCTTGGATCCGCGGGATTCCAGAAATCGCCGATGTTGTTTTTCAAACCCGTCCATGTTCTGGACACCGATGCCGAGGATCACGCCGGCATGGGTGGAGTCCAGGGCCTTTATGGCATAATCCCTGCCGCCCTTCTCCGGAGCGGGCACCAAGGGGAGGCCGGCGTCCTCCAGGGCCATCTTCGCGCCGGCCAGGGCCATGGAAGAGGCCCTGCCGAAGTACTTTGTCTCTTTGGTCCTCTCGAGGTAATCTTCCAGTTTGAAGTCGACGATCGGACACCCGATCTTCGAAGCGTAGTGATCCATACTCTCTTCCTCAAACCGGATGGGCCGGGCGCCGGAGACGCCCTTCAGCAGAGCATCCCAGAAGGCATCCTTCCCGGACCCGATTGGAGAAAGCGGCCCTACTCCGGTGATCACCACCCTCTTGTCTTCAGGGCGAAGCGGCTGCACGTGGGTCCCCCTCTCGAACGATCACAAAGGGAATTCAACTGGAGAGGAATTACTCTTATCTATACTCGGAGGTCAATCTCTTTCCTTGTGTACGCGCCGCCCCTCTTGGAGCTCTGAGCACCCTGTGCAGACCCCGTAGACGATCAGGCTCCTGTGGTCCGCCTTTCCCCAGGCGGAGACTTCGTCCGGAAGGTTCGCCTCATCGACGAGGGGCCACCTGAAGTCGACGATCTCCCCGCATTCCCGGCAGATGAGATGGTGGTGCGGGATGCGGGCCACCTCGAACCTTGAGAGGCTTTCCGCCGTCTCTACGCGGTTGATCAGTCCATGCTTTGCCAGGGTGGAAAGGGTCCGATAAACAGTATCCAGAGAGATCGTGGGGAGTCTACCTCGCAGGCGGTGGTACAACGCCTCGGCCGTGGGGTGGTCCGTGGCCAGGAGCAGCTCGCGATAGACTTCCAGCCGCTGCTGGGTGACCTTTAGGTCGGCATTCCGGCAAGCGGCCTCGAAGGTGTTGAGTTGTTCCTGCAAGGTTTTCATCGTGAATGCGTCCAATGATTACTAGACAATAAGAATACCTTTTCGCTAGGTTATGTCAAGGGCCACTTCTTTCGCGGATCCTCGCCGCGATCGCAGGACCGCGCCCTTCATCGTTTCTCGGGTTTGCGGGGCCTTCCGGCCAGTTTTCGGCGCCGCCGTAGACCTCCTCCCCCCGAAAGACGATGGCTGCGTGTCCCGGGTGTTTCCTGTCGACTCAACCGTTCTTCATCTGATCGTGATCAAAAAGAAGAGGAAACGTTCCGTCTGGTCACCACACGGAGAGAATGAGTGGCTCTCAGCTTCTCGAAGAGTCTTTTGATGATCAGGACCGATGCGCCGCTCTCATCCAGGTCAAAGATCCCAGACGCCGTCCGGCAAGCCGCCACCAGGTTCCGATTTCCTGCCGAAAGGCCGAACTTCTCGTTGATGTATGCCGCCAGGGCGGGATGGAAAAAGGTCAGCTCCCCCTCATCCATCCTTGCGAGCCTGGTCTTTTCTTTGAGGGACATGCCGGCGGTCAGGCTCTCCAGGGCTTCCTCAATGGTTCCGGGGAAAGCGGGGAAGATCTCCCGATCCCCAGGCAAGGCCTCCAGCAAGGCCGCCATATAGTAGGCGGCCCTCAGCAGCTTGAGGGCGTCTTGATAGAGACGGGGGTTGTCGCTCGACTCCTGACCGGTAATATTCAGGACCTCGATCCCGAAGCCGTCGATCCAGTTCACGATCTTCCCTGCAGCCGTCAACCCGTTGGTACTGGCAAGATCGATGACAAGGCAGGGGCGTTTTTCCCGCTCCACAAGCTTTCTCATCCTGAGCAGCTCCCCTGTAAGCTCGCCGCAACAGATGATGAGGGTGCCGTCCGACTCGAGGGCATTCTGTCTTGATCGGAGAGGGGATCCGGGCACCGAGGGAATACCTACTTCCTTGGCGAAACGCAAGCCTGCCCTCCCCGCTTCTGTCTGACCTTCCGAAATGACCTTCTTGAACACGACGGCTCCCCACCCTGATACAGATTGAATGAGGACTTTAACAGGGAACGGCAATGCCTGCAAGGCCGGATTTCCCCGCGCGCACAGGCGGTTTTTGGATTGAAAAAGCAGGAACCAAGGAAAGGGGATTGCTTTTTCCCCACCGGTTTCCGGAGGTTGACTTCCACCCCGGACTGGCTATTAGGTTCTTAGCTGCAATTGCGGAGAGGACCTGCCACCAAGGCACTAAGACACAAAGAAATGGAATCTGCTTCGCATATTTCACACAACGCCTTGCTTTGCGAGGCCCTCAGGTGGCGAAACCTGGTGGCGGGATTGGGCTGCGGCCGTGAGGCCTTTTGAAGGAGGTGGGATATGGAAGATGTGATCCAGAAGCTGGAAGAAAAGCGGGGGTACTATCAGGAACAACTCAGAGCGATCGAGGATCAACTGAACCGACTCGATCAAGCCCTCGCCGCTCTCCGGGGTGATGATTCACCCATCGATTCTTTGCAGCCTGAGAAGACGTCCCGCCCTGGCATGACCACGAAGACCCCGTGGCCCTGAAAGGTTTTCCGCGATTCAAAGGGCTTCACAAAACGGGCTTCACAAAACCCTCATGATGACAGCTGCCGCCGGCCTTTCCCAGAAAGGAGTGCCCCCGATCCGGTGAAATCGAGGGCACAGTGATAAGGATTCAGGTCAATCACTGACCGAAAAACTGCTCAAGAAGCCCTTCAGACCGGTTAAGATCTCGCTGATCGTAACGATCTCGGTACCGATCATCACGGTAACGATCGTCGTAACGATCCCCGTAATAGCCTCGATCTCGATAGCGGTCATCCCGATAACGATCATCTCGGTATCGGTCGTCTCGATAGCGGTCATCCCGATACCTGTCTCGGTAATAGCCACGATACGTATCTCTCGATGCCATTTTGTACAACTCGTCTTTGCTTCCCAGGAACGTAACCACGCGAGTATTCTGATCGGTGCTGAGCTTACTGTCATGTACCACGGCCCGACTGCCATCATCCAGCCTTATGGTATAGTCATAGCCCCTGCCTCCTGGCCCGAGGACCACATCTACGACCGTTCCAACTCTTTCTCCACCACTGGCCGCGACCGAAAAACCCACAGGGTCGCTTCTCTGTGCCATTGCCGAGGTAGCGAAAAGGAGGATGACGGCCGTGATGGCCAGCAAGGAAACACCTGCTTTTGTAAGAGCATTGTACATAAGAGGACCTCCAATGTTCTTTCTTTGTCAGAACAAGATAAGGGTTGTGCCAACACCGTAAATGGGTTGAGGCTAGAATTCTGGCTGCAAAAAGGGCTTATGCACACCTTCCAAACCCCTGCTTTACGTGGGAATTCAGGAAGTCAGGGGCCGATGAAGAGAGCTTGGCAGTCATTTTAACCCAGGCGAAGGCCATGGGGGCCTCCTGGACGAGTCTCGATCGAAATCTCTCCAAGTAGTCTATCCGGTGCGAGGCGCGGGGGTCGAACTCGCTGCTCCATCTGCAGCGGGTCTTACTGAACCCTGAAAACTGCCCTGCTTCTCGCCGGAGCGCTAGAACCATCCGAGTCCTATGGAGGTGGAGGTTTAGGGGCAAGAGGGAGTGGAGCATGAAAGTTATTGTTCGGGCCCATAGGGGTAGTGGAGGCGTGCAGGGCCGGGCTGTTAGATAGACAGGTTAAAGATGCCAAGAACCGCAACAGAAAAGGCTTTCAGCAGCATAAGCCGCCAAAAGCCCTTCCTATCAAGCCTTTCAGGACCCTGTTATTCGGAAGTCCTTGATTTTGGTGGTGCCGAAGACAGGACTCGAACCTGCACAGGCGCACGCCCACTAGACCCTGAACCTAGCGCGTCTACCAATTCCGCCACTTCGGCACGTTTGGCATTTGATCTTTGTAAATTGTTTTTATAATATTTGATGTTCCGTGTCAACAGCTTAGTCGCTGAAGAGAAATACCTGCGGCGGCGGTTCCGCGCTTGGAAGAGTACCCTCGGCCGAAAAGCCGTGCTGATTGGAAGTGGTGGTGATGCTGAGATGAACGTAATCTACGACCTGGATGCCCTGAACCGGCAACTGGAAAACCCTGTCCTGACCATCGGGAACTTCGACGGCGTGCACAAGGGCCACCTCGCCCTTTTTAACCTCGTAAAGAGAAGGGCCAAGGCCATCGGGGGCCGGTCCGTGGTCATGACCTTCAATCCGCACCCCATCAAGATCATCAACAAGGGCAACGGCCCCGCCATGATCACACCGACCGAGCAGAAGCTCTCCCTCATCTCCAAGGCCGGCATCGACGTGATCATCTGCGTCCCCTTCACCCCCCGATTCGCCTCGATCGGCGCAGAGGAGTTCGTCTCCGACATCCTAGTGAAGAAGATCGGCATCCGTGAAGTGGTGGTCGGTTATGATTACACCTTCGGCCGCGGACGTAAGGGGAACGTGGAACTGCTCCAAAAGATGGGGAAGGAGCTCGGGTTCCAGGTCCACCTGGTCGGGCCGGTCTACATCGACCACGCGGTCGTCTCGAGCACATCCATCCGGAAGCTGGTCGCCGAAGGCAACCTCGCCGAGGCGAAGCTGCTTCTCGGGAGGGATTACCAGATCTGGTCAACAGTCGTCAAAGGGGCCAACCGGGGAGGGAGGCTTCTCGGTTTTCCGACAGCCAACATCAAGACGGAAGATGAACTGATGCCGAAACCCGGGGTATATGCCGTGAGCGTTCGAGTGGACGGGAAGGTCCGCCCGGCGGTCACCAACGTGGGTTATAACCCCACTTTCGGCGTGAACGCACTCACCGTCGAGACCCACATCCTGGATTTCTCAGAGGACATCGTCGGGAAACCCATCGAGATCAGTTTTCAGAAGCGGATCAGGGACGAAAAGTCCTTCCAGAATATCGAGGAACTATCTGATCAGATCGCCCGGGACATCGAGGTGGCGAAGACGTTTTTCAACGGGCGAAAGACCGAGGGACCGGATTGATTAGACCGGAACCCGCTAGGCTGGGCCGGAACCCGGACAAGCACCCTCTTCCCGCTTTTCTGAGTTCCAGTGAAGAGAAACCCTGCTCATCCTCATCGGTCTGTTTGAACATCATCCCCCCTCAAGCGACAACCATTCGTGGCTGAACGGCCGGGTCTTGGTATTTCCGTTCTGCCGCTGGACCGCTCATGCTCCAGGAGCGGCGGTTACAGGTTGTTTGAAAACCCTGGGCCTTGTTCACCCTTCGATACATCAGGGTGAAGAGGTTGATTCTGTGCAGGCAAGGAGGCGACAAGAAATGGGGTATGTCACGCCTTTTCTGGAGGTGACCGAGGCCATCAAGGAACTGGGCGGTCGTGACCTGGATGCCTGCATGCAGTGCGCGACCTGCACCGGGGTCTGCCCCTGGAACCTGGTGCGCTACTTCAGCCCCCGGAACATCATTCGCCTGGGCCAGTTCGGTCTCGAGGGCATCGAAGGGGAAGAACTCTGGTACTGCGTCACCTGCAACCGATGCATGGACAACTGTCCACGCTCCCTTGGCATTACGGACATCATCCGCTCCATGCGGGCAATGATGAGCGAGACCGGCTCTCTGCCTGCCTCGCTGAAGGTCCCCCTGGGGAGCGCGTCGGGCAGGGGGAACCCCTGGTCCGGCGACCCGGAGACCAGGACCGCCTGGCTGGAGGGACTCGACGTGAAGGGTTTCGAGGCGGGAATGGATTACCTCTATTTCACGTGCTGCACCCAGGCCTACGATGCGCGAAACCAGAAGGCCGGAAAGGCCCTGATCAGACTGCTCAAGGCAGGGGGCGTGGACTTCGGCATCCTGGGCGTGAAGGAGAACTGCTGCGGGGATGCCATCCGGAAGCTCGGCGGTGAAGATCTCTTCGGGAAGCTCGCCGGGAACAACATGGGGCTCTTTGAAGAGAAGGGCGTGAAAAGGATCATTACCGGCTCCCCCCACTGCCTCAATGCCTTCAAGAAAGACTACGCCGAACTCGGCGGCTCTTACGAGGCCGTCCACTATGTCCTCATTCTCCTGGATCTCATCAGGAAGGGCAAGATCGCGCCGAAAAAGAGGATCGAAAAAAAGGTGGCGTATCACGATCCCTGCTATCTCGGAAGGCACAACCAGATCTATGAGGAGCCGCGCGAGACGATCAGGTCCGTGCCCGGGATCGAGCTCGTGGAGATGAGACGGAACAGGGAAGAGAGCCTTTGCTGCGGAGGCGGGGGCGGCGGGATATGGAACGAAATTCCGGCCCAGGAGCGATTCGCCCTGTTGAGGGTCCGGGAGGCGGCCGAAGCGGGCGCCGACGTGATCGCCACCGCCTGCCCTTACTGTACCCTGATGTTCGAGGACGCGCTCAAGACCGCGGGCAAAGATGAAGAGATGAAGGTCATGGATATAGCCGAGATCATCGAGGAGTCCCTATCAGGTTGCTGAAAAACGCCCGTCTGCTGCGTTGCCCTCGTCCTTCGTCGTTGCGACGTACTATCTTGTACGCCTCACTCCTCAAGAGTTCGGGCACCTTGCATCTGGGCATTTTTGAGCAACCTGAAAATGGGGGATCCGTTCGGAATCCTGCTAACTGGAATTTGCTGGAGAGATGATGCAAAAGGAAGAACGCATCGGTTTTTACGTATGTCACTGCGGGTCGAACATCGCGGGGAAGGTGCGCGTCGAGGAGGTCAGGGATGCCATGGCCCGGCAACCCGGGGTGGTCGTCTCCAGGGACTACAAGTTCATGTGCTCGGACCCGGGGCAGGAGATCATCCACAAGGACATCCACGAGTCGGCGCTCACCCGCGTGGTGGTGGCCTCCTGCTCGCCCAGGATGCATGAGCTCACCTTTCGCCGTGTGTGCCAGAGATCGGGTCTGAACCCTTACAAGGCCTTCCACATGGTCTGCATCCGGGAGCACTGCTCCTGGGTGACGGACAACGAGGACGAGGCCACCGCAAAGGCGATCGATCTCTGCAGGGCGGGCATCCGCCGCGTTCCCCTCCAGCGGCCCCTGGATACGAAGGTCGTTCCGGTCAACCCGAACGTCCTCATCGTGGGAGGGGGCATTGCGGGTATGCAGGCGGCCCTGGATGTCGCGTCCGCAGGGTTCAAGGCCTACCTGGTCGAGAAGCAGCCCACCATCGGCGGCCACATGCTGCAGTTCGACAAGACCTTTCCCACCCTCGACTGCGCAGCCTGTATCGGGACCCCCAAGATGGTCTCTGTGGGACAGCACCCGAACATCGAGCTGATGACCTACAGCGAGGTCCAGGAGATCTCCGGCTTTATCGGCAATTACACCGTGAAGATCCTGAAGAAGCCCCGCTATATCCTGGAAGACAAGTGCACAGGGTGCGGCGAGTGCGCCAGGGTCTGTCCCGTGGAGAGGCCGAGCGAGTGGGATCAGGACCTCCAGATGAGAAAGGCCATCTACCGCTCCTTTCCCCAGGCCGTGCCCATCACCTACGTCATCGACAAGAAAGGGACTGCGCCATGCAAGGCTGCCTGCCCCTCACAGGTAAGCGTTCAGGGCTTTGTGGCCCTTATCAATTCCGGGAAGTACCGGGAGGCGCTGGAGCTGTTCAAGGAGGCCCACCCCTTCCCCGGGGTCTGCGGCCGCGTCTGCCATCACCCTTGTGAATCCATCTGCACCCGCTCCGATGTGGACGAACCGCTTGCCATCCAGCACCTCCACCGCTTTCTGGCCGACCTGGACATGGATGGAACCGGACCTTTCGTACCCGTTCCCGGCCCGCGGAGGGAGGAGAAGGTAGCCATTGTCGGCGCCGGACCGGCCGGGCTGGCCTGCGGTTATTTCCTGGCCCTTGCGGGGTTCCGGCCGACCGTCTTCGAAAAGCTTCCGAAGGCCGGCGGGATGCTCGTGGCCGGGATCCCGGCCTACCGACTCCCGAGGGACGTGATCGAGACCGAGATCGGCGTGATTGAGAAGCTGGGGGTCGAGATCCGGACGGGGGTGGAGATCGGCAGGGACATCACCGTAGAGGGGCTGCGGAAAGACGGCTACAGGGCCTTTTTCCTGGCCGTGGGCGCCCATGAGTGCAAGCCGCTCGGGGTCGAGGGCGAAGACCTCAAGGGGGTCTTCAGCGGGGTGGACTTCCTGAGGGACGTGAACCTGGGCCAACCGGTCCTGCCCGGAAAGAGGGTGGCGGTCATCGGCGGAGGGAATGTCGCCATGGATGCCGTGCGATCCGCCAGGAGGCTGGGGGCCGAGCACGCCTTCGTGGTCTACCGCCGCAGCCTGGAGGAGATGCCTGCAAACCGCGAGGAGATCGAGGAGTGCGAACAGGAGGGGATCCCCATCCACACCCTCACCGGCCCTGTGCGCTTCATCGGAGAAGATGGGCGCGTGAAGGCGGTGGAATGCATCCGCATGGAGCTGGGAGAGCCCGATGAGAGCGGCCGCAGGAGGCCGCGTCCAGTGGCCGGATCGGAGTTCAACATCGAGGTGGACGCAGTGATCTCGGCCATCGGGCAGGAGACCGACTGGGCCTGCCTCACCCCGGAGTGCGCCTGCGCCCTCACCGACTGGAAGACCATGAAGGTGGACCCCCTGACGCTCCAGAGCGACGACCCGGACATCTTTGCAGGAGGGGATGCGGTCAGCGGCCCCCAGACCGTCGTGGAGGCCGTTGCCGCCGGGAAAGAGGCGGCCGAAAGCATCCGCCGTTTCATCGACGGTGTGGATCTGAGGGTAGGCCGTTCGGCGGAGCGTCCTTATACGAGACCCGACCCCTCGGTCCGCGCCCGCATGGAAAGGGTATCCATGCGCATGAGCGGTGTGGAAGAGAGGATAGGGAATTTCGGGGAGGTCGCGCTCGGTTTCTCTGAACAGGAGGCCAAGGCCGAAGCCGCCCGCTGCCTCGAGTGCGGGACCTGTTCGGAGTGTCTCCAGTGCGTGAAGAGCTGCGGTCCCAAGGCGATCGACCATGCCATGAAGCCGGAGATCAGGGAGATCGAGGTGGGGACCGTCATCCTGGCGACGGGGTACGACCTCCTGGATCCGACCCCGATGAAGCGGTTCGGATACGGGAAGTATCCCAATGTCCTCACGAGCCTCGAGTTCGAGCGGCTCACCAACTCCACGGGACCGACAGGCGGCGAGATCCGGATGCGAAACGGTTCGGGCGGCTACGAGCAGCCCCCTTCGAGCGTCGCCATCCTCCATTGCATCGGCAGCCGGGACACGAACTATCACGAATACTGCTCCAGGGTCTGCTGCATGTACGCGCTCAAGTATGCCCATCTCATCAAGGACCGGGTCGGTCACGGGACAGCGGTCTACAACTTCTACATCGACCTCCGGTGCTTCGGCAAAGGGTATGAGGAGTTCCTCAACCGCGTGCAGCACGAAGGGGTGAAGCTGATCCGGGGGAAACCCGGGTATGTGACGGACCAGTTCGAGAGCAGCGAAGAAGAAGGAAAGCTGGTGGTGGTCGGAGAGGACACCCTCCTGAACAAGATGATGCGCGTGCCGGTGGACATGGTCATCCTCTGCTCGGCCCTGGAACCCCGCAAGGATGCCGTGGATGTGGCCAGGCTCTTCGGCCTGAGCACGGGGCGGGACGGATTCTTCCTGGAAGAGCACCCCAAGCTCGAGCCGGTCTCCACCGCCGCCGCGGGCGTTTTTGTGGCCGGTGCCTGCCAGGGGCCGAAGGACATACCGGATACGGTAGCCCAGGCCAAAGGGGCCGCCTCTTCGGCCATTGCCCTGAGCGCCTTCGGAAGGGTGGAGGTGAGCCCGATGACCTCCTGGATCGACCCGGACATCTGCGTCGGGTGCAGGGTGTGCAGCGGGTTGTGCGCCTATTCGGCGATCGAGTTCGACGCACGACACGGGGTCAGCATCGTGAACGAGGCCAAGTGCAAGGGGTGCGGGAGCTGCGCCGCCTATTGCCCGAGCGGAGCGGCCAAGGTGAGCCACTTTACGGACAAACAGATCTTCGCGGAGATCGAGGGGATGACGGCGGCGTAAGCAATGTCAAAGCCCGAACAAGAAATGACGAATGAATCCCAAAGCCTCAATGCGGAAGATCAAAACCGAACCAGCATGGAACATCCAAGCGGAAGCGGCTTTCACCCGTTCGGCATGCTTGGCTTGGTCATTTGGATTTTGACATTTGGATTTCAAAGCGATCATTTCATCAAACGGAAGCGGTCGCGTGGGATATCAACGGTTTTAGCGGGAAGGAACGAAAGATGGCCAACCATGAACCGGTAATCGTGGCTTTTGTCTGCAACTGGTGCACCTTTACGGCCGCCGATCTGGCGGGGACCTCCCGCCTCAAGTACCCGCCCAATGTTCGGCTCATCCGCATGATGTGCAGCGGCATGGTCGATCCCAAGTTCGTGCTCAAGGCCTTCCTGGAAGGCGCGGACGCGGTCCTGATAGGGGGTTGCCACCCGGGCGACTGCCATTACATCAACGGCAACTACAAGGCGCGTCGTCGCGTCGCCCTGCTCAAGACGATCCTGGGACAGTACGGCCTGGAGGAAGACCGGTTGTGGCTGCGATGGATCGGCGCCAGTGAGGGAAACGTCTTTGCCGACACCCTCCGGAAGATGACCGAGGCGGTCGGCCGTCTGGGACCCACGGAGTTCAAGAAGGAGAGGCTTGCCTGAGGAGGTTTGGTAGAATGGCTGAATGCGTGTCCATTCCCGTTGAATCGGGTGAACTGAACGCGGCCCTCGAGCGCTTCTTCGGGGGTCTCCTGGAGAAGGGAATTGTTCGGGGGGTCTTTGCGCCCATGCGCCAGGCTGGGGGAAAGGTGGTGATGCCCACCCTCGCCACCAGACCGGAACATCTGAAGGGGCTGGACCTCTTCGCCCCGGTCGCCCCCGTGAGCGGAGCCAGGGCACTTAGCGCGGTCACGGCAAAGGAGTCCCCTTTCGCGATTGCGGCCTTCCTCAGACCGTGCGATCTTCGCGCCTACATCGAGCTGATCAAGCTGAAGCAGGCCTTCGCGGACAAGGCCCTCACCATTACCATGGATTGCGTGGGGCGGATGGAGAGCGCGGATTTTCTTTCCCTCGCCGAAGAGCACGGCCCCACGGCGGGTCAGGTATTTTCGAAGGCCGGGGGCAGGCTGGAGGGGTTTCCACTCCTGCGCGCATGCCGGGCATGCGAGCACCCGGTGCACGCAGGCGCGGACATCGGCATCCGGATCGTGGCCGCGGACCCGGAGAAGGAGCTGATCCTGTGCGGGCAGACGGAGAAGGGCATCAAGGTCCTGGACGATCTTGGATACGAAAGGGCCGAGGAGCCCGCGGGCCGGGAAAAGGCCCTTCAGGAGATGATCGGCCGAAGGACGGCCGAGCGGGACACCATGTTCGAGGAATACAGGAACAAGGCCGCAAGCTTTTCGGCCCTCCGCGAGGTGATGAGCGTCTGCATCAACTGCTACAACTGCCGGTCGGCCTGTCCGGTCTGCTACTGCAGGGAGTGCGTCTTCCTCACGGATACGTTCAGACACGACCCCGAGCAGTACTTTCAATGGGCCGAGAAGAAGGGGGGTGTGAAGGTCCCGACCGACACCCTCTTCTTCCACTTGACCAGGATGCTTCACATGAGCGCCCTTTGCGTCGGCTGCGGTCAGTGCTCGGCCGCCTGCCCCATGGGTCTCCCGGTCATGGAGATCTTCCGGGCCGCGGCGGCCGGTGCCCAGCGCTGCTTCCAGTACGAGCCGGGACGCAGCCCGGACGACCCGCTCCCCCTCTCGGTCTTCGAGGACCAGGAGTTCCTGGAGCTGGCGGGTAAGTAAAGATCCGGCTCTGACGGGCCGGCTTGATTACACCCCGGAGGGTGGACAAACCGGAATATTGGGAATGTTGGAATAGTGGAATGATGGGTTCAAAGAAGAAAGCCATTTCGCGGCACCTTCATCTTCAAGCTCTTGGTTGTTGTTCCTCAATATTCCACTATTCCATCATTCCATCATTCTAGATTTGACGGCGGCCGAAGGCCTGCGTCAGGAGTTCAAGATGGCCGAAAACAAGCAGAGTCATGCCCTGGTGGTCGGCGCCGGCATCGCCGGCATGAAGGCCGCCATCGAGCTGGCCGAGCGGGGTTACGGGGTCTATCTGATCGAGTCCTCCCCCGCCCTCGGGGGCATCCTCTCCAAGTTGGACCACCAGTTCCCGAACAACCACTGCGGGATCTGCCGCATGCTCCCCGTGTGGGAGCGCGACCGCTCGTCCGAATACTGCATGCGCAAAGGACTCTTTCATGAAAACATCCGGATCATGCCCCTGACGGAGTTGAAGGCGCTGAGCGGTGAGGCAGGGCGATTCGAGGCCGAAGTCTGCCGTCGGCCGGGGGGGGTGGATGGAGGCCGCTGCATCGGCTGCAACCGTTGCGTCGAAATCTGTCCGGTGGAATCGAGAGACGGGTTCAATGAGGGGCTGTCATCGAGAAAGGCTGTGCACAGGGCTTCTCCGCATGGTATTCCTTTCTCCTATACCATTGACTTCGAAAGCTGCACCCGTTGCTCCAAGTGCGTCGACGCGTGTCCCACCAGTGCCATCGACCTCTCGGGAGAAGAAGCCCGGGAGACCCTGATTGTGGGCGCGGTGATCCTTGCCCCCGGCTGCGGTATCTACGACCCCTCCGGGATGGAGGTCTACAACTACAAAGAGTGGCCCGAGGTGGTGACGGCGCTTGAGCTGGAAAGGATGTTGAGCCCGGGCGGCCCCATGGAAGGCCGGCTCGCCCGACCTGCAGACAACAGCCCTGTTCAGAGCCTGGCCTGGGTACAGTGCGTGGGGTCCAGGAACCTCAGATTCCGTCAGGACTACTGCTCCTCCGTCTGCTGCATGTTCGCCCTCAAGGAGGCCGTGCTCGTAAAGGAACGCTATCCGGATGCGCTCGCCACGGTCTTTTACATGGATATGCGCGCATATGGAAAGGAGGGGTATCGCTACCAGGAAAAGGCGCGGGATCTGGGTGTGGAGCTCATCCGG
The DNA here is from genome assembly GCA_020060215.1 of Deltaproteobacteria bacterium. Next base: position 30,301 of record JAGVAP010000055.1, on the reverse strand, counting down.
GGCCGTGTCAGCGCCCTCGAGCGGGGGCCTGACCGCCGGATCTACGTCAAGTACCGGGAAGACAACGGCTTCCTCTCGACCCGTCCTTTTGATCTGGCCGTTCTCTCGACCGGGCAGGCAACTTCTCCCGAGATCAAGAACCTTGCGAAGATCGCCGGGACCGAGCTCAACGACAGCGGTTTTTCAGCCCCCCCTGTCTCTTTGGGCGAATCGAGCGGTAGGCCGGGCATCTACTGGTGCGGTTCGGGGACGGGATTGAAAGAGATCTCCGAGACCGTGATCCAGGCCCAGGCCGCGGCCCTCTCCGCAGCGGCCCATCTGGGGAATCTCCCCGACCCTGAGAAGGTGCGGACCGGACCGGAAAGAGAGTTCGGCCGAGAGGAGCCGCGCACCCTGCTGTTGCTCTGCAACTGCTTCGGGAGGCAGAGAACCGATCTTGCATGGGAGGATCTGAAGTCCGAGCTCTCCGTTCGGGCCGATCTCGCGGTGACGATCGAAACGGACCGCCTCTGCACGGATGAGGGTCTTGCCGCGGCCAGGAAAGAGGTTGAAGGGAAGGGGTTCAACCGGATACTGGTGGCCGCATGCAGGCCCTACCTCTACGATCCCAGGCTCAGGCGGATCGCGCAGGACGTGGGCATCCCCGGGGAGCTTGTGGAGATCGTCGATCTGAGGTCGGTCGGGCTCAACGAGGCTACCCCCGAAGAGAAGAAACGTGCCGCATGCGCCATGCTCTCGGGCGGTTTGAGGAGGCTACGGAGCCAGGAGGTGGTCTCTTCCAGGCCGATCCGCGTGGAACAATCCCTTCTCGTGGTGGGCGGTGGAGTGGCGGGGATGGAGGCGGCCCTGAGCGGTGCTTCCCAGGGGTTGCCGGTCCGGCTGGTGGAAAGATCGAATGATCTGGGCGGCGAGGCCCTGAACCGCCGATTCACCCTGGAGGGTTCGGACCCGCGCGATTTCATTCGAGACATGAAGGCGAGGATCGAAAGGAATGACCGCATCCATGTCCTCCTCGGAACGGAGCTTCTGGACCTGACCGGCGAGCCCGGATGCTTCCGGGCCCTGGTTCGGGCCGGTCAGCAGGAACGGGTACTGGAGTGCGGTGCCGCGATCCTGGCCACCGGCGGCCGGGAGGCCGATCCGCCAAGGGGCTACGGTTGCGGCAAGGAGTCCCGCATCGTCAGGCAGGGCGACCTCGAGAACATGCTCGCGGAGAACCCAAGTCCCGAGGAGGTGGCGCGGGTCGTCATGATCCAGTGCGCAGGCTCAAGGGACGAGAAGAGGCCTTACTGCAGCCGGATCTGCTGCGCATCGGCCCTGAAGAACGGTCTCAGGATCAAGGAGATCAACCCCAATGGGCAGGTCACCGTCTTTTACAGGGACATGATGAGCTACGGCTTTCTCGAGTCCAGGTACAGGGAAGCGCGGGAAAAAGGGGTTCAGTTCATCGCCTATGACCCGGGGAAGGGGCCGGAGGTCCGGGTGGAGGATGGCCGGCCGAAGGTCTTCTTTCACGAACCGGTGCTGGATGCAGCCGTGGAGATGGAGGCCGACCTGGTGGTCTTGAGCACCGGCGTGGAGCCCTTTGATCAAAGGGATCTGGCTGAGCGGATTGGGCTGGATATCGATGAAATCGGATTCTTTCAGGAAAAGGATTCCAAGTGGCGCCCGGTCGATCTGAGTCGACCCGGTCTCTTCTCGTGCGGGCTTGCCAAGGCGCCCTGCAATATGATCGAGGCCATGCTGCAGGCCAGGGCCGCGGCCATGCGGGCTTCCAACCTGCTTCAGAAACCCGCCCTGGAGCCGTCCCGGGGGATCTCGGGGGTAAGACAGGCGATCTGTTCCGTATGCGAGACCTGCATCAAGGCATGCCCCTTCGATGCCCGGGTGAAGGAGGAGGACCGGATCAAGGTCATCGGCTCCGCGTGCCAGGGCTGCGGGATCTGCGTGGCCGCATGCCCGAACGGTGCTGCCTGGCTTCCGGTCTCGACCGAGAAGCAGACCTTGTCGGTCCTGGAAGGGATGCTGGAGGACATCCGGTGGGGGTGACGCCGCGGAGGCACCAAAACACGGCATCCTACCACGTACGTTGAATGTTTTACCTGGGTCAGGGCCTTCTGTCTCAGTGGCGGTATAAACAGAGTGAGGTATATTCTCTATGTCCACGATCCATCTTGAAAACGGTGAGCCCGGCTTCAAGTACGAGCTGGCGCGGCGGCACGGCGCCGAGCGCATCATGTCCTGTTTCGCATGCCTGACCTGCGTCACGAGCTGCCCGGTCACGGAGGCTCGTCCGGAGTTCAGTCCCCTGCGGGTCCTGAGGATGGTTCAACTCGGTTTGAGGGAGGAGCTGTTCTCGAGCGGCCTCTTGTGGCTCTGCACCAGCTGCTACGCGTGCCAGGAACGATGCCCCATGGAGATCCGGATCACCGATACGATCACCATACTCAAGAATATGGCCTCTCAGGCGGACCGCTCCCCGGCAGGGATCCGGGCGCAGGAAGAGCTTGTGAAGGGAAGCGGCAGGATCTATCCCCTGGACGACTTTGACAACAAGAAGAGGCAAAAGATCGAGCTTCCCGCACTGCCTACGACATGCAAGGCGATTCGGGAGCTTTTTCCGGAGAAGCGAGGGAATCCATGAAATACGCGCTCTTTCTGGGTTGTACGATCCCTGCCAGAGGAAGGAACTACGAGCTCTCGGCCCGGAAGGTGGCCTCTGGACTGGGGGTGGAGCTGGTGGACCTGGAAGATTTCATGTGCTGCGGATTTCCGGTCAAGAATGCAGACATGGACTCTTCCCTGCTCCTGAGCGCTTACAACCTGGCCCTGGCCCGGGAAAAGGGACTCGATATCTGCACCCTCTGCAGCTCCTGCACCTCGGCCCTGGCCGAGAGCGTTCATCACCTGACCCGGGAGCCCGAGCAGGTGGAGTTCGTCAATGAAAGGCTGAAACCGAGCGGTCTTCGTTACGACGGTCCGGTCAGGGTCAGGCATTTTGCCCGCGTCCTCTATGAGGAGGTCGGGCTGGAAGCGCTCAGAGGTCATCTCAAACGCCCTCTCGGAAACCTCCGGATCGCCGTGCACTACGGCTGCCATTACCTGAAGCCTTCGGAGGCGCATGACCGGTTCGACAGCGTGGAGAACCCCCGCACCCTCGACGACCTGACCGCGCTCACCGGCGCCGTCGTGGTGGACTACCTGGACCGGAAGAAGTGCTGCGGAGGCCCCCTGCTCCCTGTGGACGAGAAGACCTCGATGGTCACCGCCAAGCAGAAGCTGGACAGGATCAAGGAGGCGGGGGCGAACGCCGTCTGCCTGGTCTGCCCTTTCTGCGCCGTCATGTTCGACGGCAATCAGAAGACCATTGAGACGGAGTTCCAGATCGGTTATGATCTTCCGGTCCTCTATCTTCCGCAGCTCCTCGGCCTGGCCATGGGGTTCGACCCCAAGGAGCTCGGGTTCAACATGAACGTGGTGAAGACGAAGAACCTGCTGGCAAGTTGTTGAGAAGATCTGCCACGAAGGCACTAAGGCACAAGGAGAACCAATATGTTCCTTGGTGACTTCGAGTCTTAGTGGCGGGATTTGGAAGTTCAAGGCAAGTCCACGCCGGAATCGGCCGTAGAAATTACCTGATTGGAGGAAAAAGATGGAGACACTCAAAACCCTGTCCGGAGAACGAGGGGCGATCGATCGCAGGACCTTTCTGAGGCTGTCCGGTTTGCTGGGGTTGGGCGCGGCTTCGAGCCTGGCCCTGCCCGGCGCGGCCCAGGCCGTCAAGTTCGACCGGGAAAACCACAAGGTCTCGGAGACCAGGCTTGCCATGGGCACGATCGTCGACATGACCCTGATCCATCCCAGCAGGGATCAGGCCCAGGAGGCCATGGGGCTCGCCTTTGAAGAGATCGAGAGGCTCTCGGCCCTGATGAACCGCTTTGCGGGCTCGGCGGCGGTTTCCGTCCTGAACAAGGACGGAAAGCTGAAAGATGCGCCGCCCGAGCTGCAGCATGTGATGGAGAGATCCCTCTTTTTTCACAAGATCACCGGAGGGGCCTTCGACGTCACGGTAAAGCCGGTGGTGGACCTCTTCCAGAAGAAGTACGAGAAGGGGAGCCGGATCGAGCCCAAGGAATCGGAGTTGAAGGGGTTGATCGAGCTCGTCAATGGGCAAAACGTGGAGATCGCCGGCCGCTCCGTCTCCTTCAAGAGGTCCGGCATGGGGGTGACACTCGACGGCATCGCGAAAGGCTACATCGTGGACAGGGCATCGGAGCTCCTCTCCCGCCACGAGATCTCCAAACACCTGATCAATGCGGGGGGCGACATCCGAACCGCGGGAAGCGGTGCCGATGAGAAGCCCTGGACCGTGGCCATCGAGGATCCGAAGAAGAAGGGCGAGTATCCGGAGATCGTCCACATGCGGGACGGGGCCATCGCCACCTCCGGCAACTACGAGGTCTACTACGACAAGGAGAAGATATTCCACCACATCGTGAACCCCAGGACCGGCCTCTCACCTGCCCTCAGCACCAGCGTGTCGGTCATGGCCGGGACCGCGATGGATGCGGACGCTCTCTCCACCGGGGTCTTTGTCATGGATCCGGAGCCGGGGACGCGGTTCATCAACTCGCTCCCGGATTGCCACAGCCTGGTCATTGACCGCGGCGGCAGGATCATCCGATCGAACCACTGGAAGAGCGCGACCGCCTGAGAAAACATGCTCTCACGGAGAGCACAAAGTACACCGAGTGGAAGACAAAGGGGAGCATGAATTGCTCCCCTTTGTCATTCGCAAGCCACCGTCCACCGATGCTTTCGTCTTTGAAAAAAGAGCTCCATGGCCAGCCCTAGAATCGAGCAAAGGGATTTCGGTCGTACTAGACGTTGGGGTCATGTTTTCAGTCGAGAGGCGTCTTCATCCGTTCTCTCTGCAACGATATGCCGGTCGAGGTCATGTGACCCCCCGAGAAAGCGTCACAGTGTTACACCTGTAACGTTACAAGAGTGTCACCTTTGGGGAAAAAAGGGATGAGAATGATCAACTGACCTTCGACAAAACCGATTTGAGGCTCTGTTTGCTTTTGGTCAGATTCATTTTTTTTCTTATGCTGTGCCGGTGGAACTCGATTGCCCGGACAGAGGTATTGAGCAATAGGGCAATCTCTTTGGTGGTCTTTCCTGTCTTGATCAGATCCGATACCCGGATCTGCATAGGTGTCAACCCGAAGTATTCTCCGGACAGGGTCCGATAAAAGGGGGAGGTGATCTCGCGTATCTTGGACCCGATGAGTGACAAGTAGGATTCTTGCAGTTTCGTCATCTTCGTTTTCTTGAGCTGATCGATCAAGGGCAGCAGCAATCCCGTAATGTTGAGCATCAGGTTCTCCTGAATGCCGACCTTCTCGTCCGCCCTCTCCTGCAGAAGTGAATCGACAAGGATAGTCCCGCCATCAAAGTCTCTCGCTCTTCTCATAAGAGACTCACTGGCCTTTTCCCAATCGACCAGATCACTGATGTCTTCAAGCGTGAGAAGTACGAAGAGACCGTTCTCATACTCCAAGGGTGCCGCAGTCGCGAGCAAAATGAGGTCCTGCTCTTGCCCATCCTGAATGACCTGCATCCAGGCCTTTGTCCGGACATGCCTTCCCTCATCATAGGATTCCCGAACAGCCCGCCGGATCGGACATCGCCCGCAGTAATCGGTTGTTCCACAATCACTTCGGCTTTGGACGGCATGGGAGCAGTGCATCAAATCGCCACAGCGGTTTTTCATTCTCAGTTTCGGAGACCATGGAATTACGTCCTTCCCGCGAAGATTGGAAAAGAGGATCTGCACATCGCTGTCGGTAACAAAAACAGAGGCAGGAATGGAATCAAGAACGGCCCTGAGAAAGGGCTGTTTTTCGAATGACGGGACTTGAGTCTTGTGCTTGGACATATCTGCCACTGAATGCAAGCGTCTCAGGCAATGGAGTAAGGAGCTCCTCGTGTACGGGCAGCATGATTCATAGTTTCACGGCTTGTGTCAAATCTTTTTCCAGCGCGATCAAGAAGACGCACGGTGATATCAGTTTTTAGCTGATAATCTTTCTGTTCACCTCCTTCCGATCGTGGCCGATCTCTTGCATATCGGAAAGTGAATTTTGGGGACCTGCTACGGTCATCGGCCAAAGCCGAACGGAACTTGTTACGCGGGACAATGGTCAATCATCTTCAACCAAGGAGGGAAGCTCACCTCATGTCCAAGACCATCAGTATTGATCCGGTGACCCGGATCGAGGGGCACCTTGCGATCAATGTGGAGGTGGAAGAGAACAGGGTCATCAAGGCTTTCTGCAAGGGTGAGATGTTCCGTGGGTTCGAGGTGATCCTCAAAGGGAGACACCCGCTCGACGCACAGCAGATCACACAACGGATCTGCGGCGTCTGCCCGGTTTCCCACGGGGTAGCCTCGATCCTCGCCCAGGACAGGGCCTACGGCATATCCCCGCCCGACAACGGCCGGATCCTCCGGAACCTGATCCAGGGAGCGAACTACATCCAGTCCCACATCCTTCACTTCTATCACCTGTCCGCCCTGGACTTCGTCGATATCGCTGCCATCCTCCAGTACAGCGGCAAGGACCCGCGCTTGATGTCGCTGAAGGGGTGGGTGCAATCGCAGACGTCGGCCAAGTTGCTCCATCCGGGAGCGCCCCTTCTGCCTCGCTACGAGGGGCAGTACCTCCAAAGTACAGAGCTGAACCTGACGGCGATCAGTCATTATGTCGACGCTTTGGAGATGCGCGCCCTGGCGCACCAGATGGGGGCGATCTTCGCCGGGAAGATGCCGCACGTTCCGACACTCGTCCCGGGCGGGGTCACCGAAAAAGTGACGGCCCACAAGATCGCTTCCTACAAGTCCATGCTCAATCGTCTGAGAACCTTCATCGAGCACAAGTACCTCCCGGACGTGGTTGAGGTGGCCTCCGCTTTCCCTTCCTATTTCGAGATCGGAAGGGGGTGCGGGAATTTCCTGGCGTATGGCGTCTTCCCGGAAAAAGAGGATCCAGCCGCCCGTTTTCTGCCCGGCGGGGTCCTCATCGAAGGCAAGCTGACCCGTGTGGAAGACAAGCAGATCACCGAGGATGTGCGCCACTCCTTCTACAGCTCCGGCACGAAGCTGCAGCCGCAAAAGGGCGAAACGATCCCAGCACCCGGCAAGGGCGGGGCTTACTCCTGGCTGAAAGCCCCCCGATACGACGGCAAGGTGGTGGAGGTGGGGCCCTTGGCACGGGTGTTGGTCTCCTGTTTCAAGGAGGAGAACGGGGAGGTCCGAAAGAGGGTGGACGGCCTCCTCTCGAGAGTCGACAGGAAGATCGAACACCTGTTGTCCGTCTGCGGGCGTCATGCCGCAAGGGCGATCGAATGCAAGCTGGTCGCAGACCGGTGTGCCGATTGGGTGGAGCAGTTGGTCCCGGGCAAACCGGCGTACATAGATTATCAGATCCCGGAGAAGGGGGAAGGGCTTGGTCTGACAGAGGCCCCTCGAGGCGCGTTGAGCCACTACATCGAGATCAGGGAGCGCAAGATCGGCAACTACCAGTGTGTCGTCCCTACGACCTGGAACTGCTCCCCGCGGGATGACCAAGGACTGCCTGGGCCGGTGGAGCAGGCCCTGGAGGGGATCACGCTCAAGGATCCGGGAAACCCCATAGAGGCGGCTCGGGTGGTGCGATCGTTTGACCCGTGCATCGCCTGTGCAGTGCACTGAAAGGAGAGTCATGTCGGATATAACCCGAAGAAAGTTTCTGGAGTTGAGCGTCAAGCTGTCATTGATCACGGGCCTCGGGTCCACAGCGGTCCCCAGGATTGCAGAAGCCTTGGGAGAACTCTCTACGGGGCAGGCCCCGGTCCTTTGGCTTCAGGGGCAGAGCTGTTCCGGATGTTCAGTGTCATTGCTGAACTCCGACCACCCCGACCCTGTGACCCTCTTGACCGCTTACATCTCCCTGCGCTTCCACGCCACCCTGTCTACGGCAACCGGAGACGTGAGCATGGGGGTGATCAACCAGACCATCGACAAGGGCGGCTACTTCCTGGCCGTCGAAGGAAGCATCCCCACGTCCATGCCGGAAGCCTGCATGGTGGGACATGAGACTTTCCAGAGCCAGTTCACAAGGGCTGCGAAGAACGCCAATGCCGTCATTGCGGTCGGCGGCTGTGCCTCCTTCGGGGGGATCCCGGCGGCCGAGAACAACCCGACCGGGGCCCAGAGCGTCCCGGAGTTCCTGAGAAGGGCGAAGTTTGGAAAGCCGGTCATTGCTATTCCCGGCTGCCCGGTCCACCCCGACTGGCTGGTCGGCACGCTTGTGCATGTCTTGAAGTTCGGGATCCCGGCTCTCGACGAGCAGAACCGCCCCAAGATGTTCTTCGGGAGACTCATCCACGACCAGTGCCCGCGATTTGCCGACTACGAGCGGGAGAGATTCGCCGCAGCGTTTCAGGAAGAGGGGTGCCTCTTCAAACTAGGGTGCCTCGGCCCCAACACACAGGCGGACTGCACCATACGGCGGTGGAACTCGCACGTCAACGACTGCATCAGCGCCGGCGCACCGTGCATCGGCTGCGCTTCCGAACACTTCCCTCACAAGACGGCATTCCCCCTCTACCGCAAAGGGGAGCGGAGCACAGGAAAGGAGACGGTCAAGTGAAACTCCATACAAAGTTGATTCTGTCGCTGGTCGCCGGGGTGATCGTCGTGGTCGTGCTGTCCCAGACCATCGCCTTCTTCAGTATCAGCGGCCTGATCTCCCGGTTTTCGGCCTCGAACATGGACGTTCTCAAGCAGCGGGAGGAAGGGTCCGCGAAAGAGATCTTCCGATCGGTCGAGCGCGCCGTTTCAGGATCATTGGAAAGAGGCGAAATGGAGAAGTTCAATCGCATGCTGCAGGAACAGCGGAATACGGAGGGGCTGCTCGAGTTCTCGCTCTACGACCGGAATGGGATCGTGAGCCACTCGACCGATGCATCCTTTCTGAAGAAGAAATTGCCGGCCGAGCATCAGTCTCTGCTCTCCGGCGGCCAAATGACCCTGGTCTGGGGCAAGGAGACGATCGAAATCTACAAGCCGCAGCCAATCACACACGACTGCATCCGGTGCCACATGACCTGGGAGACAGGTAAGGTGGGAGGGATCACAAGCCTGGTCTTCTCCACGTCAGCCCTTCAGGCGGCAGAATCCCAGGCCGGCGAGACGATCACTCTGCTGAAGCGATCGATGGTCACCAACTCCGCGCTCTCCGTGATCGGGATCGTCCTCCTGCTCACGGTGGCCATGTACTTCCTCATCCGAAACCTAATGGCAAGGCCGCTGATGGGGATGACGGGGAAATTTTCCGAGATCGCGGAAAGGGTGGGCCTCGCCGCCAATCAGGTCTCCTCCTCCAGCCAGCAGCTGGCGGACGGGTCGGCCAGCCAGGCGGCATCCCTGGAGGAGACATCTTCCACCCTGGAAGAGATCTCCTCCATGACCAAACAGAACGCCGGCAACGCGGGACAGGCCGATCAACTCATGAAGGAGGCCAACAAGGTGGTAGCCAAGGCCTCCCGAAGCATGAGGGAACTGACCACATCCATGGAAGAGATCAGCAGGGCGAGCGAGGAGACCTCGAACATCATCAAGACGATCGACGAGATCGCGTTCCAGACCAACCTTCTTGCCTTGAATGCGGCGGTAGAGGCGGCGAGGGCCGGGGAGGCGGGGGCCGGGTTTGCCGTGGTCGCAGGGGAGGTGAGGAACCTGGCCATGCGAGCGGCGGACGCGGCCAAGAACACGGGGATTCTCATCGAAGGGACTGTGAAGAAGGTGAGGGACGGTACCGAGATCGTGACCAGCGCCAACAAAGCCTTCCAGGAGGTCGCCATGAATTCGGAAAAGGTGGGGAAACTGGTTGCGGAGATCGCTGCGGCATCGGCCGAGCAGGCCCACGGGATCGAACAGACCAATCAGGCCGTTTCTCAGCTCGACAAGGTGACCCAGCAGAATGCTGCCGTTTCCGAGGAATCCGCGAGCGCCTCCGAGGAGATGAAGAGCCGCTCCGAGGAGATGAGGGAGATGGTCCTCCAACTGGAATTGATCGTGGAGGGGAGGCGAAAGGCGTCGGAAAAGGCTGCGGCGGTTTAGCTCTCCTGGTTCTAATCGACTCTCGGAGGAGGCTCGGAAGAAAGCCTTCCCTTTTCAGTTCTCACTGAACTCTGCGGACTGTGCAAGAGACACTTCTTCTCTCGAGAAGCGCGGCCAGAGGAGCTTTTCCATACGCTCCAGGAGGGGCCGGAAGGTCTTGGGGTCAAGGGCTGAGATGGGGATGCCCTTGTGGGAGCGGAGCAGGCCCGGGATCTCTCCTGGGTCCACCCGGTCGATCTTGTTGAGCAGGAGCAGGGTCGGAATCATGCGCAGCCCCAGCTTCTCCAGGATGGATTCGACGGTCTTGATCTGGTCCTCCATCCGCGGGCTGCTCGCATCGATCACATGGAGCAGGAGATCCGCATCCTGGAGCTCCTCCAGCGTGGCCTCAAAGGCCTTCATCAGGTCCGCCGGGAGGTCCTTGATGAACCCGACCGTGTCGGTGACAATGACCTCCCGCTCCCGCGGGAACCGGAGCCTCCTGCTGCTCGGGTCCAGAGTGGCGAAGAGCCGATCCTCCACGGCCACCCGGCTGTGGGTGAGGTGGTTGAGGAGGGTGGATTTCCCGGCATTGGTGTAGCCCACGATGGAGACCACGGGGACCCCTCTGGCGTTTCTGAGTTTGCGGCGATCCTCCCTCTGACCCCGCATGGCCTTCCACTCGTTGTTCAGCCTGGCAATCCGCTCCCTGACCCTCCTCCGGTTGATCTCCAGCTTCGTCTCCCCCGGACCCCTTCCGCCGATGCCGCCGGTCAACCTCGACATGGCCGTGTTCTTGGTCCCCAGCCGGGGCAGCAGGTATCTGAGCTGGGCCAGTTCCACCTGGATCTTGCCCTCCCGGGTGACCGCCCGTCTGGCAAAGATGTCCAGGATGAGCTGGCTCCGGTCGATGATCCGCATCTCGGTAACGTCCGTCAGGCTCCTGACCTGCGCCGGGGTGAGCTCATGGTCGAAGATCAGGAGATTGCACCCCTTCTGAAGGCACTTCAGGACCAGCTCGCTCAGCTTGCCCTTGCCGATGAGGAACCGGGGGTTCGCCCTGGCCACGCGCTGGATCACCACATCGATGACCTCCAGGTTGTTGGAGACCGCGAGATCCCGCAGCTCCTCCAGGGATTCCTTCGCCTTCCAGGCCGGGCCCTCTGTAACGCCCACGAGGATGGCACGCTCCTCCCTCTCGAGCCTGGTGACCCCGGCCTTCCTTGCGAGCTCGTCCTCCAGGGACTGGATCAGCTGCTGGAAATCGAGATGGAGCTGCCCGATGTCGGGAACCCGGCTGATGGACCATCCCTCACTTCCGCGGTTCTCCGGGAGGATGTGGGCATAGGTGATCGGCCCGGGAATGCCCCCGTCCTTTACCTCTATGGAGACCATCAGGTCGAGGCCGAGGAGCACCAGATCGGTCAGGTCCTCCCTGGAAAGGGGCTCTCCCTTGAGATGGGTGTGGACGCACCTCAGGCCCATGAGCCGGCCCGTACCGCTCCTGAACCTGCCCAGGTCGGGAATCTCGACGCTGCTGTTGTCGCCTACTACGACAAAGAGGATCTCGCCCTTCCTGCTGACGAGCACGGCGACCTGCCTCTCCATCTCCGCGGAGACGGCGGAGAGCTGCCGGCTCAATTCATGGGAAACGACCTGGTTTCCGGGTATCCTTCGACGTTGAAGGTTCTGGAGGGTTTTGAGGTGGCTGGCCTTGAGGCCCCCTGTCTTGCCGTAGATTCTGTCTATGGTTTCCGGCCTCTTGTTGGGATTATCTGAAGACCATTATAGCATGCGGCCGTCCAGATCTAAAAGGGTCGACTGAATGCCAAAGCCAAAAATCCGAATATCAAATGATGCCGAAATTCAAATGCCAAGCTGCCGCTTTGGTATGAACCGGCGTTGGTTTGGACCTTATTCATTTAGGCTTGATTAGTCATTCGAGCTTTGTCATTTGGACTTCCGGCGAACCCCTATGAAGGTCCGCCGCTACCCCTGCCCGTCCTCTTCCGTGTAGTCCCGGAACCGGGTGTAGCTCCTCAGGAAGGTGAGCTTCACGCCCCCCGTGGGGCCGTTTCTCTGCTTGGCGATGTCCACATTCATGATGTCGACATTCGGGCTGGCCGAGGGCTGCGACTCGTCCCGGTAGAGGAAGACGATGACGTCCGCGTCCTGCTCGATGGCGCCGCTCTCGCGCAGGTCGGCCAACTGGGGTTTCTTCACGGTCCTGTCTTCCACTTTGCGGTTCAATTGCGACAGGGCGATAATGGGGACGTTCAGGTCCTTGGCGAGCCCCTTGAGAGACCTCGATATCTCCGAGATCTCCATCTGGCGGGACTCCGCCGACTTCCGTCCCTGGACCAGCTGGAGGTAATCCACCACGATGAGATCCAGGCCCGACTTCTTCATCAGCCTGCGGCACTTGGCCTTCATCTCCAGGACGGTCAACGCCGATGAATCCTCCACGTAGATCGGCAGCTCCGAAAGCTGGCTTGCGGCATTCGTGATCCTGTCCCATTCATGGCCGTCGATAAAGGAACCGGTCCGGACCTTCTTGATATCCACACTCGACGCAAACCCGAGCATCCTCATCCCCAACTGCATCTTGGACATTTCCAGGGAGAAGACGGCCGCACGGGTCTTGCTTTCCGATGCGGCATTGTAGACGATATTGAGGGCGAACGCAGTCTTGCCGGTGCCGGGCCGGCCTGCGATGATCACCAGATCCGAGGGTTGGAGACCGGCCGTGTACCGGTCGAAGTCCTTGAAGCCCGTGGGCACGCCGGTGATGAAGCCCTCCTTCTCCGACATGCTCTCCAGCTTCTTGAACGTGTCCTTGACGATGCTGTCGAGCCCGACGAGCTCCTCCTTGACCTTGGCTTCGGCGATCTCAAAGATCGACTGTTCGGCCAGATCGAGGATCTCGTCGGTCTGCCTCCAATTCTGGAAACAGCTCTCCGAGATGGCGGCGCACTGAAGGATGAGCCGTCTCCTGACCGAGAGATCCCGGATGATCTCCGAATGGTAGAGGATTCCGGCCGAGGTGGAGACCGCATCCATGAGCGAGGCGAGATAAACAGTGCCCCCCACGCTGTCCAGCCGGCCCTTCTGCTTCAAACCATGGGAGAGGGTGATGATGTCGACCGGCTCGTTGCCGTTGTAGAGGTCCATCATGGCATCGAAGATGTGGGAATGGGCCTCGCGGTAAAAATCCCCAGGGGAGAGGATCTCCAGGACCTGGTTCATGGCTTCGTTATTGATCAGGATACCCGCAAGCACCGCCTGCTCCGCCTCGATGTCCTGCGGAGGCACCTTCATGGAGACAGCGGGAGCAATCGTCTCTGCCCTTTGAGGGTGGGAAGGCATGACTACCTCCGTCTTTGCCTCTGTTGGATGGAGCCGATCCTTGCCTGTTCGCGGATTCCCCCTGCAGCCATCACCGCCACCCGATCAGGCTCCTTCCTTCGGCACCACGACGACCTTGATGGTGGCCGTCACCTCGGGGTGGAGCTTTACCGGCACCATGAACTCTCCCAGGGTCTTGATCGGCCGGTCCAGCTTGATCCTCTTGCGGTCGAGCACCACGCCTTTGCTTTCGAGCTGATCGGCGATGTCCATGCTGGTCACGGATCCGTAGAGCTTGTCTTCCTCACCCACCTTCTGAGCGATGGTCACCACCATCTCCCCGAGGCTCTGCTTGGCTCTTTCCGCCTCGCCCTTCGCCTTCAGTCTCTTTTCCTCGATGTTCTTGGTTTGGGCCTCCATCAGCTTGATGTTCTGCCTCGTAGCCTCCAACGCGAGCCCCTGGGGGATCAGATAGTTCCGGGCATAGCCGTCTTTCACCTCAAAGGTCTGCCCTTCCATGCCCAAGGAGTCCACGTCCTGCTTCAAAATGATTTTCATGAATCGATCCTCCCTCTGTTGGTGCTGTCACCTTCCTTCTTGTGGATCCTCCTGAAGTCGACCCATTGATCAAAGAGTCCCACCAGAACCAAAACGACCAGAAGAACCTGCTGGAAGATGATCAGGAAATAGATGCCGGCCCTGACAAAGGCCGGGACATTGAGTTTTTTCTGATAGAAGACCAGAATGGAAAGGCCATTGTAGAGGTACACGGCCATCAACACGATGAGCACATTGATGGCCAGGGATTGTACAGGACCAAGGGGCAAAAATAAAGCGAAACCGGAACCGATGACCCCCCAGACCAGGTGCTCCGGCGCCTGCCATTGATCCAGGGGGCCGAAGTCGGGGTACTGGACTCCCGCCATTCGAAAGAGGGGCCGGCTGATCACGATGTTGAACCAGACCACAAACCCCGTCCCCACAATCAGAAGACCCGCGTATACCCTCAGAATCGCACTGGTGACGGCCTGGAGGTGTCCCTGGAACTCCAGTCCCTTGGTCTCTTCACCGCCGAGCTGGCTGTACAGAACCGCAGCCTCATTCAGGCTCTCCCGGATGTGGATCCGGATCAGTTCGAGGGGGCCCACATCCCTGGACCAGCCGATGAGGACCAGGGCGACGAGACCCAGGAGAAGGACCAGCGTCGTTCCCCAGGATATCGTGTACCCGATCGTATAGCCCCGGTTGTAGAGCAGGGAGATGATCAATCCGAGGCAGCAGAACTCGACGGCGAGAAAGATGAGTTGAGCGCTTCCGGTTGCATAGGAAATGATCGCCAGCAGGAGCAGCGTAACGGCGGAGACCTTCATCCCCTCCTGGATCCCGAGTTTGCTCCCGTAGAAGAGAAAGGGCAAGGGCGTCAGGATGGACAGGAGGGGTCCAAGGAAAGGTACCAGTACCGACCCGAACAGGAAGACGCTCGATGCGCCGAAACAACCTGCAGCGTCTGCGACTTTCATCGACAATGGTCCAGTCCGCCGGCTCTCTCCAGCCGCGAACGAATGGCAATCGCTCCGCCGGAGGCTACCTCAGCGTCGAAGTCGTGAATGGCAATAGGGCGATGTTTCTCGATCGTTTGATGGCAGCAGAGACCATTCGCTGATGCTTTGCGCAATTCCCCGAAATTCTCCTTGGGATGATCTTGCCCCTTTCGGTGGTAAACATCCTGAGGGTCTTGAAATCCTTGTAGTCGATCGCGAGATTGCTGTCGGCGCAGAACCTGCAGACCTTCCGACGATGATACGCGGTCTTCCTTCTATTCTTATCAAACATCGGCCTTCACCTCCCCTGCGGGCTCCTCTGCCGGAGGTTGTTCCGGCACAGGCGGGACCGCCTCCGCGACTTCCTGCTTCTTGCCTTCGTTCTGCTTCTGCAGCATCTCATCGGGATCCGCATGATCCGCGACCTTGACGGTCTGGAACTTGAGCACCCGATCGTCGAGTTTGAGATCCCTTTCGAGCTCAGGCACCAGACCGGAATCGGCGCAAAATCCCATGAGGATGAAGTAGCCCCTGTCGGACTTCTTCACCTGGTACGCAAGCCGCTGGTTTCCCCATTCCTCGATCTTCACGAGGACGCCCTTGTACCGTTCCACGAGGCCGCTGAACTTCTTCTGGACCTCCTTGCATTCCTCATCATTCAGATTCGGATGCACGATAAAAATGGTCTCGTAATACCTCATAACAGTCTCTCCTTCCGGACTTTTCTCCCAAAACCGGGAGGGTTTGGCCCCTGTCACCGGCCCTTCGGGCGGCTCGGAGCAAGGAGTTGGTCATAAAACATGTGAAGGTATCATCCACATTCCGGCTTGTCAAGGGTTTCATTCCCAAGTATGATCTTCGGAGAAAGGCCGGATCATGTGGGAGAAGGAATCCATTTTCGCCAGAAAGGCCGCCAGGTCGGCGGGCAAGGTCCTGCTGGAGCTCTTTGGAAACACCTCCGGGGCGAGGAAGAAGGGTGAAATCGACCTCGTCACCGATGGGGACCTCCGCTCCGAACAGCTTGTTGTGGACATGATCCGGAGCCGCTTTCCCAATGACGGCATCCTCGCCGAGGAGTCCGGGGAGTCCCACCAGGATGCCGAAAGGGTCTGGATCATAGACCCGCTGGACGGCACCACAAACTTCGCCCATTCCTTTCCGTTCTTCGCCGTTTCCATAGCGCTGGAAGTCCAAGGCGAGATCGTGCTGGGCTCCGTGTTCAACCCGGTGTTCAAGGAGCACTATGAGGGCGTTAAAGGAAAGGGCGCATCCCTGAACGGCAAACCCATTTCCGTCTCCGCCGTCGCGGCGCTTCAAGACTCCCTGCTGGCAACGGGATTCCCTTACACTGTACACCAAAATCCGGATCGAGTCCTCCGGAATTTCCGGAGCATGCTCACCCGGGCGCAAGGCATCCGAAGGCCCGGCGCCGCTTCGCTCGACCTCTGTTATGTGGCTTCCGGGGTGTTCGACGGATTCTGGGAGGAGGGGTTGAAGCCGTGGGACAGTGCGGCCGGTGCGATCATCCTGGAGGAGGCGGGGGGAAGAGTGAGCACCTATGGGGCGCACCCGTTTTCCCCTTACGCGGAGACCATTGTGGCGTCCAATGGTCTGATCCATGATGCAATGCTCACCGCCCTTCGAGACTGAGAACCCCAGCGTTGCACAAATTCGGGCAGCTTCCTAAGGATGGGGTGGAGCGCAGCGAAACCCATCCATTCGAGCGATTGAACATGCCGCAAGCCTCAAAACTGATGGGTTTCGCTGCGCTCCACCCATCCTACAGGAATCACTGAGAGGGCAATGCTCGGCATTCATTACCGACATGATTCCTATACAATCGATGCAGCTGGCCGCATACTGGAATGATGGAATACTGGAATGTTGCGAAAGAACAACGAACCAAGCCACCATTCCATCATTCCAGTTTTCCAGGACACGGCTTACCGGCCGAGCCAATCGCCTCCGACCTGGTCCTCTCAACCTCTCAACTTCTCATCCTCTGTCTTTGAATGCCTCCATGGCTTCCTGTTGAAGCTCCTCCACCCGATCGACATAGCGGGGGGAATGGTGGAAGAGGGTAAACTCCTTCACCCTGGCCATCCCGGCCAGTTCTCCTGCCTCCCTTGCGGTCAGGTGGTACTTTTCCCGGGCCTTGTCCAGATCGCGGTCAAGAAAACCTGCCTCGATGAAGAGATGATCCGAACCCTCAGCAAGTCTCACCGCTGCCCGAAGGTTTTCGGGACTGCCGATCAGGTCTGTCAGGTAGGTGATCTTCTGCCCGGGAGCGACCATGGCGATCCTCTCGGCAAGCTCTCCCAGGACGAACTCCTTCTCCCTCCCTTCCGTGCCGTGATCTTCCCAGGTGACACGGAACGGTCTTGTTAGATCCTCTTCTTCCGCCAAGGCCTTCTTGAAGCGCGTCAACCATGGACCGACGGGCAGACCCATCTCCGTCAGCCTGTCCTTCAGGATCTTGATCGAGAAATCCTCGACCAGCGAGAATCCGAGGCAAGGGATGCGGTGATCAAAGAACGCCGCATTCACCCGGAGCGAAGGATCCTCCAGCAGCGTACCGGCGAAGGAGGTCTCCTGGACCCGGCCTTTGGCCTTGTATCGCTCCCTGCATACATAGACCTTGGTCTTGACCGATGCCGGATGGACCTCCGAAACCCTGATCATCGACTCCTCCGGGTACTCGCCGACCAGGTTCCAAATGTACCCGGCCAGCTTTCCTTCTACGTGGCCGAAGAACCCGGGGGGGCCGAAAAAGTGGATCTCCTTGTTTCTCCCGAGGGTAAGTCTGAGGAGATGATCGAACCCGATGAAATGGTCCACGTGAGTATGGGTCACGAAGACATGCGTCACCTTCAGGAGGTCCCGTGCGGAGAGATTTCGAAGCTCACCGATGTCGAACAGGAAGGCACGCTTCTGGAGGAGAAAGGTGACGAACAGCCCGGGGTCCGAGAAGGGGTCATTAATCAACCTGGCACGGAAGGAACGCCTCATAGGGGTCAGCTCCGGTTTCACTTCTCGTTTTCGATGTTACCACGAATTGCAGGCCAAGCATAGAAGAGGTCGATGCAGGATACAGGATGGAAGGAAATTACATGACAAGGTCCGGGGTGCAGCAAGATCTTCTATCCTGCATCCTGTATCTTGCATCGTTCTTGGTGCCTTCATTGACAAACAGGCCCAAATGTGCCATGGTCTCCCACTAACTCTCAGTGATCCAAGGCTTTTCCTGGGGAACGCTGCCTATGACCATGACCAAAGAGCAGATTTCGAGGAGCATAGCGGAGAATGTCCGCCTCAGGAGGCGGAAGCGGGAACGCCAGCAGTTTCTCTTCCCGGAGATGAACCACATACCCCTGAGCAGGAGGCGCGCCGCCCAGATCGTGGACTCCATGTTCGAGATCATCAAACGGGCCCTGGAGCGAGGGGATGCCGTCCTGATCTCGGGGTTCGGCAAGTTCCAGGTGAAGTTCAAGTGGGCGCGAAAAGGGAGGAACCCGAGAACCGGTGAGCAGATCTTCCTGGAGTCCAGGAGGGTGGTCACCTTTCATGCATCCAGGCAGCTGCGGGAGACGCATGAGCCGGGCGGCCGCGAGGCTGCGGGTTGCGTTCCACGGGCTTCCACCCGCATCAGGCAACCCGCCACCCGCGTCATCACTTGAAAACCACCTTGCCGTTCTCCACATCGACGTTCACGAGAGCGCCTTCCTTCACCTCGCCGGAGAGGATCTTGACGGCCAGCGGATCCTGGATGAGGTGCTGGATCGTCCTCTTGAGCGGCCGGGCCCCATAGTCGGGGTCGAAACCGACGTTCACGAGGAAATCCTTTGCCCTGTCGGTGAGCTCCAGAGTGATCTTCGAACCCTCCAGCCGTCTGCTCAGCAGCCCTACCTGGATGTCCACGATCTTCTTGATCTCATCGTGGCCGAGGGAATTGAAGATGATGATCTCATCGATCCTGTTCAGGAACTCGGGCCTGAAGGTGGACCTGAGGGTCTCCATGACCCGCTTCTCCATCTCCTCTTCGTTCCGGTCCTTCCATTCCCGGATCCACTGGCTCCCGACATTCGAGGTCATGATGAGCACCGTGTTCTTGAAATCCACGGTGCGCCCCTTTCCATCGGTCAATCGTCCGTCGTCCAGGATCTGGAGAAGTGCGTTGAACACGTCCGGATGGGCCTTTTCGATCTCGTCGAAGAGCACCACCGAGTACGGATGGCGCCGGACCGCTTCGGTGAGATAGCCCCCTTCCTCATATCCTACATAGCCCGGGGGTGCACCGATCAGTCGAGCCACGGAGTGCTTTTCCATGTACTCGGACATGTCCACCCGGACCATGTACTGTTCATCGTCGAAGAGAAACTCCGCGAGGGCCCTGGCCAGCTCGGTCTTGCCGACGCCCGTCGGACCCATGAAGATGAACGACCCGATCGGCCGGTTCGGGTCCTGAAGGCCCGAGCGTGCCCGCCGCACCGCATTGGACACCGCGATGATGGCCTTCTTCTGACCGATCACCCGCCGCTCCAGTCTCTCCTCCATCTTCAGGAGCTTTTCCCGTTCACCCTCGAGCAGGCGGGACACGGGGATGCCGGTCCATTTGCCGACGACCTCTGCCACATCTTCGCTGTCTACCTCCTCCTTCAACATCTTTGTCCCCTGTTGGAGCTCTTCCAGCGACCTGTTCTCCTCCTGCAGCCTTTTCTCCAATTCGATCAAGGTGCCGTACTTGAGCTCCGCGGCGCGGGACAGGTCCCCCTGGCGCTCAGCGATCTGCGCCTCGTTCCTGGTCGCCTCGAGCCTTTCCTTGATCTCCCGGATCCGTGCGATGGCCTCCTTTTCCCTCTTCCAGTGGGAGATCATCTCCTCGGATTCGGACCTGAGCTGATGGATCTCCGATTCGATCTTCTCGAGTCTCTCAATGGAGCCAGGGTCCTTTTCCTTCTTGAGGGCTTCACGCTCGATCTCCAGCTGAGTGACCTTGCGTTGAATGTCGTCGATCTCCGAGGGCATGCTGTCGATCTCGATCCTCAGCCTGGAAGTCGCCTCATCGATCAGGTCGATCGCCTTGTCCGGGAGGAACCGGTCCGTAATATAGCGATGGGAAAGGGTCGCTGCGGCGACCAGTGCGGAATCCTTGATCCGGACCCCGTGGTGGACTTCATACTTCTCCTTGAGACCCCTCAGGATGGATATGGTGTCCTCCACGGTGGGTTCATCCACCATGACGGGCTGGAATCGCCTCTCCAGGGCAGCGTCCTTTTCGATGTGCTTTCGGTATTCCTTGATGGTCGTCGCGCCCACGCAGCGGAGCTCGCCCCGTGCCAGTGCGGGCTTGAGCATGTTGGAGGCGTCCACGGCACCTTCCGCAGCGCCGGCCCCGACCAGGGTATGCATCTCATCGATGAAGAGGATGATCCTCCCCTGTGCGTCGATGACCTCCTTGAGCACGGCCTTGAGCCGATCTTCGAACTCCCCGCGGTACTTGGCTCCGGCTATGAGGGCCCCGATGTCCAGGGCGACCACCCGTTTCTCCTTCAGGGTCTCGGGGACGTCCCCCTGTACGATCCGCTGCGCCAACCCTTCGACGATAGCGGTCTTTCCGACACCCGGCTCCCCGATGAGCACCGGGTTATTCTTGGTCCTTCTCGAGAGGACCTGGATGATCCTCCGGACCTCTTCATCTCTTCCAATCACCGGATCCAGCCCGCCCTTTCCTGCGATGGCCGTAAGATCCCTGCCGAATCGCTCCAGGGCCTGGTATTTGTCCTCGGGGTTCTGGTCCGTGATCCTCTGGCCGCCGCGGATATCCACAAGGGCCTTCAGGACCGCATCGCGGGTGAGTCCCGCCCTGAGGAGAACCCGGTTGAGCTCGGTCCCCTTCTCCTCCAGCATGGCCAGGAGGATATGTTCAAGACTCACGTATTCGTCCTTCATCTGATCCGCTTCTTCGAAAGCCCGATCAAGGACCCCTTTGGTTCTTGGTGAGATATAGACCTGCCCTGCCCCGGCTCCCGAGACACTCGGAATTCTTTGGAGAAGTTCTTCCACGTCCTGCACCACCTGTCCCTGAGTGGTCCCCGTTTTCCCGAGTAGAGGCGGGATAACCCCTTCCTTTTGCGAGAGGATCACCCTGAGGAGGTGCTCGGGCTCCACCTGCTGATGGCCCAGTCTGTCCGCGAGTTGCTGAGCACCCTGGATGACCTCCTGGGACTTGGTTGTGAATTTATCGAAACGCATTTGCGATTCCTCCTCGATTTCGAAAGAGAGTACATGCCTTATGAGCAATCTATAAATCTCGATCAAACTAAGCTCAAATGTTTCCCTGTCAATGTTATTGACTGCCCTTTACATGAAATACCAAACGGGGGGCCGACGGGGGAGTCTCTCACCATGAGGATGAGAGATTGCTTTTTTGAGACCATTCATTTAACCTTGCGCTGATTTGCCGGCCGGAACATGTCCCCCCTTACTCCTTTCCGGCCCGGAGGATGATGAAAACCCTTTTCTCGGAGACGATAGGGGATAGACAGATCTGGACCTATGAATCGAAAACACATCAGACGGTCGATTTCCATAGCGTTCCTTGCCTGGGTCTCCATGGGAATCATGTTCCTGGTCCCCTGTACCGGCCAGGGCGCGGTCGACCCGCTCCTCAAAGAGATCATCATCGCCTATAACCAGAGGGTCTATGGTGAAAGCCTGCAGGACGGCTCCTACAGGGGTGAGGAGGGGCTTTTGAAGATCGGGCCTGAGACCGCCCGATCCCTGGGACTCAATTCCTTGATCGACAGGGACTATCTGGAGGCCAAAGAGCAGTTTCAGAAGTCCGAGAAGTTACTGGAGAAGGCCAAGGCGGGAATGACTTCCCAGCGAAGGGAAAAGACGCCGAACGAGCATGCCCGGCAGGTTGCCGATTCCTTTCTCTCCTACAGAAGGTGTGTGGAGACGGGCAGGCAGAAGATGATGGAGTACCGATCGAGGCTCACTCCCCAGGTGGACGACCGGCTGAACGATGCCGTCACATCGCTCCTGCTGGAGAAGCTGGTTGCCGAAAGCCTGAACAGATACGGCCACAGGCTTCGCGATGCCCTCGCCCATTTCTTTAACGAGTGTCGTGGAATTCCCGCCTCCGATCACCCCTTGAGTCCGGAGAATGTCGGCTTTGTGAACGAGGTCTTCAGACAGTATCAGTTCCGGGCCTCCAAAGAGGCTCTCAGCGCCTATGACATGGACAGAGACCCCGGGGGGGCGAAGAAAGCCTCCGCGGCCTGGAAGCGGGTCCTGGAAAAGAACGACCTGACCTATTTCGACACGGTGTGCAACGTCCTGGATCGAATCCTTCCGAAGATCTATCCTGTGGACCCGCTCCTCTTCCTTGCCCTGATGAAGAGGGAATCCGGTTTCGACCCCTTCGCCGTCTCCAGGAGCGGGGCGGCGGGTCTTACACAGATTATGCCGCAGACTGCGCTGGAACTCGGGATGAAGAACATCTACAAGCCCGGGTACTTTGAGCAGGCATTTTCAATCCAGGATCAGGAGCGGAAAAAAAGGAATGAGGCCATGGCCGCCCTGGCCCGGATTACCCCGGAAGATGCCTTGTCGGGTGCCGTCCAGGCCCGGGGGTTGATGCAGGAGTCCATTGCATATACGCAGGAGAAGGAACGGTTTTTCGCCAGGTACAAAAACGATCTGCTTCACAAACGGGAAGATGACCGATTCAAACCCGCCCAGGCCATTGAACACGGACTCCGCTATTTTTCAAGGCTGCTGCAGGAACAGGAAGGGGATGTCAGCCTGGCCCTGGCCGCTTACAATGCCGGACCGCACAGGGTCCGAGAATACAGGGGGATTCCCCCTTTTTCGGAAACCGTCCACTTCAGGAACAAGGTTTCCGATTACTACAGGGAGTACCTCAAGAGAGTCGAGAGGCTCGCGAGCAAGGAGAGTTGAGGCTGACTTCAGGAGCCGGCCTTCTCCGATCCCGGTGAACGATGGGCCTCCTCGATCCAGCGGAGCCAGATCTTCTTCCGATTCTGGTATTTGTAGAGGACCCTCTCCAGGTTCTTGGAAAGCTCGAGTTCATTGATTCTTCTTCTCGAGAATTGAAGCAGTTCCATTTCCAGTCTTTCCCATTCAGGCAGACGTTTTTCGGTCCCCTGATAGAACTTCTGGATACTCAGATGCATCTCCTCTATCCTTTTTTCAAAGTCGAGGATGGCGTTCCTGATGGCCTGACTTTCTTTCGTGAGCAGCATGGGAGATCCTGTGGGTTTTCGTTGAAGATAGATGATCTCGTAACTCCGGGCTCTATGGAAAAATGGTGCAGGGTGGGCAACCCCTTCGCTTTGGCCTTTCAAAGAGCTAAAGAGTTACGTAAATTCATGTTTGATTTCAATCAATTTCTGCAACAATAAGGAGTGGGAGGAAAACGGAATGGCCGATCAATCGATGTTGAAATCCCGTTTCAGCGGATTGAAGCTCCTGAAACGGGGCAAGGTGAGGGACATATACGAGATCGAAGACAAGCTGCTGATTGTGGCGAGTGATCGTATATCTGCATTCGATGTGGTCATGGATGACCCGATTCCCGACAAGGGAAGAATCCTGACCTCCATTTCCCTTTTCTGGTTCGAGCAGTTGAAGGGTATCGTGGAAAACCACCTGGTGACAGCCGATGTCTCGCAGTACCCCTCGGCCTGCCGCAGTTACGCGAAGGAGTTGCAGGGCCGCAGCATGCTTGTGAAGAAGGCCCGCCCGCTGCCGGTGGAGTGCATTGTAAGAGGGTACCTCTCGGGTTCCGGCTGGGCCGAGTATGTTTCAGGGCAAAGCATCTGCGGGATTCCGCTCCCGGCCGGGCTGGTGGAGTCGGAAAAGCTGCCGGAGCCCATCTTCACCCCTTCCACCAAGGAGGAGCAAGGGCTACACGACCTGAACATATCCTATGAGAGGGCGGCTGAGATCCTGGGCGAGCATGTTGCCCGGGAGATCCGGTCCCTGAGCATCGAGATCTACAAGTTCGGGAGGGATCTTGCGGCGAAAAAGGGGATCATCATTGCGGATACCAAGTTCGAGTTCGGGTTCGTAGACGGCCGGATCATCCTGATCGACGAGGTGTTGACGCCGGACTCCTCCCGGTTCTGGCCCATGGATGCCTATCGTGCGGGCGGACCTCAGAGCAGCTTTGACAAGCAGTTTCTGAGGGATTACCTGAACAGCCTCGACTGGCCGAAAGAGCCTCCTCCCCCCAAGCTTCCATCGGATGTAGTCCGGAAAACGAGGGAAAAGTACCTGGAGGCCTTCTCCAGGCTCACCGGCAAGGGGCTGGCGTGAGAGGTGCCTTGGGGGGTCAACTACGATCTCAGGCCGTAGGCTTCTGCGCTTTCACAGGCGTTGCTTACGGCCTTCGACATTTGTACTTCAGACCGTTTCCTCAGCCGGATAGGGTCCGACTTATCCACGCCTTCGAAGGTTGAATCCAACCGAAAACCCTGGATCGAAAAAGGCCATATTTGTGTGGCTTAGATCATCTTCTTGCTCTGCTTGACAAATCTCTCCTGGATGCTTAACGTTTTGCAATAGGTTTGCCCCTATATATTTATCTGATATCCTTATATTTTTCGCTCATACCTGAAAAACGGAATGGGAAAAGGGGTGTAAACGGATAGATGGAGGAGCAGAAAGTCAAGAAGGTGGATGTGAAGTCCGCTGGCGAGGCCGAGGAGAGTCGGGCACAGGAAAGTCGGGTCGACGAGAAGCAGTTCGAACGCATGCCCCCAGAAGAAATGATCGAGGCCTTCCGAGAGCAGCGCCAGAAGGCCGACCGCAATTACGACCTTTATCTTCGCGCCATGGCGGATGCCGAGAACATCAAGAAGAGGGCCGCAAAAGAGAAAGAGGATTGGATCAAATATGCCAATGAGAACCTGATCAAGTCCATACTGCCGGTGATCGACAATCTCGAGAAGGCGATCACCCACTCCCGCGACGAAAGCTCTTTGGATGCTCTGCGGGAGGGTGTGGAGCTGACCCTGAAAGGCTTGAAGGACAGCCTCGGGAGATCCGGGGTCGAGGAGGTGGAGGCGGAAGGAGCATCTTTCGACCCTCGATTCCACGAAGCGGTATACGAAGCGGAACATCAAGATGCGGCCCCTGGGACGGTGATCCAGGAATTGCAGAAGGGTTACACCTTCAACGGCAGGCTCCTGCGTCCGGCCATGGTGGTGGTCAGTCGTGGCCGAGCAGAAAATCGCTCCGAGCATTCAGAAACGAGGGAGGACATCCCCCGAGAAGGCAGCTTGTGATTAAACGAAAATAGAGACGGAGGAAGAAATGGCTAAAGTAATAGGTATCGACCTGGGTACGACGAACTCGTGTGTGGCGATCATGGAGGGGGGGGATCCGGTCGTCATTGCCAACGCCGAGGGGAGCAGGACTACTCCCTCCATTGTCGCATTTACGGAGAAGGGTGAGAGGCTGGTCGGGCAGATCGCCAAGAGGCAGGCCATCACCAACCCGGACAACACCGTCTTTGCCGTCAAGAGATTGATCGGCAGAAAATTTGAATCGTCCGAAGTACAGAAGGATGTCAAAATCCTGCCCTACAAGATCGTAAAGGCCTCCAACGGGGATGCGCACGTGCAGGTAAGGGGGAAGAGCTACAGCCCGGCGGAGATCTCTTCCATGATCCTGCAGAAGATGAAGCAGACGGCGGAAGATTACCTGGGCGAAAAGGTGAGTGAGGCCGTCATCACGGTCCCGGCCTATTTCAACGACAGCCAGAGACAGGCCACCAAAGATGCTGGCCGGATCTCCGGGCTGAACGTATTGCGGATCATCAACGAACCCACGGCCGCAGCCCTTGCGTATGGTCTGGACAAGAAAGGGGACAAGAAGATTGCGGTCTTCGATCTTGGAGGAGGCACGTTCGATATCTCCATCCTCGAGATCGGGGAGGGTGTGTTTGAAGTCAAGGCGACCAACGGAGATACCCACCTGGGGGGCGAGGATTTCGACCTTCGAGTAGTGGATTACCTCGCCAATGAGTTCAAAAAGGATCAGGGCATCGACCTCCGGAACGACAAGATGGCCCTTCAGAGACTGAAGGAGGCCGCGGAAAAGGCGAAGATGGAGCTTTCGAGCTCCATGGAGACCGATATCAACCTTCCATTCATCACGGCCGATGCCAGCGGGCCGAAGCACCTCAATATCAAACTAAGCAGGGCCAAGCTGGAGTCCCTGGTCGATGATCTGATCGAGAAGGTGGTGGAGCCCTGTCAAACCGCCGTCAGGGACTCCGGCCTGAAGACGCAGGACATCAACGAAGTCATTTTGGTCGGCGGGATGACCCGCATGCCGAAGGTCCAGCAGAAGGTCAAGGACATCTTCGGCCGAGAGCCCAGCAAAGGGGTGAACCCCGACGAGGTGGTGGCCGTGGGGGCGGCGATCCAGGGTGGCGTGCTGAAGGGAGAGGTCAAGGACGTCCTTCTCCTGGACGTGACCCCGCTGTCGCTCGGCATCGAGACCCTGGGGGGTGTCTTTACGAAGCTGATCGAGAAGAACACCACCATCCCCACCAGGAAGAGCCAGGTCTTCTCGACGGCCGCGGACAACCAGCCTGCGGTGGAGATCCATGTGCTTCAGGGTGAACGGGAGATGGCCGCGAACAACAAGACCCTCGGCCGTTTCCAGCTGGTAGGGATTCCGCCCGCCCCGAGAGGTGTCCCCCAGATCGAGGTGACCTTCGATATCGATGCGAACGGGATCGTGAATGTCTCCGCCAAGGATATGGGAACGGGGAAGGAACAGTCGATCAAGATCACCGCATCGAGCGGGCTCTCGGAGGAAGAGATCCAGAGGCTGGTCAGAGATGCGGAGACCCATTCCGAGGAGGACAAGAGGAAGAGAGAGCTGATCGATGCCCGGAATGCGGCGGACTCCCTCATCTACAGCACCGAGAAGTCCATGAAAGAGGCGGGAGACCGGTTGGAGGAATCGACCAAGAGCGACATCAACAAGGCCATTGAGAACCTCAAAGGGGCCATGGGCACTGAAAACACGCAGGAGATCAAGCGCCTGACCGACGAATTGGTCCAGACCTCCCACAAGATCGCCGAAGCCCTGTACGCCAAGGCCACCGGCGCCCAGCAGGCCGGGGGGGGCGAGGCCGAACCCGGGGCCGGCAGGGGACCCGGAAAGGACGAAGACGTGGTGGACGCGGACTTCGAGGAGGTGAAGAGGTAGACACTGTTGACAGTTACGGAAGAACGAGAAAGCCGCCTTTGCAGACCAAAGGCGGCTTTCTTATAGCGCCTCAACGATATTGTTCATACGGAAGCTGTCCGCCGATTCTTGGTTCCCAGTGAGGGGTTCTGATCCATTTGGCGCTCCACTTGTGAAACCCCTCCTTTGTTCCCGGCATCCCAGTGGATTATTTCTTCATTCAGGCTTGACTGGTCATTTGGGGTTTTGACATTTCTTTTTTCAGAGCTATTCCTCCGCAAGGGCTTCCTCTTTCGGCTTTCTCTTGCCCGCTATCGTGGCGGCGATGATGCCGATCTCGTACAGGACGATCATAGGCACCGCCATCATGCATTGCGTAATCACGTCGGGCGGCGTCAGAATGGCCCCTATGACAAAGCTCAGGAGCACCGCATACTTTCGCTTCTTGCGCAGGGAGGCCGGGGTGACCGCCCCTACTCGGGACAGGAAGAAAATGACCACGGGCAGCTCAAAGATCAGTCCGAAGGCAAAGAGCAGCTTGATGGAGAGGGAAAAATACTGTTTCACCGATGGAAGGGCCTGCAGGAACTCGTTTTCGAAACTCAGGAAAAACTTGAAGCCGAAAGGGAATACGACGAAATAACCGAAGAGCCCCCCTCCAACGAAGAGGATCGATGAGAAGAGGATGAAGGGAATCACCAGCCTCTTCTCCCTCCTGTACAGACCGGGTGCGATGAACATCCACAGCTGGTAGAAGATGAAAGGGGATGAGAGGAGGAGCCCGCCCACGAACGCGGTCTTCAGATAGACGAAAAACATCTCCGGGAGGTTCGTGAAGACAAGCCGCTCCCCCTCGGCCAGGTTTTTCTTGAGAGGCATGGCCAGGATCTCGAAGAGCTCTTCCGAGAAGGCGTAGGAGACGGCGAAACCGACTCCGACTGCGATGGCGCAGGCGACGAGTCTTTTCCTGAACTCGCCCAGGTGGGATATGAGGGGCTGACCATTATCGGGCATGATCGTCCTTGTTTTCCGCTGCAGGCGGTGGTGTCTGCATCTCTTCCGGGTTGGGGTTCTTCCCGGTCTCCACTTCCTGCCCGGGTTCGACCACCTGTTCGTTTCCTTCGAATCGGGCCGTCTCCTCGGAGGCCTTTGCGGCCTCTCCGGAGGCTTCGAACCGGTCCAGACCGGTCACGGAGTCCGCGAGGTCCTTCCGGACCGACTGCAGGTCCTCATTTAAATCCAGGCTTTCCTTGATCTCGTGTGTTGCCTTCCTGAACTCGGCCATTCCTTTGCCCAGGGCCTTGGCCAGCTCGGGCAGCTTTTTCGGCCCGAACACGATGAGGGCAACCACCAGGATGATGATCAACTCGGGAAATCCTATACCGAACATATTTCCCTCCCTACTACATGCCTTACGCTTGAAAAATCCGAATATCGAATATCGAAATCCGAAACAAATTCAAAACCTGAATGCTCCACGTGCAAAACAGCAGAAGAGGTTCAAAGGTTCAGAGTCTGCCCCGGACCCGACCCGGGGGTTCCCGTTCAGAGTCCAGATCATGGCTTCGTTCCTTTGCGCTCTGGTTCTAGGGTCGAGAATGGAGTCTGCCGGTTCCCGTTTGAGTCATTTGAATTTTGCCATTGGAGACTGTTTCGGATTTCGTGCTTCGGATTTTGATTTGTTCTTACCACTATCATGTGCCTTCTCAGGGGGACGCCTGAGGCCGCGCGCCTGTCCCGCAAAGAGGGGCGTGGTCCTCACTGCCTTCGTGGCAGACCTTCTTTGAGATCGATCGCCATTGCGGTCTCGTCGCAATCGGGGTACTTGGCGCATCGGAGACAGTCGGCCCACACCTTGTGGGGCAGAACGGATTTTTCCACCTTCCTGAACCCCAGTCCGGCAAAGAACGCTTCCTCGTACGTGAGGGCAAAGACCCGCTTCAACCCGAACTCCACTGCCTCCTGGAGGCAAGACCGTACGAGCCTGGCCCCATATCCCCGCCTCTGATGCCGCTCCAGGACGGCAAGGGATCGTATCTCGGCGAGATCTTCCCAGCAGATGTTCAGCGCACACGCCCCGACGATCGGATCGGCAGCGGAATCATCCACCAGGACCGAGAAATCCCGGAGATGATCATAAAGTTCGCTTAGCGGCCGCGCAAGGAGGAGCCCTTTTTCGCCATAGCCCGCCAGCAGCCTGTGGATATGCCGGATATCTCCGATTACAGCCTTCCTGATCCTGACCTCATTCGAACTTGGAGACAAAACCCTGAATCCCGGCCCCGTCAGCCAATCTCCTGGCGTGAGCGGCGGCCTCCTCCTTTGTCTTGAATTTCCCGCACCGGATCCGGTAGAAGGTCTTCCCCTTGATCTTCACCTCACTAAAGTATGCCTCAAATCCGCCCCCTTTCAACCGAGCGACCATGGCCTCCGCCTTCGCCCTGTCCTCCACGGCTGCAAGCTGCACGGTGTACTGGGTGTTACCAGGCCCGTTTGCAGGCTTCTCCACCGGCTTGGGAACCGGCGAAGGTGGCTGCTCCTTTCGTTCAGGCGTCGCTTTGACGGCAGGGGGTTGCTTCTCCTCCTGGGGACCCTTCTTCTTTACCTCTTCCTTCTTGCTGGAAAGCTTCTCGTAGAACGCGAGCTTCGGATCGTTCTCGATCTTCGGGCTCTCCGGCGCGGGGGGTTTGGCTTGCGGGACAAGGCCCTGCAGCCTGCTTACCTGTGACTTCAAGTCCGATATCGTGCTGACGGCGCTCGGGAGAAACCCCCGACCGACAAGCACCCCCAGCACAAAAACCCAGGCAAGGAGGAAACAGAGGCAGAAACCCCAGAAGAACAGCGAAAGGGAGCTCATCTCGATGTGGTATTTTCCCCTGCTCCCCTTGGATGGGGAGGGTCTCTTCTGGGCCATACTTCCCCGAACCTGTCTACATCTTTTCGGGAGCGGAGATCCCGAGCAATCCTAACCCGTTTTCAATGACGGTGCGCAACCCCTTGGCCAGAAACAATCTTGCCCGGCTCAACTCCACGT
>JAGVAP010000106.1 GCA_020060215.1 Deltaproteobacteria bacterium | reverse complement strand
GGCCCGGGCACGCCAGCAGGTGCCCCGAAATGGGAGCCCAGGGAATTCCCAGACAGACCAACACCGCCAAGCAGGGGATCAACCACCACTTTTCCATGGCAGGCCTCCTTCCTGGAACATCAGGCATAATGCTTTTAGACTGGTTACTAGGACTCACGCCCCGCAGGCGTGGTATAGGGACCGGCTGTTGCCGGGTTCATTTACGGGTGCTTAAAAGGGGTGTGCGTAGTGATGGCTTACTAGCTTGTTTGCTGCCGAAACATAGTTGAGTCGGCCAATTTTTGTCAAGTTGAAAAAGGGAGTCCAAAAAGGTAGGTGAGTCAACATGTTGACATGTGATGTTCCCTTCTTGTAGGGTTTGACGTCTGTTGTTGGTGCCTTCAAGAGATACATCTTCATCAGAAAGCGGTCATCATCAGCGGGATCGCGGAAACGGAACAGGTGAGGGAAACCCTGGAACTGGGCGCCGGTCGATTCCTGATGAAGCCCATCACTCTGCAAGGTCTGGGCGTGGCGGTGAAGGGAGGAATTAACACGCAAATGAGAAACCTGTTTGCATATGGGACCCTGATGTGTGACGAGATCATGCGAGAGGTCTCGGGATACAGTTTGTCCCATTGGCAGGGCACCTTGAAAGGCTACCGTCGACGGTCGATCCGGGGAGAGCATTATCCCGCTATTTTACCGGACGCGGAAGGCCGGGTTGACGGCCTGGTTTACCGGAATGTGCCCGATCCGGCATGGGACCTCCTGGACCGGTTCGAAGGTGAAATGTATGTGCGCCGGCTTGTCCATGTGGAACTGGCCGGCGGAGAGACGGTGGCTGCCTCAGCCTACGTAATACGCGAGGAGTTCGCAGATCGTCTTGCACGATCGGACTGGGATTTTTCCATTTTCCTGCGGAATGGGAAAGAGCATTTTCAGAATCACTACCGGGGATACCATTCGCTTTCCTCGAATAGCGCAAAGGGTATTGAACCCGGCGGGTAGTGGACCCGCGTTCACATGCTTCCATCGGCATCAGAGGAGGACTATGAAAAAGCTCTACAAGCATTTTACCGGCAGCCTGATTGCAGGAATCGTGGCGATTCTGCCTGTGGGGGGATTGATCATCACCGTCGGCTATCTGGAGTCCACGATCTCGGGCTCCGGTCTCTCGAAGATGCCCTTCTATTTTCCCGGCTTCGGTCTGCTCGCGGCCGTCGTTCTCATATACCTGATCGGGTTGGGAGTGACTACCTTCGTCGGCAGATGGATATGGAGACAGGGCGACCGCATCCTGGACAGGCTTCCGGGCTTGGGACGCCTCTACGGAACGCTGAAGCAGGTCTTGGGATATGGTGAAGGGGAAAACGCGATCTTCTACGAGACCGTATTGATACCGAGCAGAGACCTGCAATCGGAGGAGTTTGGACTCGTCACCAACAGGATAACGGATGAGAGCGGGAACATCGTCAAGCTCGTCATCTTCATGCCGGGCGTCCCCAACCCGACATCAGGCCGCCTGCTGGTGATGGACAAAGAAAAGGTCAAACCGCTTACGATGCCCGTCAACGACACCTTGAAGGCGCTGGTCTCCATGGGCAAGACTGAACTCTCTCTGAGAGGAGATCTCTTTCATCACCCCCGGCCTCTCCCTGCGGCATCGAAGGCCGGCCAGGCCTAATGGAGGATGTAGCTTATGCCCCGAAAGCCGTTCTCGGCCATGGCCCTGGCCACCAAGGTGAGAGATGTGCTGGACGAGGCTGCTGAAGCACGCCTGCGTCATGGCTGTTCGTGCCTGAACTCTCCTGTAAGATGAAAAGCCGGGGATGCGGAGGATCCGCTTCTGATTTCTGAAAGGTGAAAGTCGATTCCAGTCTAACGACGGACTCTGCTCAACAGGAGGGATCAGCGACTTATTCGGTTTCCGTGACGACTTTTTCCCCTCACTCATAAGCCACAAAAACAACTCCTTAATTCCATTCCCCTTAGGCGTTTCATCAGGGAAATCGGAAGCGGCTCTAAGGTTTTTCGAACCCGAAAAACAGGGATTCACCGATTGACTCACGACGTTTTTTCTTCTATTTCCTGCCCCTGCATTTCCCCTGCGCATGCATGTAGAGAGGCTTCCAGCGGTTGGGAGGCTCGCTTTCTCTATTCTCTATGCATGTTCATTGTTGCATTCCTCGACATACATGAAGGTCCGGCTTTGGCCTCTTTCGATGACCGATCTGGTGACGACCACTCTTCCACGCGGATGCGCTTCGCACAGGAGAAAAGGGGACTGGCATGGAACGAAACACGGTGAAGCGGTTGCTGCTGCTGGCGGCCGGACTGGTGGTCCTTTTTGGAAGCGTATACAGGGTCAACTTCTCGAGAGCCGAGAATCCCAATCTCACCATCATCCTGAGCAGGGATGGGGCTCAGCCCATCCCCGGGGCCCGGCTCTATCTCTTTTCCGAGTCCGGAAGCTATCTCGGCCTTTCCGGGACCGCGGACACGAACGGCGTTGTCCAGTTCACCGTTTCCACCGGAACCTACAAGGTGAGGACCGACTACCTGGGCTACCAGTTCTGGAGCGGCCTGCTCGCGGTCTCCGGTAACGTCCAATTCCCATTCGTCATCCCTCATGAAGAGGTGGTGATCACGGTCCACGGAGATTGCGCGGCGGATGTGCAGCCAAAGTCGGATGTGCCTGTATACCTCTTCACCCCATCAGGCATGTACGTCAGTGTGAATGCAAGGACCGATGCGAACGGTCAGGTGATCTTCTCCCTTCCCCAGAAGGAGTACAAGATACGGGCCGACTATCTTGGAGCCCAGTTCTGGTCCCAGGTCTTCAACTGGGAAGACAAGATCCTGGTGATCAATGAAGGGACAGCGGATGTGACGGTGACGAACATGGGACTGCCCCTCCAGGGGGTCCGTGTGTATGCGTTCACCGGAGCCGGCGCGTATCTGAACCTCAACGGCGTTACCGATGGTCAGGGAAAGACCGGTTTCAGGCTGCCGCCGGGAAGCTACAAGTTCAGGACCGACTACATGGGAAGCCAATACTGGAGCGGGGACATCGTCCTCGTGCCTCATGTGGCGAACCCCGTTCCCATTTCCACCGGCGGGGGGGTCTTCACCCTCAGGCCGGAGAAGGCGAGCGGCGTGCCCCTGATCGGGGTGAACTGCTACCTCTTCGGCGGATCGGGCGCATATCTCGGCCGGCAGGCCGTGACCAGCAGTGATGGTGAGGCGGGATTCAATCTTGCAGACGGGAGCTACAGGATCAGGATCAACTACCTCGGGTATCAGTTCTGGACATCGGATTTCGCCGTGCCGGGCGCGACCTCCATGAATCACGCCATCCCCCACAATGATGCGACGATCACGGTGAGCGGTGATTGCGACGGCGATATCCAGCCCCTGGAGAACGTGAGCGCATACCTCTTCACGGCGGCCGGCGCCTATGTGAATATCGCTGCGAACACCGATGACCAGGGGCGGGTGTCGTTCATGGTCCCTCCCGGGGATTACAAGGCCAGGGCCGATTACCTCGGGAGCCAATACTGGTCCGAGGTCTTCAACCAGACTGATGAACAGATCGTGATCCAAGAAGGCGTGGCAGAGGTCTTCGTAAACCAGAACGGCAACCCTATCGCCAATGTCCATGTCTATGTCTTCACGAGCACCGGAAGCTACCTGAACCTCCATGGGACTACAGATGCGGCGGGGCTTGTAGACTTCTGGCTCCCGGAAGGGACCTACCGCTTCAGGGGGGACTACCAGGGGGGGCAGTTCTGGGTGACCGAATCGATTGCGGCCCACCAGGTGAATCCGGTAAACCTGAATACCGGAGGCGGCCTTTTCACCTCAGAGTGGAGAAGGCTCCGGGGGTTCCCCTGGCGGACAAGCCTGTCTACGTTTTCACCCCATCGGGGACCTACCTCAACATCACAGGTCATAGCAGTTCACAGGGGGAGGTCAGTTTCGCCTTGGCATCGGGCTGGTACCGCTTCCGGGTGGATTTTTTGGGGTACCCGTTCTGGTGTGACGCGGTAGAGGTGCCGAGCACCATGTCCTACACCTTCGGCATCCCCCACCGGGATACGACCGTCACCGTGAGCACGACCTATAACGGCGCAATGGTTCCGCTGGGGGGAGTCAACGTCTATCTGTTCTCAGAGGCCGGCTCCTATCTCAACTCATCTCATGACGGATCAAGACGGACGCGTCTCCTTCGATCTGCCAGATCGGAGATACAAGGTCAGGGCGGACTACCTCGGGGGACAGTACTGGTCAGAGGTGTTCCAGTGGCAAGACGAGGAGGTGGTGATCGAGGAGGGGGTGATCGACGTCCAGGTCACCTGGAACGGTTCGGCCGTGAACGGTGCAGCCGTGCATCTTTTCACGGAGACGGGCTCTTATCTCGGGAGAAGCGTGACCACGGATGCCCAGGGTTACGCCCATTTCAAGGTGCCGGCAAAGCCGTACAAGTTCCGGATCGATTACGGCGGACAACAGAACTGGACACCTGTGACCACTCCGATCCCGAACCAGGTCGTCCAGCTCCATATGCCCCTGGGGTGTCCGGTTCCGGTCATTTACTCTTTCACCGCGAGCCCGGATACCATCGGGTCAGGAGGTGAAAGCATGCTCTCCTGGTCCACGGGCGGCGCCGATACGGTGAACATATCGCCCGGCATCGGCGTCGTGCCCCCGACCGGGACGACGGTAACAGCCCCTTCAGCCACAACGACATACGAGCTCACCGCCTCGAATGTCGGAGGGTCAGTGACGGCTCTGGTCACCGTGACGGTGACGGACAATCAGGGACCCGCTTTCGTGGCTTCCATCCCCGGAGACGGGAGCGTTCACCCGACCCCGGCCGGGCCGATGAGCCTTTGGGCAAGCTTTACGGATCCTTCCGGTGTCCGGTCCATCAAGGTATACGACAAGGATGATCTCCTCATGGCCACCTACTACGGCAGCGAATTCACCCTCGATCTGGGCATCCTGACCGATGGTTCTTACCGTTACACGCTGGTTGCAGAGGACAACCCCGGCAATTCGACCGCCCGAGAAGTCCGTTTCACCATCTACTCCCCTGCCCCGGACGATGTGGATCTTGGGCTCGATTTCGACGAGCAGCAGGGAGGCGGAGGGCTGGTTGGACAAAGAGTGCGGATTCTGAACGGCAACATGATCGAATCCCGTGTGGATCTGAGCTTCCCTTCGCCCAATCGGCTCGGACTGGTGTTAAGGGCACATTACAACAGCCGCTCCGATACGCCGGGCGCCATGGGTTTCGGATGGACCCACACCTATGAAGAAGCACTCACGCCCGGTTACGCCTATGGCGCGATGACCCTTATCCGGATCGTGGACCAGACCGGAAGGGCGCGTTACTTCAGGGAAGAGACTTCAGGACACTACCAGGGATTCTTCGCGGAAAAGAGCCATGTTGCCCTTGAATCCGGGCAATATGTCTGGCACAAACCGGATGGGGCCAGGTCATGCTTCAGCGCATCCGGCCGGCTCCTCTGGGTAGAGGATGAAAAGGGAAATCGACTGACCCTTGCGTATAACGCCCAGGAAAGGCTGGAGACCGTGACCGATGGGGCTTCCGGCAGGTCGCTCATATTCCACTACGATGGGAACGGCCGCATATCCCTCGTCTCGGGGCCGGTGACCACGTCGGTTCCCGACGGTTTCTGGGTCTCGGGTTACGGCTATGATGCCCATGGGAACCTCATCGATGTGACCTATGCGGGCGGATCGGGCTTCAGTTATCAATATGGGGACGGGAACGAAGTCCACAACCTTACGGTGAAGCGCGACAAAGCGTCCCATCTGCTTGCCGAGTGGGGATATGATCCCAGCGACAGGGCGATCAGCAGTCTCAGCCCGGATGGGAAGGGTGCAGGCATCGATTATGCAGCCGATTCCAGGGTCGATGTAACGGATGCCTACGGGATGAGCCGCTCCTATACCATCGGCATCATCGGAAGCCGGAAGCGGGTGACGGCCATGACAGGGCCACCCAAAGCGCCTTACGACGACAATAGCCTCGTCCAGTGGGTCTACGACGCCCAGATGCGGCTGGAACAGGTAACCACGGCCGGAAATACGGTCCATCGGTATGAGGGCTATGACGCCAGGGGAAATCCCGGAACCGTGAGGCTGGCCTCCGGGACTCCAACAGAGCGCGTCATTGCCTATACGCACCACCCGGAGATGAATGTGCCCCTGACCCGAACCGAGACGACGGCCATTGCGGAGAGCGGAAACAAGGTGACCGTATGGGATTATGACGGCGACGGCAATGCAACGCCCAATGAGAATCCCGGCAGGCTTCTGACCAGGCTGGTGGAGAAGGGGTTCACAGCCGACGGCTCCGGCAATGTGGTGCCTTACGAGTATGTCACCACCATGACCTACAACGCGAAAGGCCAGGTTTTGTCGGTGAACGGGCCAAGGGCGGGAACCGGCGACACAACCGCGTTTGCCTATCACGCCACTACCGGGGACCTCCTGACCGTCACGAAGCCCATCATCGGAAACACCACCCTTTCGGACTACGACGCTGCAGGCCGGCCGGGGATGGTCACGGACGAAAACGGCCGGTCCAGGAGCTTCCGGTATGACGCACGGAGCAGGGTGACCCGCATCACCAACACCGCGGACGCAAGTTTCACCGAAATCATCTACAACCTGGCCGGACAGCCGGAGAGCGTGACCGATCCGGATGCAGTGACGCAAACATTCGAGTATGATACTACATACGGACGCCTTACACGCGTGATCGACCTGGAAGGCGGTCACATCCAGTACCGGCACGATGGACAGGGGAACCGCACCGAGATGTCGAAACACGAGGCGTCGGGAACGCGGACATCGAGGAAGAGGTGGGACTACCAGCACCCTGTCATCCCAGGGATGCTCTGGAAGGAGATCAATGCGGACGACTCCTATACCGAATACGGGTACGATGATGAGGGCAGTATAGCCTCCGTCAAAGATCCCGAGGACCACACCAGCACTTACGCCCATGACGATCTCAACCGCCTGATCCAGGTGACGCAGCCCGGGAATGTGATAACCGCATACGGTTATGACCTTCATGGGAACCTTGCCAGTGTAACGGACGCGGAAAACCATGAAACGACCTATGTGTACGACGACATGGGGAGGCTGGTGGAAACCCAATCCCCTGATACGGGGATCGTCAGCTATGGGTACGACGAAGCGGGGAATCTGACGAGCAAGCGCGATGCGAGAGACATCACCGTGACGTATCTTTACGACAATCTGAACAGGCAGGCCGGGGCACAGTTCCCGGACACGGCCCAGAACATCACGTACAGCTACGACAGCGGCACCTATGGAAAGGGCCGCCTCACGGGCATGACGGATCAATCCG
>JAGVAP010000123.1 GCA_020060215.1 Deltaproteobacteria bacterium | reverse complement strand
TGGTTCTTTAGTCGGGAATCCGACTGAAACTGCTTGCTGGCCCTGATCGCCGCATAGACCATGTTCACGATTACTCAGTTAACAAGATAAACCAGACGAACCAGATAAACTCAGAACCGGAGAGTTGAGGGACAAGTAGCGCAAAAAGCAATGGAGAAAGAGATGAACCTACGCGTGAGTACGTCAGGAGTGCGCTTATCCGGCATGCCGAATAGAGGAAAACCCTACCTGCAATAGCCCAAAAAAAAATCCGGAGATATGTTGGGGGGCACAGCACCCGACCCATGGCTCCGCCCCTTGGATTACACGGGGTACTCCATGCAAGGACGCGCGAGGACCTCTCTTTTTCCAAGAAGGTGCAGGATCAGCACGGTTACGATTCCTATCGGTAGCAAAGGCGGTTCGCTTCAGTTCGGATTGCGGTCAGATTCAGTAAGGGGAACCTTCTTGTGCATCTAAGAGCCGGTAACCCTCCCGCAAGGGCCTTCCCGTGCGGCAAGGCCACCGGCGCCGCAAAACGTAGATCATTTGGGGGGCCGGGGTCAAGATGAATCGACAGGATCGAGGATGCATCGGAAAGGGGAGGGACGTTCTGAGCAGGTGGATACTTGTGGCTCCGCCCCTTCCCTTACAAACAAGGGAAATGGA
The DNA here is from genome assembly GCA_020060215.1 of Deltaproteobacteria bacterium. Next base: position 79,474 of record JAGVAP010000123.1, on the reverse strand, counting down.
AGACCGACTCAGGTTACGGGGTCGATGCATGCATCTCTGTGATGCAGGTCACAAAACGCAAAGTTTCAGGGTGCAGGATGCAGGGATTCCGGAGTTTTGGCCTGGTAACCAAGCTTGCCGAAGATGCTCCTCAGATAGTCGACCATGGGTCAACTCCATGACCTTCCTGGTGAGGCCCGCCTGCATTTTGTCCCTGTAAAAAGAGAATTCGGCTATCCTGGAAAACATGGCGGTTCTGAACAAACTGTGCTTCCAAGGGTGATTGACGGCAAGGAGTTCTCCCCGTGAAAAGATCTGTTTCATGAGAGCCCTTCGCCGGCGGTGTTCAGGATGACGGGATGGATGTCCTTTCTAAGAAGCCGCGAGAGCTCGACCATATACCGATCTCTCTCTTTTACGGCATGCGGCAGCACAGCGTCATCGAACAGGATTCCCACATCCACATCGCTCGTCGTCTGCTCCTGTCCCCGTGCATGAGAGCCGAAAAGGTACACGGCAACGACCTCCTTCTTGTCACGGAAGTAATCGGCGATCGTGCGTGAAAGGGTGTCGTCCATAAGGGCCTACGTGCCACAACGGATATTTCACGCCAGGGCGCAAAGGTGAGAAGTGGAAGACAAAACAGGCGCAGAGGAGGAAAGGGGTATTCCGGAGGACGCGGTCAGCCGCATCCCACAAAACCCCTGATGGATCGGACCACCCTCTCCGCCGTGTGCCCGTCCCAGAGTTCGGGGATCCTTCCTCTTGGACCCCCGTTTCCGAGGATCTCGCTCACCCGAAGTTCCAGATCGCCCAACCCGACCAACCGATTGGTGCCTTGGGTCACGGTTACAGGTCGCTCGGTGTTGGGCCGCAGCGTCAGGCAGGGTATCCCCAGGTACGTGGTTTCCTCCTGGATGCCTCCCGAATCCGTGATGACGAGCCTGCTGTTCAATACCATGCTCATGAAGGGGATGTAGCTGATGGGGTCTTCGAGCAGGAGGTTCCCGGCCCCGCGCAGCTCATGCATGAGCCCGTAGTTCTCCAGGTTCTTCCTGGTCCGCGGATGAAGGGGGAATATCAGCGGGACCTTCGTGCTTATGCGCATGAGCACCCGGCAAAGCGGTTCGAGGTCTTCCCGGGTGTCCACGTTGGAAGGCCGATGGAGCGTTACCAGACCGTATCGGCCTCGCTCGAGCCCGTTTTCCTTCCACGCCTCCGTCGCCTCGATCTTCTCGCGCAACATCTCGAGGGAGTCGATCATGATGTTCCCGACGAAGTGGATCTTCTCCTTCGGCACCCCTTCGCGCAGGAGATTCCCGTCCGCATCCTCCGATGGGGTCCAGAGGAGGTCCGCGAGCGCATCGGTCACAACACGGTTGATCTCCTCGGGCATGGTGCGATCGAAGGAGCGGAGGCCCGCCTCAAGGTGAGCGACTTTCACTCCCAGTTTCACGGCGGCAAGCGCAGCCGCTGCCGTTGAGTTGACATCCCCGACCACCACGACCAGGTCGGGCGGATCGGACAGGAGCAGCTTCTCGTAAGCCATCATCACGCGACCGGTCTGCTCGGCGTGGGTTCCGCTGCCGACCCCCAGATGAAAGTCCGGGGCCGGGAGTCCCAGATCCAGGAAGAAGGTGTCGGACATGCCGGCGTCATAATGCTGTCCGGTGTGCACGATCAGGGGCTCGGCCCAGGCTGCCCCTTTCAGTGCATGGTGAAGGGGGGCGATCTTCATGAAGTTGGGCCGCGCAGCGGCTACGAGATGGATGACTTTCATCCGGTCAGGATTTTCCCGCAGTACATGGGGACGCAGGCGGTCATGAAGGATGGGCCCACCTTCCAAGACCAAAAAACATAGGAATCAAGTGTGCTTACGTTTGACTACAGTCACGGCTCCGCCCCTTCCTTTACACCGGACGTCCTCACAAGCACTCGAAATATAATGCCTTCTTTGACCAAGGAAAGAGCGTCTCTTCTACGAGGGTCGATTATAGGACTCAAGTGATCTGAAAATTAATGGGTTCAATCCTGTATTCCAAGGGCGATGCACGATACAGGATGAAAGAAAGGCCAGGACCGCAGGGTGCAGCAGGATTCTTGTCCTGAATCCTGCATCTGTTTTGAAGTTTTCACAGACCCTGTTCAGATGCCGCCTTCTGAACCTGCTCCTCTTTTGAACGGCCAATCGCTTTGAGCCGGTCGAGGTTCTCCGGCGGGTTGAACCCCTTTTTCCCACCGTACGGGTGGAACTGAACCCCGATCTCATAACGGTAGCTCGGTCCCGGATGCGGGGCGACCCAGGCCACCTTCCCCTTGAAGTGTAGGGGACCGTTTTCCCCGGGGATGCGGAGATCCAGGGCCAGTTCCCTCCCGGTCTTTATCTCGGCATCGGAGAGAAACCGGACACCACCATAGCTGATGTCGCAAACCGGAGCGTCGACCCCCTCCTCCGCTGAGGGTTTGAAGAACCGCTTCTGAACCCGGTAGGAAAGCTCCGCCCCGAAGACCTCAAACCGCCTGCATTCTCTCTTTTCCATGTCCGTCCTGTCCCAGATCAAGGGCGGTCAGCGGCCAGCGGCCAGCCAAAACCCTGAGCAACCCAGGGTTTGAGCTGAAAGCTGACGACTGAAAGCTTCACCTTGAATCCCGATTTCCGGATGAGCAGTAGTTAGACCAATCTGCAGAACATCGCTGCGATCAGTAATGCCAGAAGCACCCCGATGACGATCTCCCGGTACTTTTTCCATATTCTGTTCAGCCGAGGACGCCTGGAGGCCCTCAGGCGCAGACGTTTCTCTGTTCGATGATTGAACTCGCCGGCCACCGTGCTGATCGACCACCCAAGAAGGGACGTTTCACTACCAGGCGGTAGTTGACAGAGATCCAGATCAGAAATGCTGGGCCAGAAATACCGTGGTTCAGATCCTCACATGCGTATACGGTTGTTACTCGGAATGTCTTCCAAAGTACACGTCTGCTATTGAAATTATTACACACTGAACGGGATCGGTGTGTTTACACGAGACCTGCGCGGAGACTTCTATCCATGGTCCAGGGAGGGCTGACCCAGGGGACGCGCTTCTCAAGCCGACTCGGGGCATGGCTCCGCTCCTTGAACGCCAGAGGGACTCTGTTTCAACCTCTTGGAATAACAACCCTTCTCTCCGCTGCCCGGGTCGGGCACTCGGTCAAACGGACACCGGCTTTTCCGTCTCTTCCGGGTCCGATTCTTCGGCGGGCGCCACTTCGTCAACCAACTCGCGGATCTGTTTTCTTATCAATTCGTATTCATGGATGCGGGTCTTGAGAAAATTCGAGGCGAGGCGGGCTTTCTCCTCCACCCCTGCCGAGGTCAGGAGATACATGTACTTCACCCTCTTACCCGGCTGCCTGATGTGCTGTATGAGAACGAGGCCTCTTCGGGAAAGGTCCGAGATAAAATCGTTTACTTTACCGAGACTTACTCCTATATGCCGCGCCATATCCCGTTGGGTCAGGTTCCCCTTGCCGCTCAGCAGCTTCATCAGACGATAGCGCAGTTCCAGTTCCAGTCCGTCGTTCATGAGGTGAACTATTTAAATGAATAGGTTTTTTTGAGTCAACCAAAGAGTGAAGTACGACCGGCACACTACTGCAAGATCTTCGCCAGAATACAGGATCACTCCTATTTTCTTCCCCTCCCGGTTTACCGATGATGATGGCAACGGTCATCCATCCAAACCCAGCCAACCTGCAACGACGGAGCGGCCTATGTACTATGACGCGGGATCCTTCATCATGTTCATCCTCGGGATTGTCCTTGTAGCGCTGGGAATGTTCGGGGTTGTCCCCTGGTAAGGTCCGAGCCGCAAGGGTGGTGAACGTCACGGGGGCGGCAAGAATCTCTTCCCGAAGCGGGGCCCAAGGCTCCGCTTTTTCTTTTAGGCGAAAGGCTTCATGGAAGTACAAGGGCGCGATCCGATCCGGGTTCAGGCATGGAACGCATGTGATCTGAGCGAAACCGACGCCCTGGTCAGCCGTGAATGGCTGGTCACCAACGGTCTCGGCGGCTATGCCTCCGGGACGGTATCAGGGGTCAGCACCCGCCGGCACCACGGCCTTCTCATTGCAGCCCTGCCCTCCCCCTTCGGCCGCACGGTGATGCTCAGCCACATATGCGAACAGATGCGGGGATCGAACGGAAGGCCGGTCCTCTTTGGGGGAGAGGAGCTGATGCACCAGGGGCTGGAACTCTATTGCGCCAATCTGCTGCGTGAGTTCAGGCTCGAATCGGGCCTCCCGGTGTGGCGTTTCGCGCTATCCGACATCGAGCTTGAAAAACGACTCATCATGCCGTACGGACAGAACACCGTCCACATCTCCTACCGGCTCGCAAGCGGAAAAGAGCCCGTGCTGCTGGAACTGCGACCGTCCATGGCCTTTCGAAGCCATGAAGATGACGTTGACCGGGGCGCTTCTCAGGATTACGTGGTCACAGCCATCGGTGACAGATTCGAGATTTCGGCAAACGACGACTTCCCCACGCTGAAGCTGCGTCTGCTGGGCGACTCTTCCGCCTTTACCCTGGACGGCGGCCGCAAGCTGGAATTCTTTTACAGACAGGAGGCTGAACGCGGGTACAGATCCAAAGGCGGTCTGTGGAGCCCCGGCATCTTCAGCGCCTATCTCAAGCCGGGCCATGATGTGCACCTGATTGCATCCACCGAGGATTGGGACACCGTCACGGCCCTCCACCCTGCGGATGCATCCAAGGCCGAGTTCGAGAGAAGGCGGACGCTGCTGGATCTGAGTCACGAGAGCCTTCGTTCCGGATTCGGCGCAGAGCTGGTGATGGCAGCGGACGAGTTCGTCGTCGCACCGGCCGCACGTGTGGAAGACAGGGCCCGCCTGCATGCAGTGGGCGAGGATGCGCGTACCGTGATCGCCGGATACCACTGGTTCACGGATTGGGGACGGGATTCCATGATCAGCCTCGAGGGGCTCGTCCTCCTCACAGGACGTTACCGGGAGGCGGCGCACGTGTTGCGGACCTTTGCACAGCATATCCGCTACGGGTTGATCCCCAATCACTTCCCCGAGCGGGGGCGCGAAGGCGCATACAATACGGCGGATGCAACCCTGTGGCTGTTCCAGGCACTGGAGAGATATCTCGCCCTTTCCGGTGACAAAAGACCGATGAAGGCTATTCTGCCGTCCCTGCGCGAGGTCATCAGGATCCACTTTGCAGGGACAAGGTTCGGAATAGGGGTCGATCCCAAGGACGGCCTGCTCACCCAGGGCGAGGAAGGGTACCAGCTCACCTGGATGGATGCCAAGGTGGACGGATGGGTGGTCACGCCGCGGCGGGGAAAGGCGGTCGAGATCAATGCGCTCTGGTACAATGCCCTTCGTTTGATGGAGGGCTGGGTTCGAGAAGAGCGGGATACGGAAGGGGCTGAGATCCTGGCGGCTCACGCGCAGAGAACGTTCGAATCGTTCAACCGGAGATTCTGGTTCGAAGAAGGCGGGTATCTCTATGATGTGGTTGACGGTGACCAGGGGGACGATCGGGCCTTTCGGCCCAACCAGCTCTTTGCGATCTCGCTCACGCACCCCGTACTCGAGAAAGAACGCTGGAAAACGGTCCTGGACAAGGTTCATGAGAGACTGCTCACCCCCGTCGGCCTGCGCACCTTGAGCAAGGACCATCCCGACTACAAGTCCCGGTACTTCGGCGACCTTCGAGCGAGGGATGCGGCCTACCATCAGGGCACGGTGTGGGCATGGCTGATCGGGCCATTCGTCGATGCATGGCTGAAGGTAAATCCCGAAGACCACAAGGGGGCACGGGCTTTTCTGGAGGGGTTCGATCCTCACCTGGATGAGGCTTGCGTGGGCTCGATCAGCGAGGTCTTTGATGCTGAACCCCCCTTCACCCCAAGGGGCTGCATCGCCCAGGCATGGAGCGTGGCAGAGGTGTTGCGAAGCTGGGTCAAGACGGAGGACACCAAAACGAAAGCAGGCAGTAGGCAGTAAGCAGATGCAGTTGCTGACCTCTCCCTGCTGATCTCTGGACTGCCGGTCTATATTCCGTAGAGGTTTCAGGTTTCAGTGTTCAGGTGTCGGGAAATGGAGTGACACCCGACCCCTGACCCCTGACCCCTGACACCTGACACCCGACCCCCGACCCCCGACCCCCTGTAGAGTTTCCTGTTCGATCCAACTGGTGCCAGCCAGCGGATCTTTGGCTTTCCTTGTTTACGTCCACAGGACCGTCCTTATAAGAATCTCCCCCCATTGATCAACCGCCTTAGGACACTTACTTTTTTCGGCATAGCAGGCCTTGCTCCAGAGTGACACTTCAACCTCGATCCCACGAAACCGGATTCAATCGAGGCGGGGCGGCCTGCACTATATCAATGGAGGAGAGAAGATCATGAAGAAGATAACCTACGTGTTGATGGGCGCAATGGTGGTTTTCAGCCTCTCGTTCGGACAGGCGTTTGCCCAGCAGGCGCCGATGGCCCAAGATCCGATGAAGACCGCGCCGAAGGCCGGGGCTGCTGCCGATACGAAGAAAGAGCTCACCGGCAGCCACAGGACCAGCGCATTCATGAACAAGAATGTGAAGAACGACAAGGGCGATACTCTCGGCAACGTGAAGGATTTCGTGTTCGATCGGGACGGCGATCTCAGCTACATCATCATTTCCAGCACGACCGCTCCCGACAAGCTGATCCCGATACCCTTCGCCGAGGGCATGGTCAAGTTTCAGGACAACTCCGTAATGGTTTCCAACCTCGACAAGTCCAAACTGGACAAGGCCCCCACTTTCGGCTCAGCCGAGTGGAACAAGCTGGATGATCCGACCTTCGAGTCCAGGGTCCACGGCTACTACAGGGAAGGGGCTGCCATGAAGGGCGGTGCCTCGGGCCAGCAGGATATGAAGAAGACCACTCCAGGCGCGGGAGCAGCCGGAGAGAAGAAGTACTAGACCGGAACCCTCTTCCCAGCGTCCACGACGTTGGTAGTCTTAATGGAAGCCGGTTCGCCAGGGCCGGCTTCCTTTTGACACAAAAAAATGTACTGATATCGGGTAACTTGGTAAGGAAAAATACGTAAAAACGCCGTAAGAATATAAGGTCTGTGCCCTATTCCAACAATATCGGCGATTTGCTGTTGTGGGAGTGCGGGGGCCTTTTCGAAAACCCTCCAACTCATAAAGGCGGAAAGATACCTTGTGAACTCCAAGAAGAAGTGGACGGTCTTGATCGTTGGAGATCAGACCCTGGTGAGGGAAGGACTCAGGTCCATCCTTTCCGCGGAGGCTGACTTCCAGGTCGCAGGAGAAGAGAAGGATCCCTTGGAAGCCATTCGTAAGGTCCAGGGCATCGATCCGGATCTGATCCTGCTCGATTTGAGCCTCGACAGGATGGAGGTCCTTACCGCTCTGAAAGGACTCAGGGCGCACTGCCCCAGGGCCAAAATCCTGCTCCTGACCGTTCATAAGGATGTCGAGTACGTCCTGGAGGCGTTCAAATCAGGGGCGAACGGGTACTGTCTCAAGGAGACATCCTCTTCAGAGCTGCTTCTTGCCGCTCGGAACCTTCTCGCAGGTATTCCCTTCATAGACCCTGGTGTCCTGGAAAAACTCCTCACCAAGTCTCTTCAGATGCATGAAAGCGCGAGCGCGAGGAGTGTTCTGAACGTGCTCAGCCCCCGTGAGCAGGAGGTGCTCAGGCTGATCGGCCAACGGTACAAGACCAGGGAAATAGCCGACCTCCTGTTCATCAGCAAGCGGACGGTAGAGAAACACCGGTCCAATATCATGAAGAAACTTGCGCTCCACCGAACGCCTGCCCTCGTAGCGTTCGCCATAGAACACCGTCTCGTCGGTACCGGAGGGGGTGCGCCGGAGTTGATGGAAGGCAGGGAGAAAGAAGGGGCGGCGGAAGGAGGGTAGTTGCGAGGTTAACTCATAGTTAACAGCGAAGAGTCTAAAAGCGAATCGTTAAAAATAAAAGGCCGATCGAAAACGATCGGCCTAGCTACTTCTGTTCTATCCACTGTGAACTATCAACCAATCACTATCAACGAACAACCGCTCTCTACAGCTGGATGCCCTCCGCCTGTTCCAGACATGCCCTCAGGAACGAAGGGATGCCTGCGCCGTTCTCCGTCCCGTCCTTCTGAGCATCCAACATCGTTTCGATGGTCCGGATGTAGTTCGTGAGGATCTGCTTTCTCTTCTTTGGTTTCAGAAAACGGTCCGGCTGTCCGTCCCCCACCTTCAGGGGGCGGTCCAGGTTGGCCTGGAGGCGATCCATGAACATCAGCGAGTGGAGAAAGGAGGCGCAAAACTCATCGACGTTCTGGCTTGAATGGCCGCCCTTCATCCCCTCGATAAAGTTCTTCTCGTCAATGAATGCAAAAAACTCCCTGTGCGAAGTATTCTCTCCGGAGGACCCACCGGGAGAGCTGACCCCATAGGCGACCACCGCGAAGCGCTCCCGGGAGAGGCTTTCATACCCTCTCAGATCGGAGTAGAGTTCTCTGATCGACAGATCCTTTGCCAGTTTCGTCTGGTCCACAAGGATGTGCAGCGCCTCGTGCTCGGCGATCGTCTTCAACTCTTCCAGAGGTTCACCCAAAAAGGTATTGATGTAGAACCAGATATCATTCTTCTCTTCACAGGTGACCGCATTCTGGACCTTTTCGTAGTCGATGATCTTGACCCGATCGACCAGCTTCGTCGAAAAGATCTTCTCGACGGACTTGATCCCTTCCGCAACGGCCCGCAGCCTGTCATTGAAATCCGGGCGACTCATGTGTCGATCCAGTCTCTCGCCCAGGTACTGAAACTCGATGGGGTTCTTTCTTTCGACAGGTTCGGGCTTAGAAAGATGGAAGGTGTCGTACCCTTTTTGCACGATGGGCAATGCACAGGAACGTTCTCCCATTTCAACCGCGATCTGAAAGTTGCAGGCGGGACTGACCGCATCTCCCACCACTCTTGGGAAGAGAGAATACCCTTCCAGGAAACCCGGTGAACCGTTTTCCTCCCGGCTGCCTTTTTCGTAATAAGTATTGGAAGGGGCCATCCCGATTTCACTGTATCCCACCTTCCCAAAGTACTTGATGGAATAGGTGCCGTCGGGGTTCTTTCGGATCTTGCTCATCGTCTGGCCGTCCACATTCACGTTCATCTGGACATCGGCAAGAATCAGGATCCCGGTGACATACCCTTGCACTTCGATCGGTTCCTGGCGTTGGAGGTCGGCCTTGGTGAGGATCCGATTCAAAGACTTCCCTTCATGTACGGTGTACAGCTTGACCATGCGAACCTTCTCGGCAAGCCCCCTTTCGTTCGATGTGGAATCAGCCCCTGCAAGGAAAACCAGGCGGGGCAACAGGAACACGGATACAGTCACCAGCATGATTGCAATCGGATGCCGAACACCTATGGTTTGGAGGGAAAGGATCATTGCTCTTCTCCTGCGTATTTACGTATGGACACTACGCTGACGTCCTACCGGAGCTTTACAGGGTTTAACCCAGAAAGCCGCGATTGTCAAGGCTCTCGACCGCTGTCGTGGACAAAAAAAAGAAAGAGGATGCAGGATCCGGAATGCGAGGATACAGGATTGAAGGTAAGCGACGCAAGATGCAGGATACAGGATTACAGGTACCAGATGCAAGTGCGGGATACAGGATTACAGGTACCAGATGCAAGTGCAGGATACAGGAGATCCTGCATCCTGTACCTTGCATCGCTTTTGAGTTGGTCAGCAAACGAAGAAGGTGAGAGCTTGAGAGGATGAGAAGAAGATGAGAAGGTTGGTCTGGGAAGAACCGTGAAGCGTGCACGTGAAACGTGTGCGGGAAAAGGAAGGAAGTCGCCCGCAACCTTTGTCGCCTCGGGGCTATGGCGGTTGTGAAATCGGGAGCCGGAAAGAATGGCGCAAGGGAAAAAAAATGGGAAATGCAAAGATGAAAAAGATGGATCGGCGAAGATGCTGCCAGGGTGGGTGGCGGGAGATCTCAACCTCCCAACTTCTCACCCTCTCAACTTCTTCCTGGCTTTCCTCCCCTGCCGGAGGGCGCGGGCAACATCGTTCGGGAGAGGAGCGCTCTTGATCTCCTCCAGCGCAGCAGGAAGGGGAATGGACCAGTTGGGCCATTCGTCGACGGTGCTCGGCATGTTCGGCCGCTCCTCCACAGCGAGGGCGTCTTCCAGGGATGCGGTCACAACTGCAGAAGGCGCTTTGGCAACCATACGGTAGGTCTTCAGGATGACGTCCCGGGGCTCGGCCCGCTTTGATACCCGGGTCCACTTTCGGACCCTTTTCCGGATCTGCCGGATTCCGTCTTCATTTGGGTGAAGCCCCAGCTTCCGTTGAGCCTCCAGGTCGGACCCGGTCCACAGGCCTGCGATGGTCGGCAGGTCGTGCGTGCTTACCGCAGCGAGTGAGAGCTCGGGATAATCTGAAGGCGGTCCGTCCTGGAACCAGAAGACCTTGTAAGAAAGGATGCGATGTGCGGCAAGTCGCTCAGGGACCCCCTTCTCCACGGTCCCCAGGTCCTCACCCACCACAAACGACTTTGCCCGCATGCTTTCAAGAGAGAGGATGGCCAGCAGGTCATCGGCAGGATATCGAACGTACGCCCCTTGAGAAGGATCCATTCCTTTCGGGATCCAGAAGAGCCGGAAGAGCCCCATGGCGTGATCCACCCGCAACCCTCCGGCGTGCCGCAGGGTGGCCCTGATGGTATGGCGAAAAGGCCTGTAGGCGATCTCCCTGAGCTTGTGGGGGATGAATGGGGGCAGTCCCCAATCCTGCCCCAGCGTGTTGAACTCATCCGGCGGGGCCCCCACCCTCACATCCAATGCGAGCGCATCCTGCCAGATCCACGCATCTGCGCCTTCGGGATCCACGCCTATAGGAAGATCCTGCATCAGACGCAATTTTCTCCCCGCATCCGAGAGTTGAAGATCGATCAGCCATTGGATCCACTCGTAGAAGCGGATCTCGTCGGGGTGATCCTGTGCGAATCGAGCCACGGCGAGGGAAAGGGGATGACGGTATTCTGAAGGCCAACGACGCCAACCCTTGCCCAACCGCTGAGCGAGCGCACAGAAGACGGCAAAATGGGTCAGGGACTCACCTTCCTCTATCACGAACTCGTCAAAGGCAGGATCGCCTCGGAAAAGGGGCCACAACCTTTGCAGGGCCTGGTGTTTCAACCGAAAGATCGTGTCTCGCTGGATGAGGGCTTCTCTGTTCAGCCCCCTGCCTTCTGCGGCGAGGGAGTCGAGATCGACTCCGGAGTCCCGGGCCCCGGGGATCTCCTCGATCCGGAGATAGAGGAGGTTCTTGTAGATCCGGCTGCTGGGGAAATAGGGGCTGGGTGACTGAGGAATCACGGGTGTCGCGGCGTGGAGGGGGTTCAGGAGGACGAGATCCGCGTCCAGGTGGTCGGCGGACCATTCTGCGAAGTTTCGAAGATCCGCCAGGTCTCCCATCCCCCAGCTCTCGGCCGAACGGAGGGCGTAGAGCTGCACCGCCCATCCCCAGGCGCGGAGCCCCTGGGGCAGGAAGCAGGAACCGGGGCATACAATCAGCTCGATCTTCTCTTCGCCGTCGCGTTTTTGAAGAACATGGTACCCCCAAGGCAGATCCGGAGGCAGTTCCCTCAACACCTCCAGGTTGGTCCCGTCCTCGAGGGTCAAGTCGGCGGGCCACGGGGTCGAGAACCCTTCCCCTGTCCGAATCACCCGGACGGGGGGTTCCAAAGGGGCCGGCTCATTCGGATCGACGCCCATGGCCGAAAGGACGGCCCTGCGGGTCTCCTCGGGCGTATCGCGCCATTGCCCCAGAGCGTCCTCGAAACCGGTCCCCACTCCCCATCTGTCGGTTGTCATAGAAGATGATCCAGGTTGCAGGACTCGGGATGCCTCAACTTCTCATCATCTCCTTTCATTGCGCCGCATCGCTCATCAACAACGAGAGCGAGCGCGCTTCCACGATGACCTCGTCGCCCGGCCGAACCGTCTCCCCTGCTTCCAGGAATCCCTCCCTTGCGGTATCCAGGACCATCTTCCACCGCCTGCCCCACTCAGGGCCGGGGATGTTGAAGGCCAGCTCTTCATGATGGGCATTGAAGAGAACAAGAAAACTGTTGTCCACCACCCTTTCACCCCGATGGTCGGGGTAGGAGATGCCCATCCCGTTCAGGAACACCGCCATGGACTTTGCATGGCCCTCTTTCCAGTTCTCGTCGGCCATTTCTTCGCCAGCGGAGGTGAACCAGCTGATGTCTTCGATCCTCCTGTGGATCGGCTTCCCCTGAAACCAGCCCCTGCGTCTGAAGATCGGGTGGTTCACCCGGAACTCGATCAGATCGCGGGTGAACTCGAGCAGTCCATCGTCCCTGGACTCCCAGTCGAGCCAGGAGATCTCGTTGTCCTGGCAATAGGCGTTGTTGTTCCCCCCCTGGGTGCGGCCCATCTCGTCGCCCCCAAGGAGCATCGGTATGCCCTGGGAGAGAAAGAGGGTGGCGAGGAAGTTTCTCATCTGCCTGGCCCGCAGCCGCAGGACCTGCGGGTTCTTCGTCGGCCCTTCTTCCCCGCAGTTCCACGAGCGGTTGTGGCTCTCGCCGTCGCGGTTCTCCTCCCCGTTCGCCTCGTTGTGCTTCTCATTGTAAGAGACCAGATCGTGAAGCGTGAATCCGTCATGGGCCGTGATGAAGTTGATGCTTGCATAGGGCCGCCGCCCGGTGCTCTCGTAGAGATCCGAGCTGCCCGTAAACCGGTAGGCGAACTCCGGGAGCGTCTGCTCTTCCCCCCTCCAGAAGTCGCGGACGCAGTCGCGGTACTTCCCGTTCCACTCCGACCACAGGGGCGGGAAATTGCCCACCTGGTACCCGCCCTCGCCGATGTCCCAGGGCTCTGCAATGAGCTTCACCTGGCTGATCACCGGGTCCTGCTGGATGATGTCAAAGAAGGCGGAGAGGCGATCCACGTCGCGGAGCTCCCGGGCAAGGGTGGCCGCGAGGTCGAAGCGGAAACCGTCCACGTGCATGTCGAGGATCCAGTAGCGGAGCGAATCCATGATGAGCTGCAGCACGTGGGGGTGGCGCATGTTGAGACTGTTTCCCGTGCCGGTGTAATCCATGTAGTACTGAAGGTCGCCTTCAACGAGCCGATAGTAGGCCAGGTTGTCGATGCCCTTGAAGCAGAGCTGAGGGCCGAGGTGGTTGCCTTCGGCGGTGTGGTTGTACACCACATCGAGGATCACCTCTATGCCGGCCTCGTGGAGGGACCTGACCATCCCCTTGAACTCCTGGACCTGCTGGCCGAGCTCCCCCCTGCTCGCATAGTCGTTGTGCGGTGCGAAATAGCCGATGGAGTTGTACCCCCAGTAGTTGCGAAGCCCCCTCTCCACCAGGGAGGAGTCGTGAATGAACTGGTGGACCGGCATCAGCTCCACTGCTCTGATGCCCAGGCGGGACAGGTATTCGATCGAGGCGGGATGGGCGAGACCGGCATAGGTGCCACGGATCTCGGGCGGGATCTCCGGGAACCTCTTCGTGAATCCCTTCACGTGGATCTCGTAGATCATCGTCTCGTGAAGCGGGACGGCCGGGGGCCGGTCGTTCCCCCAATCGAAAAAGGGATTGATGACGACCGACCTGGGCACATAGGGTGCGCTGTCGTCTTCATTCGGCGGCCCACCCGGCTCCAGGAACCGGTAGGTGAACAGGGCCTCGTTCCACTTGACGTTCCCTTCGATCGACTTGGCATACGGGTCGATCAGGAGCTTGGAGCCGTTGAACCGATGCCCCTGCTCCGGGCTCCAGGGCCCGTGGGCGCGGAAACCGTACCGCTGGCCCGGCTCCCGGTAAGGGAAATAGCCGTGCCAGCAAAACCCGGTCACTTCCGGGAGATCGACGCGGGTCTCTGCGCCCTCTTCATCGAAAAAACAGATCTCGACCCGCTCCGCGGCCTCTGAGAAGACGGAAAAATTGGTCCCCACCCCGTCGTAGGTGGCGCCAAGGGGATAAGACTTTCCGGGCCATATTTCCATGCCTGACCACCCCTTTTCCTTTCCGCCCCGGACTCCTTCAGGGGCACCCCCCCCGAGCCGCCGAAGCGGCCCCCGGTGCCCTTGACCTCCATCCTCCAACCTGCGACGGCCTTTCCGAATAGGTTTGCGGCCGTATTTCCAGAGACGATCCCACGTATTCTCATCTTTTCCCCGCAAGCAAACGTACTCCAGGCAACGGAATCTGCCCCGGAGACGGTTCACCGCAGACGCAGAGTGCGCAGAGGACTCGCCGGATACTGGATTTTGCCCATTGATCTTCTGCAAGGGTTGCGTATGTTTTTCAAGTAACCAGAAGAAAAGGAGATAGCGATGTTTCATAAGAGTGAGTCGTCAGGGCAATGGATCTATTTTTTTCTTGGAGCGGCCTTTGGAGCGGCCGCACTCCTGTTCGTCTCCCCGAAGGCCCGTGAATCGATCGTGAGGACCGCCGAAGAAGGCAGAGAGCGGTTCAATGAAGAGATGAGAAAGGGCCAGAGGAGGTTCGAGGAAGGAAAGGAGTCCATTGAGCGCGAGGCCAAAGGTCTGGTGGACAAGGCGAGGGACTTCACCAGAAGGGAGAAGGAAATCATCCTGGCCGCCATCGAGGCAGGGAAAAGGACCTACAAGCAGGAGCGGGAGACACGAAAAGCCGATTTTGAAATTTGATGCAGGATGTAAGCCTTACAGGATGTCAGGTGCCAGGTTTCGGGTGTCGGCCCTGGTAGTCCGTCCATTTTCACCTGAACACTGAAACCTGAGACCTCCACTTGACGAATTTTTTTCCTTCCTGCTCGCCGTTCTTCTTGGCGCCTTTGTGTCTTCGTGGCGAGGTGCTGTTTTTCTTGACCGTGGAAGAACATTTTGTTAGACAGCTCCTGCGGTTTCCTATAGAATCCTATCTTTGTCGGTCAATCCCTAGCGGTTTTCGGGATTCCAGGGGATCAGGTCTTCCGGCCTGACCCTCCAGTGATGTTCCCCGGTAGCTCAGCAGGTAGAGCGGGTGGCTGTAGAAAAGGGAACTGCAGCTTCCACGAGAGATCGTGGTTGAAAAATCGGGTGAATTCAGGGAAGCCTGCCCTCCGCTCTGGAGAACGGTAACCCTGAGCCAAGCCCTGGACGAGTTCGTGTTCAGGGAAGGTGCAGAGACTAGAGCTTCGGCTCGTACCCCGCGAGTGGTTCGGCGGGGGAAGCGCCCGACACCCTCAGCCCTGAGGTCAGGGACGGGTGATGAGATAGTCCAAGCCTGGTAGAAATATCAGGGTACTTGTAACCACTTGGTCGGCGGTTCGAGTCCGTCCCGGGGAGCCAGAAATCGACAAGGCAGCCGCTCACAACGGCTGCCTTTTCATTTGAAGGATGCAGGATGGAGGATCTCAGGATACATGATTCAAGATGCAGGATGAGGGCTCTATCCTGTATCGTGGATGCAGAATCTTGCATCCCCTCTTCCCGTCCTTTATCCTGTATCCTGTAATCTTCATCCTGTATCCTTTCTCGGGTTTTCAATGAAACAGATCATTCTCGGCACCGCCGGGCACATTGACCACGGGAAGACTACGCTGGTCAAGGCGCTCACAGGCATCGACACGGACCGGCTCAAGGAAGAAAAGGCGCGGGGCATCACCATTGAGCTGGGTTTCGCACACCTGGTGCTTCCCGGGGGCCAGCTCCTGGGCATCGTCGACGTGCCCGGGCACGAGAAGTTCGTGAAGAACATGGTGGCCGGCGCAACGGGTGTCGACCTGGTCGCCCTCGTCATCGCGGCCGATGAAGGGGTCATGCCGCAGACCAGGGAGCATCTGGAGATATGCCAGCTCCTGAGGGTGCGTAGCGGCCTGGTCGTCCTGACCAAGGTCGATCTGGTGGATGCCGAGTGGCTGGAACTTGTCAAGGAGGACGTTTCCAGGTTTCTGTCGGGCACATTCCTGGACGGCGCCCCGGTGGTTGAAGTCTCCTCGGTCACAGGGAAGGGGATAGACGATCTGCTGCAGACCCTGAACCATCTCGTCAAAGGTGTGGCCGAACGGGAGACCGGGAACTTCTTCCGACTCCCCGTCGATCGCGTCTTCACCATGAAGGGGTTCGGCACGGTGGTTACGGGGACAACCATATCCGGCCAGATCGGCCTGGGTGAAGAGGTCACCATCTATCCCAAGGACGTCACGACCAAGATCAGGGGAATCCAGGTCCACAATCGCGAGCTGTCCAAGGTGAGCGCGGGGCTACGGACCGCGATCAACCTCCAGGGGGTGGAAAAGGCCGAGCTCGAGAGGGGAGATGTACTTGCAGCCAAGGACTCCCTGAAACCGACCCAGCTGGTGGATGTGACCCTGGACCTGCTCAAGAGCGCACCCCGCAAGCTCAGGCACAGGGCCAAGGCGAGGTTCCATGTGGGGACCGCCGAGATCATCTCCACGGTCCTCCTGTTGGACCGGGACGAACTGAATCCCGGTGAAACCTGCTTTGCCCAGGTCCGGTTCGAAAAGCCCGCAGTGCTCCTCGCGCGCGATCGCTACGTGATCCGCAGCTACTCGCCTGTGCGGGCAATCGGCGGCGGTGAGGTGCTGAGCGTACTTCCGGAGAGGAGGAAGCGGAAAAACCAGAAGACCCTCTCGGAGCTGGAGACCCTGAGCCGGGGAGACCAGACGGAGATCACGGAGCAATTCATCCGCACGGCCCGATTCCAGGGAATGGAACAGTCCGATCTTCCTTTCCTGATCAACACCGGCAGGAAGCGGCTGGAAGAGGTGCTGAAGAGACTGCTTGCACAGAAAAGGGTGGTGCTCTACGACCGCGAAAGGGGAGGCCTCATCCATGCCGAGTTTCTACAGGCTGCAAGGGACGAGATCACCTCCACGCTGCAGCGGTATCACCGGGAAAACCCGTTGAGGGAAGGCTTTCACAAGGAGGAGCTCCGCTCCAGAACCGCCGGCTCCAGGAATCCAAAGCTGTTCCAGTTCCTCATCGCCCAGTTGACCCATGAAGGGGTGATCGTCCAGGAAAAGGAGACGCTGAGGCTCGAGAGCCACAAGGTGACGCTGGCGGAGGACCAGGAAAAGTCGCGGCGACAAATCGAGGAGGTCTACCGGAAAAGCGGTCTCCAGCCCCCCTATTTCAAGGAGATCAGGGACGACTTCGGAGGGAAGGCGGCCACGGACGTGCTCCAGGTCATGCTCAAAGAGGGGGTCCTCGTCAAGGTGAAGGAGGACCTGTTTTTTCACAGAGACGTCATCGAACCGCTGAAGCAGCGCCTGGTCGAACACCTGCGGCAGAAGGGGGAGATCGATACCCCGCAATTCAAAGAAATGACCAATGCCTCCCGGAAGTACACCATCCCGCTCCTGGAGTACTTCGACATCAGCCAGGTCACGGTAAGGGTGGGAGACAAGCGGGTGTTGAGAAGGAAATAGAGGTCAGATACGACCGCCGGCCAACGGCCAGTTCGATCGAAAAGGAAACCTTACGGGGTGTCAGGTGTCAGGTTCCGGGCATTGATTTTGAGTTTCTCAGGAGAGGACAGCAAGGGCGGAAAATTCGCAAAGCGCATAGCGCAAACGGGGCACGGCGCATGACCATGGAACGTGCCGGGAATCTTATATCGGCCCTGGGACTCGGTCCGAGAGAGCACATCGCCGTGGTAGGGGCCGGCGGGAAGACGACCCTCCTCTTTGCACTGTCGGGCGAGCTGAGGGGCATCGGTAGAAGGGTCCTCGCGAGCACGACGACCAAGGTGTGGCAGCGAGAAGCCCAGGGGGCGGACTCGGTCCTGCTGATCGGCAGCAGCGATTCCTGGAGAGATGCGCTCAGGAAGGATCTCGAGGAAGGGAGATCCGTTTTCCTGGGGCTTCGGACGCTCGAATCCGGGAAGGTGGAGGGAGTTGATCCTTCCCTCCTGGACGGGCTGTATGAGAAAGGGGAGGTCGAGCACCTGATCGTTGAGGCCGATGGTGCGGCGGGTCATCCGGTAAAGGCCCCTTCCGGAAACGAGCCGGTGGTGCCGGACACGGCAACGATGGTCGTGGCCCTGATGGGGGTGGAGGTGCTTGGCGCTCCTTTTACCCCGGCCACCGTATTCAGGACGGATGTTTTTGAACGGATCACCCGAATCGCTCCGGGAGAGGTGATGAAGAGCCGTCCGCTTTCGAGCATCTTTCTCCATCCGGACGGGCTCTTCAGGTCCGCCCCCGGACCGAGCAGAAAGGTGGTTCTCTTCAACAAGGCGGACCTTGTCCACGATCGCGAAGAGGCAAAGGAGATCTCGCGCCTGATCCTGGAGGATCGGTCCATGCGTGTGGAGCGTGTGGTGGTCGGGTCGTTGAAGAAGGGGGGCTGGGAGGTACATGTCAGGGAGGGTTGAAGAGGTTCGGGGTTCATACGGCTTCGCCGGTTCCGAGATTGACGGTCTCGTAAAAAGTCGAAAATGTCCCTCTTCCGTCATCCCGGTGAAAACCGGGATGCCTGCTGCCTACTTGCTTGCTGCATACTTCCATTTTGAAGGGTGGAGAATAATCAATGAGTGATCTTTACGCCAGAATCCTTGATCTTCTTGACCGAGGAGAGCCCTCGGTCCTTGCGACCATCATACGGCTGAGCGGGTCGGGGCCGCGAGGGGTGGGGGCGAAGATCCTTATCCTGGCCGACGGGCGTTCAGAAGGGACGATCGGAGGAGGGCTCCTCGAGGCCACCGTCGTTAAAGAGGCCGGGAAGGTGTTTCGCAGCCGACTCCCGGTCCTGCTCAGTCTCTCCATGATGGGAAAAGACGTGACCAAAACGGAAATGCTCTGCGGAGGCGATGTGGAGGTCCTGCTCGAGCCCGTCCTTCCGGAGCAGAAGTCCATGTACGAAAAGGTTCTGAGCATCCAGCGATCCGGTTTTGCCGGCCTGCTTGCAACCCTGGTGAACGAGGATCTACGAGAAGAAGGGAGGGCTCCCAAACTGGTGATCGAGAGGGGCCGAACGGTTATGGGTTCTATCCCTTCCCGTCGGCTCGAGGAGATCCTGGTGGAAGAGACCGCCGAGTTCCTCAAGAAGCGGAAACCCGTCCTTGTGAGCTATCGGGAAAAGGACGGGAGGGAAATCCACGTTTTCGTCGAGCCCATTGCAGCCGATCCGGTCGTCTATATTTTCGGAGGGGGCCACGTGTCGTCACAGATCGTCCCGCTCGCAAACCATGTCGGATTCCAGGTGGTGGTGGTGGATGACCGGCCGGAGTTTGCAGATCCGGGGAGGTTTCCGGACGCACACGAGGTGGTCCAGATGGACTTCAAGGGCTGTGTCGGGAGGCTTCCGATAGACAAGGCCGCCTACATGGTGATCGTCACCAGGGGACATGCCCACGACAAGACCGTCCTCGAGCAGTGCCTCAGGTCTGAGGCGGGTTACATCGGGATGATCGGGAGCAGGCGGAAGAGGGCACTGATCTACGATAGCCTTCTGGAGGAAGGTTTTACGAAGGAGGATCTCGACCGGGTCCACTCACCCATAGGGATCGACATCGGAGCCGAGACCCCGGAGGAAATCGGGGTCAGCATCGTTGCGGAGTTGATCAAGGTTCGGGCTGGAAAGGAGGGGAAGCGAAGTGAGCGGCTCTTATGAAGAATGGTTGTGGGGAAAGCAGGGGGACAGGTGTGTAACGGCCCTGAAGAGCCATGGCTTCGACGCCCACCTGGTGCCGACCGTTCAGGACGCGCGGGATCTTGTGCTGAACGTGATCAAGGGGTATGACTCGTTCGGTTTTGCCGGTTCCGAGACGACCAGGGCACTTGGTCTGGTGGAAGCGCTGAGCGGGATGGGCAAGAAGGTTCTGGACCACTGGCAGAAGGGGCTTCCGAAAGAGGACGATCTGAGGATTCGTCTCGAACAGGGCCGCTGTGACTGTTTCCTGTGCAGCGCCAACGCCGTATCCGCGACCGGGGAGATCGTGAACGTCGACGGGGTCGGAAACCGCACGTGCGCCATGACCTTCGGTCCCAAGAAGATCGTCATTGTCGCGGGGATGAACAAGGTCAGACCCGATCTCCACTCCGCCTTGGCCAGGGTGAAAGAGGTGGCCGGTCCGATGAGGGCCAAGAGCCTCAACTATGCAACCCCATGCGCAGAGACGGGGGTCTGCTCGGACTGCAACACTCCCCAGAGGATCTGCCGCGTGACGACCATACTGCACCGAAGGCCCGTACTGAGCGATATCTCGGTGGTGCTGATCAAAGAGTCCCTGGGGTTTTAAGTTCAAGAGGAGCTGCCACGAAGGCACTAAGACACAAAGAGAACCTCAATATCTTTCCGGGTGTCTTCGTGTCTTAGGGGCGGAACTGTTTTCCACGACAGGAGAGATCAGGAGATGGGGAGGCATAGCCATAGATTTGTCGAGGAGTATGATGGACCCGTTGCCTTCGGCCTGGAGCCGGACGCCGACAGGGCCACGCTCACCTGGTATCTGCAGAAATTTTCCGACGACGCAAACATGGCCCTGCTTCGGGAGCGAATCTCCGATGCGGATGCGGCTGATCTGTTCAACCTCCTTGGCGGGCTGCTCAAGAAGTACCTCAGCGAGAAGGAGTACCATGAGACCTTCCTGAAGGAGGAGCCGTGAGCCCTTTTCCCGACGGAACGCGCCGGACCTCCAGGGGCGGACGACATGAAGGGTCTCCCGATGTTCGGCTCTAAGGACCTCCTTCTCCTTCTCGTGATCTTCTCTTCCCTTTTCGTGGGGGTCATGGCGCCGGAATTCTCTTCCTTTTTCCAGCCCTACCCGCTTTTCTGCATGATGACCCTCCTTTTCCTCAGCTTCCTTTCCATTCGCCTGTCCGAAATCCGGGTGAATCTCAAGGGCAGAGTTCGTACCATTTTCCTGTTCCTCGTGATCAGAATGATCGCGTTTCCCCTCTGCGTCGGACTCCTATTCAAGCTGTTTCTGCCGAGATACAGCCTTGCCGCCCTGTTGCTGAGCGGCATTTCCACGGGAGTGGTCGCGCCGTTCCTCTCCAATCTCGTTCATGCAAACAGCGCGCTCGTTCTCGTGGTCGTGGTGATCTCCTCGCTGCTGGTCCCCTTCACCCTGCCGACCCTAGTGGATGTCCTCTTCGCACAGTCCATGGAGCTCTCCTTCCTGGGCATGGTCAGACTCCTCCTCCTGGTTGTCTTTGTTCCCGTGGTCATGGCGGAGCTCTTGAGGAGGAATTCCAGGAGGCTTTACCAGGCGCTCCTGCGGAGGCAGTACCCTATATCCCTGGCCCTCTTTGCCGTCACCAATCTCGGCATTTTCTCCGCCTACTCGGACTTTTTCCTGCAGCAGCCGGTGATCATCCTGCGGGCCCTTGTCGTGGCGCTGGCACTGGGGGCGATCTACCTGGGGGCGGGACTGCTGATCTCATGGGGGAGACCGGTTGAAGATCAGCTGGCGGCCGTCATCTGCCTGGGGATCATGAACAACGTGTTGGTGGTCGTATTCAGCTCACGCTTCTTCAGCCCCATCGAACCGATGGTCGCCGCCATGTACATGATCCCGTTCTTCGGGCTGCTGCTGCCGATGAGGGCGTATCGGCGCTACAGGCTCAAAGCGTCGACGCGGGATGGGTGACGAGATCGGTCGCGGGACAAAATGAAGAGGTTCTATGGAAAGATAGGGGAGCAGAGTCTGCGAAGCGAGGGGTTTTCCAATGGCGACCTCTCCCGCCATTGGAAAAGAAGGGTCCTCTCTGCGTCCTGCGGTGAGATCAGCCTTTTGAGAATACGCGCTCCGCAGTCTCCCGGTAGATCTTGTACGCCTTCTCCCCAAAGCACACGAAGACCACCTTCTCGATGCTCCGGTCGCTCTCCAGGAATCTCCGGGTCTCCTCCAGCGCGATCTCCGTTGCCCTTTCGAGCGGAAACCCGTAGGCACCCGTGCTGATGGAGGGAAAGGCAATACTCCCGGCGCCGACCTCGACGGCTGCCTTGAGGCTGTTCCTGTAGCAGTCTGCCAGGAGCCCCTCCTCGTTCCTGCCCCCGCCCTTCCAGATCGGCCCGACCGTATGGACGACCCACTTGGCAGGGAGCCGGTATCCCCTGCTGACCCTGGCCTCACCCGTTGGACATCCGCCGATCTTTCGGGTTTCCTCCAGCAGTGCAGGACCTGCGGCCCTGTGGATGGCCCCGTCCACACCACCGCCTCCCAGAAGAGAGGGATTGGCGGCATTTACGATGGCATCCACCTCCTGGCGCGTGATGTCTCCCTCGATGATCTGAACCCTCTGATCCATAACGTTCTCCAGACACCCGAAATGCCGTAACACGGTTCACGTAAAACGTAACACGAGATGATTCTCGTGAACTTTCGTTCCACGTGTTCCGTGTCACGGTTTACCTTGAGTCGCCCTATTCCAGGTCCTTTAATCCCTCTGCAAGTCTCACGTAAAATTCCCGTATCCCCCTCTCGAAATCCTCCCGGGCAAGTCCCGCCCTGCCCTCGCCTGGATCCCACCATCCTATCTGGTTAAGGTGGTCCGCGTCCATGATCCCGATAAGGTATTCGTCCTTCCACTTGGCGGACCGAAGGGAGACCAGACCGTCGTTTTCCCCCTCTTCCCTCATGATGAACTGGTGCGCAAATCGAAAATGGCTGAAGATCCTCGGTCCCGGCTGGACCCCTGCGACCGTCCGATAGATTACCCCATTTCGGTTTTCGCAATCTGCAAGGGCGAGATTCCGCTCCTGGCACCTGGCCCTGGACAGATCGCGCAGGCCCGTGAGGTCAAGGCCCAACGCCCCGGCATAATCGATCAGAAAGGAGAAGTTCCTCAGACCCCAGTCCGCGTAGGAAGTGCCGTGGTGAGGCGTACCGATCGTGGTGAGGGAGACCACCTGCTTTTCCATCCGATAGCGGCAGATCATGGTTCTCGCATCGAGGCCTCCCATGCTGTGGGCGATGATGTGGACGCGAGGCCAGCGGGTAAAGGAACCGGTCATTTTCAAAATCCCGTTCCTCAGGTCCAGCGCCCTCCTTTCGACCGATCCGGACCAGCTCACGCCGGCATGGAAGACGGTGAAACCTCTGGACAAGAGCGTGCTCCGGATCTTCCGAAAGTAATGGAACCGGTCGTCTTTCCTGTTATCCCGACAGGAATGGAAGGGAAGGAGCCTGTGAAAAGGGCAGATGCCGTGGGCAAGGATGATGGGAAGGGCAGTCATACAGGAAGAGGATACAAGATGCCGGATGCGGGATGCAAGATGCAGGTGAAACCGTGAAACTTAAAAAAACGTGGAACGAGTTCTCGATGGTTTTCTCGTGGTACGTGTTCCCTGGTACCTGTTAGGGGCCGGTCGAATCGCACAGCGCAGGAATCTTGCTGCCTGCCGCCTACTCCTTTCTGCCTACCTTCTTCGTCTACTCGTCCCGTTTTCCGCTTACAAAATCCTCGGCCATCATTCGAGCTTCTTCGTCCGTAAACTGCCTGGGCGGGTGTTTCATGAAATAGGCCGAAGGGGAATAGAGCACCCCCCCCTTGCCGCGCTTCAGGGCAAGTTTGCAGCAGCGAATGGCATCGATCACGACACCTCCTGAGTTGGGGGAGTCTTCCACGGAGAGGCGCAGCTCCAGATTCATGGGGACATCCCCGAAAAGCCTGCCTTCAAGACGCATGAAGCAGACTTTGTTGTCCTTCTGCCAGGGGACCCAGTCGCTGGGACCGATGTGGATGTTTTCCTGGCTCAGGCGATCGTCGCCGAGCTGCGACTGCACCGCCTCTGTCTTGGACGTCTTTTTCGAGGTAAGTCGCTTGCGGTCCAGCATGTTCAGGAAATCGGTGTTTCCCCCGGTGTTGAGCTGGTAGGTGTGGTCCAGCTTGACGCCTCTGGTCTTGAAGAGATGGACCAGTACACGATGGATGATCGTTGCGCCGATCTGGCTCTTGACGTCGTCTCCGATAATTGGAAGCCCTGCCTTGCTGAAGCGGGAAGCCCACTCCGGGTCGCTGGCGATGAAAACCGGAATATTGTTGATGAACCCGACCCCTGCCTTCAAGGCGCACTCGGCATAAAACCTCGTAGCCTTCTCGGAGCCGACCGGGAGATAGTTCAGCAGGATCTCCGCACCCGATTTCCTGAGGATCCTCACGACGTCCGCTTCTTCGGCTTCGGGCTGATCGGAGGGATCAAAGGTATATTTCCTGTCGTAATTCTCCATGTGGCCGGCGACCCCGTCCAGGATCCGGCCCATCTGCACAATCACCCCTGTGCTCGGCATTTCCCTGCTTATCTCTTTCGTGCAGTTGGGGGGCTGGAATATCGCCTCCGAAAGGTCCTTCCCTGTCTTTCTGCGATCGATGTCGAATGCGGCGACCACCTCGATATCGCCGGGTCTGTACCCGCCGATGTCCCAATGCATGAAGCCGACGGCGTTTTGGGGACTCTTGTTCCTATAGTAGTAAATGCCTTGTATCAAAGAACTTGCGCAGTTTCCGATACCTGCAACCGCAACCCTGATCTTTTCCGTTTGGAGGAAACCCCGATAGGAGATACTGGTCTCAGACGAATACAAAATTTTATATAATATCTTCCTCGAACTTGTCAAACATCGTTAGGCTTAGGTGCCGCTGCTGCGAAGGGGCCGGTGAGCGGAAATTCTGCGGGATATCAGGATGGTATGGGGCAGTACCCCGGCCGCATGAGGGTTGTGCCTCTTATCTTCATTTCACCGGGACCAGGCCGCAGAGACACCAGGACACGAAGATGACGGCCCCCGTAGGTCTCTCTACTCCCGAACAGAAAAACTCTTTGTGTCTTCGTGTCTTGGTGGCGGGATCATCCCCAGATGACGAGGCCCATGTTGTGCCTGCTCTCCGGGTTGGGGTGGTTGGGGGTGATCCGGACGTTGATTCCGAAGTGACCTGCATCCGGGAATAAGACCTCGCACCGGTACCTGTAGATCCGCTCACCGGCGCTCTCCGCCGGGATCATGATCTGCGTGAAACGGTCCATGTAGTTCTGCGAGGGGTCCACCCTGCCTGCGTAGACTTCCACCATGACATCCTCCGGCAGGAGCTCTCCAAGGAACACGTCGGCTTCGACAGAGAAAGGCTCCATGACCTCGATCTCGGAGATGGGCTTCATGCGGACCCCTCGGATGGCGATGTTGGACCAGTTGTACATGACCTTCTCCCGCCATCGGGTCAGGTCCCGCAATCCCGCCCAGTTGTCCTCCTGTTGCTGAAACCCTCTTTCGGCCGCGGGCAGGTAGAAGCGCTCCCAGTACTCGGAAACCATGCGGTGCGTGTTGAACATGGGGCAGAGCCTGTGCATGGAGGCCTTCATCATGGAGACCCACCTCCTCGGGAGCCCGTTGTGTCCCCGATCGTAGAATATGGGGATGATGTCGTTCTCCAGGATGTCGTAGAGGGCGCGGCTCTCGAGCTCATCCTGAAAGGAGTGGTCCTCGTACTCCTCGCCATTGCCGATGGCCCACCCGATCTCCCTCTGGTACCCCTCCTCCCACCAGCCGTCGAGCACGCTGAAGTGCAGGCACCCGTTTGCGGCCGCCTTCATCCCGCTCGTTCCGCACGCCTCCAGGGGCCGGCGCGGTGTATTGAGCCAGATGTCGACCCCCTGCACCAGGGTGCGCGCAATATGCAGGTCGTAGTCCTCGATGAACACCATGTGTCTCCGGAGGCTCTCCTTGGCGGCGGTCTGAACGAGCTGTTTGATCAGCTCCTTGCCCGGACGGTCCTGGGGATGGGCCTTTCCGGCAAAGATGATCTGAACCGGGTGCTTGTCGTTGGTCAGGATCCTCTCGAGCCTGGCCAGATCCTGCAGGAGCAGGTGGGCCCGTTTGTATGGGGCGAACCTGCGGGCGAACCCGATGGTCAGGGTCTCGGTGTTGAGCACCTCGTCTGCAAAGGCCAGCTCCCTGTTGGATGCGCCCCTCTTTGCAAGCTGGGCCCTTAGTCTCATCCTCGTGAAGGCGACGAGCCTTTCTCTCCCCCTCTCATGGGTCCTCCACAACTCCGTGTCGGGGATCCTGTCGACCCTTTCCCAGAGCTTCACGTTGTCCGGGTCCTCAATCCAGCGTGGGCCGAGATAGCGGTCGTAGTTCTCGCTCATGCCCTTGGACACCCAGGAAGGGATGTGGACCCCGTTCGTGATATGGACGATCGGCAGATCCGCCTCCGGGGTCTTGGGCCAGATCCTCTGCCACATCCTTCGGCTGACCCGGCCGTGGAGCCGACTCACGCCGTTGTTCCAGTTGGAGAGCCTCAGGGCCAGAACGGCCATGGAGAACGGTTCATCTTTGTCCCTGGGATCCTGTCTCCCATACCCGAGGAGGACGGCGATGGAGATCCCCATGGACCTGGCGAAGTCCTCGAAATAGGTCCGCACCAGGTCCGGGTGAAAGGTATCGATCCCTGCCGGCACGGGCGTATGGGTGGTGAACACGCTGGTGACCCTTACGAACTCCAGGGCCTCATTGAAGCTGAGCCCTCGCTCCTCTCTCAACTGCCTGATCCGCTCGAAAACGGCAAAGGCGGAATGCCCTTCATTCATATGATATACAGCAGGGTCCATGCCCATCGCCCTCAGCATACGGACCCCTCCGATCCCCAGGACGATCTCCTGACGGATTCTCATCTCCCGATCCCCTCCGTAGAGCTCCGAAGTGATGTCTCGGGCGGAAGGGGAGTTCTCCGTCACGTTTGTATCCAACAGGTACAGGATGGTCCTTCCGATCTGCACCTTCCAGGTCTGGATGAGAACCGGCTCGCCTCTGAGATGGATCGAGATCCGAAGCGGGTTGCCCTGACTGTCCCGGACCAGGAGCATGGGCATCGTGTTGAACTGGTTGTAGGGGTAGCTCTCCATCTGCCACCCGTCCTGGATCAGATACTGGCGAAAATACCCCTTCTGATAGGCCAGGGATACCCCCGCCACCGGCAGCCTCAGGTCGCTGGCGGATTTCAGATGATCTCCGGAAAGGATGCCGAGTCCCCCTGAGTAGATGGGGAGGCAGTCGGCTACTCCGCATTCGGCCGTGAAATAGGCCACCGTGAAGGGTTGTCCGCGACGGCCGAAGACCCGGGGATCGGGTTTTTCCGAGACATATCGATGGAACTCCTGCCTCACACGTTCAATTCGCGCGCAGAACCCCTCGTCGGCGGCAAAGGCCTCCAGTTCGGACTGCTTGAGCCGACCGACAAGCTCCACAGGGTTCTCTCTCGTTTCCTCCCAGAGGTCGGGGTTCATCCCTCGGAAGAGGTCCTCTGCATCGGAATTCCACATAAACCAGAGGTTATAGGAAAGCTCTCGAAGAAATCGGAGGGCGTCCGGGATTTTCGGCCTCACATCCAGGGTCTTGATCGGAACGGTCATGGGCATCCTCCACGGTCAACCATCTCTTCAGATCCTTTTTTCGAGGCTGAGGGTCACCTGGGGCGGGTCGATGCTGACGATATGGAGCTTGTCATTGGGGAGATGAATGTGCGCCCTGGTGATCACGAACGTCTTTTTCCCCGGGTTCTCCGCGGAGAGATCCAGTCCCACCTGGAGGTTCTTGACGCTGAGGGTGCTCGCATCCTTTCGAAGGCCTCGCACCCTGATTTTCACAGCCTGGTCGTTGGGAAAAACAAGCATGCCCGAGGGCAGATTTCTGGCCTCGACGGGGACCGTCAGCGTGACCTCGAAGTCCTGCTGACCGGCCAGCATCAGCCACAGGACGACGATGAGGCCCAGTGTCCCTGCCTTTGCCTTCCACTGGTTGAGTACGAGGGAGCGGGTCTTTTCCCAGGGGGTTTCCCTGGGAGGGGCCATAGGTTTGATCCCCTCCATGATCCGCTGGGACAGCTCTTCCGGGCTCCTGATGGACAAAGAACCTTCCTTGCCCACGAGTGTAATCTCTCCCCGCTCTTCAGATACCACGATGACCATGGCGTCACAACGCTCGCTTAGCCCTGCCGCGGCCCTGTGCCTTGTGCCCCATTCCGTGGGCAACTTCTCATCCGAGCTCAAGGGGAGAAAGCAGGCCACCAGGTTGATGCGCCCGTCTCTCAGTAACATGGCGCCGTCGTGCAGGGGAGACTCCTTCTGAAAGATGCTCAGGAGCACCTCGGGACTCAATGCCGCCTCCAGCTGCTGCCCGCAGGTGATCCACTCATCCACCTTGTCGGCCCGTTCTATGATGATAAGGGCGCCGATATGTTTTCTGGCCAGGGTCATGGCGGCCTCCGCGAGGACCTGGACCCATTTCCCCGGTTGGGCATGCTTGCGGAACCCCAGTGCCTGCAGCGGATTGACCCTCTCCAGGGCCTGGCGGATCTCGGACTGGAACAGGATGATCAGGAGGATGACGAGGACCTGCCACAAGATCTGGAACACCCAGGTCGTCATGAAAAGACCCCAGGTGCGTGCGACGGTAAATATGGCCCCCAGGACCAGAAGGCCTACCAGGGCCTTGAACGCCTTGGTTCCCTTGAACCAGAGGTAGAGGTGATAGGCCACCATACAAAGGAAAAGGATATCCAGCACATCCTGGAATCTCAGATCGATAAAGGTGGGGAACATGTTCATAGTCATCTCAAGGACGAACGTCGAACGAGGTCAAGAGACGAACATCGAACGTCCAGCGTCGACGCTTTTCTTTCATTCGATTTTCATCTCGTTATCCCCCATCCCACCGCCCTCCCATAGATCTCCGTCATCTCCAGGAGCCTTCTCATGGACGGGATCGTAACCTGTTCCGGGGTAAATCTCCATTGCCAATTTCCCTCGGTGGTGGCCGGGTGGTTCATGCGAGATTCGGACCCGAGTCCAAGGATGTCCTGCAGAGGGAAAACGGCCCTTTGGGCGACGGACATCATGGCCAGTCGAACCAGGTCCCAGTGAAACTCATCTGGGGACGGCTCCTTGCCGAGGTACTGAAATACCTTTTTCACTTCTTCCTCGGAGGCCTCGTGTTCAAGCCAGCCCCTTGCGGGGTTGTTGTCATGAGTCCCGGTATACACCACGCAGTTGTGGACAAAATGGTGGGGCAGATAAGGGTTGGTGTCCGGGTCACCGCCGAAGGCGAAAAGGAGCACCTTCATTCCCGGGATGCCGAAACGGTCCATCACCTCGTGGACGTCCGGCGTGATCGTCCCCAGATCCTCCGCAATGAGAGGAAGCGAGCCGAACCGGGAGGTAAGGCGATCGAAAAAATCCATGGCAGGGGCCTTTACCCACCGACCGCGGACCGCGTTTTTCTCCCCGGCCGGCACCTCCCAGTATGCGACGAATCCTCGGAAGTGGTCTATACGGAGGAGGTCGTACAACTTCAGGCAGTGGCCCACCTTCGCGAGCCACCACCCGTATCCGGACTCTTTGAGCGGTTCCCATCGGTACACCGGATTACCCCAGAGCTGGCCTGTCTCGCTGAAGTAGTCGGGGGGGACGCCTGCAACGGTCCGCGGCCTCTTTTCTTCATCCAGGTTGAAGAGGTCCGGGTGTATCCACACGTCCTCGCTGTCGTAAACCGAGTAGATCGGGATATCCCCGATGATCTCGAGGTCGTTTCTCCTGCAGTAGGCTTTGAGGGAGGCCCATTGTTTGAAAAAGACGAACTGCAGGAACTTTTCCAGGCGGACAGACTCCTCAAGCAGGTTTTCCATCTCCTGGAGGGGTTCGGTCTGTCGGTCACGAACCTCGCCCGGCCACTCGCTCCAGGACGTGCCTCCATAATGGGCCTTCAGGGCCGCGAACAGGGCGTGGTCATCCAGCCAGGATGCGTTTTCCGCGCAGAAGCGGTCAAAGTCGGATTTCTCCCGCCCCCTGCCGAACCGTTCGAAGGCCCTGCGGAAGATCTCCTGTTTGTAGTTGAAGACCGAATGAAAGTCGACCCTTCCGGGATCGTGGTCGGGGATGGGTTCCAGATCGGACCGGTCGAGGAGTCCGTCTGCTACCAGCAGGTCGGGGCTGATGAGGAGAGGATTGCCGGCGAAGGATGAGGTGGCGTGATACGGGGAGCTGCAGCACGCCAGATCGGTTGGATTGAGAGGGAGGATCTGCCAGAGACGCTGCTTTGATTCTTTGAGGAGATCCACGAAACGATAGGCGGAGGGACCCACGTCGCCGATTCCGAACGGAGACGGCAGGGAAGTCACGTGAAGAAGCATTCCGCTCTTGCGTCGATTCATCGCTCCGCGAATACCGTGTTGTTCTGAAGGGATCCTGTACGGAGGAAGCAGGAGGATAGAAAGCCCGCACCGAACTCAGGAAATCCTTTAACGATCCAGACAACGTTCAAAAAAACGGTTGCATGCTGCACTTGGATTATCCCTGGCCATCATGTATATGCTCACGACGGCTTCGGATACCCAAGTCAGCTTCTGGGTGAAGGTCAGCAGATGAAAGGCAGTATGGCCGTCGAAATCCGTCCCGGTCACATCTGTCCCCAGCCACAGGAGAGAGAATGACCGGTCCCTTGTGCCGTCATCGCTCGTTTCCATTCGTTTTCTCCAGGATCCTCTTCAATGTCCTGATGTCCAGCTCGTCCTTGTCCCGGAGGGCCGTCATATTCGATTTCATCTCGACCAGCTTCTTTGCCGAAAGGATCTTGACGGTCCTCCCATCCACTTCAGCGTCAACCGTATGAATGAGGAGATCATGGTAAAGGGCATCGCCGGTGAGAAATACGTCTATCTGCCGATAAGGGTTGTCCCTGTCCCAGAAGGTGAACACCCGGGCATTCTTCTTCCCGACAAAGTCCTTGATCTTTTCCGGGTCCAGGAGCGACTCGGCGGGCACCGGCGGCCTCGGGGTCAGATGCAGCTCCTCCGCCGCATCTAGGAACCTGGTTATGTTTTCCGTAGTCATATTGAGTGAAATGTCAAGATCCATGGTCATGCGCTCCACGCCATGGTAGACGGCCGCCATCCCGCCGCATACAATGAACTCGACACCGCGATCGGCCAGGCCGCAGATCATCTCGATCAGATAGGGTCGTGTCGCAGTCATCTACGTGGCCTATGGATACCGTACAAGTACAACGGTAACGTTGTCCCTGCCGCCCCTGCTGATCGCGCCTTGGATCAGCGCCTGTCCCAGTTCGCCCAGGGACTTGTCCGCATGACTGTCGGCGAGGCGCAAGATATCCTCATCTTCGAGCATATCCGAAAGGCCGTCCGAGCAGAGCAGGAAGAGATCCCCTTTTCGAGTCTCCATGGAGTAGACATCGGATTTTACGATCTCCGAGAGCCCGAGCGCACGATTGATGACGTGCTTCTGAGGGTGACTCCTTGCCTGAGCCGCGGTCATCGCTCCCCTTCTCACCTCCTCCATGACCAGCGAGTGATCCTGGGTGATCTGCCGGATGGCATTCGCCCTGATCAGATAGGCCCTGCTGTCTCCTACATTGGCGACCACCACGCGTTCCCCATCGGTGAGAAGCCCCACGAGGGTGGTACCCATGGCCGTTTTCTGGCCGCCCTTTAGAAACTCGTTGTAGACACTCCAGTTCGCCAGGGAAAAGGCAGCGAGCAGTCGATTCTCTTCCATGGAATACCGGGGTTCGATGGTGATGGGCCAGGTAATGTCGTCCTTTCGGGACTTCCTGATGAAGTATTCGGCCGCATTCACGGCGATCCTGCTGGCCAGCCCGCCCCGGGATAGTCCTCCCATGCCGTCGGCGACCAGGAAAAGGCCGTCCTCGTTGCGTGCCAGATAGAAGTCCTCATTGGCCGCCCTCACCAGGCCCTTGTCGGAAAGAGCAAAAGACTCGAACTTCATATGGACCTTCCCAGCCATGAGCAAATCGGCGGTGCAACGAAACCAGAATTCGTCACAATTGTCAAGGGAGCGCATGTGAAATGTAGGAGGAAGGGGGAAGAGAGGTCGGGAAGCTTGCCACTAAGACACAAGAGACACGAAGAAGTGCTCCTCCATGCCTTTGTGTCTTGGTGCCTTCGTGGCGGTCTTTTTTACCTTCTCCGATAGAACCCGTGAAGCTCTTCAAGATTCTTCAGGTATTCTTTCTGAAAGAGGAAGTCCCCCTGGTAACTCATCTCGGTGGTGAGGGACTTCAGGTGGGGCGCGAGATTGATTCCATAGGTGTTCTTTCCCCTCTTATCCGCGTCGTGGACGATCATCAGGCAGTAATAAGTAAGAAGCAGCCGGACACCTGGGGAGGTGCGGAACAGGTAGGCGCGGCCGCCGATCGTATTCAGGAAAAACCCGGCGTAGGAATACAGGACCTCTGGTGACGGTCTGACCCCGCCCAATTCAGGACACCGGCTTCCGAGCGTGACCCACCTGAAGAAGAGATCCAGGTTGGCTTCAAGCGTCGTTTCCTCGTTGACCATGACGTCCCTGATGAGCCGCATCTCTTTGGGATCGAGATTTCTGAAGAAATAGAAGACATGGTTGGTCATGGCCACCGGGTTCAGTCTCTCTCCTGCAGGAACGGGAGGGTTGGCCGACAGCCTGGCTACGACTCGAGTGAACCACTGCTGGGTGCTGATGCCCGGTTCGATTTGCTGCACGTAAGGTTTCTTGTCAAGGTAGTCGAAGAAATTCTTGAGGTCTTCCCGGACCTTCCTGCATTCATCCCCCTCCTCGGGCTTCAAAGGCCCCTCCACCTTTCCAACATGGATGTTCTCCCGCACGGGGCTCTCGGGTGCCGCCTTCAAGTCGACCTCTCTTGATGCGACGTCCTTTTCCATCGGAGTGGGTTGGGAAACCTGCCCGCTCCCTCTCTTTCCGATGAAATAGCCTGCCCCGAGCGCCAGGCAAACCGCGATGACGATCGGGAGCCATGGAACGCCTTTTCTTCCGGGTTTTTTCTTCATGTTCCCTCCTCTGCTCCAAAGAGGGGATGATGAGGGCGCTTCTCGGGTTGGCGGGAGTTCCGAAGATCTTCGATGGAGTGCTCGCCCCTCAGGTCATCACCATCCGACGGTTTGAAAGGTCTCATTCTAACGCAGGTCCCCGGTGGTGGCAAGAAAGTTCAGGGTTCAGAGGTTCATACGGCTCCGCCGGTTCCAAGGTTAAGGGCCGTGGAAGCCAAACCTCTCCTGAGATACTTCTTCAGGTTAGAGGTTTCGGGTTTCAGTGTTCAGGTGTCAGGAAAATCGATGGATTACGGGGCTCACACCCGACACCTGACACCTGCAAAGTTTCCCACTCGTTCAATCTTGACGCCTCAGCGGCAAGCGGCCCCGCTGACCGGGAACGGGGAACCTTCCTTATGGCCACCTTCGGCCTTTCTGTGCTAACCTCCTTTGCATTAAATGAGATCGAGAACCAGGGAAAGGAATCTTTGCGCGTAATGAAGGTACTACTGACCAATGACGACGGAATATATGCTCCCGGCTTGCTTGCACTTCAAGGCGAGTTGAAAAAGGACTTCGAGGTATGGGTGGTCGCGCCCGAATCGGAGATGAGTGCGGTAGGCCATGGCATTTCGCTGACCTCGCCGCTACGGGTGCGCGCGGTCAATATGGATGGCGGGTTTTTCGGGTACAAGGTGACTGGAACCCCTGCGGACTGTGTGAAGATCGCGGTTCAGGAAATCATAGGCGGTCCGCCCGACATTATCCTTTCGGGCATCAACCGCGGAGCCAATGTGGGCGTCAACGTCCTGTATTCCGGGACCGTGTCGGCTGCAGCGGAAGGGGCATTCCTCGGGATCCGGTCTGCTGCGATTTCTCTGGAAGCCAGTCAAGATCCCGACTTCCGATTCGCCGCAAGGTTCAGCCGGGAGATTATCCGCTATATCTTGGATTTCGGGCTGAAGGAGAAAACGGCTCTGAACGTAAATGTCCCCTCCTGCCCCCCCTCGGAGATGCAGGGGGTGGCGATAACCAGGCAGGGGTTGGGCGGATTCCAGGAGAGCTTTGAAAAGCGGACCGATCCGCGGGGTGAATTTTATTATTGGCTTTCCGGTGAGACGGACCGGGAAGAGGCGGTCCCGGAATCGGATTCCAAGGCGTTGAGGGAAGGATGGATCACCATAACCCCGATCAGCTATGACCTGACCTGTCACGAGGAGGTGACCAGGCTAAGATCATTCCCCCTCCCCGATCTTCAGCGTCTGAAGGAAGAGGAGGAAGATCTGCAACGAAGGCAGTAAGACAACACAAGGAAAACCTCGATATCTTCTTGGCGTCTTCGTGGCGGGATTTGGGCGCTGCTGGTGGGACCACACTCGATTCCCTGCAAAGAGAGGCATGAGGGACATGGAAGTAGTACGAGGGGTCAGGCGGGAATACCCGCACTCCCCCATCATCGGTGTCGGCGGGATCGTCTTCCTCGACGATCAGGTGCTCCTGGCAAAGCGGGGTCAGGAGCCGGGCAAAGGGACCTGGACCCTTCCGGGAGGCGTGGTCGAACTGGGAGAATGCCTCGAAGAGGCCCTGAAGCGGGAGATCCTGGAGGAGTTGTCCGTAACCATACGGATCTGTGGGCTGGTGAGGCTCCTGGACAGGATTGTGCGCGATGATTCAGGAAGGGTCCGTTATCATTATGTCATCGCGGATTACTGGGGATACCCGGATTCCGGAGAGCTCCGGTCGGGGTCGGATGTCAGTGATGCCAGGTATGTTCCTCTGGGCAGCGTGAACGGCCTGGGGCTCCAGAAGGAGGTCGTGGAGACGATTTTCATGGCCGCGAGGATGAGACAGCGGGTGCGGGAGCGGGACAGGTGAGGGAGATCTGCGCACGGGACAAGCTGCGAGGAGAGATCCTGTGATTGCAGGCGAGTATGGCAACTCTCGCTCCGTTCGAAATGACCAGAGTACAAGAAAGTCCAGTTACACGACGCTGGGAGCTCGTACACAGAATCATACGGGGCGGTGAACTTTTTTGTACTTCCCGGGGGCGAGGGGCGGAATCGGCCACGCTTCGTCACCTGATCAGGTGAAAAAACCTCTCCCAGTGCGGCCAGGACCAGTAGATCACGAATGCCTTGCCTTTGACGGATTGTGCCGGGACAAATCCCCAGAACCGGCTGTCATAGCTGTGATCCCGGTTGTCGCCCATGACAAAATAGTGATCTTCCGGAACGGTCACGGGACCGAAGCTGTAACTGTTGCCTGCGGGGACCGGTCTCCCGGCATTTTCCACATAATGCCCGTACTTGTCCTCGTAAGGCTTTCCATTGATAAGAATCTTGGACCCGGTGATCTCCACCTGCTCTCCGGGCAAGGCGACCACCCGCTTTATGAAGTCCTTCGTGGCGTCCACAGGGTAGATGAACACGATCACGTCTTCCCGCTTCGGTTCGCCCAGGGGCAGAAGCGTCTTCCGTGTGAACGGGATTTTGACGCCGTAGATGAATTTGTTCACGAGGATGTGATCCCCGATCAGAAGGGTCGGTTCCATGGAGCCGGAGGGTATCTTGAAGGCCTGGACGACAAAAGTCCTTATGAAAAGCGCCAATAAGACCGCAATCGCCGCTGCCTCAAGATACTCCCGGAGGATGTTTTTCTTACGAAGCTTGGTGTTCATTTCCGCTTTGATATCACCCTCTCGACAGACGCGGTTCGGACGGCCCTGTGCCAAAAATCCGATGCGTCTTCTCGTTCTGTTCTCAAATTCAAAAGAATTTAATCTAACCCCTTGAACAGGTGGTTGTAAAGTGCTTTCTGCCCCCTGGCCGCAACCCCCTCCGCAAACCCCCTGGATTCACGTCATCGAAAGACCTCTTCAGCGGCTCCAGCCCTTTTTGCGTACACAACATGTAGTGCTAATTTTTTTTATTGTGCCCTATATATATGCTAATTAAATAAAATTTAGTTAATTTATCAGAAAATACTTGACAAATATCAACATATATATATGCTGTCGCGCGTCCTGAAGTCGGGACTTTTGGTCGAACTCAGATTCAAGAGGAGAGATTGGGCATGAATATTGTAAAGGGTATCAGAGAGGAACTCCTGATGAGTAAAGCTGAGCTCGCTAGAAAGGCCGGAGTTTCACCGTTGACGATCGACAGGATAGAGAGAGGGATGAATTGCCGCATGGAGACCCGGAGGAAGATCATACTGGCCCTCGGCTATAAGCTCTCCGACAAGGATCGAATCTTTCCGGAATCGTAAGGAACGGTATGCCAATCGCCAAGAAGAATCAGCTCATCGGCCTGGATATCGGCTCTCACGCAATCAAGCTCGTTGAGATCGAGGACGGCAAGAAGGGAAAGCTCCTGAAGAACTTCGGGATGATCGGCTTGCCTCGAGAGGCCATCGTGGAAGGGACCATCAAGGAGATCGAGATCGTCTCCTCCGCAATCAAGAACCTGTTCAAGAACCTGAAGATCAAGAACAAGAATGTGGCTACCTCGATCTCCGGCTATTCGGTCATCGTTAAGAAGATCAGTATTGCAAAACGTGAGGAATCTGAACTGGAGTCCACGATTCAGGAAGAGGCCGAGCAGTATATCCCCTTTGACATTCATGATGTGAACCTCGACTACGAGATCCTCACCGCAGCCGAGGCAAACCCCGAGGAATCTGAAGAGAGGTCGCAGGAGTCCGGCCTCATGGACGTGATGCTGGTGGCGGCGAAAAAGGATGTCGTGGAAGACTATGTCAGCCTTCTTCAGATCACGGGCCTCAATCCCGTGGTTCTGGACGTGGATGCCTTTGCCCTTCAGAACGCATTCGAATCAAGCAACGAAATGAATTCAGGCTGTTTTGCCCTGGTGAACGTAGGCGCCGAGGAACTCGGAATCAATGTGATCAAGAACGGGGTCTCCATCTTCACGAGGGACTCTTCCTTCGGAGGCTTTCAGATCAACGAAGGGATCATGTCCAGCTTCGAGGTGCCGTATGAAGAAGCCGAAGAAATCAAGCTCGGCGGCGCAAAGATGAACGGAAAAGACAGGGGCACGCTGGAGGAGGTGGTTGCCTCGGTCGTCTCCGGGTGGGTCAATGAGATCAAGCGCGCCCTTGACTTCCTGACCACCACCTACCCTGACCAGAACATCGAAAAGATCTTCGTCAGTGGCGGATCATGCAGGGTTCCCGGTTTTCATCAGTATCTGGAAATGCAAACGGATATACCCGTAGTTGAACTCAACCCGTTTTCGAATCTTCAGATCAACGAGAAGCTTTTTGATCCCAAATACCTGAGCTACATGGCCCCACAGGCCGCCGTGGCCGTGGGCCTTGCGCTGAGGAGTACGGGCGACAAATGATCAAGATCAATCTCCTTCCATTCAGGGCGGCAAAGAAAAGAGAGAACATCAAGAGGCAGATCTCCATCTATGTTCTCACGGTAGTCCTGCTCTTCGGCGCCATCATCCTGGTGTTCCTGGACCTCAATGCCGACCTCGCCAAGGCCAAGGACCAGGAAAAAAAGCTCCAGCAGGAACTCGCCGCTTTCCAGGAGACCCTCAAGAAAATCGGAGAACTCGAGAAGAAGATCAAGGAAGTCAAGACAAAGCTTGCCGTTATCAGGGACCTGGAAAAGAAGAAGACGGGCCCGGTCCACCTGCTGGACGAGATCGCGACGGCCGTTCCAAAGGAAAAACTATGGCTCAGCTCCCTGGCGGAATCCGGGGGCGTACTGAAGCTCGCGGGTACGGCCATGGACAACGAGACCGTTGCCCTGTTCATGACGAACCTGGAGAAATCGGAGTACATCCATTCGGTCGAACTGGTGAGTGCAAAAATGCAGCATCTCCCACAGCATAGGTTGAACGTCGCCGATTTTACCCTGGAATGCAAGACCTATGCGTACCAGGAGAAGGCGAAGCCGAAGAAGTGACGTGAGGCTCGAACGTTAGGGTAAAACAACAGACGTACGCGAATCACGGGCACGATCTCGAGAAGAGGATCGGGTTATGGACCTGGGACCTGTATTCGAAAAGATAGAAAAGATCAAGATGGGGTTCAGGATTGCGATCCTCGCGGGGACGGTGATCGTGATAGCCGGGTTGTTCGTCTGGTTTGTCTATATCCCCAAGACAGAGGAAATCGACAAGACCAAGCAGGAGATCGCGTCCCTCGAGCAGAAGCTTGCAAAGGCGAGGGTCACGGCCAGACGGCTGGCGCAGTTCGAGGCGGAATGGGCCGAGACCGATACCCAGTTCAAGGATGCACTGAAACTGCTGCCCAATACGAAGGAGATCCCGACCCTGCTGAAGACGATCACCCAGCTCGGCAGCGATTCTCAACTCGAGTTCCGTCTTTTTAACCCACAGAGAGAGAAGATGCAGGATTTCTATGTAGAGATCCCGGTCTCCATCGAGGTCAGGGGCAACTATCACCATGTGGCGGTCTTCTTCGACAAGGTCGGTGCAATGGAGAGGATCGTAAACATACTGAACGTCTCCATGGTGCCCGATGGGGCAAGGTCCACGATTCTGAACACGAAGTGCGATGCTGTAACCTATCGATTCAAGGGGGAAACCGATGGCCCGGCTCCCAAGAAATAGCGCCCTTTCGCAAACGCCGGCTAGGGGTCGTTACGACGGGGGGGGAAAATCACCCTTCGAGGGGACCACCCCACTTGTCCGATCCTGCATCGGCGGTTCGTCTCAAAGAGTCGGGCTCGTCCAGGCATCTCTCCTCACCTTGGTCTTCCTGTTTTCTCATGCTCCAATCTCCTCTGCCGTACCGCATGAGGCCGTGTACAAGGAAAGCAGGCCCATGCAGAAGATCTTCGAGGGCACGGGACCGTCTGAATCAGATGCAGCGGCAAAAGAGGGAGGTGCGGCAAAATACACCTATGATCCGACCGGAAAGACCGACCCCTTCAAAACCTTTCTGGCGGAACAGGAGGCCGTTGAAGAGCAGAAACAGAGGAAACCGCAAACCTATCTCGAGACCCTGGATCTTTCTCAGCTGGAGTTGATCGCCATCGTATTGAGCCCCAAAGGCAACTGGGCTATGGTGCGCGACTCCAAGGGAGTCGGCCATGTGATCCGGAAGGGCACCCCGATCGGAACGAATAGTGGCATGGTTTATGCTGTCACCGACAAAGAGGTAGTCATCCGGGAGGAGTACAAAGACTTCAGGGGAACTGTTCAGTACAAGGATATACCCAAGAAACTCCCTACTCTCGAGTGACCTCGGGGTTTTGCGTGCGAAACGAGTGGTGGGCAATGAACGAACTAAGGAGAGTCATTATGGGGAAGAGGCCGAAGGATGAGCTGAGGCGTAGGACCTGGTTCGCCTGTCTCGCTGGAGCCGTCCTGTTCCTGACCGGATGTGCAACCCCCCCGATCAATACCTCGACTTCGGAGGAAGCCGCCGGTCCCGTCATCCAAACCATGAAGGTCCATTCAGCTCTGCAAAGAACCGTCGTGGAAGTGGTCAATTCCAGGTCGGTCCCTTATACGGCCTTCAAACTCATGGATCCGCCACGGGTGGTCCTCGATATCGAAGGGAAGGCAGGGAAGGACCTGCCCCTGCAGACGCCCGTATACGGCGGCAATATCCGGGATATCCTCTTCGAACGGATAAAGGACCAGCCTGCGATGACCCGAATGACGATCGTGCTCGTGCTCCCCCTGGAGCACGACATCCAGGCCAAGGACGGTACCATCAAGGTGGTCCTTACGCCGAAGCAGGCGGCCGTTGCCGGACCCGCAGGGGGGGCCCCGCCCTCCCCGGCCCTGGAGGCACCGAAAGAGTCCTTGATCCCGGCTGCCGAGCCCAGGATCTTTTTCGACGCCAAGCCATCCAACCAAAACCAGATCCTCGGTCTGGACTTCACGATGCTCGGCCAGGGCAAGTCCCGGATCACGGTCACCACGGACAAGAAGGCGCCCTACGACCTCGACAGAAAA
This sequence comes from Deltaproteobacteria bacterium, assembly GCA_020060215.1. Next base: position 39,703 of record JAGVAP010000123.1, on the reverse strand, counting down.
GGGGTGAATACGCTGGTCCTGAAACTCCCAAACGCCGCTATTCCGTCGCCGCTCCTGAGAGAGATCGACTCCTCCCGGTTTCAGGCGGTGGTAGAGCGGATCCGTCCGGCCTATTCCCCTGCCGAGAAACAGGTCACGATCGCGATCCACCTGAGGGAAATGGTCCCATTTCATGTGGATCAGAAGGCAAAGTCCATCCTGATTGACTTCGGCCCTACTTCCATCAAGCCTCTGGAGAAATCGGTGGTTCCCCTGCAAATGGCGCAGGCGCCGGCCTCCGGAGCCAAACCCCCGGCCGCAGAGTCCATCGCACCGGCAGCGTCCAAGAAGGAGGCCTACGATCCGCTTCTGGGCCTTCCGAACAAAGGCTACACCGGCACCCCGATGACCATGGATTTCGTCAATGCGGATGTCACGAACATCCTGCGCCTCCTCGGGGAGATCAGCAACCTCAACATCGTGTGGGGTCCGGAGGTGAAGGGGCAGGTCTCCATGAGACTCAAGAACGTCCCCTGGGATCAGGCGCTGGACCTCGTCCTCTCGAACAACAACCTTGCCAAGAGGGAGGAAGGAAACGTCATCTGGGTCACGACCAAGGCCCAGCTTAGCCAGCTCGAAGCGGAAGAGAGGAGAAAGAGGGAAGACAAAGACCGGGAATACGAAGAGCGGATAAGGAGGGAAAAGGCCGAGGAGCAGAAGGAGGAGATGAAGACGGCCTATCTGACCGTGAACTACAAGGATGTGAACAACATCCGGGATATCATCGACAGGACCGTGAGAAGCGAGCAGGGAAAGATCACCGTCGACACCCAGACCAAGACCATTATCTACTACGACCGGGTATCGAAGATCCAGGAGGCGACTTCCCTCAAGGAACGGCTGGACCAGCCCACGCCCCAGGTCATGATCGAGGCGCGGATCATCCAGGCCGATACGACCTTCGCCCGCTCGCTGGGTGTTCAGTGGAACAACGCCACGCAGATGCAGGTCAGGAGGAACAGGGATACCACATGGGCGGGAGCGCCGTCATGGGCGGTCGACAACGTGCCCGCTGACTTCCCGGTCGGTTCCAAGCTCTACAATCCCAGCTTCGGCACCGGGTTCAGCGCCGCTGCTTTTCCCGCAGAGAACATCGGCTTCACCTTCACGAAGCTGACCCGGGGAGCGCTCACCGGACTTCATCTGGATGCATCTCTCGCCCTAGCAGAGGCGGAGGGCAAGACGAGGACCCTTTCCGCCCCCAAGATCGTGACCCGGGACACCGTCAAGGCGACCATCCAGCAGGGCACCAAGATCGTCATCCCCGCCGGGACGGACGCCAACGGGAACAAGACCTACCAGCAGGTGGATGCGAGCCTGAAGCTGGAGGTCAAACCCCAGATCACGCCCAACAACATGGTGATCATGGAGGTGCTGGTCAAAGACGATCAGCCGGACTATGCACACGCCCTCGGCGAGAATGTCCCCATCATGACCAAAGAAGCGACCACGACCATGATGGTGGCATCCGGCGACACCGTGGTGATCGGCGGGATCTACAAGGAGACCGACAGCGACAGGACCGAGCAGATCCCCGGGTTGGGCGATATCCCGCTGCTGGGATGGCTCTTCAAGGCGAAGAAGAACACCGCCGACCGGCTGGAGCTGATCATCTTCCTGACGCCGACGGTGCTGACGCTGTAGCAGCCGAATTCCGCCACCAAGACACGAAGACACCAAGAAAGATACTGTGGGTTTCTTTGTGACTTAGTGTCTTTGTGGCTGATCTTGCAGCAGGCCCGATCTTCTTACAATCCTCCCAATCTCCTTCATCTGATCGACGTGGAACACCGCCCGCAGATGTTTGTTCTTGTAGCTGATGAAAGGGACGCCTGCAGCCTCGGCGGTCTGCTCATCGACCAGCGAGTCCCCGACGTAGAAGGATCTGGCCGCGGGTAGTTCGAAGTGATTCAAGATCTTGTGGATGCACTCCGGGTGGGGTTTCGGCAGGGTTACATCCAGCGAGGAAACCACGATATCGAAATAGCCGCTCAATCCGTTCCATTCCAGCACCTTCCCGATGGTATTGCTCCGGTTGGTGGCGACCGCCAGACCGACATACGGCTTCAGCTCAGCCAGAAGCTCCTTCAGCCCCGGTTCCATGACCATATAATCGATGAAGGGGGTGTAGTCCATTTCGAGCCTGTAGGCCAGGGCCTCTTCCAGGTGAGGACTCCCCCTGAAAAGATGGCGAAGGGATTCGTCCGCAGTATGCATGTGAACGAACTCCACATCGGCTTCCCCCAGGGGCCCAAGACCGAAATGGCGGGCGATGTGGCTGTAGAACTCGATGTTGGCCTGTTTGGATTCGAACATCACGCCGTCGCAGTCGAAGATCAATGCCGCAGGTTTTTTCATTTAGCTCCACCAGTGAAGATCGGCCCCGGAGGGGCCGACTTTGATTGCACCCCCTCAGGGGGTGAAGTTTGCACCATGGGAACAACGGGATCACGGGAATGTTGGGGAACAACAACAGAAGACCAGGGAGAGAGCCATGCCGCCCCAACAAAAACCTTGGGGAAATCCAAAAGGTAATGTGCTAGTCTAGTGGAGGCCGGCAGGTCTGTCAATGACATGAAGCGGGCCCGATTCACCTGCGTTGCCCTCCCCCCTCCCCGGCCTGGCGCCGGGGCAGCTTGCTGCGACGTACCGGTCTGTACGTCTCGCTCCTCGGAATGTCGGGCGGTTTACATCTGACGTCTGCTGCTGAACGGGGGAACCCCCGAACCGGCGGACGTCTATGGAGAAGACGGAAGTTGATGGTGGGTTTGGGGCGGGGGCCGGTCGGGGAGCGACTCCGTTCGAGCGGAAAGGGAATAGAAGGATGGAAATCAGAACGGACTACCTGGTGATCGGCAGCGGCATCGCAGGCCTCACATTTGCCCTTCAGGCGGCGAAATCCGGCACGGTAGCCATTGTCACCAAGAAAGAGCGGATGGAGACCTCCACCAACTATGCACAGGGGGGGATTGCATCGGTCTTCTCTCCGGATGACAGCCCGGAACTCCATGTCAGCGATACCCTGGAATCCGGGGCAGGGCTATGCAATGAGAAGATTGTGAGGATGGTGGTGGAGGACGGCCCATCCAGGATCGAGGAGCTCATGTCCCTGGGCGTCCATTTTTCGACCAAGGAGGATCAGGGCCTCGATCTGGGGATGGAGGGGGGACATACCAGGCGCCGGATCGTGCATACCAGGGACCGCACCGGTCAGGAGGTCGAGAAGGCCCTGCTCGCGCGAGTGGAACAGGACCGGCGGATCTCTATCTATGAGAACCACATGGCGATCGATCTCATCACCAAGTCCAAGCTCATCAAAAGGGGCATCATCGCCTCGGAGACGAAGGAGACGTGCTGGGGCGCTTATGTCCTGGACTGCGAGCAGGGCCATGTCCTCACCTTTCTGTCGAGAATTACGGTCCTCGCGACCGGCGGGGCGGGCAAGGTGTACCTCTATACCAGCAATCCGGACATCGCGTCCGGCGATGGGGTGGCCATCGGCTACAGGGCGGGCGTAAAGGTCGCCAACATGGAATTCGTCCAATTTCACCCCACCTGTCTCTACCACCCCCAGGCCAAGAACTTCCTCATCTCCGAGGCCGTCCGGGGAGAGGGAGGAATCCTGCTCGACTCCAAGGGAAAACCATTCATGGAGAAATATCACCCCCTGAAGGACCTCGCCTTTCGAGACATCGTGGCGAGGTCCATCGATCTGGAGCTGAAAAAGAGCGGTGAACCCTGCGTCTACCTGGACATCAGTCACAGACCCCCGGAATTCATCAGGGAGAGGTTTCCCCATATCTACGAGACCTGTCTGAGTTTCCAGATCGATATCACCCGGAGTCCCATCCCGGTGGTCCCTGCGGCCCACTACATGTGCGGCGGTCTCCTTACGGATGAGAACGGCCAGACCAACATCAGCAACCTCTATGCGATCGGCGAGGTCGCCTGCACCGGTCTGCACGGAGCCAACAGGCTTGCGAGCAATTCCCTGCTCGAAGCCCTGGTCTTTGCCAGACGTGCAGCCGACGAGTCATCGGGGCACCTGGAAGCGAACAGAAGGACCCCGCTGACCGAGACCCCCTTATGGGATGCGGGCAGTGCGACGGACAGCGAGGAATCGGTCATCGTCTCCCACAACTGGGATGAGATCCGGCGCTTCATGTGGAACTATGTGGGGATCGTGAGGAGCGACAAGAGGCTCCGGAGGGCCAGGAGGAGGATCGACATCATCCAGGATGAGATCAGGGAGTATTACTGGAACTTCATCGTCACCAGGGATCTCTTGGAGCTGAGGAACCTGGCCCTGGTGGCGCAGCTCATCATCACCTGCGCCTCTCTCAGAAAAGAGAGCAGGGGACTTCACTTCAACCTGGACCACCCCGCCAGGGACGACCGGAACTGGGCAAGGGATACAGTCACCTCTATTTAGCTGCAGGGAATCGACTTGGCGCGTGGCGCGTTGAGAGAACGGGGGATAATCGGCTGGAATGGTGGAATGATGGAATGATGGTGCATGGGCGATTCACCCGGCATTCCATCATTCCATCCATTCCATTTCAATACTGCGGATACCTCAGCCTGGACTGGATCACCGGGACGGGTTTTTCGGCCTTTTCTTCCTTATGGATCTCCATCCACGTGCGCACGTAGGCGACCACCAGACCGCACCCGATCACGGCCAGGGCCAGGTAGAGCAGCCCCATGAAGATGAAGTAATCCGCAGCCCATTTCCATTCAAAAGACAAGGGGGTCATTCTGGTTCTCCTTGCTATAGACGAACGTCACTGACGCCGTTCTCCAGAAGTACAGTTTTCGAATCTTGACACCCTTCGCGAGTGCCGTTAAGTCCATCCGTCATTTCGACGCCGGGGCCGGGGTCCACCTGCTCAGTGTGCCCCTGCCGGAGATGCCACTACCCTGGGTTCCGGCCGCTTTTCGATGTGCCGGACGGCATTGAGCTCGACCTCTTTCGGAAATACCGGGAGATACCGGTAGGAGAGAGAGAAGAGCAGCACTCCGTAACCGATCACGGCCATGGAGATCCCCCACTCCTGCCAGGTGGGGATGTAGCTCCAGAAGCGATCAAAGGGCATCACCGGAATGGCCAGTGTCACGATGATGAAGACAAACCGGTTGAGAACGATCCCCGCGCAGTTCATCAGGCAGGCGATGATCAGCAACGGCTTGTTCTCCCTCACGGAGGGGACGATGAGCATGATAGCGGGGATGATGCCGAAGATGAGGATTTCCGCCACCACCAGCCAGACTCCATAAGGCCCTTGCCTGTAGAAATCCATGAAGGCCAGTCCGGATCGCGGGACGATGCCGTATACCCAGGCAAGGGTATCCGCGATCTTCAGGATCATATAGGCGGCCAGCAGCCAGCCGGCGATCTTCGCCAGGGTCTGAACGGCAGCGTCCGGGACGAGTTTCTTCCGCGTGATCGCCTCGGTCAGCCGGGTGATCAAAATGGTGAAGCAGGGTCCTGAGGCGATCGCCGAAAGCACAAAGAGGAAGAAGGTGGTCGGCCAGACGTAGAATTCCCACCTTGCGGCGAAGGGCCTCGCATACATGACGCCGAACATTCCGCCGAGGGAACCCTGATGGAAGAAGGAGAGGAAGGTCCCCGTGGCCGCAAACACAGCCATGATGTGGTGCAGGTTATGCCCGAAGAGCCGAAACTCCCGGACTTCATCCAATTTCCTGTTCTCCAGGATCAGCGGCACGTACTCTATGGCCAGGACGCCCAGGTAGCAGGTGATGCAGAAAGAAACCTCGGTAAGCATCGAATGGACATTGGCATGCCAGAAGATGAACCAACCCCTGATGGGCTGGCCGATATCTATCCCCAGCATGGCTACTGCGCCCGAGTAGCATATGAAGCCGATGATCACGGCCGCATTGATGATGTCCTTGAGCTCTTTCCGGTTGATGATATAGGTGAGAAAACCTGTGAAAAAGGCGCCGGCCCCGAGTGCGATCACTGCCAGGTCGAAGACAATCCAGAGCGCAAAGGCAAAGATATTGCTCATATTGGTCTGGTTAAGCCCCTTCCAGAGGCAGAGGAATGCGCTCACCCCCCCCCAGGCCAGGAGCGCCAGCCAGGGCAGGGTCCACAGAAAGAACACTCTGGGGGAACTTCTCGTCACGCCTTTTGGGATCAACGCCGAATCCATCAATCATCCTCCTAGCAAATGCATCGGGGTCGAAGAGTCCGTCGCTCCGCCATCGTGGTCGGAAGCGTTCTGTTCGCCCGGAATGTCAAGTCTTCGCCCTGCCGCGCTTTTCGAGCTCATGGGGCAGGTAGTTGTCGGCCGCAAGCCGCACCCACTCTTTGGAACTGAGATAGTAGACCTTGGGCTCCGTTCCGAGGCGTTCAAGAAGCCTGAAGGCGTTCGGGCTCTTGGCTAGCTGAGAGACCTTGTGTTTGGGGTTGTTGAGATCGCCGAACGTGATCGCCTGTGCCGGGCAGGCCTCGGTGCATGCCGTGATGTACTCGTTTTCCTCGATGTCCCGCCTTCCATCCGCATAGGCCTTTGTCTTGGCCCTCATATAACGGTGGTGACAGAACGTGCATTTCTCGACGACCCCTCTCATGCGGGCCGACACCTCCGGAGAGAGGTGGCGTTCGGTCCCCTTGGGAAAGACGGGATCCCACCAGTTGAAGTATCGGGCATGATAGGGGCAGGCAGCCTGGCAGTATCTGCATCCAATGCACCGGGTGTAGATCTGGCTCACGATCCCCGTATCGGTGTCCACGTCGGTAGCCGTCGGAGGGCATACGGAGACGCAAGGCGTATGATGGTCGCACTGCATACATGGACGTGGAATATAGGAGAACTCCGTCTGCGGGAACGGCTTTCCGTTCTGGATCCGATAGAGCTGCATCCAGGCGACGAACCTTTCCTTGTCGGAGTCATCCGGTCCTACGGGGACGTTGTTTTCCGCCGAGCAGGCGACGACGCAGGTCCCACAACCCGTGCACTTATCCAGGTCGATGACCATTCCAAATTTGTACTTGCCTCTGATCTGTTTTTTCATCAGTTACCCCTTACGCTTCGCGGTTAGAGGCCTGGAGGAGCGTTCGTTTCACTCACTTTAGGACGGGGAGGCAATGCGTTTCCGTTTCTTGCCTCCAGCCTCAAGGCCCGAAGGGCCGCTCCTCCAACCTCCAACTTAGACTTTTGTGACCCTGACCCTGGTCTCCCACCAGACCGCCTGTCCGCCGATCGGGTCCTTGCGGGTCTCGACGATCGTCCCCGGGTTGGCCCCTTTTCCCCTGAGAAACTCCCCAAACCCCTTGTGCCCCAGACCCATAGGGAGGAAGAGGACCCCGGGCATAACCCCTGCCGCCAGATTGACCCTCGCCCTGACCCGGCCATGGTGAGACTCGATGTAAACGGCGTCGCCTTGTTTCAAACCATACATGGCGGCGGTCTCAGGGTTGATGTCAGCAAAGGAATCGTTTTTTCGAATTTGATCATCAAAAAGGGTCTTCTGCAGATAGGGAGGGGTGGGGACAAATCCGCACCCGAGGTTGATCAGCTCATAAGGCATAAGCAGGAGTGGGTACTTTTCCCTGCCCGCTACTGTCCTGGGCTTCTCAAAGTGGGGCAGGAAGGCCTCGTCTCCTTCGGCTGCAATCCCCATGCGCTCCATGGCCGACTTCGGACTGGTCCCTTGTGCAAGGGTCGCTACGGTGCGCTCCAGGCCGGCGCTGTAGAATTCAAACCTCTTGGAGGGCGTCTTGAAGATGATTTCCCACCGCTTGAACTCGTGCGAAGGCCGATACCAGAGGCCGTTGGCCGATAACTTCTTCCACAGGTCTTCGAAGGAGCTGTAGTCCGTTTCCACGGGCACGCGGTCCTTGAGTCGCTTCCACGGAGTGAGCCCTTCTTTGTACACGGTGGTACCGCCGATCGAATCGGCCAAGCCCTTGAACCGCGCCTTCATGGGCTCTTCGAAGCCCTTCCACGGGAAGGATGCCCCGACCGTGCCTCCGACAGCCTGTGCCAGCCGGATGATCGCGTCTCCGCTCTGCATGGTTCTGTAAACCGGTTTCACGACAGGGGTCGAGACGCCGCAAAGGGGATACTGGAGACCCGCAGGCCAGACCACATCCTCCTTCTTCTCCAGGTATGTATGATCCGGGAGCACGAGGTCTGCCATGAGGGCGGTCTCGTCCCTGTAAGGAGAAAAACTCACGATGAACGGCACCTTCTGCATGGCATAGGAGAAGGGCCCCGTGTGCGGCAGGTCATAGGCCGGATTGGCCGCAAAAACGAGGAGCAGGTCCACGGGGGACGAATGGCTGTTGACAACGGCTTCCGCGAAGTTGTTGGCGAGCGATCGGGCAAAGGGATAGCCCTTGGTACCGGCAAGGTCGAGACGACCCTTTCTCAACCCCTCGGAAGCGATCCCGTCCTTTTCCACCGCGGGAAGAGGAGTGAAAGGCAGGGGGTCGTGCAACAGGACGCCGCCCGCCTTGTTGATGTTGCCGACCAGGCCGTTGAGGGCCTGAACGGCCATGAATTCCAGCACGTCGCCGCTCATGGTGCCTTTGCCCTTCCCGCAAAGGGCTACCGGCGCCTTGGCCTTGGCGAAGGCGCGGGCCAGGGAGGCGATCTGCCCCGGATCCACCCCGGTGATCTTCGCGACCGCCTGGGGCGAGTACTTCTGGAGCACGACCGTGCGGAATCCCTGGTGCGACTTTCCATCGGGGGACGTCCAGTCATTGAAACCGAAGGAGTGGTTGGACACGAAATAATTGTCGAAGAGCGCTTCCTTGATGATGACGTGAGCGAGACCAAGCGCCAGCGCCCCCTCGGTTCCCGGATAGGGGGCAACCCAGTGGTCCGCCTTGGAGGCGGTATTGGAGCTCCTGGCCTCAACCTGGACCACGCGGACCTTCTTGTTCGAGGGGTCCTGGTTCCAGATGGACCAGGCATTGAGCATCCGGCCGGGGGTACCCCAGCCCTCGATCAGGCCGCAGCCGAAGCTCAGGATGAAATCGGCATTTTCCAGGTCATAGGCCATGGGGCCTTCATTTCCCGTCATCAGCCGGTTCGCAATGGAATACGTATCCTCCGCAGTGGGCATCCTGACGTAGTTGGGGCTTCCGCATGCCTCCATGAGCCTTTGTACCAGGACTGCGGTCGTGGTTCCGTCCCCGTTCCCGTCGACGGCCGCAATGGCCTCGGGTCTTTTCTGCGCCCTCAGGGCTCCAATACGCTGCGCAACCTCTTTGATCGCCTCATCCCAGGTGATCTCCAGGAACTCCCCGGAGCCCCTGGGTCCTACCCTCCGCATCGGTCCGGGGAACCGAACGGTCTCATCATAGAGGAGTTGGAGACCGCCGGCCCCTAAGGGGCAGATGCCTCCTGGATTCACGGGAAAGTCGTTACGGCCCTCGATCTTGACCGCCCTGTCGTCGACTTTTCTGACCTCGATTCCACAACCCCCGGAACAAAGCTGACAGACGGACTTGACGTGGGTGAACTCGCCCCTCGGCGGGACCGGGATCCAGGGCCATGTCTGGGTCCAGATGGCGCTGTCGTCCATCAGCTTCCAGGGAAGCGGGGTCAGGTGTATTCCTGCTGCACCGCCGATCAGCAGCTTGATGAAATTCCGTCTATTGAAGGCGGTCCACTTCACAAGATTCTTCATGTTCAATTCCATCGCTCTGTTCCCCTATGCTTTGAACACCCGTTCAGAGGTTCAAAGGTTCAAGGTTCGGGGTTGTGCCGATTGTCGTCACTTGTGACAGACAAAGCAGTTGTTGTTCTGCGGGAGACCTCTCTGATCATGGCATTCACCGCAGTCATCCATCTTCATTCGATCCCAGGGCTTGGACTTGTATCCCGCGATGTTCATCCCCCAGATGTTTCTGCTGTAACCCGTTATACGGTTCTTCTGGTGGACGGGCAACACGTCGCTGCGGCCGTGGTCGCCGTGACAGGTGCGGCAGTCCAGGTTCCCCATCTTCACATGTGCGATATGGGAAAAATAGACGCAGTCGGGCTGCCGATAGTAGGAAAGCCAGGGGACCTCTTTTTCCTTTGCCGCATACTCGGTCAGAAATCTCTTCTCCTCGGGGTCCTCCCCCAAGGGGGCGTCCACGTCGCTGTGGCATTCCATGCAGGTCTCGTTCTTGGGTATACCCGAAAAGGTACCGTCATCCCGGAAAGAGTGGCAGTAGAGGCACCTCTCCGTTTCCGTATCTCCCGAAATGCCGATGTCCGGGTTGGTATGGATGACATGACTGAAGCGCAGGGGCTGCTCCTGCCCTGAATACAGGGCCAGCGGAAAAACAAGCCAGCCTACGATCAGGGCGGGAAACATCCCCGCCAGAAAGTAGACCAGCCCGCTTCCGAAAGGCCTGGAGACCAGGTCGGCATAGTAAGAGAGAACCAGGTCGATGAGCGAACTGATCCATCCTCTCTTCGGAGATTTTCCAGAAGAGTTCGTTTGGTTTTCCATTTGGTCAACCCTCTGATTGCATTGTTTTTTCAGGAAAGAAGAAAGGACTAAGCAATTTGGGTATTTATCTGTTCAGTGTCCTTTTGTCAAGAAAAACGTAACAAAAGGTATCACTTGGTCATGATCCCTCGATGGAGTATCAGTCTTCTTAAAGGCGATTCGGGTGCGGAAAGATCGCCTCGAGGAAGCGATCTTTCCGCAGAAGCAGCGTGGGAGCGGGCTCAGGTATCCGTCTGGGGGGACCGAGGGCTCGTGGTCTAGTACATCTTCCTCATCCTTTTTCTTCTTCTCTTGGCCGCCTTGGCCTGCTTCTTCTTTTTCTGTACGCTGGGTTTGTCATAAAAGCGGCGCTCCTTGATCTCCGAGAAGAACCCTTCTTTTGTAAGCTTCTTCTTGAGATCCCTCAGCGCCTTCTCGATCTGGTTGTCCTGAACGATGACCTTCATGGTGCTGCTATGCTCCTCCTCTGGAAAAAGGGCTTAAGAAAAAAAGCATCCCCATACCGGAGATGCCCGGATCATTCCTTGCTGCGTTCTCAATCCGCTTCAGGCCCGTCCTTCCCGGGAAGAGCGGGTTCGAAGCCGACAAGGAAGCCGGAGAGCATCTACCATACCCGTTCGCAGGGAGGTATGATGAAACCGAAAGGCAATTTTCCCCGTCTGTACCTCTGCCGACTTCCGGTTATGGAAATCACCCCCTTTTATCCGTTGGAGCCGCCGCGCTCAACGCATCGTCCGGTTTGAGCCCGACGAGCCGCGCCACTCTCGAATCTCATACGGCCTGAATCCAAAAAAATAATTAATACAGGCACGGCCGGAATTGTCAACAGATTTCATTTGATACTTCAGCTTGGGGCTTTGACACTCACCTGCGCACCAGCTTGGTGACGGCCTCCACATGGTACGTGTGCGGGAACATGTCAAAGGGCTGGACCTCCACGACCTCGTATGTTCCGGCCATGATCTCGAGGTCCCTGGCGAGCGTCGAAGGGTTGCAGGAGACGTACACGACCCGCTCGGCCCCAAGGTCCAAAGCCCCTGCCACAGCATCCTTGTGCATCCCGCTCCTCGGCGGATCGATGATCAGCACGTCCGGCCGGAATCGGGTAGCGGCGAGGGTCTCCCTGATATCGCCGATCATGAATCGACACTGGTCGATGTTGTTCAGCCTGCAGTTCCTCTCCGCGTCCTGAACCGCCACCCCGTTGATCTCCATGCCCAGCACCTCGCCCCTGGTGAATGGGCTGAGGAAGATCGGTATGGTCCCGGTTCCGCTGTAGAGGTCAAGCACCTTTTCATTTCCCTTCAGCTCCGCGAACTCCGCAACCTTTTCATACAGCCTGGCGGCGGTTCGGGAGTTGGTCTGAAAGAATGAATTCGCCGATATCCTGAACTGGAACCGCCCCAGCCTGTCCGTGATCATACCCGGACCCCGGACGACGACCTCCTTTTCACCGACTGCAATGGAGGCCTTCCTCCGGCTGATGTTGTTGACCACAGTTCGCAGGTTGCCGAACTCGTCATGGAGGGCGCCTGCCAGGGCGGCCATGACTTCGGGGTTTTCCTCGCTGGTGACCACGTTGACCATCCATTCGTCGAAGAAATCGCTGTGGCGGATGGTGAGGAAACGCCAGAACCCCTCATGGCTCTTGATCCCATAGGCCGGCAGACCCGAACCCCTTGCAAACCCCTTCACCGCCCTCAAGATCCTGTTGCCGGTCTCGGGCTGGAGGAGGCACGCCTCCATGTCCATGACCTTGTCGAAGGTCCCGGGGACGTGCAGCCCCAGCGCAAATCCCTCCCCTCCAGGGTTTTTTTCGAACTCCTCGGGGGGAAGCCATGGACGGGTGGAAAAGGAGAACTCCATCTTGTTTCGATAACCGTACTCGTTCTCCGAGGGAATCGTATCTCGGACCACGGTCGGGTCCAGCGAGGCGATATGCGCCAGCGCCTCCTTTACGTGATCCCTCTTGTACTCGAGCTGCCGTGCGTAGCGCGCGTGCTGCCACCTGCACCCGCCGCACCGGCCGAAGTAGGGGCATGGGGCCGCTGCCCGGTCCGGGGAGGGTTCGAGGATCTCGGAGATGACCGCCTCGGCATAGGCCTTCTTCTTCTTGACGACCCTGGCCACGACCCTGTCGCCGGGGAGGCCGCCCCTGACGAATACGACGAACCCGTCCTTCCTGGCCACGCCGTTGCCGCCGAAGGCCACCTTGTCTACCGTCATCTCCAGGAGATTCTCTCTTTTCATAGCGTCGCGGGAAACCTGGTCCTGTGGGCCAGGTCAGTGCCAGGTGGCTTTGCCGGGAAAATCAACCGGAGTGTTGGAGTGTTGGAGTAATAAAGTAATGAGGTGTTGGTCATGGCGAGGATGAGATCTCTCCCTTCGGTCGAAATGGCAGGCGGGCTCCACCGGTCTCTATACAGGAACATCAAAAACAGCCCACCCGGAAGAATTCAAACAAAAACAAGTGCACGATGCAACCGTTTCTGTGCATACGAACCGAAGGGAAGAAGTGAGCATGGGAAGAAATACCCTTTAAAATCTTTGTGTTCCGGACTTCCGCCCAGATGGCACAGGGATTGCTCAGTGGATCATACACTATTCATCAAAGCGGCTGGCGGACCTCGTTCGCTCTGCTTACCGCAAGGGCCCGACCGCTTTCTTCTGCCGCCGACCGCTTCCCGGATATCTATCTGCGATGTGGCCTTTTTCATCAACCTCTTAGGATCGAGGAGGTCCATGGATGAACAGAGACCGCTCCGGGTTTACACTGCTGGAACTTCTGGCCGCCTGCATCGTCCTCATCATCCTGGGCGCGATCACCGTAGCGGGGTTCAGGGCAGCCCTTCCGGGCTACAGGTTGAAAGCTGCCGCCCGGGAGCTCTACTCCAATATGCACAGGAGCAAGATGATTGCGATCAAGAACAACACGGACTGCACCATCTCTTACAGCACCGGACCTGATCAATACCATCTTTCGGGGATCACCAGGACCGTCACCCTCGGGGACTACGGCGGAGGAATCCGGTTTCTCGGGCCGCAAGGGCAGACCTTCGCAGCCGCCGTCATCACCTTCAACCCGAGAGGCACGTGCAATTCCGGCTACGCCTATCTGACGGACGAACATGGCACCGCTTACTACAGAGTCGGTCCCCTCTCGACGGGCATCATCAAGCTGCAGGTCCATGTCGGGAACGGCGTCTGGCGCTAGTCTCGTCCCCTGATCTTTCCACGACCCCGAGAAGAGTTGCTCCAGAAGCGCATAGAATGCGTGGAACTTTAGGAGCAAGCTCCTGCTTTCGATGGATGCGGCGGATCGTGAGACCGGCGCTGGAATCGCAACCGGGAGGTTGCTCCTGCAGAAGCGCATGAAAATGCATTGTGTAAATGCATTTTACAGATGACAAATTAATTTACACTTAAACGCCCCCGCAGGCCGCGCTTCAGTATCCCCATCCGCCAATATCCATTTCAATTCCAGCAGCTTTCAATCCGCGACCCCGAGCGGCACGGCCTTTGCTACATCCACCGGCAAGGACCCCCTTTCCGGGGCATGTAAGGAAAATCTGAAGTCCAGGGAAGAGAAGAGATGAGCCGTTCCGCCGGATCTGAAATGAATGAGTCAGGGTTCACTGCCACAGAGTTGCTGGTGTCCGTTGCGATCCTGATCATCCTTGCAGCCATTGCGATTCCTGCCTTTTCGATGTGGATGCCGCAGTTTCGGCTGAAACAGGCGGCGAGGGATCTCTATTCCACAATGCAGTCGATGAAGATGACGGCGGTCAAAAACAACGAGAACACGAGCGTCGTTTTCAGCACGGCGCCCGATCAGTATCAGTACACGCTTTCGGGGGTCTCCAAGACGGTCGTCTTGTCCGATTACGGGAGCGGGGTCAAGTTCGACGATCCCGGGCACACCCTGACCTTTTCCACGTCCCCGGTCACCTTCGACGGCCGGGGGTTCTGCAACAGCGCGGACATCTATCTGTCGAACCAGAACAACTCCGGGTACTTTCTGGTAAAGCTGCTGCCTTCAGGGGCGATCGACCTCCAGGAATATCAAGGCGGCATTTTCCAATAAGGCTAAACGCATGCGCTTTCCGGGTGGCGATCCGGGTTCGAAAGGGACTCAAGCCGACTGGAGCTGACCTGATGAAGATGAAGAAGAACAGCAGTGTGGGAGAGCAGAGGGGTTTTACCCTGGTGGAACTGTTGGTTTCCGTTGCGCTGGCGGGTGTAGTCATGGCGACGGTCTATTCCAGCTACGTCTCCCAGCAAAAGGCGTATGTCACCCAGGAGCAGGTGGCCATGATGCAGCAGAATCTGCGGGCCGCCTTGTACCACCTGGAAAGGGATATTCGCATGGCCGGGTATGACCCCACCGGAAAGGCCGGAGCCGGGATCGTGACGGCCAATGCGAACAGCATCCGGTTCACGAAGGACGACGGCACTCAGGATGGAGACCTCCTGGATTCAAATGAGGATATCACCTATTCCCTGGACGGCCAGAGGATCCTCAGAAAGAACCCAGGCAATCAGCAGGTCGCCGAGAACATCGACGCGCTGAATTTCGTCTATCTCGATGCGAATGGAGCGGTTACCGCCACCCTCAACGACATCAGATCCGTCCAGATCTCGATCGTGGCCAGGACTCCCAGGCAGGACACGGGCTTTACGGATCCGACGGTTTACACGAATTTCCAGGGCACGACCATATACACCCCCACCGGGGACAATCTCAAGTTTCGCCGGAATATTCTTCGGGTTGAGGTGAAGTGCCGCAACATCGGCATGTCGTAGAGGTGGAAGCCTGGCAGCATGTCGTCTCGAACCGAGGTGGGAGAGCAGGAAGGATTTGCCGCTTCACCCGATAGGAGAAGCACCAAGGGGACTCTGTTTGAAATGTGAGAAAACGCGTGAGTAAAGAGGGATCCATGGAAAAACAGGCTCAAAACGGATTTACGCTTCTCGAGGTCATTGTCGCCATCTCCATTCTGATGTTCGGCATCCTCGCGGTCGCCTCCATGCAGTCGGCTTCCATGCGAGGCAATGCCTTGAGCATGAGCCTCACGGAGGGAACGACCCTCGCGGCGGATCGTGTGGAGAGGATCCTGACCAGGTCCTACACGCATGCGGACCTCACGGCAGGCAATCACACCGATCCGAGTCCCCCTGCCGGGTTCACGATCACCTGGGTCGTGACGGACAACACCGACAGCACCCTGATTGCCGACACCAAGACCGTACTGCTGACCATCAGCTGGGTCGAGCACGGGGTTCCCCAAAGCCTGACGGTGCCGCGCGTCATCCCGAGGGTCATCTAACCGAATGGCAGCCGGAGGAAGAAATATGAAGGGTTCTGCAGGTACAACATCGATCAAGAGTCAGGATGGATCCGTTCTGGTGATTGCACTCCTGATCCTTGTGTTCTTGACCCTCATCGGGATCTCAGCCTCGACGATCACCCAGATCGAGATCCAGGTTGCCGGAAATGAGAGGGCCTACAATATCGCCTTCAACACCTCGGACAGCGGTGTTTATACGACCCCCAAGGTCGTCCGACGGACGGTGGAGGAAGGGGCGCGGCCCACGCTTGCCGCGATAACCTACCTCCCCTCCGACGACGGGTCCTTCTTCAGGGAAGTGATGGGATACAACGCCCACGACACGGCAAAAGACATGAGCTTCACACTTTCGGGCCAAACGGTGAGCGTGGATGTGGACCGGGACAAGCAGATCAGCGTCGGCGGAGGAGGGGTCGAATTCGGGAGCGGGGCCGAAGGCGTCGGGGTCGGCTCGGCAGGCGGCGTAGCGATCATCTACGCGCTGGATTCCGCCGGGACAGGTCCCAACAACGCCTCGACCAACATCGGTGCAGAATACCGGCTTCTCCCGGGAGTCGCAGGAGGGCTCTAAGATGAACAGATCAAGAATCTATTCGTTTTTCATTGCGGTTTCCCTTGCAATCGTCTCTCCGGCTGCGGCCCTCGCAGGCTGCCCTGAGCCGGCGATGTCAACCTATGTCTCCACCCCGATCTTCATCACGCAGAGTGTGAAGCCCAATGTCATGATCGTCCTGGACAACTCGGGCAGCATGAACTATGCGGCGTACGGTACGTGGGGCGGGGATTACGGCGGGACCATCACGGATTCGCTCTACACCGGGACCTCCCCGTACTGCGGCAAGGTATGGTCGAGGGTGATTCAGAGCAAGGACGATGCGGAGGAGTACAAAGTCAACCAGGACATGTACTTCAACACGGACCTGGATATAGGCGGTTTCGACGCCGCGTCCAACGACACCTGGGTCGGTCTTCGGTTCCAGAACCTGGACATCCCCCAGGGGGCCACCGTTACCAGGGCCTACATCGAGTTCACGGCGGCGGCCGCATCGGCAGCCAACAATTTCAGCTTCACCATCCGCGGTCAGCTGGACGACGACACCGTTCAGTTCTCGACCACCGACGGCAACATCTCCTCCCGGTCCGGCACAAGCTCGGCGGTAGTCTGGACCGGAACAACCGCGTGGGTTTCAGGGGTCACGTATCAAACCCCCGACCTCTCCGCCATCGTGCAGGAGGTGGTCACCCGCGAGGGGTGGCACTCCAAGAACTCCATGGTCTTCAAGATCGACGGCACAGGGAAGCGCGACGCAAAACCCTACGACGCCTCCGCCTCCCAGGCGCCGTTGCTCTACGTGGAATTCACGCCGGCCACCTGCACCCGCTATTACGGCTACTTCCACCCCGACTCGCAGTACCACTGGGACGGGAACAACTTCGAGATCTCCGCAACAGGCCAGTGGAACGGGAACTTCCTGAACTGGCTCACCATGAGGCGTATCGACGTGGCCCGGAAGGTCATCATGGGGGGGCTTGCCACATCGCGCACAGGCGGCGGCAACCAGATGCTGCTCGGCGACAACCACAACGTGCAGCCGAGCCGGTACTGGAAGAGGTGGTTCGACTCCTCAGCCAGTTCGGGGGTAAGCCTCACCCCCTACAACGGCAATTACCTCTACGGCATCAAGGACGGCAGACTCTTTGTGGACACCGACAGGGACGGGGACCCGTTCGAGAACGCCGATGAGGACTTCGAGATCAAGGTGAAGAAGACCTCGGACGTGGAGCCCGAGGCCTTCGACGCGGACGGGAACCTCGCGGGCGTGCTCCAGAAGGTGGGCGCGGACCAGGCCCGCTGGGGGCTCTCTTTCTACAACGACGAAGAGGGGGGGAACGTCTACATCAACATAGGGGACAACAACCTCACCAACATGATCACGGCCATCCAGAACAAGAAAGGCGGCACCTGGACGCCGCTGGCCGAGACCCTCTATGAAATCATGAGGTACTTCCAGCAGGTGAGCCCCTATTACTCCAATAGCGATTACGGCACCAATCTCAACAGCGATCCTTACTACTGGGGCAACACCGTGGGCCATGTCGCCTGCGGCAAGAGCTTCGTCCTGTACCTCACCGACGGCGAGAGCACAAAGGACCAGAATATACCCGTATCCCTCAGGAACTATGCAGCAGGGTACAAGACGAGCCCCTCTCCGACATTCCCGGACGGCGGGTCCGACTACATGCCCGATGTGGCCCTGTACGCACGGACCAACGACCTCAGGTCCTCCCTGGCGGGTGACCAGAACCTCATCCTCTATGTGGTGTACGCGTTCGGAAAGGGTTCGGATCTCCTGCAGGATGCGGCGAAGAATGGGGGGTTCGAGGACAGGAACGGGAACGACCGTCCCGACCAGACGGCGGAGTACGACGAAGACAACGACGGGTTCCCCGATACCTACTATGAGTCCGAGGATGGGTATCAACTGGAAGAGAAACTGATCAAGGCGATCAACGACATCCTGGAGAGGGCCGCCTCTGGAACCGCCGTGTCGGTCCTCGCGACCTCCGGCGAGGGCGAAGGAAACCTCGTCCAGGCCTATTTCCGGCCGACGGTCAAGTCGGGGGTCACCGATGTGAATTGGACCGGTTACCTCCAGTCCCTCTGGGTGGATTCCTACGGGAACCTGCGGGAGGACACCAACGGCAACCTGAGCCTCGACGTGACGGCGGACAAGATCGTGGAGTACACCGTGGGCTCGACAGGGGATGCCAGGATCAAGAGGTACACGGTCAGCGGCACTTCTCCATATCCTGCCTATACATCTGCCAATCTGGATGCGGAGCTTGTCCTCGAAGATATCGTGCCCCTGTTCGAGGCCGGGGCGCGGCTACAGGCGAGGCTCGCGGACGACAGGAAGATATTTACATACATAGACAAGGACAAAGACGGGATTGTAGATGAGCCTACCAGCGACATCGACATGTTCGACGACGAGGGGGAGGCCGTCCAATTTCATTACTCGACCACAGCGGTCGCCAACGTCAAGCCCTACCTTGGGGTCCGGGACTATACCACCTGGAAGTATCTCGGCGACCAGCACAACGACCGCGCCCGGAACCTTGTCATGTACATCCGGGGCATGGAGCCGGGATATTCAAGCGCTTCCTTTACCGGCACCACGACCATGCAGGTGCGCACCCGGGTGATCGACGACAATGTGTGGAAGCTCGGGGACATCATTCATTCGACGCCGGTGACCGTTTCAAAGCCTCCGGACAACTATCACATCATCTATGCCGATGAGTCCTACCAGAGGTATTGGAGCGCCTTCAAGAACAGGGAGACCGTGGTCTATGTGGGGGCGAACGACGGGATGCTCCATGCCTTCACGTCCTGGCAATATAACGGCGTCTCCAGGATGTACACGAAACCCTCCGGGGCCCCGTCGGCCGAGCAGATCGGGGATGAGCTCTGGGCCTATATCCCCCAGGCCCTCCTGCCGCATCTCAAGTGGATCCCGCACAAGGACTACGGCCACGTCTACTATGTGGACCTCAGGCCGAAGATCTTCGATGCCAAGATCCTGGCCGACGACACCCATTATGCCGATGCCAACGACGAAGCGGACGGGAACTACGATAACTGGGGGACCTTCCTGCTCGGCGGCCTGAACTTCGGGGGCAAGCAGATCTGTTCGGAGGACACCTTCACCGATTCATCTGGCGCCACTGCCTATGAAACCAGGAACTTCAACCCGGTCTATTTCCTCATGGACATCACCAACCCCAGAAGTCCCAGGCTGGTGTGGGAAAGAGAGTTTGTGGGACTCAACATGTCGCAGTCCATTCCTGCGGTAATCAAGGTCGACAACAAGTGGCTGGCCGTCTTCGGCTCGGGGCCGACCGGATTCGACGGTTCGAGCACCACCAAGGGCCGTGTGTATGTGGTGGACCTGAAGACAGGGGACTCCTATCACAACACGAGCAGCTTCAGCTCGGGAGTCACGAATGCGTGGCTCTTTGAGACAACCGAGAGCAACGCCTTCATCAACAGTCCCGTTTCATTCGACAAGGACCTGGACTTCAACGTGGATGCCGTCTATCTGGGCACTTCCTACCTCGACGGGACCACGTGGAAAGGGAAGGCCTACAAGATTGCCGTTCAGATCGACTGGAACACGCTGGATGCGCAAACAGGGAAGCCCGTGCTCTTTGCCGACAGCGAAGATCCCAACGGCGACTATCCCTGGAAGTTCGTGAGCCTATTCAATGCCACCAGGCCGATTACCGCGCCCATGTCACTGAGCATCGACCATGATGAGAAGGTCTGGGTCTACTTCGGGAGCGGCCGCTACCTCTCGGATACAGACAAGACCAACGCGGACACCCAATATATCTACGGCATCAAAGATCCGTTCTTCGATTCCTATTATGACGGCGCAAACGGGGGCTATTACCACGACTATAACATCAGCAAAGAGCTTGCCCTGACGGATCTCTTCAATGCCACCAACTACGTGATCGAGACCGATGGGAAGGTCTATAACGGAGCCTCCCTGGCCTACAATCAGTGGGAGGATTTCGTCGATTGGGTTGGCGACAACCATCGGGGATGGTACAGGGTCCTCGATACCTCGAGAGAGCGCGCCTTGACCAAGTTCAGCGTCCTCGGAGGCATTGTCTTTGCCCCGACCTTTGTCCCCAACAGCGACATCTGCGGTTATGGCGGGGACAGCTACCTGTACGGCATGTACTACGAGACCGGAACCGCCTATTATGAGCCCGTCTTTACGCCGGGCGTCGACGACGATGACGAGGTTCTGGTCAAGGTGTCTCTAGGTGCGGGAAAGGCATCTGCAGCCGGTATCCATGTCGGACAGGAGTCCGGCGCCAAGGCATTCATCCAGCAGAGCACCGGTATCATCACGCAGCAGCAACTGAATCCCGCCTTCAACATCAAGAGCGGGCTGATCAACTGGCGGCAGAAGTGATGCCGAGGGGAGGCATTTCTATGCGGCGAATCCGAAGACCCTTTTTGGCCGACGTATTTTTCACACTGTTGGTTACGGCAGGCATCCTGTTTACCGGATCCGATCTGTTCTGCGCTGAGATAGACAAAGATGAGCCGGTGGTCGGCCGAACCATGACCGCGGAGGTGACGATCCAGAAGAAGATGACCGAGGGATTGCTCACGAAGGAACTGCAGGTGGTCAGGTTGTCCCGGCAAACCACTTGTGTGGACCAGACCGGCCGCAAGATCGGCTATGATTCCCTGGCCGTCCCCTGCAAGGCGGTGCTCGTTTATCTACCCGAACTTAAGGGGGATCCGTTGGCCGTGAGCATCACCGTCAAACGAGTTCTGCCGGGCGCCAGCAGTTACATTATGGAGGTTCCTCGATAAGGCGACAAAGACCGGAGGGAAAACGTTTGTCGAGAATGGTTGGACTTGCTAGTATTGCACCACTTCCTCTCTTTTAGATGGGATGGGAGCGGACTTGTAGGATGGGTGGAGCGAAGCGGAACCCGTCGGCCCGGGTCCAAATAGATGGGTTTCGCTTCGCTCCACCCATCCTGCGGGCTCATCGTATTCCGCCGGGCTCAGTTGGGGAACTCAAGATGCCTGCTTCCATCAGCCCGGATGTGGCAAGGAAGCCAAAAGATGAAACGGAATGGGTGGATGAAGGACAACCGGAAAGGAGGAGGGCCGTCGCTCTTTGCCTGTCGAACGTCGATCGTACTGACCGCCCTTCTTGCCGGCATCTTCATTGTGGCTTCCCCAGGATTCTGTCAGGAAGACCCGAATCTGTGGTTCAAGAAAGGCCTTGAGCAGAGCGATGCAGGCAGACACGAGGAGGCGGTCGCCTCCTTTACCAGGGTGATCGAGAGCAGCCCCAAGGTGGCTGAGGCCTATTACAGCCGGGGTGGCTCCTACCTCGCTCTCGGAAAAATAAAGGAGAGCATTCAGGATTATCAGCAGGCCATAGCACTCAATCCCGGGTACGTGGAGGCTTACGCAAATCGAGGACTCGCTTACGCGGGCCAGGGCGATCACGCGAGCGCGATCAAGGATTACGGGAAGGCAATGGAGCTGGACCGAAAGAGGCCGGAAATCCATCTGAACCGAGGGATGTCCCATGGTTCTCTGGGGGACTACCCGAAGGCGCTCAGAGATTACGATCAGGCGCTACTCCTGAGACCTGACTTCGTCTCCGCCTTTGTCAACCGGGGTTTTGCCTATATGGCCATGGGAAAGCACGGCGAGGCCGTCCGTGATTTCGGTGAGGCCATCCGGCTGGACCCGGAAATGGCCGGGGGGTATTACAACAGGGGCGTGGCCTACGCCGGCATGGGACGACAGGAGGAGGCGCTGAGGGACTTCGAGAAGGCCATTTCCCTGGACCCCCAAAACAGCTATGCCTACTGCAATCGGGGCATCCTGCTGAGCGCAATGAAAGACCACCAAAGGGCCATCGAAGACCTGAACAAGGCCATACAGCTGAACCCCGGGGATGTCCGCGCCTTTGTGGCAAGGGGAACCGTCCATGAGGCCCTCGGGAGTCACCGCGATGCCGTCCGGGATTATGGGGAGGCGGTTCGCATCGACCCCCGCAATGCGAATGCGCACTACAACCGGGGCAACGCGTACAGCAAATCAGGGAACAGGAATGAGGCGATCAAGCATTGGCAGGAGGCGGCGCAGCTGGGGAGCGAGGAGGCGAGGAAACATCTGAGGTCGCAGGGGATAGGGTGGTGAAGGCGGGGGCCGTATGTCAAAGGCCCCAATGACGAAGGATCGATCAATGCCAAAGCGTCTAATGCCCTCACTGCCAATGAAGTCCTGGTAGGATGGGTGGAGCGGAGCGAAACCCATCGGGTTTGAGGCTTGTGGCATTTTCAATCGCTCGAATTGGTGGGTTTCGCTCCGCTCCACCCATCCTACGAGGTTACCCGATTTTCACCCGATAATGATTCATCAGAGGGTTTTAGAATGGCCGTTGCGCCGGAAAACGTCTTTGCCCCCGAGAGCGTCTGTCGGGTCCTCATGAAGTACGGCCTCATCAACGAGGGGCAGAAGCAGGAGATCCTGAAGAAGCAGGGGGAGATCAGGCGGAAGCTGGAAAGGATCCGCGCCATGCGCCAGGCCTCCTCCTCCAGCAAGGCCCGGTTATCCAACCACATCACCATCGTGGACGTCGTCGCGTCCCTGCAGATGGAAAGGGCCGACGACCCGTCCAAGGGGATCGACGAGGACATTATCTTCCAGGCCCTGGCAAAGTCCTGGAAGATCCCGTTCAGGAAGATCGACCCGCTCAAGCTCGACCTCAATCTCGTCACGACCACCATCCCGCATACCTTCGCGATGAAGCACCTGGTCCTGCCGATCGCGATCAAGGACGGGTTCCTCACCGTTGCGACACCCAATCCCTTCAATGTGGAGGTCATGGAGGACATTGCCAGGGTGAGCCACCTCCAGGTGCGGCCGGTGGTGACCACCAAGACGGACATCCTGAAGCTCATCAACGAATTCTTCGGCTTCAAGCGGTCCATTGCCGCGGCCGAGCACGAGTTCGCCCTCCCGGCCGTGGACCTGGGGAACCTGGAGCAGTACGTGAAGCTTCGGTCCTCAGACGAGCTGACGGTCAACGACCAGCATATCGTGAATGCGGTGGACCATCTCTTCCGCTACGCCTTTGACCAGAGGGCCAGCGACATCCACATAGAGCCGAAGAGGGAGAAGAGCCGGGTTCGCCTTCGCATCGACGGGGTGCTGCACACGGTCTACGAGCTCCCCAAGACCGTGCACTCCGCCATCATCAGCAGGATTAAGAACATCTCCCGTTTGGACATGGCCGAAAAGAGGAGACCCCAGGACGGGAGGATCAAGATGAACAAGGAAGGGGTGGAGGCCGAGATCCGGGTCTCCTCCATCCCTACGGCGTTCGGCGAGAAGCTGGTCATGCGGGTGATGGACCCGGACGTCCTCTTTCAGGACCTCGAACAGCTCGGTTTCACCAGCCTGGACCTCATCCGGTACCAGCAGTTCGTCAACATGCCGCACGGCATTGTCCTGGTCTGCGGCCCGACCGGAAGCGGCAAGTCCACCACCCTCTACTCGACGCTTCGGTATCTTTCCTCCCCGGAGATCAATATCACCACCGTGGAAGACCCCATCGAAATGGTGCACGAGGACTTCAACCAGATCGCGGTCCAACCGGCCATAGGGATCACCTTCGGATCGATCCTTCGGAACATCCTGCGACAGGACCCGGATATCATCATGATCGGCGAGATGAGAGACCTGGAGACCGCGGAGAACGCCATTCAGGCCGCCCTGACCGGGCACCTGGTCCTCTCCACCCTCCATACCAACGACGCCCCTTCCTCGATCAGCAGGCTCCTGGACCTCGGGGTCCCCGCCTTCCTGATCAAGGCCACCCTGGTCGGCGTCCTGGCCCAGCGGCTCGTCCGGAACATCTGCCCCCATTGCCGGGAACCGTTCGAGATCGATGCCGGGGAGCTGACTTCCTTCGGACTGGACCTTGGAAAGAGCGGGCTCCTGAAGCTGGTTCGCGGAAAGGGCTGCGTGAAGTGCAGGGGCACAGGGTACCTGGGGAGGAGCGGTGTTTACGAGGTTCTCCCCGTCACGGAATCGATCCGGCGATCCATCCAACCCGAGTGCAGCGCGGAGACCCTCCTGGACCTTGCGAGGAAGGACGGCATGATCACCCTCCGGGAAAACGCCGTCAAGAAGTTGACCGAAGGGAAGACGACGTACCAGGAGGTCCTCAGGGTTACGTGGGAACAGTTCTGAGAGACCGGAAGGATGGAATGATGGAATCGTGGAATCATGATTCCGGCTTCGCCGGAATGAAGTCAGCACATCTTCGTCCTTGACCCCACCATTCCAATATTCCATCATTCCACCATTCCATTCTTGGATTCGCCATGCTTACCCAGCTCAGCATCTCCAACCTGGCCATCATCAGCCACCTGGAAGTGGACTTCCGGGCGGGGTTGAATATCCTCTCGGGCGAGACCGGGGCCGGCAAGTCCATCATCATCAATGCGGTGAATCTGATCCTGGGCGGAAGGGCCTCCGCGGATCTCATCCGAAGCGGCTCGGATGAGGCCAGGGTGGAGGCCCTCTTCACGCTCCCGGGCAATTCGTCCATCCGGCCCCTCTTCGAGGGGATGGGGCTGCCCTTCCAGGGAGAGGTGCTGATCAGAAGGGTGATCTCCCGGGAGGGCCGAAGCAGGATCTCGGTCAACCACTCCATTACCACACTCAACTCCCTGTCCAGGATCGGCCAGGCCCTGATCAGCATCTCGGGCCAGCACGAACACCAGCTCCTGCTCAAACCCGAGAGCCACCTCTACCTGCTGGATGACTTTGGAGAGGCCACGAAAGACCGGCTCGATCTGAACACCCTTTTCGAGAAGTACATGGGTCTCAGGGATGAATGCCGGCGACTGGAGAAGGAGATCAGGGAGGGGGAGGAACGATCGGAGCTCTCCCGTTTTCAGATGGATGAGATCGACCGGGCTGAAATCAAGCCGATGGAAGACGCTCTCCTGGAGGAAGAGAGGGTGCGGCTCCGGAACAGCGATCTCATCGCGACCATCGTGAAGGAGGCTTATCACCTGATCTATGAGAAGGACGGGTCGGTGCTTTCGGAGATCGGATCCTGCCTGAAGAGGATGGAAAAGGGATCTGTTCTGGACCAAGGACTCCGATCCGCTTCGACAAGCCTCTCAAGCATCAAGGTGGAGCTGGAGGAGGTCGCCTTCACCCTGCGGGACATGCAGGAGAAGGGCCCGGAGGACCCCCGGCGACTGGAGTGGGTGGAGCAGAGGCTCCATGATCTGAACAGGCTCAAGAAGAAGTACGGCGGCTCCCTCGAGGAGGTCGCGGCCTACCGGGAAAGGCTGTCGGGGACCGTCGGCGACCTGGACCGGAAGAGGGAATCGCTTGCCGGCCTCCTCCTTTCCGTTGAGCAGATCGAAAGGCGGATCGTCGAGAGGGCGGCAGACCTCTCGGCAAAGAGAAAGAAGGCGGCCAAGGTCCTGGAAAAGGCCGCGATCGAGGAGCTCAGGCTGCTGGCCATGGGGGAGACCCGCTTCGCAGTCAGATTCGCGGAGGAGCCTTCAGGTGGCGAGTCCGCGGGCAGCCCTGTAAGTGGGATTCGGCCGGACGGCCTGGACAGGGTGGAGTTCCTGCTCTCCACGAACGTGGGCGAAGAGCTCAAACCCCTCTCGAAGATCGCCTCCGGCGGAGAGCTCTCCAGGATGATGCTGGCCCTGAAGACGATCCTGGCCAGAAAAGGTTCGGTGGAGACGGTCATTTTCGACGAAGTGGATTCAGGGATCGGCGGGGCGACTGCGGAACTGGTCGGAGAGAAGCTCCGCTCCCTTGCGGCGTATCACCAGATCCTGTGCATCACCCACCTCCCCCAGATTGCCTGCAAGGGGGAAACCCATTTCCTGGTGAGGAAGGAAGTTGCGAACAAGCGGACTACCACGGTCATCTGCCGCCTGGACCCCGAGGCAAGGGTAAAGGAGATTGCGCGCCTCCTTGCCGGAAAGACGGTCTCGGAGAGCGCGCTGGCGCACGCGCGGGAGATTCTGGTAGGCAGTTTAGGCAGTAAGCAGTAGGGAGTTGACGGACCCGGGTGAAAGCCATAGGTCTAAAAATCCGAATGCCAAATATAGAAATCCGAAACCAAAAAAATTCAAATCCGAATCTTCATAGTTCCTGCGTTTTGGTCATCTGGATTTGGATCATTGTTTCGAATTTCGGATTTTTCCCTTTCTGCTTACTGCTTACTTCCTACTGCTTACTTTCCCTTGGCCCGGATCACCTGTCCCGCCTGGTATTCGGCTTCCGTCAACGGCTGGACTGCGGCGTATTCCTCCATCACCTCAACGACCCTGACCTCGCCGACCTTGGGGCCGAGGAGGTAGATGGATCCTCCGGCGGACCGGACCTTCTCCCCCCTGCCGAACACCTCGAAGATTCTATCCTGTGAAACCCCCGATTTTTTCCCGGCGCTTACGACGATTCTGCTGCCGTCTGCAGAGACGATCCTCCCTGTCCAAGGCAGGTTTCTCATGGCGTCCCGAACGACCGATGCCTGGCGCTCCATGATGCGACTCAGCACGCGGGTAAAGGTCTTGTCATCCATCTCCGGCATCTCCGGCTTCTTGGGGGTCGCGAACTCCTCGTCTTCCAGGTCCTCCATCTCAAAATCCAGCTTTTCGCTCTCGATGTTGCTCAGGAAGAGCGTCCCGTTGTAGAGATCGAGCCCGTTGACGATGACCGATATCTCCACCTCCCTCTTGAGTTTCCGGAACGGCCACAAGCCGGTCCTCTTGAGCCGCATGTCGGAGGGGTTGAGGACCACCGTCAAGAGGACATTGACGGCCATTTCCTCGGCCTTCTTGGCGGCATCGGCGTCCATGATGATTCCGAACTTGGGCGAGCGCATTTTCATCGTGGTCGGTATCGCCTCAGAGGTCTTTTCCAGTACGAGATGCGGATCTTTTTCCAGGAGGGAGTGGAAAAGGGATGTGACCTCTTCCATCCTCTTTTCCGAAATGGAGGCCTGGTTCAGGAAGGGCAGGAGGAGGACCCGTTTTCTGAGCCCGCTCTTGTCGGGGCCCCCGGTAGAGATGCTCATATCCGGTGCGTCGAGGACCTTCTTGTAAAAGGAGGTGGCCTTGCTGCAACCTGCTGCGGAAAGCAGGAAGGCAAGTCCGATCGAACAGGCCAGCCCCAGCAACACTCGTCTCATCAGGCGATTCCTCATCAGTGGATAACCTCGAAAGAATCAAACTCCCCCTGCCAGGACTCTTCCGTCTCCTGGACGCGGGTGACCTTTGCAGCAGGGGGGCCGTGGTGGCACCAGGAAACCAGCTTCCTGACGGCGTCTTCCGGGCCTTCAGCGACGACCTCCACCGTGCGGTCCGGGTTGTTTCGAGCCCACCCTTTGACCCCCAGGGAAACGGCCTCCCGCCGTGTCGATTCCCTGAACCACACGCCCTGAACCCTTCCTTCAATGATCAGTCGGACCCGGATGTCGGACATGACTTGCTCCCCGGTTTGTTTGCGCCGTGAACGTTACCCCAACCCCGGCAGCTCAGGGCTCGGATGATTTACGGTGCCTGAACCCATACGCGACGATCCCTTGGTGCCCCAGTGCGCCCTCGATCGTCGCTCGCTGCGCCAATGGGTTTACCTGCACAAGCGCTCCATCGACCTCGTAAGGGGATCGGTGCGCCTGTTCTTCGATCGAGGAAATGGTCTCGATCACGGCCGAGATGTCGGAGCAGCGACTGATGTGAGGTCTGTTTACGCGGAAGCCCAAGTCCTGAAGCATGAGCATGAGTTCATAGTGCGATCCAACACCGACCTGTGCGCCCAGTTCGGATTCCCGCTCTGCACCGAAGCAGAACAGATTGAGCGGCCGCCTGGCGGTCACCCGTAGATCGGCCCCGATGAGGGCTGCGGCTACGGCACCTGCACCCGACTCCGCTGGGGGCAATCCTCGCTGCGCGCTCCTTTCATCGTAGACGACTCCCCATACCTTCATGTGTTCCGGCGGAACACTGCAGGAGACGACGGACCCAATGAACAAAGGGACCGTAAGGATGGTCTTCACATTTCGCAGGACATCCTCACCCTGGAAACGATCTCCCCCGGCAACGGCCCCGGAAAGACTCCCCCGATCATAAGCCAGCACCACCTGGACGCCGGACGGCCGCGGCTCCACCGTGTACTCCGGAGAACCGGTGCCAAGGACATGCCTGATCGCCCGATCGAATTCTTGCAGCCCTCTTTGGTCGGTTACCTCTAACATATTCAGCCTACCCTCGCAAACCCCTAGCTTGAAATCTCCGCCTCTGGTGGAGGACCCGGAGCGGTTCTACAGATCCCACGGCCTGGAATCCCAATATCGAATATCACGGATTTCGGGTTTATTCCCCCTCGGGAGTCCTCCTGAGCTCCCGCAGGGCGGGGCTCTGCGGGTGGAGGCTCACTGATCCTGGCTGTCGGCCATTTCGAGCATGAGTTCGCCTGCGGTACGGCAGGCCTCTTTGAAAATCGGCTCTCGAAACCCCGGTCTCCACCGGAGGTCGAAAAGCTCGTCCGAGACCACCAGCAACGCGCCGAAGGCCACTGTCCGATAGATCGCCACCGTCATGAGCGCAGACATCTCCATCTCGACCGCGAGCACCCCCTTCTGCTGAAATCCCCTCACCTTGGAGGGGGTCTCCCTGTACGGGGCATCGGTGGTCCATACGGTCCCCCGCCTGCAGCTCAGGCCGCATCTCTTCGAGAGGAGGGCGTCCATGCTCCTGCACACGGCCGGGTCCGAGCAAGGCGGTCTGCCTCCGATCGGATAATGCGCCGATGTCCCCTCCTCGGAGATCGAATCCATGGGGATGACGTAGTCGCCGATCCTGAGGTCCGGCTGGATGGACCCGCACCATCCGAAAGCCCAGATCCTTTGTGCACCCAGCGCAATGACCTTCTCCATCCCCATGACGGCATGAGGGGCCCCAAGGAAGGGCCCGATGATGGAGAACGAACCGCCCCCTCTCTTCTCGATCAGGTGCAGTTGGAAAAACCCCATATCGAACCATGCCGTTCTTCTGCTCCCGGTGGACTTGATCAGGAGGTCCAGGTCCTTCGGTGTGACGACGAGGACGGCGTCCGGGCCGATTTCGGGGTCCATCCTCCTCTTCATGGGCCGGATCAACCCCTCTTCGGGATTCAGATTGTGTTGGTGCATGTCCATGGTCGGCTGATCGCCCGAAAATCCCCTCTCTCTCTCCTCTGACAAATCTATTTCCCCCTTTTGAAAAGGGGGATCAAGGGGGATTTGCGCTATGCTCTATGCCCTTTGCGGTCTTTCGGTGCGCTTTGCGGCTTTCCGGTGGCGTTGATCTTAAATATTTCAGGAGGCCAATACAATGGGAAAGTGGCCGTAATATCCGGAAAGGACGAGGGTTGGCGCCGGAATAAGGGTTTTTAACCGGCTCCGCCTGTGATAAGATTTACAGGAACCGTCCGGAGAAAGGCGGCGATGTCCCCGTGAAGAGCTTTCTCCTTGACAAAGCGGAAAGAGGCGGGTTAATTTGAAAAATTCGTCCACGATCGAGGAAGTTTCAGCGTGTTCGAGAGCTTAACCGAAAAACTGAACAAGGCCTTTAAGAAACTGAAGGGCCAGGGTACGCTCAGCGAAAAGAACATTGCGGACGGGCTCAAGGAAGTACGTCTGGCCCTGCTCGAGGCGGATGTCCACTTCAAGGTGGTCAAGAAATTCGTGGAGGATATCCGCGAGCGATCCGTAGGCAAGGAGGTGCTGGAGAGCCTCACACCCGGGCAGCAGGTGATCAAGATCGTACACGAGGAGCTCGTGCGCCTCATGGGGGAGTCGGGGCAAGGGCTCAATCTCACCGGGAGGACGCCTTTTTCCGTGATGCTCGTCGGTCTCCAGGGATCCGGGAAGACGACCACGGCCGGAAAACTGGCCCTCTTCCTGAGAAGACACGGGCGGAACCCGTTTCTTGTCCCTGCGGACGTCTATCGGCCGGCCGCCATCGACCAGCTCAGGAAGCTCGGGTCTCAGTTGAGCATCCCGGTCTTTCCCTCTGAAAAGGACCAGGAGCCGGGGAAGATCTGCCTCGAGGCATTGGCCAGATCCTCCGGTGTCGGTTCGGATATCCTGGTGATCGATACGGCAGGGCGCCTCCACATCGACGAGACGCTCATGGACGAACTGGTGCGCATCAAGGAAACGTTGCACCCGACGGAGATCCTGTTCGTAGCGGACGCCATGACCGGCCAGGATGCCGTGAATGTGGCCAGGGAATTCAACCAGCGGCTGGATATCACGGGTGTGATCCTGACCAAGATGGAAGGAGATGCCAGGGGAGGCGCTGCGCTCTCCATCCGTGCAATCACCGGGAAACCGATTAAGTTTATCGGGGTGGGGGAGAAGCTGGATGCGCTGGAGCCGTTTCACCCGGAACGGGTGGCCTCCAGGATCCTGGGGATGGGAGACATGCTCTCCCTCATCGAAAAGGCGCAGGCCACCTTCGACGAAAAGGAGGCCCTGAGGCTCCAGAGCAGGCTGAAGAAGAGGGAGTTCGACCTGGAGGACTTTCGTACGCAGCTGGGCCAGATGAAGAAGATCGGGTCCCTCGAGCAGATCATCGGGATGCTGCCCGGATTCGGCAAGCTCAAGGAGCTGAAGAACCTCAAACCGGATGAAGGGGAGCTGGTCAAGATCGAGGCCATCATCAGCTCCATGACCCCGGAAGAGAGGCGCAACCACAAGATGATCAACGGAAGCAGAAGGAAGCGGATTGCAAAGGGGAGCGGGACCAGCATCCAGGACGTAAACATGCTGCTGAAGAATTTCGCTCAGACCAAGAAGATGATGGAAGAGATCACGAGGAAAGGACTCCAGCGGCTTCCGTCTTTTTTCCAATAATGTTTCGACGTAGAAAAGGGGGTGATTTGAACCATGGCCGTGAGAATTCGATTGACCAGAAAGGGATCCAAGAAAAAGCCGAGCTACCGCCTGGTGGCTGCCGATTCGCAGTCTCCGAGGGACGGCAAGTTCCTGGAGGTCCTGGGGCACTACGATCCCAAGAGCGACCCTGCCAAGATCGATCTGCACAAGGAGAAGATTCAACGTTGGCTCGAACGGGGCGCCACCGCCTCGGAATCGGCGAGGGCCATCCTGAAAGATCAAGGGCTGCTGTAGCCGGATTCGACTCTGAGATGTGGGACGTGAATTCGAGAACGGAGGTGACAGATGAAGGACTTGATCGCGTACATCGCTAAGGCGCTGGTGGACAAGCCGGAAGAGGTGGTGGTCTCCGAGATCGAGGGCGAGCAGACTTCTGTGATTGAATTGAAGGTGGCGAAGGAAGATCTGGGGAAGGTGATCGGAAAGCAGGGTCGAACGGCTAGGGCGATGCGGACCATCCTCAGCGCCGCCTCCACCAAGATCAACAAACGATCCGTCTTGGAGATCATCGAATAATTGAAGACCGATTCTTCAAATCAGATCCTCCTTGGAAAGGTGCTCCGGCCCCATGGCCTCGGAGGGCTGCTCCGGATTGCCTCCTACGCGGAGTCTCCGGACTCTTTCCTGGCAAGTGGAAGGGTTTTCATGAAGGACCGGAGAGGGGTATTGCGCCAAGAGGAGGTGCTTTCCGTTCAGCCCCATAAGGGGGCCTTTCTGATGAAGCTGAAGGGAGTGGAGACGATCGAGCAGGCCGAAGAACTGCGGTCCGCCTCGATCTTCGTGGACAGGATCTCCATCGGCCAAAAGGAGGAGGGGGAGTTTTTCTGGGACGAGATCATCGGTCTCGAGGTCTACCTGAAAACCGGCGCATATGTAGGCGAGATCAAGAACATCGTTTCCACCGGCAGCAACGATATCTATGTCATCCGCAACGGAGAGTCGGAAGTCCTGGTTCCTGCAATCCATGATGTGGTGGATACCATTGACGTTCAGGGCGGGAAGATGGTGATCACGAATATGGAGGGATTGCTTGATTTGAATGAGGCTTGATATCCTCACCCTTTTTCCGGACCTGTTCACCCCCTTTCTGAGGGAGAGCATCGTAGGCCGCGCCGTAAAAAACGGGTTGGTGGATGTTAGGCTGGTCAACATTCGCGATTTTGCCAGGGGACCGCATCGTACGACGGACGATCGGCCGTATGGCGGGGGTGACGGGATGGTCATGAAACCCGGCCCCATTTTTCGAGCCCTCCAGGCGACCGGGAGGGTGGGTGAGAAGAGCCGCGTGATCCTGTTGAGCCCCCAGGGCACCCGGTTCGAGCAATCGGTTGCATGGGAGCTCTCCCGCATGGATCAGCTGATCCTGATCTGCGGGCGATACGAAGGCGTGGATGAGAGAATCCGGTCCGGATACGTGGACCAGGAGATCTCCATCGGGGACTATGTCCTGACCGGGGGTGAGCTTGCGGCCATGGTGGTTGCGGACGCAGTCACCCGCTTGATCCCGGGTGTCCTGGGAGGGGAAAGATCCAGTCAGGAGGACTCCTTCGAGGAGGGTTTGCTCGAGTACCCCCACTACACAAGGCCGAGGATCTTTGAGGAGAAGGAAGTCCCTCCGATCCTGCTCTCGGGGGATCATGAGAAGATCCGCCGATGGAGACGGGCCGAGTCGATCAGGCGAACGATCGAGAAGAGGCCCGATCTGCTGCAGGGAAAGGACCTGAGCGAGGAGGACAGGCGGCTGCTGGCCGAGGTCAGGGCGGAGATGGCCCGGGCTGTGGTCTCGAAGGATACGGAGTGAGTGCAGGGATGCCGGGGCGGTCTCGGGCCGGTCCTCGGGAGCACGGATGTTGGAGGTTGGAGGTTGAGGTTGGAGGCCGGACTCCTGCAGATAATTGAGCCTCGTGCCTCAAGCGCAGCGCTCCTCCAACCTCATGCGCGAGCGCGGTGAGCGAGCGATGAGGCTCTACATTGGGCTGGTTCATTATCCCGTCTACAACAAGAATCGCCTGAGAATAGCCTCGGCCATCACGAACCTGGATCTGCACGATCTCTCCAGGGCGGCCAGGACATACGGGGTGAAAGGGTTTTATGTCATCACCCCCCTGCTGGATCAGCAGGAGCTTGCCGGCCGCATCCTCCGACACTGGAAGGTCGGCTACGGCGCCTCGTACAACCCTCACCGGAAGGAGGCCCTGGAGCTGGTCAAGGTCTGCTCCCATGTAGAAGAGGCAGTGAAGGGGGTGAGGGAGTCCGAGGGGGAAGACCCCATTCTGGTTGCCACGGATGCATCGGAGCAGCGGTCCAGACCGCTCTCTTATGCCGCGGCAAGAGATCTCGTTCGTGCCTCGAGGGTGATCCTCCTGCTTTTCGGCACGGCGTGGGGCCTCGACCGAGAGGTCCTGGAGCGGACGGATTACATCCTGGATCCGATCGAAGGGAGTGCGGATTACAACCATCTGTCTGTGAGATCGGCCGCCGCAATCATCCTGGACAGGCTCGCGGGCAGGCAGAGTGAGTAGGCTGGAATATCATTTTCGCGCAGGTGGCGTTGCTTTAACCGGGATGCAGGCGCCTTCAAACCTGCGGATGCAATCTGGAGGAGTCATGGACATCATACAGGGTTTGGAAAGAGAACAGATGCGGATCGATATCCCCGACTTCAGGCCGGGGGATACCATCAGGGTTCACGCCAGGATCAAAGAGGGAGACAAGGAGCGCATCCAGGTCTTTCAGGGTGCGGTGATCAGGAGGCGCAAGGGGAACATCGGCGCCACCTTCACGGTCCGGAAGATCTCGTACGGGATCGGCGTGGAACGCATTTTCCCGCTCCATTCCCCGAATATCGACAGGATAGAAGTCGTCACACGAGGGAAGGTAAGAAAGGGCAGGATCTATTACATCCGGAATCTGAAAGGCAAGGCTGCCCGCATCAAGGAAAGAAGAACCTGATTTCAAGGCCTGGGGGCCTGCCCGGTCCTGCGCCCTATTGAGAAGTCCCCGGGCGGCCTCGGGCAGGTCTGATGCAAATCAGTGAGCGACCTACCTCTATTCCCCAAGAGCCGGTTCCCGGCGCCGCCGGAGGACACTCTCTACTATGAGTCCATGGCCCGGCGCTCCGGTCATCAATGGATCGCGGGTGTGGACGAAGCGGGGAGAGGCCCTCTTGCCGGTCCTGTGGTGGCCGCGGCGGTGATCATGCCCGATGCGGTCACCTACCCGGGGATAAAGGATTCCAAGCAAATGACTGAAAAGGCCAGGGAGGAAGCGTTCTGCCTCATCCAGGAGGTTGCCGTTGCGGTCGGAGTCGGGGTGGTGTCGGAAAAGACGATTGACAGGATCAATATCCTCCAGGCCTCGTTGAGGGCGATGAAAAAGGCCGTCATGGGCCTGGCTCCGAAACCCGACATCTGCTTCGTGGACGGGCCTTTCGGCATCCCCATGTCCATCCCCCAGAAATGTCTGATCAGGGGGGACTCTCTGTGCCAAAGCATCTCTGCGGCGTCGATCGTCGCCAAGGTCTATCGGGACCGGATCATGTGCGCCTACCATGAGCAGTTCCCGGTGTACGGTTTTTCCGACAACAAGGGCTATGCCACGGCCGGCCACCAGGAGTCGTTGAAGATCCACGGGCCCTGTCCCATTCACCGGGTCACCTTCAGAGGGGTTTGCGATTGAGCAAAGAAAGGCAGGATCTGGGCCGCGAGGGAGAGGATTTGGCCTTCGACAAACTCCGGCGCCTCGGGTACCGCTGCATTGCCCGCAATTATCGCTGCGCCCTGGGAGAGATCGACATGATCGCCGAGGATGGGGAGACGCTGGTGTTCGTCGAGATCAAGACCAGAAAGGGCAAGAGCCTCGAATACGCGAAATCGGCCGTGACCGAAAGGAAGAAGCGGCAGCTCTCGAAGGTGGCCCTGGCGTATATGAAGGCCAACGACTGCTGCGACGCCAGGTCCAGGTTCGATGTGGTCGCCATCGGCATGGGCGGGGGAAGGATCCAGATCGAAGTGATCAGGAATGCGTTCGAGCTGGCGTATTGAAGAAGCCTTTGGCGTTCAGCTCTCAGCTTCTACGCCCCCGAAAACCATTTGAATCTCTGTCTAGCTGAATGCTGATCGCTGACGGCTGAGAGCTCAATGACGGACCCTCACGAGAACGCAGATGAGACGATCAGGCGGGAAGGACCCGGCACCTTGTACGTGGTCTCCACGCCTATCGGCAATCTGGAGGACATCACCCTCAGGGGACTGAAGGTCCTGAAAGAGGTCGATCTCATCGCTGCGGAGACCGTGGAACATACCCGTGTGCTGTGCCGCCATTTCGGGATCCCGACCAGGGTGACCGCCTACAACCAGCACAACCAGAGGTCCAAAGGCCCGGAGCTGATCGAAAGACTCGAGTCCGGGGCCGATATCGCCCTTGTGACCAATGCGGGGACGCCGGGAGTATCGGACCCGGGCGTGCTGCTCGCGCGGCAGGCGGCCGAGGCGGGCATCAGGATCTCCCCCGTCCCGGGGCCCTCGGCCGTTACGGCGGCCCTTTCCGTCTCGGGCATGAGGGGGGAGAGATTCACCTTCGCCGGTTTCCTGGCAAACAGATCCGGGAAGAGGCGAAAGGAGCTCATGGAGCTGGCCTCCGAGAGACGGACCCTGGTGTTCTTCGAGGGGCCCCATCGCGTGAAGGAGATGCTGGAGGATCTGCTCGCGGTCCTCGGTGACCGGGAGATGGTCCTGGTCCGGGAGATATCGAAGGTCCATGAGGAGATCATCCACGGCCGGGTCCGGAGCGTGCTGGAGAAGATCGGCGGAGACGAGCCGAGGGGGGAGTTTACTCTCGTGGTCGCCGGCAGGCCGGCGAAGGAGGAAGAGGAGTTCCCCGACGAGAGGGTCAAGAAAAGCATTGAGAAACTCATGGGCAAAAATATAATGAGTATGAAGGATATTGCTCAGGAGATCGCACGGGAAGAAGGTCTGCCTTGGAGGAAGGTTTACAAGGCGTGTCTTTCCATCAGGAGGGGGCGGAAGGAAACAGTCTCTTGAGGCAGGCCATTATCATTCGACAGCCAAGCTGGACGGGAGAGGGCTGATCTCAACTGGATGGAAGTCGTAAGGACCCTCAGAATCATAAATGACCTTGGGTTGCATGCTCGCTGCGCCGCAAAGATTGTATCCTTGGCCGGCCGGTTCCGGTCAAGGCTCTATTTCAGGAAGGACAGGCATGAAGTCGACGGCTCAAGCATATTGAGCCTGCTGACCCTGGACTGCCCCAAGGGGACGGAGGTGCAGGTGAGGGCGATCGGGGAAGATGCGGAGGCATTGATGGACGGGTTGACCCATCTTTTTTCAGAGAAGTTCGGTGAGTGAAGTGACCGATCAGCAAACAGACATGGTGGTCAGATTGAAGGGGATCGCTGTTTCTCCCGGGATCATCATCGGGAAGGCCCGGCTCGTGGATCGATCCAGGGTGAAGATCCTTTACCAGTACCTGATCAGTGATGAGTCGGTTTCCAAGGAGGCCGAGCGGTTCAAGAAGGCCCTCGCAGCGGCAAAGGAGCAGATCGCCGCCTACAAGAACCGGATGCCGGATCAGATCAAGCAGCACTCCTTCATCCTCGATACGCATCTGATGATCATGGAAGATTCCATGTTTCTGAACGCGACGATCGACGCCATCCTCAAGGAGAAGATCAACGCCGAATGGGCCCTCATGAAGTCGGTTCAGCATATCCGCCAGCTCTTCAGCCAGATCGACGATGAGTACCTCCGGGAGCGCGTCAGCGACGTGGAGCACGTGGCGGAGCGGATCCTCAGGAACCTGGCGGGACGGCACGAGGAGAACACGTTCCAGTTCAGCGACCGGGTGATCATCGTCGCCCATGAGCTCTCGCCCGCCGACACCAGCGCCATCGACATCGGCAAGGTCATGGGATTCATCACCGATGTGGGGGGGCGGACCTCCCATGCGGCCATCATCGCGCAGTCGCTGAAGATCCCGGCCGTGGTAGGGCTGGAGACCGTGACCCACCGGGTGCAGGACGGCAATCTGCTCATCGTCGATGGGAGCAGCGGCGAGGTGATCATCAACCCCGACGACGACCTGATCATCCAGTACCAGGAAAAACAGCTCGAGCACGAGGCCTACGAATCCAGGATCATCCGGATGAGCCATCTGCCGGCGGAGAGCGTGGACGGGCAGAAGATCGAGCTCAGGGCCAACATCGAGTTCCTGGAAGAGGTGAGCACCGCCAAGGATCTCGGCGCCGAGGGGATCGGTCTTTACAGGACCGAGTACCACTATCTGCGCGGGGTGGCGCTTCCGACCGAAGAGGAGCTCTTCGAAGACTACAGACAGGTGGCCGAAATCATCGCCCCCGCCCCTGTCGTCATCAGGACCCTCGACCTGGGGGGGGACCGTTTCTCCCCTGAGCTTGCCCACTCCAAGCAGGCCAATCCGGCCCTTGGCCTCAGGGCCATCCGGTTCTGCCTCAAGGTGCCCGAGTTGTTCAAGACCCAACTCAGGGCCATCCTGAGGGCGAGTGTCTTTGGAAACGTCAGGATCATGTTTCCGATGATCTCCGGTCTGCAGGAGATCCTCGATACGAAGGCGATCCTTCAGGAGGTGATGGCGGACCTCGACCGTGACGGCGCGGCCTACAACCGGGATATTGAGATCGGTGTGATGATCGAAGTCCCCTCCGCCGTGGTTGTGGCCGACGTCCTTGCAAAATACGTCCACTTCTTCAGCATCGGCACCAACGATCTCATCCAGTACGCCCTGGCCATCGACCGGATCAACGAGCATGTGGCATACATGTACCAGCCCTTCCATCCCGCCATTCTCAGGATGATCAGGCAGGTGGTCAAGGCGGCCAGGGATGCCGGGATCAGGGTCTCCGTCTGCGGAGAGATGGCGGGCGACCCCCTCTCCGCCTTCATCCTGCTCGGCCTGGGAATCACCGAGTTGAGCATGGCCCCCTGGTCCATTCCGGTCATCAAGAACCTCGTCCGATCCATCTCCATGCCGGAACTGAAGATGGACTCCCGCCACATCATGGAGCTGGACACGGCCACCAAGGTCCGGGATTATGCCCTTTCAAAGATGGAGAGCTTTCGCCAGGAAGGCGGGGAGAACGATTTCTCCGTCCGACCCCTCAGGGAGCACCTGAGGCCGCTCGCGCGCCGATAGGCCGCGTTTCCCGGGGCTTTCAGACGGACCATTATGGAAAAGAAAGTCGTTTGCAGGAATCGGAAGGCCGGCTTCGAATACAACATCGAAGAGGTCTACCAGGCCGGAATCGTCCTCCTGGGGCCTGAGGTGAAGAGCCTGAGGGAAGGCCGGGCGAATCTGACGGACAGCTATGCAAAGGTGAAGAGGGGGGAGATCTTCCTCCACAACTTCCACATCAACCCCTACCCTTATGCGCACCACATGAACCTGGAACCGGAGAGGACCCGCAAGCTGCTCATGAAGAAGGACGAGATCAAGCGGCTGACCGGGAAGACCGAAGAGCGGGGATACGGGCTGATTCCTCTTCAGGTCTACTTCGCCAAGGGGCTGGCGAAGGTCGATCTCGCCCTGGTCAAAGGGAAGAAGAAGGTGGACAAGCGGCACGCCATCAAGGAAAGGGACATGAAGAGAGACCTGGAGCGGGAAAGAAAGAGGGGATCGTAACCGTCCGGTTCGCCCGTGGCCTGTCCCGAGTTCTCAAAAGGGTGAACGGGACCTTGCAGTCCGTACGGGTTGACATTCTACCCAAAACTACCTATAATTGGTCTTCATTTCACGAAAGGGGGCGAAACGGGTTCGACGGGGGTATCGAAACTTAAGCTGCATGCCGAGATGCCACCTGATCTCGATAAACAGGTGGAATAAACACAGACGCAGACGATTACGCGTACTCCCTGGCTGCTTAGGCGGCCAGCGTCCGACCGATCTCTCCTGCGCGATCGAATCGGGCGTCGACTCAGCAGGATAGCTTGCCTCATTTTGCCTGTTGGTGGGTGAGCAAAACAAAAACAGGTTAGCCCACACGGTACCCTTCCCGGTAGGGGACCTGGGGGCGAAATAAAAATACTGGGATACGCACTGTAGACGCTTAAGTGGAATGCTTTCGGACGGGGGTTCGACTCCCCCCGCCTCCACCAGTCTTCGTTCGCAACGAAGTGGAGAACGAAGACTGCCACGGCGCAGCCCAAAGGGCGAAGCCGGGCCTCATCCTGCACATCAGCCATAGAACCATTGCGAACTACGCCTTGGCAAGCCGGAGGAGGAAAGCAGAGGATCTCAGTT
>JAGVAP010000120.1 GCA_020060215.1 Deltaproteobacteria bacterium | reverse complement strand
GGGGAAGGATAGTTAAATCCTTTAAATCTTGACTACTTGCGCCCGTAACGGGGTTCGTCCGGATGGTCTCCTCCAGGCGGAGCTTCCAATGCTCGAAGCTCTCGGGCTTTTGGACATACGAGCAACGCCGGTATCTCTTACAGAGATCGATGTCCTTCTGTTCGATAAAGGCCGAGAGGACCGCTACGGGTATGTCCCGGTAACGTTTGTCCCCTTTGAGATCCTGGAGGACCGCGCGCCAGTCGGTCGCGGAGGCATTGAGGTCGAGGATAATCAGGTGCGGTCGCCCGCCGGATTCCAGGTATTTCATGAGCTCCACGGAGCTTCTTACCGGTCTCACGATCCCGTCAAGCCCGGCTTGTTCAAAGGCATGCGTAATGATGAAGAGGAAGTCGTCGTCATCCTCTGCAATAAGGATCATGGGTCTGGAAGAGCCGGGTACATTTTCCATATGCCGACCTGTTGACTTCGCCGCAGGTAAGTACGGGGGAAGGAGCAGCCCGCCCAAAAGACTACCTTACCTGCTGAGGAAAAGCAATCGGGAAAACCCAGGCTAAATCCACCACCAAACTCTGAATTAAGGGATCCTGGGGGTGCTTGCACGAGTTTTCCTCCTTCGGGTCGCCCACGCCTTGTCCAGGGGGGATTGACGAGCAGCGCGAAGTCAAAGATGCCCGTGCACCCGAGAAGCCTCAGTCACTTGAACCACTTCCTTTCAATTCAGCTACTCTGTGACGAGCCGGTCCTTTTTCTGCATCCATGTCAGAACGGCAACCATTGCCATGCAAAGACTCATGAAAACCCATGCCTTCCCATAACCGTGGGTCGCATCTACGATGTAGCCGAATATCGGCGGCCCGACCATTGCCCCAATGTTGACAATGACGAAGTTCACGCCGGTTGCTCTGCCGGCCAAGGCCTTCCCCCCGAACTCGCCCACTCTGGTCAGGTAGACGGCGTTCCAGCCAAGCCCGCTCAGCCCGAACAGCGCGGTTATGATGTAGACGGGCGCCATTGCATCGGATGAGAGGGGAACAAAGCCGATCAGTACGAAGGCGCCTATTATTCCCACGAGCAGGAACACAATTTTTCGTTGCGCCTTAAAGAGGTAGTCACTTGAAGCGCTCCAAAAAAGCCTTCCAACAACCCCCGCCACGAATGCCACCCCGAGCAAAGCCCCGGCCGTGTCGACCGGCAGGCGGAGCGCGCTCGTGGCATAAAGCACGAAGTGACCGGTAAATGCGAACTGGGTGAGCATCAACAGCACACCGGATGCGGAGAAAAGCAGGAAGTCTCTGTCGAACAGGAGAGAGACGGCATCACTGTTTGAATGGGCACTCTGACGAGGAGATTCCCGGGGTTGCGCCGGCGGTTCCCGGTAGAGGGTAACGACGATCAGCGCCGCTGCAAACGCGGCTAATCCGGCCGTGATAAAGCCGTGCCGCCATCCGCCGAAATGCAGGGCAACCCAGGGCAGAACGAAAGATGACAGCACACCCCCCATGGTTAC
The DNA here is from genome assembly GCA_020060215.1 of Deltaproteobacteria bacterium. Next base: position 82,148 of record JAGVAP010000120.1, on the reverse strand, counting down.
GCCCGTCTGCTTGACGCCCATGGCGGTGGCCCTTCCCTTTACCGAGAACCACATGATGATAGCCTTGCTGCCCGGCGTCTGATTGGCGCCAATTCCTGCCCCGACCAGGACGAGGAGCAGAAAAATTGGCCAAAAAGAGGTAGCCAGAGAGACGGCCATCGTGGCGCCCCCTATGAGAATAAGCCCCGAGAACATGACCCACTTTGCCCCGAAGGAGTCGCTTATAATACCCGAAGGAATTTGACTCGCGCCTGAGCCGATCGTAACCGCGCTGCAGAGTAGTCCAATATCGGCGGATGTGAGCCCCAGCTCTCCTCGTATGAGAGGGGCTAAGGCGCCCACCATCATATAGTTGAAGAAATAGACGGTGTGGGAGATCCAGAGCGTCCCGACGATCACCCACTGATAAGGGAGTACGCGACCGTTCACTGCTTGCCGCATTTCTCTTGGGGTTTCCTGCAGCATAATCGTACGAGCTCCGCAACGTCATCGAGGTCTTCGATGCCGTGCACGGTCTCAATCACGGCATCCGCCTGTTTGCGTCCTATTACCGGTCGTGCCAAGTTCATGAATTTGGACTCTATTTCATGAAGATCCATCGGATTGCCGGGTCCTCCCTTGGGATCCGTTATGTGTCTTTCCCGGGAACTACCATCGGCGAGCATGATCCTGACGTGCGTTTCCATCTCACCGAAGGTGGCATCAACCGCCACCCGAACCCTCTTCATCAACTCCCGGATCGAAGAATCGCGAACACTGTTTGGCGTAAAATCCGTCTCATGCGCCCTTCCGTAAATGGAAGCCAGGGATGCCGCAAACTGAAGGCTGAATTTTGCCTGCAGGGCGTCTTCAGGATCAGGGTTTCCTGCCACCTTTTTATTGAGTGGAGCAACAGTGATCCTGATCTCAGAGATCACCGAGGGGTCGATCGCCTCCTCCTTTCTCATCGAAACGACGGCATCAATCACAGGGTGAACGAGGAGACAGGCGGCGTAGGGCTTGAAAGAGGTGGAAAGAATACGATATTTTTTGCCAAGACCTTCGGTTAATGCTTCGGCGTCGTATTCGGAGGAGAACGCAGCTGCAAACCCCGCCTTTGAATCCAGGATATCAGCAGGACCTATAAAGCCCCTCTGAGCTAGCACCGCGGAGAGCAACCCGTCCATAGCCGCCTTGCCGGCGTGGAAGGATTTGGCCATTGTGCCGAAAGCGTCCCTCAAACCGCCTGCTTGAGTGGCGGCGAGTCCAAGGGCGCATTCAATCCGGGACGGATCCAGGCCCAGAAGCTTGCCGGCGCCCGCCGCTGCTCCGAAACGGCCCAAGATCGATGTTGCATGCCAGCCTCTCTCGTAATATTCTTTTCCAAGAGCCTCGCCTATTCGGATGGTCACCTCATACCCCATGACCAGCGATGTGATCAGTCCGACGCCGGAGAGATGGTCGCGCTCCGCCACAGCAAGGACGGCGGGCACCAGGGGCGCGCCTGGATGAGTTCTGACAACGCTTTGCGCATCGTCATAATCAAGGACATGCGACATGGTTCCGTTTACGAGCGAAGCCTGGAATACACTCGTTTTCTGGCCCGATCCAATGATAGACGCTCGCCCATTTGCCCCCGTCTCGCCGGTCAAATCGATCATGAGCTTAATGGAAGGATCGCCGGCAGCGCCCAGCGCGCAACCGGCCCAATCCAGAAGAGCCTTCTTGGCGGTATCGACAACGGTTTCCGGATAATCTCCGATGGTCGACTCCACAATGAACCTTGCCAGTGTTGCAGTGATCTTCATGAATCTCGCTCTTCTTTATCCATCCTGAGCTCAAGCCGGCTTCAGCAACGTCGGCAGCCACAGCGTCAGGCTTGGCACCGACGCAATGAGGATGAGAAACAGTGCAATGATGATGAGAAAGGGTATCACTCCGCGTGACACCTCGGCTGCCGTGGCCTTGCTGAGATCCTGGAGAATGAACAGGTTCAGCCCCTCGGGCGGAGATATGAGCGCCAGTTCCATGTTGATCACCATGATGACCGCGAACCATAGCCCGCTGAACCCGAGACCCGTGACAAGAGGGTAAAGGATCGGCAGGGCTATTACGAGAATAGTGATCGCCTCCATCGGAGCGCCCATGATTATCAGAAATATGTTTATCGCCAGGATAACCGCCCATGTGGGCAATCCAACCGATGCTACGAAATTGAGAATGTTCTGCGGCACCTGGCTGAGACAGACAACCTGACCCGCGATATTGGCTCCTATGATGATAAGCATGATCATCGCGGTGAAGCGAATCGTGTCGAGAAGGGCCCGCATCAGCCTCTTTGGGGACAGGGTGCGATAGAAGAACATGCAGAGGACAATCGTGTAAACGGCGGCGACCCCTCCCGACTCCGTAGGGGTAAAAAGCCCTGAATAAATGCCGCCGATGATGATCAGGATGGTGACGAGTCCTCCCGACGCTTTCCTGGTCGCCGCCGCGATCTCCCTGAGGGAGGCCCTCGGCTCCCGTTGGATGCTTTTGTTCCTGGCCCCCTGGATCATCATGTACACGCAGAAGAGGGTGGAGAGTATCAAGCCCGGAATCAGAGTGGCCATGAATAGATCGCCGATCGACTCGTTGGTCATGGACGCGTAGAGCATGAGCGGGAGGCTTGGCGGGAAGAGTATGCCCAGGGTCCCCCCCGCCGCGAGAAGCCCGATACAGAGCTTTTTATCGTAACCCCTGGCGAGCATCTCAGGCAGGGCGATCAGGCTCACCGTTGCGGCGACCGCGACGCTCGAGCCCGTCATGGCCGCAAAGAGCCCGCAGAAGATGATGGAGGCGACTCCGAGCCCCCCTGGAAGATGGCGCGCGAGGACATTTGCGAACTGGTAGATATTCCCGCCGACTTCACCCAACCTGAGCACATTGCTCGTCAGGATGTATAGCGGCAGGGCAACCATCACGGGACTGTCCATGGTTGAATAGGCCACGATCGGAAGGCGAATCATCATGGGCACGCCGCCGAAGAGGAAAACAAACGAGAATAATCCGAACAGACCCAGGGCAAATGAGACTGGCGTGCCCGAGAAGAGAAGAGAGAAGAAGAGCAGTGCAAGGCCAAGATTCGTCCAAGGGTCCAGGAATACGAAACTCAGAAAAAGCAGGAGGATAAAGAGCGCCGTGACCCAGGTGTACGAGAAGAATGACCGCCCGGAATCCGAGTTTGCGACGTGTTCGGGAGAGTTGAATCGCAGAACGATTCCCTTGGTCTCCCGCATGAGCTCTACAAGGAGCAGGCCGACCCCGAAGGGTATGAACATCTCGGGAATGAACTTGGGCACCTTTAGGAGCATTCCTGCGAGTTCCCGGTTCCTGAACGCATCCACCGCATACTGCCATCCTTCGAACGCGAGCACGACGGTGTAGATGATGCCCAAGACCATTCCCAAGAGGCCGAGCGAGAGTCCGCTCCGGCCGGAGAGCCTGTTGGTGATGAAATCAACGTTCACATGGGACTTTTGTTTCATTGCATACGCAAGGGCGAGAAACGTCCCGGCCATCACCATGTAGATGGTGACCTCCATCACCCATATGGTGGGCGAATGGAAAACGTAGCGCATAATTACTTCATACGTGATGCAGAGGGCGGCAAGCGGCACGAGGATGCCGCCCGCCCTGGCACTCCAGATGATCAGGCCGTCTATGACGTCCCCCCGGTTTCTTCCGGCACTCTTCTCACCCAAGGCCCTCTCCTCGATATGCGCCATTTCACCTCCCGTTCGGCCGCGCTGGACCCTTGTCAAGGAATCTGGGGCTTAGAAACAGGACTTCTTTGCAATGTCGATAATCTTTTGCGCTTTTGCCTCGCCCACGCTCTTCTTGTAGGCGGCCTCGAGCTCGGGCGCGGCCTTCGCCCTCCATCGCTTCCATTCGTTTTCGTCGAGACTGGTAAAGGTCAGGCCCTTCTCCTTCAGGATCTTGCGATAATTGACGTCCGCGTCAAGCGAGAACTTCCTGGTCCAATCCTGTACCTCGATTGCCGCATCAGAGAACATCTTCTGAAGGTCGGGAGGAAGCTTTTTCCAGAACTGGTTATTGAAGCCCAAGAGAAAAGTGGAAGAAACGTGGGTATCGGTATCCAGATAATACTTTGCCACCTCGTACCACTTCCTGTCCACGAATGTGCTGGGGCCGGACCAGGAGGCATCGATCGTTCCCCTCTGAAGCATGAGGTAGACTTCCGAGGAGCTCGTCACTACCGGCGCTGCGCCCATCGCCCTCAGAAATATGGCTATGTACTCCCCGTTGGCCCTCGTCCTGAGATCTTTCAGGTCTTCCATCTTGCTGATGGGTTTCTTCGAGATCACGCTCATGGAGCCATATTCGATTTGGCTCAGAATCTTGACGCCCTTATCTTCGAAATCCTTTGCCACAATCTGCCATGCTTCCGTATCCCAGAGTTTGAAGAATTTCTCTCGAGTGGGGAAGTAGGTGGAAAAGTACAGGATGCCCTGCGACGGGATGAGCCCTGACCAGAGGTCCGGGTTGAGAATAGCGCACTCGACCGCGCCTTTTGGAAGCGCGCTGACAATGTCCTTGTCGTTATAGAGCTGCTGCGCGGGGTAGAGCTGGAACTTTACCCGGTCGCCAGCCTTTTTCTCCACAATGTCCCGGTACATCTCCATCGCCTTTGTCAGGTGATGCTGAATGGGGAGCGTGCCGACCATCTTGACCAGGATTTTGTCGGCGGCCCCGGCTTTCCCTGCGGACAGCAGCAGGAAACAACAGAGAACCGGTAAAATGATCCAACTGAAACGCGCTGATGTCTCTGCCCTTCTCATCGTTCTCATGCGGTATCCCCCTTTATTATGTAATTAGGCAAGCGGTCACTGCCGCTTCGTACACATTCTGGAAAAACCCATGCAACCTTGACTTGCGCTGCATCCTTTGAGAACAGTTCCTTAGGCCGAAAAAGGTGCTGATGAATTATCGGGCCGGGAACTCCTTGGGATTCTTTCCGTCCCAGAGATCGGGAATGACGCTTTCCAGGGATAGGTTTTTCAGGGTCTCCGGAAGCGGTATGCCCTGCTCACCCCAACCCATGAGTTTGTAATAGTTGCGCAGCATCTCGTCGAAATGGTGCATGATCCCTACACCCGCCGCTCCCCCATCGAGCGGCGTTGATCCGTATCTGGTCGACGGCCTGTCGAGATCAGGGGTGACGCCGTGGCGAAGATTGAAGGCCCTCGCTAGATTAATCGCCCTGCTGCCCGCTTGCATTGCCTCTTTGAGATCCATGTCCCAGCCGGTCACTGCATCTACGGCCAGGGCCAAGAGATCGGTTTGAGTTCCCGTCCTGAAGCGGCAGGTGACCATTGAATCCTCAAAAACCATTCCCCCTTTCACTTGAGCGACCACCGTCGATACTGCTTGAGGGTCGAAGGGGTCGTATGTCGGGGAAAGTCCGAGCACCTTCAAGGGAGGTGTCGATCCCGCCTCTAGAGTGCCCAGGTTTGAGATGCAGGTATCGAAGAGCTCGTACCAGATCATCCTATGGTCATGGCTTCGAGGGGTGTTTCCTTTCAGGGTATGGACTGCTAGTTTAACCGTCTCTCCACCGATTTCTCGACTTGCCCTCATGACCCCATTGGCGAGCAGGTTTCCTATCCCTTCCCGCCGTGCGATCTTATGAAGCATTGCCATGATCGCATCATCGTCTCCCCACCTCATTTCGATTCCATCGAGATCGTTTCTAGTCAGGAGTCCCTTTTCATAGCACTCCATGACCCAGGCGATAACCCACCCGGCTTCATTGGTATCCATGCCCAGGCGATCAACCTCGTTCGACAGGAGAACCGATTTCGACACATCGGTTATTCCCACCAGCGAGCTCCAGGACGCCATGCATTCATACTCCGGTTCTTCAAAAACCCGACCGGCATACTTGCCGTCCGGCATTACCATTTCATGACAGTGCTTTGAAGAACAACCCCAGCACGAAGCTCGCTGCGCTTCAAACCTTTCTCTTATCGGCAGTGCCTGGTATTGATCGAGTCTCTGCTGATCGATCGCGTAAATGGAGGTAGTGTAGTTTTTGACCGGAAGTATTCCCATCTTCCGACTGTCATAAATGCCCCCTACCGTCCCCACTTGAGAAAAGAGATTGTAAATCGGAATCTCTTTCACTCTTGCCTTCAGCTTCGAGGCCACATCCTTTAGCGCATCCTCGTCTTTGACGGGAATACGCTCCTTCCCTCTATCCACTACGATGGCTTTCAATTTCTTTGAGCCCATCACGGCCCCTATTCCGTTGTGCGAAGCGACATGCCCCGTATCGCTGAAGGTAAGTGCAAACTTGACGAGATTCTCCCCTGCAGGACCGATGCTGAGGACGCTAGAATCGCCTTTTTTTCGCTGAAGTTCTTCCCTGATTTCAGCTTCCGTCGAATAGGTATCCTTGCCGGCCAGATGGCAGGCATCTCTCAGTTCGGCAGTGCCGTCGTGAACATGCAGGTAGACCTCTCTGTCTGAGGCGCCTTCCACTACGATCGCATCAAAGCCCGCCTTTCTGAGCCTCATCCCCAGAAATCCGTTTGCCTGCGAACTTGCTATGCCGTTTGTCAGAGCCCCTTTGGTGACGAGTGCGACGGACCCCGATCCTTCGATTCTGGTCCCTCCAAGGGGACCCGTGCCGATGAAGAGACGATTCTGAGGATCGCTCCATTTGATTCCGGGCGAAACCTCGTCATACATGAGCTTGATACCGAGGCTTGCTCCGCCCACGCTCTTTCTTAGTGTGGACTCGTCGATCACCTCTGATGTAATCCGTCTATTTGTCAAATCGACCCGGAGCATTCTGCCACGGTAGACGGAACGTTCTTCCGATATCATCTGAGACCTCCATATGCCTCTACCTAAAGTCGGCGGAGACCCCGCTCTTTATGAACATCTCACTTCTTCATAAGTGGAATGTCGGTCCTGAACCACTTCCCAGCGGGGAACCCCATTCACTCTCACATATTACGCGGGCTCGGATATGGCACTGCAAGTTGTTCATGCTCTCTCCTAATAGCTCATAAAGCTTGGCAGAAAGGTGGCGATCTCAGGAAATGCCATTAACAGAGCCGCACAGAGGAGCAATGCCAGACAGAAAGGGACTACACCTTTGAATATGGTTCTTAAGGGAACATCCGGGACAATCGACTTTACAACCCACATATTCAAACCCTCCGGCGGAGAGATCACTCCCATCTCAACAATCAATATGATGATGATGCCGTACCATACAGGGTCGAAACCTAATTTAACAATAGTAGGATAAAGGACGGGGACGGTAAGCAGTATGAGACCGAAGCTGTCCATAAATGTGCCCCCGATGAAGTGAAAGAGCACAATAAGCGCCATTATTGTGAATGGTGAGAGAGGAAGTTCCCCTACATACTTCGATATGGTGGTCGGAATTCCGGTCACGGCAAGGAACCGGCTGAAGATCAAAGCGCCTGCGATAAGGACCATTATCATGCAACTGGTCCTTATAGTATCCTCAAAGGCATCGAGGAGCTTTCGCCACGTAAGATTCCTCCGAACGAGAACTATAAGAAGGGTGCTGGCCGCTCCGGCCGCTCCCGCTTGGGTGGGCGTGAACCATCCGGTGAAAAGACCGCCCATGACAAGGAAAAACAGGATGAGCATCTCAAATACCCCTGAGAATGCCTTGAGCTTCTGTCTGAGGGTGGTTGCAGGGCCGGCCGGAGCTATCTTGGGGTTGTAGAAGCACCATATGATGACGGCCAGGGCAAACAAGAGGGCCAGTAGGAGTCCGGGCAAGACACCGGCTATAAATAGCTTACCGACCGACTGCTCCGTCAACATCGCATATATGATGAGCGTCGAACTGGGGGGAATGAGTATTCCAAGGCTGCCCGCTGCGGCAAGTGTTCCGGTGGCCAAGGCATCATCATACTTGTATCTCCTCATTTCAGGGATGGCCACCTTTCCCATAGCCGCGGCCGTTGCCGCAGTTGAGCCGCAAACAGCGGCAAAGAGAGAGCAGGCGACGATACTGGACAACGCGAGCCCTCCCCGTATCCGCCCGAAAAGGGCGAAACCAAAATCAAAGAGCTTACCGCTTATTCCTCCGGTGAAGGCGATGGAGCCCATGAATACAAACATGGGAATAACCGTTAGGCCATAGCTCGAAAAATTGCTGAAGGTCTCGATGGCCAGGACGCTGAGCCCCCCTTCAATGCCGCCCACATAGCAGAAGCCCAGAACCCCGGCCAGGGCAAATGCGAAGGAGACCGGCATCCCGACAATGAAAAAGAAGAGCAGGAGAATCATTCCCGCAATGCCGGTTTCGATCATGCTCATATCTGGTCGCCTTCCTTTTCCGCATTCTCTGATGCAAACAGCTCGATGATGAGCACCAGCAGTGTCGGAATACACGCAAGTACTATGGCATATACGAAAGGGAAAAAGGGGATCGCCACCGTCATCGATGCCTCTCCGGTGTTCTGAAGGCTCAAACCGTACTTCATCGACGCGATGGCGATCAGCAAAAAAAGGACAAGACTGAGCAGAGTGCCTATTCTCCGAAAAGCGACCCTGATCTTTTTCGGCAGGAACGCGAGCACTAAATCCAGGCGGACATGCCCACCGGATAGTTCGGTCGCCGCGATCGGTAACGCAGCCACCAGAACCGCAATCAATCCGATCACATCCGCACCCCCCGGGAGAGGCCAAGAAAAGATTTTGCTTCCAACTATGTCAACTACCGAGAGAGAGAGCATGAGCGCGCATCCGGCATATGCGACAAAGTTGAACCACAATGACCATCGCTTCACAACTCTTACAAAGCCATTCTCGGCTGTCATGCAGTACTCCCCTACAAGTCCGCCGGGTTTGATACTTGGGCTTAATCAACTCAGGGCAATTCCTTCAATTGCCTTTCATTATCTCCTTCTCCACAAACTCCGCCACCACCTTCTTGTCCGGCTGGCGATCGTTCCAGTACTTGGTCCGTTCTTCAATGTACTTCACATACTCTGCGGCCGGGAGGTTCTTCTTCTCCCTTATATACTCTTCAGTCAGCGGTCGAACCAGCTTCGACCATTCCGAGGCTTCTGCATGTGGGATCTCGATGATCTTCCTGTCACCGCCCAGGCTCAGGAAATACTCTTCCCCAATAATGTCACCATACCACCATGCCTTCCCCGTAATGTCCGCCATGTTCTTGCAGACCTTGTTGAATACCTCCTGAATGTCCTTGGGCAGGGAATTCCATTTCTTCAGATTCATTACCGTTACCGTTGGATTGGCAAAGCTTACAGGAAGAATGGTTACGTACTTTGTTACATCTCCATGTTTGTAGGCCTTGAGCGTCTCAAGGGGCACCAGCAAAACATCTATCATGCCTTTGGATGCCGCCTCGAAGACTTCCGACATTGGCATCGATACCGGGGTCCCTCCCAGCGCCTTGACGAAGGCGCCTGCCTGGAGTCCCGCAGTTCTTACCTTCATGCCCTTCAGGTCCTCTGGTTTCAGGATCGGCTTGTCGCGCGAGGCCAATACATAGGGACCGCAGCTGACATAGAAGAGAAGATGCGTATCCTTGAACTCCTTTGGTTTGAATTTGTCATACCAATCCTGGGAAGCCATTGAGAGCGTCCAGGCACTCTTAATCGGCAGAGGCAGAAGAGTGGCGTCATTTGCCGGAAAACGCTTGGCGGTGTACGCGGGTGTGGTATTGCCCATTTCCGCAATTCCTGTCACTACTCCCTCATAAACCTTGTCCGGCGCAAGCAACGTGGCCGACGGAAAGGTAGTGATTTTCACCCGGCCGCCTGTCTGTTGGCTTACCTTGTTGGCAAAATATTCGAGACCCCTGCCGATCGTGGAAACGTTGGGATACTGAAAGGCGAGTTTCATCTCAATCGGCTTCGGTTCCGCAGACTCGACCGGTGTGAATGAGCCGAGCAACAACAGCAGCGCCAATGTCGCGACAGCCCCGTTTACACCTAAGCTTCTCCTCTTGATTTTCATAATTCTCCTCCCCTATTTGTAGAGACCAAGAATCCATTGAGCCCTGGATGTTCACAGGTGCTTATTACGCTTTTCCAAGACGTTTCACTTAAATAAGATCAGAGCCGTTACCACTCACACTCCACGACCTCCATCAACATCAATGGCGCTTCCGGTAACCATGGAAGACTCGTCCGACGCCAGGTACAAAGCTGCATATGCGATATCTTCGGGTAGCGCCATCCTGCCCATCGGAATCGTAGAGACAATATTCTTCCTGGTCGATTCCGTGGCGCCGAGCTTGGGAAGCATTGGCGTCTCCGTCGCCGTGGGATTTATGCAGTTTACTCGTATGTTGAATGGCGCTAACTCAACGGCAAGCGCCTTGGTTAGAAGGATGACGGCGGCCTTGGACGCGGCATATGGGGCCTGGCCTGGACGGGGGCGTACACCGCTGATCGAAGCCGTATTGATGATGACCCCGGATCCTTGTCTCCTCATGATTGGAAGGGCATGCCTGCAGGCGAGAAATATCCCCTTTACGTTTACAGCCATGATCTTGTCCCATAGCGCTTCGTCTACGTTTTCCAGGGGGGTCGGAACCATAGGATACCCTGCGTTGTTGAAGAGAATATCGAGTCTGCCGAAGGTTCCGATGGCCATGTCGATCATGCCCGCCACATCGCTTGCGTTCGATACATCCGCCTTGACGGAGACCGCATCGCCGCCCTTCTCCCGGATCATTGCAACGCTCTCCTCGGCGCCTTTTTCATCTATATCCGCTACGGCGATCTTCGCCCCTTCCTGCGAGAAGAGAAGGGCGCTCGCCCGCCCCATGCCGGATCCTGCTCCGGTAATCAGCGCTACCTTTTTCGAGAGTCTCATGGATTTCCCTCCTTTCTTTGCTTCCAGAGCGGCTCGCCCTGCGAAGCTATATCGCCCTTCCGCCGTCTACGAGCAAATCTACGCCGGTTATCATGGAGGATTCATCCATGGCGAGAAATAGAGCGGCATTGGCGATGTCTTCAGGCACAGCCATTCTTCCGATGGGTATTGTGGACAGAAAGGTCTTGCGGGTTGCCGCCATATCCGATTTCAACTGATCGGGCAGGAGATCCAACCCCAGGGGGGTTTCCGATATTACCGGACTTATAGAGTTGACCCTGATCTTGAGAGGGGCCAACTCAACCGCCATCAACCGCGTGAGATGAGTCACCCCGGCTTTTGCGACCGCGTATGCGCCCGCGCCGGGCCTGGCCCTCACCGCCCCCACCGAGGACGTGTTGATGATCGCGCCCCCTCCCTGCTTTTTCAGGACAGGGATCGCCGCTTTTGAACCCAAAAAGACCGATTTCAAATTCACGTTCATGACCCTGTCCCACACCTCTTCATCGATGTCCACGAGAGGGGTCATGACCTGCGCTATTCCCGCATTGTTGTGGAGAATATCCAGCTTGCCGAACTCGGCCACGGCGCTCTCCACCATCGCCGCGCATTCCTGGGCCTTTGAAACATCCGCTTTCACGGCGATCGCTTCGCCGTCCTGCCGCCTTATAATCTCCGCAGTCTCCTTGGCGCCTTCCAGGTTTCTGTCCACGATCACAATCTTGGCGCCCTCCTTGGCGAAAAGAAGCGCCGTTGCCCTTCCAAAGCCGGAGCCCGCTCCTGTGATGAGTGCAACCTTTCCGTTTAACTTCATGATGGCCCTGCTCCTTTTTTCTTTATTTAGGCTGTGTCGGAACGATATTACGTCCGGCGAAGGGCTTCGTGTCGAACCGCTCTTCCAGCCAGTAAATACCTCTTTATCTTCCCCGAGGCTGTTCTGGGAAGCTCGGCGACAAATTCGACGGATTGCGGGATCTTGAAAGCTCCTATCTTGCCCCGAAGGAACCCCGCCATTTCGTCGAAGGTCATCTCATCCCCGTCTTTCAGCACGATCGAGGCCCTGCCCACCTGTCCCCATTTCTCGTCAGGGACGCCGTACACGGCTGCGTCGAATATCTTCGGATTGGTCAGAAGCAGCTTCTCTATTTCGGTTGGATGGATGTTTTCTCCGCCGCTTATGTACATGTCTTTGGCCCTGTCGACCATGTACATGAACCCCTCTTCATCGACTTTCGCCAGGTCCCCGGTGTAGAACCATCCCTTCCTGATTGTCTCTCTGGTCTGGTCGGGCTTGTTCCAGTAACCGGACATCAGGAACGGGCCCCTCACCCTCATCTCGCCTATTTCCCCCGGGGCCACAGGTCGCCCTTCCTTGTCTACGATCTCCACCTCTCCGTGGAAAACAGGTTTGCCCACAGAGCCGGCCTTTTTGATGGCGTCTTTCGTCGGCAGCCACGTGAGAGTGGACGTCTCCGTCATTCCGAAGAGCTGGCTCAGCGGGTAGCCTCTTTGGTGATATTCCTTCAACAGGGTTTCAGGGACCCTCTCGCCCCCGGTAAAGAAGGATTTCAGGGATTTCAGATTGAATCTATCCAGATCGCATTCCTTGAGCAGGAAGTTGAGGAAAGTCGCGGCCGGCTCGGCAACAGTGACGTGGTACTTCTCGACCGTGTCCAAAAACTCCTGCCGGCCGAATCTCTTTTTGTAGATCACCGTGGCCCCCCTATAGAAGGCGGGCGTGGAATCGATTAACAAGCCTCCGGAATGGAACAGCGGCCTCGAGACCAGAAACACATCTTCCGGCGTGAGGTCGAAGAAGATATTGGCGTTGAGCGCATTAAAGAATGTTTTCCTGATGGACAGAATGGCGCCTTTTGGAAAACCGGTGGTTCCGGAGGTATACAGGATGATGTGCGGGTCCTCAAATTCGGTCTCCTGGATTCCCGCCGGTTCCGTGGATGGAAAGCTCCCTATGTCCTCAAACTTCTCCGCCCCTGAGAAGGGTTCCCGTCCGAGCGTCACATAATGCTTTACATGTTCAACCCTATCCTTCAGCTGCAGACAGGTATCCGAGAACTCCCCGGAGAAGAAAAGGAGGACGGGAGTACAGTCATTCAGGACATACGTGAGTTCATCCGGGGCCATTCTCCAGTTCAGTGGAACGAATATGGCGCCTATTTTTGCCGCCGCAAAGTATATCTCAATGAATTCATGACAATTGTAAGAGAGTGCGGCGATTCTATCTCCTTTGTTTATGCCCCTTTTCAGAAGATAGTCGGCAACCCTGTTTGTTCTCTCGTTGAGTTCCCTGTAACTGAACTCCCTGCCGTCATCGACAATGGCAATTTTCCCTGGAGTGATAAAACTCCACTTCCTTATCCAATCTCCGATATTCATATAACCAGAACGCCTTTCACGGATTGAATGACCTTGCATCGCTCAAAAAATGTTTGGTTCCCGATGATCTCCGAACACTTCCCTGAAAATTCCCGCCATTTCCCCTACAGTTGCGTAGGCCCTGCAACATCCCACGAGAAAAGGCATCACATTTTTCTTTTCTCTCGCCGCAGTCCTCAATTCTTTCAAACATAGATCGACGGTTTTGTTGTCTCTGCTTTTCCTCAATTCTCTGACCCGCTCGATCTGAAGCCGAGCCCATTCCTCATTGTACTCATGGAGCTCAACCTCCATGTCCACACCTTCGTTGTATTTGTTGACACCGACTTTTGTGATCTCGCCCTTCTGAATCGCCCTCTCGAATTCATAGGCTTGCCGGGCAACCTCCCTTTGTGCGTATCCCGAAGAAACGGCGGCCACCATGCCGCCGATCTTTTCGATGCGCTCCATCTCTTCAAGGATCTTCTCTTCCATCTCTTTAGTCAGAGTTTCTATGAAGTATGAGCCTCCCAGGGGATCCACCGTATCCCTGAGGCCTATCTCATCCATTAGTATTTGATACGTTCTAAGCGACAGAAGAGCCGCCCGTTCGGTTGGAATCGTGTAGGCCTCGTCAAAGGAGCACAACCCGCTGGTCTGGGCTCCTGAGAGAGCTGCGGTGAGGGCATAGTAAGCTCCTCGCATAATGTTGTTTTCGGGCTGCTGCTTGGTCATTCCGGACCCCCCGCCCCCGAACATGCCTCGCAGGAAAAGATTCTTCTTCTCCTGCACCGCGTACCTTTCCCTGAGCAGCTTCGCCCAAAGTTTTCTCGCCGCGCGAAACTTGGCCACGTTTTCCCAAAGGTTTCCATAAATGTTCAGATTGAAAGAAAACTGCCCCACGAACTCGTCGGCTTTGTACCCTCTTGCGACCACGTCATCGATATAGGCGAAAGCGATCATAAACGCGTAGGCGATCTCTTGGGCCGGCGTGCAACCGGATTCCCTGATGTGATAGCCGCTGATCGAAACAGGACTGCACTTAGGCAATTCCTTCATCGCATATTCAATGGTATCGCCAACCAGTCTGACCCCAGGCTCCACCGGATAGATCCAGGCTCCTCTTCCTATCATCTCCTTAAGGATGTCGTTCTGTGGCGTCGCCAGGATCATTTCCTTCTGGTACCCGAACTTCTCAGCCATCGCCTGGTACATAGCCAGCATCACAGAGGCAATAGCATTGATGGTAAGGCTGGATCCGATCCTGTTAAGATCAATGTCCTCGAATGCAATTTCAAAGTCCTTCAGAGAATCGACAGCCATTCCCACCCGCCCGACTTCACCCTCTGACATGGGATCGTCCGAGTCGTAGCCCATCTGGGTGGGGAGGTCGAATGCAACGTTCAGGCCGGTCTGGCCGTTCCCGATCAAAAGCTTAAAACGCTGATTGGTCTCCTCGGGTGTTCCGAATCCACTGTACTGACGGGTTGTCCAGTTTCGAGTCCGGTATCCCGATGGATGGATCCCCCTGGTGAATGGAAACTCTCCCGGGTTTGCCAGGTCGCTCTTATAATCAAACCCTATCCTTTCAAGATCCTCCGGTGTATAGACCGGCTTGATCGTTATGCCGGACTGCAAGACGACCTTCTTTATCGCATCCTTTTCATCCTTGATATAAGTCGCTACCCCCATGACAAACCTCTTTCGTTTGTCATCGAGCATCGGTCGGTGCTCGATGATTAATGATCAGAGCTCAGTGCCTCACGTTTTCTTCGATGAAGGTCGTGATCTCCTCAAATCGCGTGCCTCCCGGGAAGACTCCCTTGACGCCGAGTTCCCTAAGAGTAGCGGTGTCCTTGTTGGGAATTACCCCGCCTACCATCACTAAGATATCGTCGAGCCCTTCCTTTGCGACCAGATCCATCAGCTTTCTGCAAATGGGAACGTGGGCGCCCGACATGATGGACAGCCCGATAACATCAACACCTTCCTGCAGCGCCTGCTTGACAATGCTCGGAATGGTCTGGTGAAGGCCGGTATACAGCACTTCCATTCCGGCATCTCTAAGGGCGTGGGCGATCACTTTGGCCCCGCGGTCGTGGCCATCCAAGCCCGGCTTGGCCAGTAGAACTCTTATCCGTCTCTGTGACATTGTTGACATCCTGCCCCCCAGCGATCTCCTTTGAGCAAAAAATCGGGGAGTTTCCCCCTTGCGGTTCGATGGAAAACTGAGTGTTGTTGTTTGTTTAATGCTCAGAACTGTATACAGTGTAAGGTTAAAATAAATGCAATTGACAACATTATTACATATTAAAAATTGCCTTGACAAATTATTTTCATCCAACTACTGTATACAGTTGTGACATATATTAGCGCTTCACGAGCTTGTCAAGCTTTATTTTCCCGTGCTAATAGCCTATCAAGGGCATTTGCAGGGAAGCTCAAGCCGGCAAAAATGTGAAGCACTTTCAGACAGGGGACAATGAAGCAGGATCAAATAGAAAATCAGGGTCTGGACATTGTCAGGGATTTTCAATTCGTAAAGCAGGTCTCGACTCAGTCACTCGGTGAATTGATATATGCCTACCTCAAAAGAAAAATCATGAGGGGAGATATTTCCGACGAACAAAGACTCGGGGAAGGAGAACTGGTCAAGACTCTCGGCGTCAGCCGGACTCCGATAAGGCATGCATTGGAACGATTGGAGCAAGAGAGATTTACACGCAAGCTCTCGTACGGCGGATATGAAATAAGGAGATTGACGCGCAGGGATATCGAAGAAATCTTCGGTGTTCGAAGTGTGCTGGAAAGCTACGCCGCCTCCCTGGCTGCAAGACAAATCACCCAGGGGACGCTGAGGAAATTGGAACAGATCATTGACAGATCGCGGATCGCTCTCGAAAAGGACGATGTCGATGAGGCTATTGAGCTGAATACCAAATTTCATGATTCTTTGTACAGGGCAAGCGGGAGCGAGCAGCTCTATTATATCATTCAGAACCTTGGCGACTATCTATACCGCTACAGGAAGATCATCCTGCTTCAAAAGAGTAACCGCGAAGATTCACTGCGTGACCACGAAACCATGATAAGAGCGATTGCAGAGAGGAACCAGGATTCCGTCGAAGGGTTGGTTAAGGAGCATGTGATGAGGGCATTGAAGGTGGTGCTGAGGGAATTGGACAAAGGGAAGTGACTTCCTCCTTTGTAGATAAAATGACCCTGCCCAGGTTGATCCTCCTCTGGAGTGCGCATCTCCCCGCCCCGACTGATCAATATCCGGATTCCAGAGCAAGGTCGGCACGAAAGGACTGATGATTATGAAAATTACAATCCAATCAAGGATCAATCAACTCCGTGAGATAAAAGAAAAGTCAATGAGCGGAGGAGGTGAATCAAAGATCGCTTCCCACCATTCAAAAGGGAAGCTTACCGCACGGGAAAGGATAGATTATCTCCTGGATGACGGCAGCTTTGTTGAATTCAACATGCTCCTGAACCACACCGAGAATGCGCCAGGTGACGGCATCGTTTGCGGGCATGGCCTTATAGGGGGCCGGAGAGTCTGCGTATATTCGCAGGATGCGACGGTGCGAGGCGGTTCGGTCGGCGCGTTCCATGGATACAAGATGTACAAGACTGTTGATCGTGCGCTGGAGATGGGCGTGCCCTTGATCGGACTGCATGACTCCCCGGGAGCAAGGCTCCCAAACCTTGCAGAGGGAAGGTCGGTACACGGCGATTTGATGGAAAAGTCCGGCGCCTCCATCTTCTACCCGAATACCCGCGCTTCAGGTCTCATACCACAGATCTCGGCCATCATGGGGACATGCGCCGGGCTGGCGGTCTATTCTCCCGCCCTAAACGATTTCATCTTTATGGTGGACAAGAAGAGCCACATGTTCATAACCGGGCCCGCAATGGTGAAAACGGTAATCGGCGAGGAAGTGAGCCATGAGGATCTGGGCGGCGCTGCGATTCACTGCAGGGTGAGCGGCGTCGCAGATGGCCGCTTCAAGAGTGATCAAGAATGTCTGGATAATATCAAGGAGTTGGTCGGTTATCTTCCATCCAATGCTAATGAAAAACCCCCTGTGATCGACATGGCCGACACTCCCGACAGGTTGAATAGCGAGCTTGAAGAGATCGTCCCTGCCATACCGAACAGGTCATATGACATGCACAGGGTGATCCACTCCATCTTGGACAAGGGAAGGTTTTTTGAAATAAAAAAGGAATTCGCCTCGGAGGTCATAACAGGATTCGGCCGTCTCGATAAGAACGTTGTGGGCATTGTCGCTAATCAGCCGATGGTTCGAGCCGGGTGCTTGACGGTCGATAGCTCGGATAAACAGAGCCGTTTTATGAGGTTTTGTGACTGCTTCAACATACCGCTGATCATGCTGGTCGACACCCCCGCCTACTTGCCGGGAACAGCTCAAGAGCATAAGGGAATAATAAGACACGGTGCAAAGGTACTGTACGCCCTTTGTGAGGCATCGGTTCCGAGAATTGCGGTGGTCCTGAGAAAGTGCTACGGGGGAGGAAACCTCGCCATGGGCGTGATGCCCGGGTTTGGGACCGATATGGTTTTTTACTGGCCCATCGCCGAGGCCGGGATCTTAGGGGCAGAGGCATCCGTGGAGCTCTATTTTGCCGATGAAATCAGAGATTCGAGCAATCCTGAAGAGGCAAGAAGAAAACGTGTCGAAGAATTTACCGAGAAGTACTCCAATCCAATGAGGGAAGTGTCTGCCAACTGGGGAGTAGATGATGTGCTGGAGCCGAAGGACACCAGGAAAGCCCTGATTCAGGGGCTTGGCTTTCTTGCCACTAAGAAGAAAGACCAGACGACCAAGAGACACGGTAATATACCTCTATAGAAATCGTTTTCAAACTGTCTCTGGCCGCAGTCGTTTCGTCTTCGTGCCCGGTTCACAACCAGTCTGTCTTGTAGGAGGCCCGTGCGACAGCCAAGAATGCCCTGGAATCAATCCGAAGTTTTCTGTCGGGCTATACGTGAAGACATATTCACTTATTGAACGTCAGCAGGAGCGATTATGGGAGTAGATATTCTGGAAGGGAAAAGGGTGCTGGTGGTCGATGACGAGCCGGATGTGGCGCATATGGTGGAAGCCCTTCTCACCATGTGTGAAGTCCGGGGCGCCGCCAGCTTTTCCGACGCCAAGCGACTCCTGGAACAGGAGCGGTTCGACTTGGCCGTCCTGGACATCATGGGGGTGGATGGGTATGCCTTGCTCGAACTGGCAAATAGGGGAAGCGTGATCGCTGTGATGCTGACCGCGCACGCGTTAAGCCCGGACAACATTGTGAAATCGTTCAAGGGCGGGGCAGCCTCCTATCTGCCGAAAGAAAAGCTGACCGAGCTCCCCCTTTTTCTGAGCGAGGTCCTCAAAAAAAAGGCAGAAGGGAGCCATTTATGGTCCAACTGGCTGGAGAGATGGGGGAAGTTCTACGACAAGATGTTCGGTCCTGACTGGAAGGATCATGATAAGGAGTTCTGGGATAAGATCAAGTACTGGATCTGAACTGTAAAATTTTGTCAAGAATGGTTCGAGCCGTGGCCCGAAACCCATGTCCGGTCATTTCCTCCTTTCAAAACCCATACGCCGCAGGGCAGAAAGTACACCGTTGTTGCTCATCGGCCATTTGGGGCTTCTCGGGTTCGGGAACACATATTTGCAGATCCCGTTAACAGGTGAATGAGAGCGTTCACTCCGGTCACCGCCGATGCAGGCCCTCTCCGGAGGCGAACGCTGCCGCCCACCGTTTTCCCCAAAATGTCTGGTGATCGATGTGAGACCGCCAGGACGATCCCGATCGGGAACGGGTAGAAGCCCCGGAGAGATTAAACCCACAATTCAATAACTTACCAACCAATTCATTGAAACCGGGCTCTTATGAGCTATACTGGGATTTTTCCGGCACTTCCGCAAATGACTCCACAGAAGGGACACGTGAGCGATGGGCAAGGGGGCACTATCTCCTAATAATGAGGATGTTCTTGAGAAATCTCCCACCGGCATCCAGGGATTCGATGAGATCACAGGCGGCGGTCTCCCCAGGGGGAGGCCTACACTGGTGGCAGGGTCGGCCGGCGCGGGAAAGACGCTGATGGGAATGGAATTTATCGTGCGCGGCGCACGCGAATATGGGGAACCAGGCGTCTTTGTCGCCTTTGAAGAGACGGCGAAGGACCTGATGAAGAACACGCAATCCATGTTCGACATCCGGGACTTGGTCGAGGGCAAGAAGATGGCGATCGACCATGTTCACATCGAGAGAAGCGAGATCCAGGAGACCGGAGAGTTCGACCTGGACGGGTTGTTCGTACGGCTGGCCTATGCCATCGATCAGGTGAAGGCGAAACGGGTTGTTCTGGATACCGTCGAAGTGCTCTTTTCCGGTCTCCCGAACGAGGCCATCCTTCGGGCGGAGCTCCGGAGACTCTTCCGGTGGCTGAAGGAGCGGGAGCTCACGACCATCGTCACGGCGGAGCGCGGCAGGGACGGCATTACCCGCCACGGTCTGGAAGAGTACGTGGCCGACTGCGTGGTCCTACTCGATCACCGGGTCCAGGAGCAGATTTCGACCAGGCGGCTGCGAGTGGCCAAGTACCGCGGCTCGTCTCATGGCACGAACGAATACCCCTTCCTGATCGGGGATAAAGGCCTCTCCGTGCTGCCGATCACGTCCGTGGGTTTGGGCTACGACGTTTCGCGGGAATTCATCTCATCGGGCATTGCGCGCCTGGATGCCATGCTCGAGGGAAAGGGGTTCTACCGCGGGAGCTCGGTTCTTCTCTCCGGCACGGCGGGTACGGGGAAGACCAGCCTTGCCTGCACCTTCGCCAAGGCGACCGTCGAGCGCGGGGAGCGGTGCCTCTATTTCGCCTACGAGGAGAGCCAGGCGCAGATCGTCCGAAACATGGAGTCGATCGGAATCCGTCTGCAGCCTTATGTTGACAAGGGACTCCTCAGGTTCACAGCGGGGCGGCCGGACACATTCGGGCTGGAGATGCATCTCACGATGATGCACAAGGCGGTCGAGGAGTTCAAACCCTCCGTCGTGATCGTCGACCCCATCACCAACTTCATCCGGGCGGGGAGAGAGACCGAGGTGCGGTCCATGCTCACGCGGATGATCGACTTTTTCAAGGCAAAGCAGATCACCACTCTTTTTAACAGCCTCACCAGGGGCGGCCGGGAGATCGAGCAGTCGGAAGTGGGCATCTCCTCCCTGATGGACGTATGGATGGTTGTTCGGGACATTGAAAGCTCGGGGGAGCGAAACCGCGGAATTATGGTGCTGAAGGCACGGGGGGCCGCAAACTCCAACCAGATACGGGAATTCCGGATTACCGGGGAGGGGATCAGGCTCGAAGACGTCTACATCGGACCGGCGGGGGTCCTGGCCGGCGCAGCGCGGGCCGCTCAGGAGGCGGCCGAGAAGGCTGCAGAGAGTGAAAGACGTCAGGAGCACGAGCGGAAGAGGCGCGAGCTCGAACGAAAACGGGCGGTTGCGGAGTCGCAGATAGCGGCCATTCGGGCTCAGTTGGAAGCGGAGGAGGAGGAAATCCGAAAGATCGACCGGCAGGAGAAGACCAGGGAAGAAAAGATTCTGGAGTTTCGCGACAGGATGTCGCGGCTCCGCAAGGCGGACAAGCCCGAAGGGACAGAAGAATGACTGAGAAGAGGGCCAAGAAAGCAGCCGCGCGCAAACACTGCCGGGTAATGCAACAACAGGGTGAACAACACCCGATTGAGAGGGGATATGATGAAGGAGAGAGCACGGCTGCAATCCGCAAGAAGGAAATCCGCAAGGCCCGAGTCGGCAGCAAAGGAAAGGGAGCGGAAACGGGAATCGGAGTTCTGGGAGTTGAGGCTTTATGTGGCGGGGCAGACGCCCAAATCGATCACGGCATTTTCCAACCTCAAAAGGATTTGCGAGGAGAACCTCAAGGGCAAGTATCGCATCGAGGTGATCGATCTTATAGAAAACCCCAAACTTGCCTCCGGCGACCAGATCCTGGCCATCCCCACGCTGGTGAGAAAGCTCCCGGAGCCCGTGAGAAAGATCATCGGCGATCTCTCAAACGAGGAACGAGTGCTCGTGGGCCTCGATCTCCTCCCGCGCTAAGTTCCACCTGAAATAGGTATTCAGCGCAAAAAGGACACTTATGGCAAAACGAAAGACGGGAGTCTCCACCGAGAAGTACGAAAAGGCTATCGCAAAGAAGAAGCGGGAAAAGCATCTGTTGCGTCTCTATGTTACAGGAACCACCCGCCGAAGCATCCGGGCCATTGAAAACATCAGGAAGATCTGCGAGGAGCATCTTCCGGACAATTACGAACTGGAGATCATCGACGTGTACCAGCAGCCCTCCCTCGCCAAGGGGGACCAGATCGTTGCGATCCCTACGCTCATCAAGATGCTCCCATCGCCATTGAGAAAGTTCATCGGGGATCTCTCGGATTCCGAAAAGATCCTCCTGGGATTGGATCTCAGGAAGAAATAGACGTTGAGGGTTCGTGGCTCATGAAATATCAACCCCGGTTGTTGCGCGAAATAGAGACCTGGCGCAGCCGCGCCGAGGAGGCGGAGGAGACCCTCCGCGCCATACGTGAAGGGGAGGTGGATGCGCTCCTGATCTCGGGGAGGGACGGGGAGAGGATCTATACCCTCAAGAGCGCGGACGAGCCATACAGGGTCTTTATCGAGACCATGAACGAGGGGGCCCTGTCCCTCACGGCCGAAGGAACCATCTACTTTTGCAACCGGCGGTTTGCGGAGATCGTCAAAGGCCCGAGCGAGAGGATCCCGGGTACCTCCATCTTCCATTGGGTCTGTGGGGGCGATAAGGAGCGTCTTCGGGAGATCTTCGAACGAGGCAAGAAGGACCTCGGAACGGGTGAGGTTTCCCTGGCCATAGCGGGAGGGACGCAAGTCCCTGTCCATTTTTCCATCCGCCCCCTCCGGCTGGACGACATCATCGTGGCATGCGCGGTGGTGATGGACATCACGGAGCGCAAAGCGGCCGAGGCGAAGATCGCCTCCTATGTCAGGAAGCTCGAGTTCAGCAACCGGGAGCTGGAGAGCTTCGCCTTTGTCGCCTCTCACGATCTCCAGGAGCCATTGAGGAAGATCCAGACGTTTGCCGATCTTCTCACATGCAGATGCGGCGATTCGATCGTGGAGGAAGGTCGCGACTACCTGAACCGGATGCGGGAGACGGCCGGGAGGATGAAACAGATCCTCCAATCGCTCTTGGCATACTCAAGGCTGATTTCCAAGGCCCAACCCTTCGGACCCGTTCAGCTGCAGCAGATTGTGCAGGAGGTTTTAGCGGACCTGGAAATCCAGATCCGGGATTCAGAGGCGACCGTCGAGGTGGGGAACCTGCCTGTGATCGAGGCCGATACCGGACAAATTCGACAGCTCTTTCAGAATCTCATCGGGAATGCCTTGAAGTTCCGCAAGAACGGGGAAGAGCCCAGGGTGAGAATCTATGCACGGAATGAAATCTCTCCCAGGCGGGAGTACGAAATATACATAGAGGATAACGGCATCGGCTTTGACGAGAAATACATGGATCGAATTTTCAAGCCCTTCCAGCGTCTCCATGGAAGAGCCGAATACGACGGCATAGGGATGGGGCTCGCCATTTGCGCGAGGGTGGCTGAGCGCCATGGGGGCAGCATCAGGGCCAGGAGCGCGCCGGGGAAAGGATCCACCTTTGTCGTCACCCTGCCCGTACGACAAGGAGAGAAATAGAATCGGTTTGTGGAAATCAAGCAGGACGATGAATTGAAACATATCCCGGTAGTGATCTGGACCACCTCCTCGATGGAGGAGGACATTTGCCTCTGCAGGGAGGCGGGCGCGGAAGGGTTTGTCACAAAGCCCGCAAGCTTCGAGGAACTGGTATCTGCCGTAGGCGCGATCGTCAGGAAGTGGCTCCCGCTGTGAGGGGGTGAGGCGCCGGAGCGTGGGGACGATGTGGCCATGGCAATGAACGGTTGAAAGAACCGATCCCGATTCTCACTCCGGCTCTTACCCCAGGCGACTCGAGATCGATACATAGAAAGTCACCCCCTTCCCACCCTCGCTTTCAACCCAGGCCCTTCCCCCGTGCTTTTCCGCTATCTCCCTGACAATGGAGAGCCCCAAGCCCGTGCTTTCCACTCCGCCGGACTTGTCGCTTCGCTGAAACGTCTCGAAGATCTTCTCTGAATTTTGTCTGTCAATGCCCGCGCCGTCGTTGTATATGGAAAAGAGGTGCAGGCCTTCCTCCTCCTTGTATTCGACTTTGATCTCCCGCATGTCTTTGCCGCCGTACTTCAGCGCGTTATCGACGAGATTCCTGAAGACTCTGATCATGGACGTCTTGTCCGCTTTGATCTCAGGTACGTTTGCCGGCTCCGACCATCTTATGCCGCGGCCGGCCATAGAGTCCCGGAATTCGGTCTTCACCTGCGCAAAGACCTCTTTCGGCGGGAACGGTTCCAGATTGAGAACCGCTTTCTTCGCCCGGATGAAGGCGTTGATCTCTTCTATCAGGGTCAAAGCCTGTTGGGACGTCTTCAGGATCCGGTTGCAGTACGCCCGCGTAGTGTCGTTCAGAGTTTCGCCTTCCCTCTTGCAGAGGAGTCTTGTCAGTCCGTGTATTGCCATGATCGGGTTCTTGAGATCATGGGATACGGAGTATGCAAAGAGCTTCACCCTCTCGGCATAGCCTTCCAGTTCCTTTTCAAGCCTCCTGCGCTCGGTAATGTCCAGCATATATTCAATCATGCGGACGACGTTTCCTTCTTCATCGAGGATCGGGTAGGCGCTGACTTCAACGTTCCTCGCGTTCCCTTCTTTATCGTAGTGGATATGCTCGACCGAAACGGGCTTCCCGGTCTTCTTGACTTCCTGCAGGGGGCAGGTATGCTCCGTACCGTCGCAGGGAGTGGCCCTTCTGTGCGTGATGCCATAACAGGTCGGCCTTTCCGACAGGTCGCCCA
This sequence comes from Deltaproteobacteria bacterium, assembly GCA_020060215.1. Next base: position 57,858 of record JAGVAP010000120.1, on the reverse strand, counting down.
TGCGAGCGGCGGAATTGGCAAGCTTGATTCCGTTGGGGCGGAAGTACAGGCGGGTGCCCCACGTCTGATGGATGGAGGCGGAGGAGTGTGAAGAAATTGGAGAGCGTCCAAACGCATCAGACGATGGGGCCGTATAGGGACGGTCTCCCTATCACAGAGGAGTTTCTCCGAGATGCAGAGACCGAAGGAGGGGCTGGCGTCGCATTGCTCGTTTGTGCAGAGGCTTAACATAATCAGCCCGGTGGCGGGAAGTCTCAATCGAACAAGGGGGCTCCGAATACAGGAAAACCCGTATAAGATCCTTCAGGAGGGTCAAGGGCGACTCCTATGAGTTTGCGTCTTTAGGATGGAAGCGGAAACCATTCTTCGACGATACTCCTGACGGCCGATTGGAGCTCGGGAAAAGCGTTTGGTTTCGTAAAAAAGGCTCTGGCGCCTGCTTCGATACAGAAACGTTTCTCTTCCTCTATGGAAGAGGTCGTCAAAACGACAACAGGGATGTGCTTGAGCTTGGGGTCGTCATTTATTTCTATCAGGGCCTGGCAGCCGTTTTTCCTGGGCATATTCAAATTCAGGATAATCAGTTGGGGCAAGGGGATTTCAGGGTTCTTCCCTCGGGTCGCAGAATGCAAATACTCCATCAATTTCTCTCCGTCTTCTGCAAATCGGAGATCCAGAAAGCCCATGAAAGGCGCCATAGTCTCCTCAAAGAGCAATCGATCATCCTGATCGTCTTCGGCCGCAAGAATCACGGGTTTGCTTTGACCAGGCATACTGATTTGCGCCAGACTTTTTGCTTCTATGGCATGTCACGATGAGTCGGACCCGCCCAAGGTCGTCATTCTATTTTGACGGTGTAGGCCCGTTACCGTTTACATCATCGGTTAAGCTGACCTTCGGCAAGTCTCCCTTGCATGCAGCCTACAATTAGCTGCTGCAGGGATACGTTCGTACACCCACACCAGGACCTTACAGCGCACAGCCCTCTCATGGGAGTATGGATTTTCGGTCTCGGACGCTATTCGGAAGCTTCTGTGAAAGGTATTTACATAACCCTTGCCCTAAAGAACTCCCTGGCTCTCATAAGCACGCTACTTGCAGCTCACCTAAAATGCGCCGCAGATGGTTATTTTAAGAAGGCCTCAGTTAACGCGATCCAATAGGCGCATCCAATAGTGAGGTTCTTGTCTTCAAACACATACGTTGGGTTGTGAACCATCGGGGTGTCACCGTTTCCTATGATGCAGTAAGTGCCAGGTTTTTGCTCGGTGAAAACCGCAAAATCTTCACTGCCCATGTAAGTGGCCCCCTCTGTCGATACCTGATCTTCTCCAAGCAGATCTTTCGCCACTTGGGCAGCAAACGCTGTCTGGACAGCATCATTAACGAGTATGGCGCCAGGAGGACCTTCCCGAACCTCGTAGCTCACTCCAAACGATTGAGCTTGTGCGGCAATAACTGCTTTGACCCTGTTCAATACCAGGTCGCGGGTGGTTTGCGTGCTGCTTCGGATACTCAGACGCAAAATCGCGCTTTGCGGGATCACGTTAGCGGCCTCACCCGCGAGAAAGGCTCCCACGGAGACAACAGCGGACTGCAGGGGGGCCACGTTCCTGGACACAATCGTCTGCAGCGCCATCACCAGTGATGATCCGGCAACGATTGGGTCGAGGCTCTTTTCCGGCACGGAGCCATGGCTGCCTCTGCCGGTCAGCTCAACTTCCCAGTTATCCACAGCGGCCATCATCGGGCCGGACCTGAAGTAAAGCTTTCCCTGTTCTACTCCGGGCATGTTGTGTAAGCCAAAAATGGCGTCTACCGGGAAGCGCTCGAAAAACCTATCCTTGATCATGGCCGGGGCGCCGCCCATGATCTCCTCGGCAGGTTGGAAAATCAGCCGCACCGTTCCATTAAAGTCTCTCTTTTCGGATAGGTACTGGGCGGCCCCCAGCAGCATAGCGATGTGGCCATCATGACCGCAGGCATGCATCTTCCCGGCAATTCGGCTTTTGTATTCACTTTCAACTTGTTCGGAGACCGGCAGCGCATCCATATCCGCCCGCAAACCGATGGCTTTACGACCTTGTCCGGACCTGAGTGATGCTACTACTCCAGTTTTTCCGACTCCGGTACAAACCTCATATCCCCACGATTCGAGCAGCAGCGCAACAAATTCCGCAGTTTTTATTTCTCCAAACGCCGTTTCAGGGTTTTTATGTAGATGATGGCGCCAAGCCATCATTTGATTCATCGTTTTGGATACCTCAGCCAAGATCGAGTTAATTACGCCACCTCCTCCGGCTTAACGAAAGCCGCGACGTTTGATAGACAATGGGACCCATGCCCAGGAAAACAATCCATGAATTCGCAGCTCATCTAGTGGAACTTAACTGAAACCAGCGGTTGTCTCAGGGCTGTCTCAGGGCTCGGCATTAACATGTTCTCTGGAATCCGACACCGAATTTCTATCCGGATGACACCCGTGGGAATGCCAACCTCGTGAGACGAGAAGGGTCAGTTGTTAGTTCGGCATCCAGATCCCCTTCTTGAACAGAACGAGGGACAGAATGGCAAGCCCAAACACCATGATGGGAATTTGGGTCCAAGCTGGAATACCCGAAAACAGTACCATCGGTATGCCAACTATCAGGGCAATGATAGCATATGGCAGCCCCCGAATGGCAAACTGGCCAAAGATGGCCCCCCACAAACACGGCAGAAGGAAATCGAAAGCGCCGGTGACGCTTTTGGGGAGGATATCGATGATTAAGGTCACCAGCACGGCACCTGCCAGCACGGCAACCGTCAGTATCACCTGAGAGACAGAGATCCCAATGGCTCCGATGATTTCACCCTCCGGAGATCCCTCACGTACACCTGCCACTTCCTGCGCTACCGCTGAGACGGGCAGCCGCATGTTGGAGATATTTCCTCCCAAAAATGAAATGTAGGTTCCTCCAATCCCCAGGACCAAGAAATATGAAACCGGCTCTATAAACCAGTAGGGACCAACGACTGCGGCTGTGGAGGCAAAGGCCTTTCCTATGGTTGCCCAGCCGGGGAACAAATCATACACAAAGAATAGGAACAGCGCGGGCAGGAAGATGATCAGTGCATGGATCAAGCTCAAGGTCAAGCCCCAGGTATGTATCTCGGAACCGTATTCATTTTTAATGATTGCTTCCTTTTGTTCGTCCGGCAGCGAGCTCATGCCATGATATTTCTCAGCTTTCTCATTCATTCCCTACCTCCATGATTCATGTGCAGTTTCATAGGCTCTAAGCTTTCAGCGTATCACCTGAGCAACGGCCATCCCCACTATCATTGCAACCAGCAGAAAATATTCCTTCATCTCCGGTTTCTTGAGCTTATCCGCCCAGAGCAACCATCCGATGCCGACAACCAGAGAGACAACTGCTCCAGCGAAGGGCGCAACCGTCCCCTTTTTTACCAAAGGAACGATTCCATCGGATATAAAGAGCCGGCCAAACGCTGCCAGCATGATCGCTGCCGAGATCACAGCCATCTGCTTTGGGTTTCCCTGACCCATTAAATCTCTCAACTTGGGCAACCAGCGGGTGAAAACCCCACCGACGAGCACCCAAGCAACCGATCCGGTAGCCATAGTCCACAGGATCGTCGATAGACCCATGGCAGTCATCCCCTCGCGGGTCAGTTGCACGCCCGCAGCTTCTGCTCCGGACCGGGATGAGATCAACTCAAACATGATCGAGCCCACGCCGGCGGATTCACGAATGAAGGCCACCGCTCCCCCCATCGCGATGACTAAAACGGTCATTCCCACAAAAATCCCCATAGAAGGGCCGAGCGCGGTAATCAAAGATGCCTTGACCGATTCCCGAATGTTATGTTCTTTCAAACCCATTTTGCGGCCATAGCGATACGCCTTCTTATAAACTATGAACGAGAGGAGTAACGCGTTGCCGGCAGTTAAGCATCCGATAAACCACATACCAAAGCCAGTAGCATACTTCAGCCATTCAGGTTCCATCGACGTTTCCTCCTTTTTTTGACCGTTTGAGTTAAATGGTTAAGTAGCCTCCAGTGTCTCGCAATGAAGTGAAAGGTAAGTCCAATCACCCCAATGGCTCCTACCCCCGGGATCTCACCCTAAAAGGCGTCGGTGAAGAGGTCTCCGCCGCCGAAGTGAGCAAGGTCAGCAACCAACTGAGGCCGTTGAGGCCTGGCGCGAAGGCGATCTGTCCAAAGAGCCGATCAAGTACATCTCTGTGAATGGAACCAATTTCTCCATGAGGAGTTAAGGGTTCGGTCGAGAAGGTCCCTGTTTTTGTGTCCATCGGAGTGACTACGGAGGGACGGCGGACAGTGTTGGGCCTGCAGGCCGGAGATAAGGTACCCGCATCCAACTGGCGTGAGGTCAGGGACATGAAAGGAAGATGTCTTGCCGGGAGCATGATTACTCCTGGAATTATGGATGGCCTTAGCGGTTTGGAGCGGGTCTTCATAATTGAAAGGGTCAACAAAAAGTTTGAACCAAACCAAACCTATGAAAATCGTCGCAGGAACGACGTCCTGCTACACGTTGCTGCCTCTTATCTGTCTGAAAATGGACTGACTTGGAGGTCTAAACCCATAGGAAAAGTGTCTACGAAGCTGCCTTTCCTCAAATGTTTGGCTCAGAACAGTTTCACACAAAACAGTTGACAGTGCCTTCTCTTCGCGGGTATCTTCCATTTTCATATTGTGGTTCAAATATGATGTCAAGTAAAATATTAGACTATAGTATGGTTATTTGCTTATATTTTTATGATCGTTAAGTTAATATTTTGGAGAGATACATATGGAAAAGGTGCTAAATAAAACCCCCCTCTATGGTTGGCATGTCGCTAACGGCGCCAACATTGCAACCTTCGGTGGATATGACATGCCGTTGTGGTACGCCTCCGCCAAGAATGAGCACCTGGCCGTGATCAACGCAGCCGGCCTTTTCGACACGAGCCACATGGCCGTCCTGCTTGTCTCAGGGCCAAATGCCCTGGAGTTGTTGCAATATTGCTTTACCCAGGATCTGTTCGTCTGCACGGGATCGAAAAAAGAGCCTCTCTCCCCTGGCAGATGCGTATATGGCGCGTTCCTCAACGAAAAGGGCTGGGTGATCGATGACAGCATTGTAAGCCAGATAGCTCCTGACAACTATATGCTGGTGGTGAACGCCGGTATGGGCAGGCCTATTGCAGAGCACCTCAACCGGCAGAAGGATGGCCGAAGAGTCACCATCTCGGATCTCACGGATCAGGTGGGGAAGGTTGACATCCAGGGACGGGCGGCGGCCAGAATCATCAAGAAGATTATTTTCAATTCGGAATCGGTTCTGAGTCGGATGCCTTACTTTTCGTTCAAGGGTCATTTTGACCCGACGGATCCGAGCGCCGCTGTGGTTAGGCTCACCGATGGCACGCCGGTCCTTTTATCCCGTACAGGCTACACCGGTGAATTCGGTTTCGAGATTTTTATCCATCCGGGTAAGGTCGTCTCTCTCTGGAAAACGGCGCTTGATGCCGGAAAGCAGTTCGGCCTCATCGCGTGCGGCTTGGCGGCACGCGATTCCCTTCGCACCGGTGCTGTGCTGCCCCTGTCCCATCAGGACATTGGAACCTGGCAGTTTATCAACACCCCCTGGGAGTTTGCGCTACCTTTGACCGGGAAGGGCAAAGGCTTTTCTAAGGACTTCCTCGGGGCAAAAGCCCTGTTAAACGTTCAAAGCCCGGAATATACGCTTCCCTTTGCAGGGTTCGATCTGCGAAAAGTATCCCTCCCAGCCAAAGTGGCGGATCTGTCAGGAAACGAGATCGGCACCGTGCTCACCTGTGTCACGGACATGGCGATCGGCCGGGTGGGGGAACGCATCTTCAGCCTTGCCAGTCCGGACAAACCCGAGGGATTCAGCGCCAAGGGAATCTCCTGCGGTTTCGTCAAGACTATAAATGCATTGACGCCCGGAGAGCGAATCCTACTTGTGGATTCCCGCCGAAAAATTGAAGTCGAAATCGTCCGGGACATTCGGCCGGATCGCACGGCTCGGCGCCCTATCCACGAGATGGTGTAGAGGTAGGATTTTGAATCAAGCAAAACTAATTAGTTTCCAGTTCACTCATTAACGGGGACAACTGCCGTCGCTAACCGACCAGGAGGTCAGACCATGAAAGAACTCGACAAGCTCGTTTTACCCAACGACGTTTTATACAGTCGTAATCATGAATGGGTGCGTCAAATGGGAAGTGAATTTGTCATCGGCATTTCCGACTACGCTCAAGATCAGTTGGGTGACATTGTGTTTGCGGAATTGCCTACTGTCGGAGATTCCTTCATCCAAGGACAGCCATTTGGAACGCTGGAATCCGTTAAGGCCGTTTCCGAAGTTTATATACCGGTCGCTGGTGAAATCATCGCCATTAACGAGGCCCTTCAAGACACTCCTGCATTGATCAATACCGATCCATATGGAGAGGGCTGGCTGATCAAGTTGAAGCCGGAGACCCCATCCGATCAAAAAGGGCTGATGGACCATGCCGCTTATTTAGAAATGGTGAAAGGAAAACGATGATGCGATACCTGCCGCAAACCGCTGAGGACATCACGGCGATGCTCGCGACCGTTGGCGCAAAGAGCATCGAGGATTTATTCGCCGCCATACCGGAAGACTGCCGTAGAAAGGATGAAATGAAGTTGCCCGAGCCATTGACGGAATGGGAATTGAACCGACATATGGAAGGGCTTGCCCGAGAAAACGCCGTATCACCCGAATATAAAATTTACATTGGGGCCGGCAGTTACAGCCATTTTATTCCAGCCGTCGTTCCCTATCTTGCCGGAAGAAGCGAGGTATACACCGCATATACTCCGTATCAGCCCGAGATCAGTCAGGGCACCCTTCAGGCCATATTTGAATACCAGACCCTGGTGTGCCGCTTGTTAGGGTTGGAAGTCGCCAATGCGTCTATGTACGACGGCGCATCAGCACTTGCCGAAGCCCTTCTTATGTCTACTCGCATAAGTCGCCGCAGGAGGGTCGCCGTCTCTAAGGCAATCCACCCTCTTTACCGCCGGGTGGTAGAAACCTATTTCAGGCCCACTGGCTTCGAAATCGTCGAGATCCCTTACCTCAAAGACGGCCGGACTGATCTTTCCGCCATCGCTGGTTTGGCTGAACTCGCCGCCGTGGCCGTTCAGTCCCCCAATTTTTTCGGCTGCATCGAGGATTTGAAAAAAGCTGACGTCGCCATCCATGACGACCCCAAGACGTTGTTCGTCACAGCCTTCAGCGAGCCGCTCGCCTATGGCCTGCTGAAAAACCCAGGGAGCCTTGGGGCCGATATCGCTTGCGGCGAGGGGCAGAGTCTCGGCATCCCACAGTCTTTCGGGGGGCCGGGCCTCGGGATGTTCGCCTCCAAGATGCAATATGTTCGCAACATGCCAGGACGGCTTGTCGGCCTGACGAAGGATTTGGACGGAAAACGCGGGTTTGTGCTGACGCTTGCTACCCGGGAGCAACATATCCGCCGCGAGAAAGCGACCTCGAACATCTGCTCCAACCAGGGCCTTTGCGCCACGATGAGCGTTATGTACATGGCCTCGGTGGGCGGCACGGGTGTTGGGGAGCTGGCGACGCTCAACCGCGACAAGGCCGAGTATCTGAAAAACGCCTTTGCGAATGCCGGATTCGCTCTACCCTTCGCAGCCCCCACTTTCAACGAGTTCGTTGTCCAGTTCCCTAAGGGCTTTGATGCTACCTACCGGAGCCTGATAGAGAAGAAAATCGTGGCAGGCCTGCCTCTGGCTGCATATTATCCGGAGCTTTCCGATCATTATCTTTTCTGCGTTACGGAAACGAGCAGCAGAGAGGATCTCGATCATCTGGTCAAGGAGGTGTGCGCATGAATCCATTCGTTGGTACTACGGGCTTGATCTTCAACGAGCCCCTGCTGTGGGAAAAAGGGGCCAGAGGGCGGTGCGGCTTCTCTCTTCCCAGACGGGATGTAGAGGCGGCCTCGCTCGATGCGTCCCTAAAAGGTGCGGGGCCCGATTTCCCGGATCTATCCGAGCTCGAGGTAACGCGGCACTTCACGCGTCTCTCGCAATGGAATTTCGGAGTTGAAAGCGGTATGTACCCGCTGGGGTCTTGCACCATGAAGTACAACCCCAAGACCAATGACCGTCAGGCCGCACTTGCAGGGATGGCGGGCGCTCATCCGCTGCTGCCGGTTGAACTGAGCCAGGGGTCTCTCAAGCTGATATACGATCTCGAACGCTATCTGTCCGAGGTTACCGGGATGGACGCCGTCAGCCTTCAGCCTTCCGCTGGCTCCCAAGGGGAGCTGGCAGGCATGCTGATCTTTTCGGCCTACCATAAAAGCCTCGGCAAGCCGCGCAGCAAGGTGCTGATCCCCGACACGGCTCACGGAACCAACCCTGCCAGCGCGGCCTTGTGTGGTTTTAAAGCCGTTCCGCTCAAAAGCAATGATCAGGGTGTGCTCTCCCCGGAAGCGGTGGTCGAACTGATGGACGAGGACACTGCCGGCATCATGATCACTAACCCCAACACCCTGGGTATTTTCGAAGAGAACATCCGCCAGGTGGCCGAAATCGTTCATGCGAAAGGTGGGCTCGTTTACGGCGACGGCGCCAACATGAACGCCATTATGGGAATCGTAAACCTGAAGGCGACTGGTGTGGACGTCATGCACTTGAATCTTCATAAGACCTTCTCAACCCCCCACGGCGGTGGCGGTCCCGGTAGCGGCCCGATTTGCGTTGTTGAAAAGCTTGCACCGTTTCTGCCGGTTCCGCGGGTGGTGAAGGACGGTGAGAAGTACGTCCTCATGGAAGATGTTCCTCAATCCATCGGCAAGCTCCACGCCTTCTATGGGAATTTCGGTGTTCAAGTCAGGGCATACAGTTACATCCTGTCGCTGGGTGCGTTGCTTAAAAAGGTCAGCCAGTACGCGGTTCTGAGCGCCAATTACGTCAAAGAACGCTTAAAGGGCGTCTATCATTTGGCCTATGATCGACCCTGCATGCACGAGTGCGTGTTTTCGGACAAGCTACTCACGCCTTACAAGATCTCCACGCTGGACGTAGCCAAGCGGTTGATGGACATGGGATTTCATCCGCCAACGATTTACTTCCCTCTCGTCGTGCACGGCGCCATCATGATCGAGCCCACGGAGAGTGAATCCAAGGAGGACATCGACCGGTTCATCGACGCGATGATCCGGATCGCCGAGGAGGCCGCAGAAAACCCGGAAAAACTTTTTGCCGCACCAACCGTCACCAAGGTCCGGCGTCTGGACGAGACCGGGGCAGCACGCAATCCTTGCCTGTCGGGCTGTTGATGCCAGAAGATTTCAGATCCGTCCCGACCGGATCACGTCCCAGCAGATAGAAAAGGAGCCTGGAGCAATTGGTCTTATACGCTAGCTCCCAGTCCTTTCCATAGAATGCGAAGCTGTTTTTGATAAGCGCTTGCACAGTTCATCTTGGGCTTATCAAAAGACATCAGGGGAACGCCATAAAAAATGCAAGCTAAAGACAAATAAGCAGATTTTACGTCCGTGCTTTCAGGCAGCTCTCCTTTTTCGATGGCAGCTTTTAGATTACCCTGGAAGAGCCTTTTAAAATTTCCTTCTGGAATAGATTCTATCCCTTTATAGTCCGGAAACCGAATAGCGCGTTCAGCAGGACTTATTTTATCTCTTTCTCTACTGCCCATTTGAGCGAATGTATGAGGTTCAAGCGCTCTAATCGCAATAATTTCCATCCAAAGCCTTGGATGCTCATCTACCTTTTGACTATGCTTTTTAAAGACATACTCAAGGGCATTAATCCCCGGAGAAATATTGGGTGTCTTTGTTGCAAGCCAGAGGGCTTCGAGGTTCCAAAGCAGGCCATACAAGACGAATACATCCGTTTTTTGAGGAAAATATTGAAAAAAGGTGCCCCTGGAGATCTGTACATCATCGCAAATCTCTTCAATGGTAATGTTGACGAGAGGTTTGTCATATAGACGTTTGATGACAGAATCCAATATGGATAAACGGGTTTGGGCTTTTTTTCTTTCTCGGAGAGAGAACTTCTTAAGATTTATCAATTTGGTATTTCTCCTGATTTGATGTCCGGATTGGATGTTTCTTAGAACGAAGTTCAATTGTCTAAAGTAAAGGCCGCTCCTGGTTCGATGGTTACCATGGATCGAGGATATAACGAGTGCAAGCTGTTCAATTCCTGGGCGAAAAGCGGAATCTCCTTCGTCACCCGTTTTTAAGATTAATGATCTTTTTACTGAAAGATGTCCCTAAGTAACTCGTTTATGGAAAATAATCAACAAATCGATAACAGAAGGAGAAGGCCTCGTGACTAAAAAAATTTTGGTACTCGGAGCAGGCCCCGGTGGCTATGTGGCTGCGGTACGGGCGGCTCAGTTGGGTGGCGAGGTGACGCTGGTTGAGAAAGATAATGTTGGAGGAACCTGCCTCAACCGGGGCTGCATTCCATCCAAAATTATGAAGACCTCGGCCGATCTTTTAGACAAAATAAATCAGGCGGCAAAATTCGGGATTTCCGTGAATGAGGTGACACGTCTGGACATGGCTCGGCTAATGGCTCGGAAGGCTGCTGTGATTAATGCGCAGATTAAGGGAATCGAAATGCTGTTAAGCCACCACAAAATCCGGTTGCTGAAGGGCAAGGGTGTGATAGAGGGGCCCGGGGTTGCCACCATAACTACGATATCAGGTGAAAATAACACCCTTTCCTTTGACCGCTTGATCCTTGCGATGGGATCGACACCGGCAAACATACCGTCCTTTCCGTTCGACGGTGAGCGGATTCTATCAAGCAACGATATTCTGGAGCTGGCGGAAGTCCCGGAATCGATCCTCATTGTGGGAGGCGGCGTGATTGGCTGTGAGTTCGCCTGCATCCTATCAGCTTTTGGATCACGGGTGACGGTGGTGGAGACTCTCGACAGGCTACTACCGCTTCCATCAGTAGACGCCGAATGTTCCAAAGTGCTCCAGAGAGAGATGAAAAAGCGCAAGATCGATATTCATGTCAATCGGACCGTGATGGAGGTTACCAAGACCACAAGCGGCACGGCAGTAACCATCGGGCCATCCCCCTTTTCGGTAGATTTGAGGGAAAAGAAAAAAGAGCCTTTTGTCGTGTCGGTGGACAGGGTTCTGGTGTCTATCGGTCGGAGCCCAGCGACTTCCGGTGTCGGGCTTGCCGGTATCGGCGTAGCTGTCACCGAAAAAGGATGGATTCAGGTCGATGACCATATGCGGACGAGCGCTCCCGGCGTTTATGCCATCGGCGACATTTTGGGTCCGGAAAAGATAATGCTCGCCCATGCCGCTTCGGCTGAAGCCCAAGTCGCGGCTGAAAATGCTATGGGCGGAGAAAAAACGATGGACTACCGTGTGATTCCGAACGCCATTTTCACCATCCCGGAGGTAGCCACGGTCGGGATCTCTGAATCACGGGCGGCTGAAATGGGTATCGCGGCCCGATCCGACACAGTGCTTTACCGGTCCATGGGCAAAGCCCAGGTCATCAATGAATTGGCCGGTCATGCCAAGATTATCTCCGAGGCAGGCAGTGGAAAAATCTTGGGAGTTCACCTGATCGGCGCTCATGCTACGGATTTAATCGCCGAAGGAGCTTTGGCCGTGCAACATGGCCTGACCGTTAATGAAATGGCCGGCACGATCCACGCACATCCGACACTTTCAGAAATAATGGCCGAGGCGGCCCTTAAAGCCGCTGACCGGGCCCTGCACGGGTAGGCGTGGATTCTGTTACCCGTATGCGGCTTTGGATTGCTGACTGCCCGCAAGCCAAGAACAACGCATTTCAGCGCAGGTCGAAAAACATTCATGCATTGACATCGTTCCATGATTCAATAGATCAAGCAAGATGCGGCATAACCGATAGATTCGCATGGCGGCAGACGCTTCCTGCTGGTGCACGCCTATCCATCATTCGGGGCTTGCGGCGATGCTAAGCGGCGCCCTCATAGCCGCGACCGCCATAACCAGAACATGTCCTTTGAGCGAACTCCTTGGCATAGATACGAGCAAAGGCTACTTCCACGTGAGAGTTAGGTTTTGACATAGGCAAAGCCTTCCTGCTGAAGTCGGATCAGCTCAACGATCCCGGCCGGCACCACCTCGGCAAGTTCCAGGAGCCCGGCCCGGTCGATCTTCAATTTGGCAAGGGAATTGTTGCAGATAGGGAATCTCACTCCCTCTCTCGTAAGCTCGTCCATTTCCAAAGCAAGACCGGCGTCGCCGTCCTTTCGGAAGAGCTTCACCGCGCTGCTGTGGGCCACAACCCTTATGTCCGACCCCTCCGAAGAGATCTCATCGAGGAGGTTCCTGATGTTCCCCCAGGGCGGTCCCCAGCCTGGATGGGTCCTCCAGGTCCAGATGAATCACCGCCTTCATCTTCATTGTGCTGTCTTTCCCCTTTGAAGGATTCTCAATCCGGAGCCTCCATGCCGTATTTTGCGAGGATCGATCTTGCCGCATCCGTCCTTATGAAGGTGAGCCACTTCTCCGCAATCCGAGGGTTCGCCGCATTCTTCGCGATGGCGGCGGTCTCGGTTCCCTCCTCGTTATGAGCGTCTTCTATCTCGACGCCCTCGATCGGGTGACCGATCCGCTCCTGGAACCTCACCTCGCTCAGCCACACGACCCCCGCGTCCGCCTTTCCCTGCAGGATCCACAAGGGGGTCTGACGATGGTGGATCTCTGTGATGAAGGCCTCCCCCCTGTTTACCTTGTTTTCATAGACCTCCGTAGCCAGGTCTTCTCCCCCTGCGTTCCTCAGGGCCTGTTTGATCTTCTTTGCAATCCCTTCGGTTACCGGATTCGGGTTGGCGAGGCGCACCCCGGGTTTCGCCAGGTCGGCGAGCGACCGGATCTTTGAAGGGTTTCCCCTCTTCGTCATGATGATGAGTCGATTCCTGATGAAATCTACGGGAGTTCCCTGGAGCAGCCCTTTGGATGCCAATTCCCCGATCTGCTCTCTTCCTGCCTGGACGACATCGGGCTGAACGGTGAGCGTCAGATTCCCTACGGTGATCGTGTTGTTCGTCTCCAGCTGCCTTGCGACGATCCCGGGCGGAATGGTTTCATAGAACACCCTTCCCCTTATCTCCGGGTTCACCTTCTCGAACGCGGCCACGAGGTCGTCGAGGGCGAAGAAGTAATTTCCCCCTGCGAAGATCACGAGCTTCGCGTCGAGCGGGTTGCCGTGAAAATCGGGCATGTTGTCGATCTCCCGCACATCGAATACCGTCCCTTTGTCCCGGGATGGGTTTCTCTCCCCATTCCAGGGCGGGTAAGGGGCGCGGGCCTCCACGACCGAACCGCCGAGGGCGATCATCGTTGCAAATGGCAGGAACAACAACAACGCGTAATTCGTCGCAACCATCACGAGCCTCCTCCAAAGAAATAAAAAGAAGATGCTCACTCTACGCCCGCTTTCGAATGGGTTCTTCTTCGAATTTGAAAGGCAAAAGGACATGAGTTTCGTCAAAGAAATTATAGGGTGCGGCCGGCCTGCAAATCGGGATTGGAACAGGAACGCTATGCGTTGAAGCCATCTCCTCCATGTCCCCAGGCGATCCTTCGTAAATCGATCCGAGAACCGTGGAAATGGGGGGAGGTCTCAGCGGCAGTTTGCAGAACCTTGCGCAATGGAAAGGCAATGTAGTATCCTTTTCTTCCTGTCCATTAGCGTCTTACGACGAATTTACTACAGAGGCGGGTTGTCCATGCGAGCACGTCACAATGATCTCCTATCCTCTCTTCGTTTCTTCCGGAGAAAGGCGGTGGGACCGGCGGCGGAGGTCCGTTGCGGAGGCAGGACTTGGGAGGATTACTACCGGAGGAGGTGGCAGTACGACAAGCGGGTGCGCTCCACCCATGGGGTCAACTGCACCGGCTCCTGCTCCTGGAACGTCTATGTCAAGGACGGGATCATCGTCTGGGACGCCCAGAGGGGGGATTACCCGGGCAACGGCCCTGATCTGCCGGATCACGAGCCGCGCGGCTGCCCCCGCGGGGCTTCCTACACATGGTACACCTACAGCCCTGTCCGCGTGAAGTACCCCTACGTGAGATCCTCGCTCCTGGAGATGTGGAGGGATGCGATTGCAGCCCGGCCCGATCCGGTGGCCGCCTGGGAGAGCATCGTCTCCGACCCTGAAAGAAGGGGGGCCTATCAGCGGTCGCGGGGAAAAGGAGGGCTGGTCCGGGTGTCCTGGGAAGAGTCCTCGACCCTGATCGCCGCCTCCCTGATTTACTCCATCAAGCGATACGGTCCGGACAGGATCTTCGGTTTCACCCCCATCCCCGCCATGTCCATGGTCTGCTACGCCTCGGGCGCCAGATTCCTTTCCCTGATCGGGGCCTCCATGATCAGCTTTTACGACTGGTACTGCGATCTTCCCCCGGCATCGCCACAGGTCTGGGGAGAGCAGACGGACGTTCCCGAGAGCGCGGACTGGTACAATGCCTCCTACATGATCGTCTGGGGGACCAATCTCCCCATGACCAGGAGCCCCGACGCCCACTTCTACACGGAGGCCCGCTACCGCGGCGCGAAGGTCGCGGCGGTGGCGCCCGACTATGCGGAGTACGTGAAGTTCGCGGACACCTGGCTCCCGGCAAAGGCCGGGACCGATTCGGCCTTGGCCATGGCCATGACCTTCGTCATCCTGAAGCAGTTCTACCTGGACCGCCGGTCCGAGTATTTTGCCGAGTACGCAAAGAGCTACACAGATCTTCCCTTTGCCGTGGTTCTTGAGAAAAAGGGCGAAGCCTATGTTGCGGGCCGATTTCTCCGCGCATCCGACTTGGGCGCCAAAGGAGAAGGGGACGAGTGGAAGACTGTCTATTTCGACGCTGCAGGCGGGGGTTTCGTGGTCCCGAACGGCAGCATCGGATTTCGATGGGGGGAGGAAGGGTGCTGGAATCTCCATCGGAAGAATTCCGAAAATCAGGAGGCGGTGAACCCTTTATTGAGCTTCGAGGGGGAAAACGAGCCGTGGGTCTCGGTCCTCTTCCCAATTTTTGAGGAGGGCGGTTCGAGGACGAAGACCGGGTCGGTGCCGGTGAAGCGAATCAGAACGAATGGAAGCGAGATCATTGTGGCCACGGTCTTCGATCTCATGGCCGCCAACCTCGGCATCGACAGGGGCCGCGGTGGAGATACTGCCGGAGGTTATGATGACCCTGTTCCCTATACGCCCGCGTGGCAGGAGAAGATCACATCCGTCCCCCGGGAAGACGCCGTCCGCGTGGCACGGGAGTTTGCTCAAAATGCCGAGAAGACCCGTGGGAAATCCATGATCTTCCTGGGCGCGGGGACCAACCACTGGTACCACTGCGATATGATCTACCGGACCATCCTCAATCTCACCACCCTCTGCGGGTGCCAGGGGGTGAGTGGAGGCGGCTGGGCCCACTATGTCGGGCAGGAGAAGGTAAGGCCCCTTACCGGATGGTCCACGGTTGCCTTCGCGCTGGATTGGCTCAGGCCCCCCAGGTTTCAGAACGGCACCTCCTTTTACTATTTCGCGACGAACCAATGGCGGTACGAAAACCTGGATGCCAAAATGATCGCGTCACCACTGGCAAACGGCCGGCCCAAGAGCCACCTCGCCGACTATAACGCGGTCGCCGCCAGGCTCGGATGGCTCCCCTTCTACCCGCAATTCAACCGGAACCCGCTTGACCTCTGCCGAGAAGCCGTTGATGAAGGCGCACGTTCCGAAGAAGAGATCATCAAGCGCGTGGTCGGAAAGATCAAGGACGGGGAAGTCCGATTTGCCGTGGAGGACCCGGATCACCCGGACAATTTTCCGCGTGTGCTTCTGCTCTGGCGTGCCAATCTCCTCGGTGCGAGCGGCAAAGGGCATGAGTATTTTCTCAAGCACCTCCTGGGCGCCGAACACGCCGTATTCGCCGAAGAGAGCGCAGCGAGGCCCGAAGAGATCTTGTGGAGAGAGAAATCTCCAGAAGGAAAGCTCGACCTCCTTGTCACCATGGAGCTCCGGATGTCCACGAGCGCTCTATATTCGGACGTGGTCCTGCCTGCGGCCGGATGGTACGAGATGCATGATCTGAGCACTACCGACCTCCACACCTTCATCCACCCGTTCAACCCGGCAATTGACCCTGTCTGGGAGAGCAGGACCAACTGGGATCAGTTCAAGACGATCGCCCGAAAATTCTCGGAGATGGCGGAGACCCATCTCGGCGGCCGGAAAGACCTGGTCTCCACGCCGCTCATGCATGACACGCCCTCGGAGATCGCCCAGTCCTCCGTGAAGGACTGGAAGAGGGGAGACGCGGAGCCGATCCCCGGCAAGACGATGCCGGCGCTGAAGGTGCTGGACCGGGACTACCCTGAAACCTACAGGATGATGACCGCCCTCGGCCCACTGGTGGAGCGCTTCGGTGTCGGCGCAAAGGGGATCACCTGGGAGGCGGCCGAGGAATACGAGTGGCTGAAGGGAAGACTTGGGACCGCATCCGATGGAATCGGCCGGTCCATGCCCGACTTGACTACCGGAAGGCAGGTGGCCGAGGCGATCCTCGCCCTCTCGCCGGAGACCAACGGCCGATCGGCGGTGAAGGCGTGGGCCGCACTCTCCGGAAAGACCGGTCTGGACCTGACTCACCTGGCAAGGGACCGCGCAGCGGAGCGCTTCACGTTTGCCGATCTGGATGCGCAGCCCCGACGGGTCATTACCTCCCCCATCTGGAGCGGAGTTGAGGAGGAGGGCCGTTCGTATTCCCCGTTCACCGTGAATATCGAAGAGAGGGTCCCCTTCCGGACCCTGACGGGACGGGCGCAGCTTTACCTCGACCACGAATGGGTGCGCGACTTCGGGGAGGGGCTCCCCATCTTCCGACCCCCGCTGGACATGGTGCTGCTCGGATCCACACGCCTTGAGAGACCGGAGGCACCCGAGCTGGTTTTGAATTACCTGACCCCCCATTCCAAGTGGTCCATCCACAGCACCTATTCCGACACCCTGATCATGCTGACCCTGTTCCGGGGAGGCGAGGCCATCTGGATCAACGACGAGGACGCAGCCTCCATCGGGATCAGGGACAACGATTGGCTGGAGTGTTTCAACGTCAACGGCGCGGTCGTAGCGAAATCGGTCGTCAGTCACCGCATCCCGCGGGGAAAGGCGTTCATGTATCATGCGCAGGAGAGGCTGATCAATACCCCGGGATCCGAGGTCTCCGGCAAGCGCGGAGGGACCCACAACAGCCTTACCCGTATCCTGGTGAAGCCCACCCAGATGATCGGCGGCTATGCGCAACTCAGCTATGGGTTCAATTATTACGGGCCGACCGGAGCGCAGCGCGATGAGGTCGTCATCGTAAGAAAGGCGGGAGAGGTGAACTGGTATGAGGATTAAGGCCCAAATGGCCATGGTCATGAACCTGGACAAATGCATCGGGTGCCACACCTGCAGCATCCCCTGCAAGAACGTCTGGACCGGCAAAGCAGGGTCTGAGTACATCTGGTACAACAACGTCGAGACAAAGCCCGGCATCGGCTATCCGAAGGGGTGGGAGGATCAGGACGGGTATCGCGGCGGCTGGGAATCCGGGGACGGGAGAATCTCCCTTAAGGCCGGCGGCAGGACCAGGAAGCTCCTCACCATTTTCCACAATCCCGACATGCCCCGCCTGGACGACTACTACGAGCCATGGACCTACGACTATCAGAAGCTCACCTCCAGTCCGACGAGGAAACACCAGCCCTCCATCCGGCCCAAGTCCCTGATCACGGATGAAAACATGCGGATCCAATGGGGACCGAATTGGGAAGACGACCTGGGCGGTGTCAACGCGACCGGAAAGGGGGATGTCAACTTCCGTGACCTGGATTACCAGAGGTACCTCCGATTCCGGGATGTTTTCATGTTCTATCTCCCCCGCATCTGCGAGCACTGCCTGAACCCGGCATGCGTGGCGTCGTGCCCCTCGGGGGCACTTTACAAACGGGAGGAGGACGGGATCGTTCTGGTGGACCAGGAAAGGTGCCGGGGGTGGCGCTTCTGCGTGTCGGGATGCCCTTACAAGAAGGTTTATTACAACTGGAAGAGCGGGAGGAGCGAGAAGTGCATCTTCTGCTACCCGAGGGTCGAGGCGGGACTCCCCACCCTCTGTGCGGAGACCTGTGTGGGACGCATCCGGTACATCGGCATCGTCCTCTACGACGCGGACCGGATCAGGGAGGCGGCCTCCAGGGACCAAAAGGACGTGTACACGGGTCACCTGGAGACGATCCTGGATCCACATGACCCGGAGGTCTCTGCGCATGCCCTTGCCGGCGGGGTGGCGGCTTCTTATCTCGATGCTGCGAAAAGATCGCCCGTCTACAAGCTCATCAAGACATGGCGGCTGGCCTTTCCTCCCCATCCCGAATTTCGCACGCTCCCCATGGTCTGGTATGTGCCCCCCCTCAGCCCCATGCTCCGCGACGCTGAGTCGAGCGGAGCGGCCGACCCGGGGAAAATGAGGATACCGCTCAGGTACCTTGCAAACCTCCTGACCGCCGGCGATGAGGCGCCGGTGCGGCTGGCCCTGGAACGGCTTACGGCCTTGCGCGCCCACATGCGGTCGGTCCGCGTGGAGGGAAAACCGGACACGGCCGGGCTGGAGAAGGCCGGCCTGGACTTGCGAACGGCTGAAGAGATGTACCGGCTCCTGGCCATAGCCAAACACGGAGACCGGTATGTGATCCCCGCCGTCAGGAGAGAATACACGGAAGACGCCCATGTCACGAAAGGGACGAGGGGGTATGAAGGTTGAGGCTGGATGAACCGAAACAGTGAGCGCTAACCCCGCAGTTTGCTGCCGGGGAGCTTCAATGGCCTGGCTCAAGAAACCTGGGTTCCCGCCTGAAGATTGCGGGAACGACAGGAGTGTTGTTTTGGGAAACGAGGGGGCGGTTTCGTGCGGGAACGACGGAGTGTTTTTCGTGTCATTCCCGCCCAGTGCATGCCCCCGCGGAGGCATGGGGCGGGGAGCAGGGATCCAGAACTTTATGAGTCCGTCATTCCCGCAGTCCCTTGGCGGGAATCCATGCGACACGGCTTGGACTGCGTTCCCGCCTGAAAATTGCGGGAACGAAGGAGTGTTTTTCGTGTCATTCGCGCGCAGCCTGTCCCCGCAGGCAGTAGGCGGGGGGCGGGAATCCAGAATTTCAAAGGGGGCGCCATGAGCCCCTCGGAGGGATGATCCTTGATCATTCCGTTGGTGAAGTCTAATGAGCAGGCAGTTCTACGTGTACATCCTTGCCAGCAAACGCAACGGCACCCTTTATGTCGGAGTCACTTCGGATCTCATCAAGCGCACATGGGAGCACAAACAAGATCTTGTCGAGGGCTTCACAAGGAAATATGGGGTAAAGATCCTCGTCTACTATGAAGTACACGATAGTGCGGAGGCGGCTATCACCAGAGAGAAGCAGATAAAGAAATGGGAGCGAGCGTGGAAAATCCGGCTTATCGAAAGAGATAACCCACATTGGGATGACCTGTATGAGAGAATCGTGGCTTGATTACGTCGCCCATGTTCCGGGTTCCCGCTCCCCGCCTACATCCTGCGGGGACAGGCTTCGCGGAAACGACGTTGCATTTGGTTGTCTGGTGCGTCATTCCCGCAATTCCTTGGGCGGGAATCCACGCGACACGTCCAGGACTGGGTTCCCGCCTAAAGACTGCGGGAACGACGAAGTGTTTTTCGTGTCATTCCCGCAGTTTCTTGGCGGGAATCCAATCTTTTACTTTCAGAGAAGTCTCCCCGGCCAAAATGGATCCATTTCCAAAAATGATTTCGCTTCTTCTCCAGTATCCCGACGAGGACCTCATTGAGGGTTTGAGCGAGGTGGAAGCGGCGGTCTCCGAGCTGGAGCAGGAGGGCGCAAGGAAGGTGTGCTCGGGGTTCCTGGATTACCTCAGGCGGACACCGCTTCTGGATGTGCAGGAGGAGTACACCCGAATTCTTGATCTGGACCCCTCCATGTGTCTCAACCTGAGCCATCACAAGCAGGGGGATGATCGCGAGCGGGGCAAGGCGCTGGCGGCTCTTTCCGGCCTGTACCAGGCTGCCGGCTTTGAGATGAGCACCGGGGAGCTGCCTGACTACCTGCCCCTTGTCCTCGAATTCCTGGCGGTCTGCCCCGACGGGGCGGCTGGAGCGATCATGAACGACTACCGTGAAGAGATCCATGGACTGGCGGGCAGATTAAAGAAGCAGGGGAGCAGCTACGCCGGGTTGCTCGGCCTGGTCGCGGAATTCTTTTGCCCGAAATGAGGGTTGGCCCTCACGTTGCATTCAATCGGCCCGTGTTTCACTGAAAACGATCGCGGATCAAGGGTTCCAATTACCTTAATATGTACACGTCTCACGAACGATTCCCGAGTTGAGGGGAATGACATGGACGCAATCCATACCCTGGCCTTCGCCGTCTATCCCTATATCGTGATCACCGTCTTTGTCCTGGGCCATTCATACCGCTACGCCACGGACCGCTACGGCTGGGCCGCGCGCTCGAGCGAAATCCTGGACAGGAAGGGTCTCAAGGTGGGGATCACCCTTTTCCATTGGGGGATCCTCCTGACCCTTGTCGGACACGCAGGGGGAATGCTCATCCCTCAGAGCCTCTACGATCTCGCAAGGGTAGGCAGCGAGCTCCACATCCGAATAGCCCTGGGCGGAGGATTGCTGATCGGTCTCGCTGCATTCGCAGGGATATTTCTTCTCTTGAAGAGGCGGTTCACCCACCATCGGGTCCGGGCGGCCACGACCGTGAACCAGTTCGTGACGCTCATTCTGCTCTTCATCGCCATCGGCACCGGTCTCTACAATGTAATACTCGGCCATTACAACGTGCTTGACAGCATCGCCCCCTGGATCCGAAGCGTCGTGATTCTCAGGCCCGAACCTGCGCTCATGGTTCCGGTTCCTTTCAGCTACAAGCTGCATGTGATCAGCGGTCTTGCCATCCTGGGGTTTTCCCCTTTTACGAGGCTGGTCCATATCTGGAGCGTTCCGCTGACCTACCTGATCCGCAGGTTCATCGTATTCAGGAGTTACTGCTGAGGGCACCGAGAACCTGGATTCCCGCTTAGGGACTGCGGGAATGACTGATAAAGGACACCGCACAAAATCACCCGTCGTTCCCGCAGTCTTTTGGCGGGAATCCATGCGATGAGCCGTTGACCCTGGGTTCCCGCCTAAAAATTGCGGGAACGACGAATACTTTTGATGTGTCGTTCCCGTGCAGAACCTGTCCCCGCAGGCAGTAGGCGGGGAGCGGGGATCCAGAACTTTATGAGTCCCTCATTCCCGCAGTCCCTTGGCGGGAATCCACGCGACACGTCCAGGACTGGGTTCCCGCCTAAAGATTGCGGGAACGACAGGAGTGTTGTTCTGGAAAACGAGGGGGCGGTTTCGTGCGGGAACGACGGAGTGTTTTTCGTTTTATTCCCGCGCAGCCTGTCCCCGCAGGCAGCAGGCGGGGAGCGGGGATCCAGAACTTTATGAGTCCGTCATTCCCGCAGTCCCTGGGCGGGAATCCATGCGACACGTCCAGGACTGGGTACCGACTCTGGTAGACTTGTGACGATCCGAAACTCAGAAGGCAGGTGGCACTACATGCCGACGCGGTTGACAAACGCCATAAAAAACCTCCCGCCCTCCTATTTCTCCATGGTCATGGCCACGGGGATCGTTTCCATCGGCTCGTATCTGCTGGAGCTGAGAATCTTTGCAAAGCCCCTCCTCTGGTTGAATGTGCTTTTTTACATCGCGTTGTGGTGCCTCACGATCTTCCGAATCATTTTGTATCCCGGAAGGTTCGTCCGTGACCTGTCCGACCATCTTCAGGGTGTCGGCTTCTTCACGACGGTTGCCGGCACGTGCGTCCTGGGGACCCAGTTGTTTCTCATGGAACAGGCATTGCGCCTCGCCCTGATCCTGCTGGTCACTGGAGGGATTCTCTGGGGTATCCTGATCTATGGTATCTTCACCATCCTGACGGTCAAGGCGGAGAAGCCTCCCATCCAGGAGGGGATCAGCGGTCTATGGCTTGTCGCAGTGGTGGCCACGCAGTCCGTCGCCGTTCTTGCCGCTTTGTTGGCCCCTCAGCTTCCACTCAGGGATCTGTTCCTGTTCTTCGCCTACTGCATGTTTCTGACCGGCGGCGTGCTGTATATCCTGATCATCACCCTGCTCTTCTACAGGTTCATGTTCTTCCCACTCAATCCCGACGTATTGACCCCTCCCTACTGGATCAACATGGGCGCCGTCGCGATTTCCTCGCTCGCCGGCGCCGTCATCATCCTTCACAGCCCCGGGGTCGAATTCCTGGAGCGGTTGGTTCCGGTGACGACGGGATTCTCCCTCCTTTTCTGGGCGTTCGGTACCTGGTGGATTCCGTTCCTCCTGCTCCTAGGCGCATGGCGTTATCTCATCCGACGTGTCAGGTTTACCTATGACCCCCAGTATTGGGGCATGGTTTTTCCCCTGGGCATGTATACCGCCTGCACTTACCGGTTGGCCCAGGCAACAGGGTTGGACTTCCTGTTTGCGGTTCCCCGATACTTCATCTACGCAGCCCTCCTGGCCTGGAGCCTGACCTTCCTGGGATTTCTCAAATCCCTTTTCACATGGGCGCTCCGAAATCCCGAATAAGAAGGAGCATCCCGCAACCCCAGTCGATCGACCCTGCGGGTTGATTGAACGATTTCACAGAGTATTCATAATTTCCCAGTATACTTGTACTTTTCGCTTGTTATCCTTAACTTCAGTGGTGTGCGGGACGCGGGTTTCCGCTGTCGGGGCATCATGGAGGTTTTCGAAGAACGGTTCTAACCTCCAACCCTCTCCGGAAATCCCCGGAGACAACGAACGAGAGGAGAAAGCGACTGGTGTTCTATCCCTTTTCAGCCGTCGTTCGGGAATTACGGGCCTCTGCTGGGGGGGTGACCCGCGGAGGGAAGCTCAAGATCTTTCTCATCTCCCTCCTTATATTCCTCGTGCTGGGTCTTCACTATTCAACCGCCCACAGGATGGCGATTCACCACGAGGTCTACCGGATGTTCTTCTATATCCCTCTCATCCTGGCGACCTTCTGGTTCGGGTTCTGGGGCGCCACCCTTACCTCCATAATCATTTTCCTACTCTACCTTCCCCACGGGATCGACCAATGGGAAGGGTTTGCCCGCAGCTATCACCAGCTTGTGGAGGGAGGCCTTTTTTTCCTGATCACCTTCATCCTCGGATATCTTGCCGAATCGAAGGTGCGGGAACAGCGGGCAAGGCTCAGGTCCGAGAGATTGCCAAGAAGATCGTGATTGCTCATGGCGGGAAAATCTCTTTTTATCCGAATAACGACAAGGGCGTTACCTTCAGAGTGACACTTCCTTTGAAGAACAAGCCGCCTTTTCAAAATGGCGTCTCCGCAGGGGGAGAGTATGAAGAGGATTCTGCAAACCTTCTTTAGTCTGCTCCTTCTCCTTGTTCTCTCCGGCTGTCCTATCATGATGCCTTTCATGATGGGTCCAATGCTTGCCAAAGATTCCAAGTCCGGTGATCCAAAGGTCGAAGCGGTCGTGCGGGATTTGGCTCGAGAAGGGAGTGCCGCTCTTTCTGGAAATCTGGGACTCTACGACACCATTGTGGTGGATAACGCAAGAGTCAGAGGAAAGTTCATCCAGGAGGGGAGATTTCGAAGTCTCCTGCTCGAAGCGCTTCGCTCTGGGGGTAAGTGGAAAGTGCTCGACGGGGAAGAAGCTTTAAGTCAGGCTCACGGCGCTTTTCCCGTCTTCCTGAACGCAGAACTCTTTGAAGGGGAGACGATGTTTCACCTCAGCTTGGAGACGGGAGATTCCCGCACGAAGAAGCTCTGGACAAGAACCTTTTCCAGGCCCGAGCCGGAATCTCCCAGTTCACACTCTCATTAACACACGCCTCGAGGGTCTCGCACCGGATCATCCCAGGGAGCCATTCCCTTTTCAGTGACTCGCTCCCCCCGACCTCCACCAAACTTTCTGCCGACATTTCTTGAACGATCCCTGTTGACATTTTCCAAATAGATATATAAATAAATATTTATGTGTTTGTCCGGCTCGGCAAACCCGCGTTTCTGCTCCTCCGCTTGCCGGGCAACGGCAGGAAAGAACCCTTTGGGGAAGGCAGCCGTGAAAAAATCATTGAGAAACGTACAAGTATCCCCGGAAAAAGCATCGCAAGTGGTTGAAGATCCCCAGTTTCATTCCGTGGCCTTTCTCTCCAAGAGCCTTTCCGACGAAAACCGGTTGCGGATCCTCGCATGCGTCAGCCGTGAGAAGAAGTCGGTTACCAGCATTGTTGAGGAACTCGGGCTTTCTCAACCTCTCGTTTCTCACCATCTTAAGGAGTTAAAACGGTCTCTGCTGGTCAAGATCGAGCGGATCGGGCCATTTATATACTACGAGCTCTCCGAACCGAGAATCATGGATGTGGTTCGCATGTTGAACGCCTTGGCAAGCGATCTCTTGTCCTCGCGGCAAACCTTTTGAAGGAGCCCCCCATGGAAGAGATACTGAAATTGATTACACGGATGGACCCGAAACAGGCTTCGGCTGAGATGGCCAAAGGATTGAAAGCGCTCTTCCCGCTCCTGGACGAAGAGGCCCGCACCAGATTTCTCATGGAGCTCACCGGGGAATCGCGAGGGGACAAGGTATCGAGCCTCGTTCATCTCTGACTGGCCGAGTGCATGGGCGAAGGTGTCGACCCGACAGAGATGTGCCAAAGCCTCGTGGACAAGGTTGCCCAGTCCAAACAGCTGATGGCTATCACGGACCCGGAGATTCTCGTGCTCTTTGAGGACTGGCTGGAGGAACTGGAAGAGGAGGTCACTTCCGTCATCAAGACCCACGGCTCCCTTGACCCTGGAGAGCTTGCCCGAAAATTGGGGCTCTCCATGAGGGGTGCTAACTTTCTCCTTTCGAAGCTCAGAAGAGAGGGGAGATTAGGAAGGAGGTAAGCTTATGAGTGCTCGAACTGCAGCGCTCGGCAACGGTCCCTTACAGATAATCAACGGCCTTTTTTTCGTAGCCCTGCTGATCGGGGGATGGTTCTACCATCCATTGGGCTACTTTCTCCTTTTCTGCATGCTGATGGCCATGGGGATCGGTTTTGCCAAGGGAAGAAATTGGTGTGACTGGATGTGCCCGAGGGGCAGCTTTTGGGACAAGTACCTCAGCCGCCTGAGCCGCAATGCAAAGGTGCCCCGCTTCTTTCGAAGCGTTTCGTTTCGGTTGTTCTGGTTGGCGGTCTTGATGATTATGCTTGCCGTGAACCTGGAGCCCGTGTGGGGAGATTTCTATCGGATGGGGGCCCCCTTTGTGATGATTCTGACCGTTACTACCATTGTGGGGCTGACGCTGGGAACGATCTACAATCAACGCATCTGGTGCATGTTCTGCCCCATGGGAACAATGGCGAACTGGCTTGGTCGCGGCAAGAGCCTGCTGAGAGTGGACCAGTCCTGCTCGAGTTGCGGGAATTGCGAGAAGGTGTGCCGTATGCAGATCTATCCCGGCTCCTATAGAGAGGCGGGTGTGGTTAATCACTGTGACTGTCTCAAATGTTCCTATTGTGTGGAGACATGTCCGAAGAAGGCCTTGACCTTTCATCGACAGTCCCTGCGGCCATTGCCGGGAATCGGACAAGGAAAGGAAAAGTGATGGATGGAAAAAGATCCATTATCTTTGCAGCTGCGGCCGTTCTCATAACGGCAGGCGCCCTGTGGCTTACCAGCCGGGCGGTCACCCCCAAGGACGCTACATGGGCTGATGTTCTGGCTGAAGCAAAAGCCGGAGGATACCGGATCATGAGCACGGAGGATCTAAGTGATCTATATCGGAAGGACCCTGCGGGTCTCCTCCTGGTGGATACGCGACAGGAATGGGAGTACCGCACAGGCCACATCAAGAGCGCTGTCTATTTCCCCATGGAGCCCACCTGGTGGTCCAGGTGGCGCAAGGGTTCGGCGCTCGAAGCACTCTTAGGACCGGATAAAAACCGTACGATCATATTCTACTGAGCGGGCCTGACATGAGTCCGAAGCGACTCGGCGGCCCGGGTGGCCGTAAAGCTCGGTTACAAGAACGTCTATCGCGACCCCAAAGGATACCCTGAATGGCAGGCGCAGGGTATGCCTGTCGAAAGCGCCCCGGCGGGACTTGCCTCATCCGCGCCTGAGCCTGAAACGGCACGGCCCCTGTATGGCTGGGCCATGATCTGGACGCTTCTAGGCATTTTTGCAGGCGGCATGGCCCTGAACCTCACGCCCTGCGTCTATCCCCTGATCCCCGTTACGGTCTCCTACTTCGGCGGACAGGCCGCAAAGGGAGGCCAGGGCAGGGGCAACCTGGTAGCGCATGGTTTGTCCTATATGCTCGGTCTTTCTGTGACCAATTCCGTGCTGGGGGTATTCGCCGCCCTCACAGGCGGGCTGATGGGTGCGATGCTCCAGAACCCGATCGTCCTGATCGTTGTGGCGATGATTCTGATTCTCTTTGCATCGAGCCTCTTTGGACTCTGGGAACTGCGCCTCCCGATGGGGCTCACCCGCGCCGCCTCAAAGTCCTACACCGGCTACTTCGGAAGCCTCTTCATGGGGCTGACCCTCGGCGTGGTCGCGGCGCCCTGCATCGGTCCCTTTGTGCTGGGGCTCCTCACCTGGGTTGCCGGCATGGGAAGCCCGTGGCTCGGATTTATCATATTCTTCACCCTGAGCCTGGGCCTTGGTGTGCCGCTTTTTCTCCTTGCCATGTTTTCAGGTCAGATCGAGAAGCTCCCCCGCTCGGGCGGGTGGATGATTTGGGTGAGAAAGCTCATGGGATGGGTATTGGTCGGCATGGCGGTGCACTTCACAAGACCGATTCTCCCGGGGTCCTTGGCGACTATCCTCCTTGCCGCTGTCGCCTTGGCTGCCGGGCTCCATCTTGGATGGATCGATAAGAACCAGGCCAATTTCCGGGCCTTCCCCTGGCTCAAATCAGGAGTCGGGGTGGCCTGCCTGGTTCTCGCCACCTTCCTGGTCGCCTCCTGGGCTGTGAAAGGCCCCGGCGTCGCCTGGAAGCCCTACTCGGAAGGGCTGCTGCAGGAGGCCCAAAGAAAAGGGGTGCCGGTGATTATCGATTTCTACGCCACATGGTGCACGCCGTGCCGGGAGCTCGAAGAGGTCACCTTTCATGACGCATCCATCGTAAACCAGGCGGGAGGTGACTTCATCATGCTCAAGGTGGATGTAACCAGGGGAGGCGACCCGGTACACGAACGATTGCTTCGGGATTACGGAATCAAGGGGGTTCCGACGGTTGTCTTCATAGACCGAAACGGGAATGAGAGGCGGGATTTGCGGCTGGTGGATTATCTTCCCCCCGATCAGTTCCTCGGCCGCATGGCCGAGATCAAGAAAACTTCAAGATGAAAAAGGAGAAAACGAACTTATGCTCAAGGTAAGATTCTTCCTCAACGAACCCAACGGGAAACCCTGAAAACATTTCAAGGTGATGATGCCCAGGTTGGGCGTAAAATACGAGATAGAGATCGAGACCATCTCGAAGCCGAAAGACCAGTATCAGACGGATGAATACTTCGAGTTGGATCTGCCCGTCGCCCCGGCGGTGATGGTGGGAGAAGAGATCCTGGTCGAGGGTTCCGACGTGAACGAGGAAAAGCTCGAGGCCGCTATCCGAAAGGGCCTGGGGCTCCCCCCAGTGGAGGAGCAGAAACGCGGGTTCCTGGGCCGTCTCTTGAGAAAGAACGCATAAAAAGTAGAGAAGGGAGCGAAGAGATGTTGAAGGTCAAATTTTTTCTCAATGAACCGAACGGAAAAACCTGAATGCACTTCAAGGAGATGTTGCCCGGTCTGGGTGAGAAATACGGGATCGATGTAGACGTCGTCTCCAAGCCGAGGGAAGAATACGCATCGGAGGCCTATGCAAAGCTGGGCCTTCCTGTTGCGCCGGCTATCATGGTGGGGGAAGAGGTGCTGGTGGAAAAGGCCGATATTTCCTTGGATGCGCTTGAATCGGCCATTCAGGCAAAGATCCGAAGAACAGCACGCCCGTAAGAGGACGGCCCCTGGATTCAGGATTTGAGAAAACCCAATGCGTGAAGGAAACGTCCCCCGAAGAGGGGCAATAAAAGCCGCCCTTTTATTGGGGTTCATCATCGCCGCCTTTCTGGTGGTTCGATTTACTCCGGTCATGGGATTCCTGAGCGCTGATCGACTGGGACGCTTTTTGGAATCCGCGGGTTCTTGGGCTCCATTTGCCTTTGTGTTGATCTATGCGGCATGCGTCTGCATGTTCGTTCCCGGCACGGTCTTGGGCGCCATTGGGGCGATCCTCTTCGGGGCCTATTGGGGCTTTGTCTATGTCTGGCTTGGCGCCATGCTCGGAGGGAGTGCGGCATTTCTTATCGGACGCACTCTTGGCAGGGACTTCGCCGCTTCTCTGATCGGAGACAAACTGAGGAAATACGATGATGCCATTGAACGAAACGGCTTTGCCACGGTCCTCTACCTGCGTCTCCTGTACTTTCCTTTCACGCCGTTAAACTTCGGCATGGGGCTGACCAAGGTGCGGTTCCGGGATTACTTCGCCGGAACAGGACTGGGGATTCTCGTTGGGACCTTCATCTTCACCTTTTTCGTGGGTACGCTGAAACAGGTCTGGCTAATGGGCGAGTGGGGCGAGTTACTGAGCCCTCAGGTCTTCTTCTCGATAGCGCTCTTTGTCTTTTCTTTTTTCATTCCCAAGATTGTCGGGAAGTTGAAGACGCCAAAAGGGGGAGCCCTGGATGGATGACCTTCATGTGCTTGAAATTAAGCGGATGAAGTCATCTCCTTTTAGGGTTGGAAGAGGCGGGTACTGCCTGCCGGTTGTTGGCGTTATTCGCTTGCCAGGCGGAGATTGAGAGTGTCCAGGACTGATCCCTTTGCCCGTCATGTCGACAGGTATGACTCCTGGTTCGACAGGAATTTGCCTGTCTTTCAATCGGAACTCGAGGCGGTTCGGGCGCTGCTTCCGAGATTCGAAAAAGGAGTGGAGATCGGGGTGGGAACGGGCCGCTTTGCCGCCTCCCTGGGCGTGCGTTTCGGTGTGGACCCATCCTACAATATGGGCAAGGCCGCATCCAAGCGTGGTATAGAGGTAGTTCTGGGGGTAGGCGAAGATATCCCTTTCAAGCAGGGGAGCCTGGATGTTCTTCTCATGATTACCACGATCTGTTTCCTCTATGACGTGCCCGCTGCACTCAAGGAAGCCTGCCGGGTCCTCAGAGAAGATGGACAGATTCTGATCGGCTTCATAGACCGCGAGAGTCCACTTGGCAAGATCTACGAAGCAAATAAGAAGGACAATCCCTTCTACAGGAACGCCACATTCCTGTCCGCGGATGAACTCCTGCGTCAATTGAAGCAAGCCGGTTTTGAAGATTTCTCAATTCGACAGACGGTCTTCAAAGCCCCTGCGGAAATGAAGGTGGCCGATCCACCCAAGCCGGGCTATGGAGAGGGCTCATTTGTAGTTATTCGCGGAGGAAAACCCTGATCGTCGGAACTCAGAGAGGGAAATACCCGATAGTATTGGGTAAAGCTACGCGATAGATCTTCTCTGAAGCCGATAACAGGATGAAGAGCGGTGATCAGTGATCGGTGAAGCCAAGATACGCCTTGCATTTTTCCTGGGCACTTTTGCCCTCGTAGCGGTCATGGAGATCCTGAGCCCGAGACGAACCCTGACCGTATCCAGGAAGGGCCGCTGGTTTGCCAATCTCGTGATCATCGCCCTCAATCCCCTCTCGGTCCGCCTGGTCTTCCCGGTCGTTCCGGTCGGTATGGCCCTCATCGCTCAGGAGCGCCAATGGGGGTTGCTCAACAACTTGGAACTTCCCTACTGGATTGAGGTGGTCGTCGGGGTCGTCATTCTGGACTTCGTGATCTATCTTCAGCACGTGCTCCATCATGCGGTGCCGCTCCTGTGGCGTTTTCACATGATGCACCACTCGGACCTCGACATCGATGTGACTACCGGGATGCGTTTCCACCCCATCGAGATCCTCTTTTCTCTAGCCATCAAGATCGCGGCCGTGGCCGCACTTGGGCCTTCCGCCCTGGCCGTCCTCATCTTCGAGGTTGCGCTCAACTCCACCACTTTGTTCAATCACAGCAACCTCCGCATGCCGGAAGGCCTGGATCGGATTCTCCGAATGCTCGTCGTGACTCCCGACATGCACCGGGTTCATCACTCCGTCATCATCCGGGAGACGAACAGCAACTACGGCTTCAATCTGCCCTGCTGGGACCGGCTGTTCGGCACCTACAAGGCCCAGCCGGAACAGGGGCACCTCGGGATGACCATCGGGCTTGCCCATCTCCGGAACTCCAAGAGGCTGACCCTGCCATGGCTTCTCATCCTGCCCTTCGTAGGAGACCCCGGCCGGGTGCCCATCAACCGCCATTGAGCCGATGCCCACAATTCGATAAATGCATCTTTCAGGCTCACACCTTGCAGTCGGCGCATTTCTGCCGCGTCTACGCCGCTTAGGGGGCCTCTTCATCGTCCTCTCCATCTCCTGGGGGGCTGGCAGGTGGATAACTCGTGCCCAACGACATGGTCTCATCGGAGGGGGTGTAGGTTTACTCGGGCTCGCCGGAATGAGCAGACTCTGAGTACCCCGATACCAGACAAAAGGATGACAATTGACAAATCAGGGATATCATTCTAGCATAATGGTATAACATTTCGAAAGAGAGGCTACTATGCCTATTGTAAAGGCTACTGTAAAGGGTCAAGTGATCATACCCGCAAAGTTGAGAAAGAAATACGGGATCACCAAAGGGACGAGGGTGAGCGTGTCCGAGGGACGAGACGAGGGCGTCATCCTTCTCAGACCCCTTCCTGATGACCCTATCAAAGCGTCCAAAGGGATGCTCAAGGGGAAGACATCCATCCTGAAGGCCCTTCTCAAGGATCGAAAAGAGGAGGCAGGGCGTGGATAAGGGATACGTCCTGGACAGCTATGCCCTCATTGCCCACTTCGAACAGGAGCCGGAGGCCGAAAAGGTAGAAGAACTCCTGAAGGCTGCCCGGGCAAGGAAGACTACCCTCCACCTCTGTGCGGTAAACCTGGGTGAGATCTATTACAGCGCCCTTCGCGAACGGGGGCCAGACAAGGCCGACGAGACGTTGACCATCATCGAGCAGCTTCCCATATCGGTCGTGGACGCAGACAAGGACCTCGCCGTGTTTGCGGGACGACTCAAGGCGAGCCATCCAATCGCATACGCCGACTGCTTTGCTGCGGCCCTCGCCAATCGACTGGACACAAAGGTCGTGACGGGCGACCCGGAGTTTAAGAAGCTTGAAAACGAGGTCAGGATAGAATGGCTGGCTTGACTCGATAGGTATTCCGAGAGTTTTCCAGAAGAGGTTCTTCCATGTCACTTTTGATGGATTTTCTCAAAGCGCTGGCAGGTATTTGCGAGACGCAGCCCCTGGGCATAAGCCATTGGGAATCGCAGGGAAACAGGGTTGTTGTAAGTGTCGGAGATGTCCCGGAATTGCAGAGGGCGGGAGGAGCTGTCTATCTTCGCGGGAAAGGTCTTGAGACATCGATTCTCATAGTCAGGGGCTACGACGACAATTATCACTGTTTCCCCAATCGCTGCACGCACATGGGTCGCAGACTCGATCCAGTCAAGGGCAACCCTGCAATCCGGTGTTGCAGCGTCATGCACTCCTCTTTCGACTATCAAGGGGCCAAACTGAGCGGACCTGCCAAAGGACCGATTCAGCCGTATGCCTCTCACGTGGAGGGCGACCAACTGATTATTGTCGTTTGATGAAAGGGGCGCGGCAGCTGGTCCGCGCACGCCTTTCGCCCTTGTAATCACCCGTTTCTCATTTCTTCTCGCTCTCGCAGGGCTTCGTCTCCCCGTGGCACTCCTTGATCTGTTCAAGAGTGCACTCCTCGGGTTTTCCCTTGAGCTTTACCGGTTGTTCGCAGCAACATGTGCACATCTTTCTTCACCTCCTTTCCAAGTAAGATGCAGGTGTTCAAAGGTTTCCCGTTGTCGGCCATTACAGTAAACTCGGCAAATCCCAAGACCATTATAAAGGTTTGCTTTCGCATAATTTTCTCTACCTCCTTTCCAAAGCAGATGACTTCATCCGAAGCACATTGCAGTGCCTTAAACCTGCTTCGTGAGCGTTTCAGCGGGTCATTGTTGTTCGTCAGTATGGAAGGAAGGATGCCCTTTGCATATGATCAGGATCATATGAGCGATCTTTTTGCAGGTTCTATGGGGAAAGACTTCGAAAGGTTTGACTCAGCTCCGGGGCCAATACATGATGATTGCTACGCCGATCAGTGATACCATTCCTCCGACGATGTCGAATCTATCCGGAACCACGCCGTCGATTTTCCAACCCCAGAGGATGGACAGCACAATGAACACCCCGCCATAGGCTGCGTAAACGCGTCCGAAATTGGCCGGTTGAAAGGTTGGAACCACACCATAGAGGATGAGAACGAATGCCCCCAAGACCGCATACCAGATGCTTTTTTGTTCCCGCAGCCAGAGCCATATAAGATAGCCGCCGCCAATTTCGCAGAGTCCGGCAAGAACAAAGTACATGACAGATTTCGCTTGCTCCATTTTCCTCCGGTGATCCCCGATTATTCCATGGTCTCTTCCAGGACTGGCCGATTCACGATCTCGATCCGTTGCCCGTCGAAGCGCACCATGGCTTCCTCCTCGAGCTCCTTTGCCGTTCGGTAAAAGGTCTCATGGGTCATGCCGAGAAGAGTTGCGATGGATTTCCGATGAACGGGGAGCATGGCGGAATCGCCATTTTGCATCTCGCAGAGCAAAAGGATGTAGCTTGCGATTCGTGCCTTGGGGGATTTCAAGGTGAGCTCTCCCAACCGCTGATGAAGGTACATGACCTCCAGTGAAAGGACGCGGATCCATTCGGCGGCAAACCGGATGTCCGTTTGAATCATTCGCAAAAAGGGCTCCTTTCGCACCAGGCAAACCGTGCTCTCCTTCAGGGTTTCCGCGTAACAGTGGTAGATGTCGGAGAAAAGGCTCGCCCCGGCCACGATACTTCCAGCGCCGACGATCTCCAAAGAAATCTCCTTCCCCTTTGGGGAGACCCGGTAGACTCGGACAGCCCCTTCCAGGATACCATAGAAGCCCTGCGTGGCATCTCCCGGAGAAAACAGGATCGATCCCTTCTCCGCAAAGACCTGTCTTGAAATCACCTCCAACCGGTGCAGGTGCTCTTCGGGAAGGCTTGCAAAAATTGGCAGCTGCTCGAGCATCGCCGATCTCCTTTTCACAAAGGTTTAAAGGTTCAGGGGTTCACCGTTCAGAAGTTGCGGCAACTGGGTGGGCTGCATCTAAAACATGATACCCGAAACCTGAGCGCACAGGTCCAATATTTTGGGGTCAAAGTTAACCTCAAAAAACCTTGGAGTGTATGATTGAAATCATACAGGTTTTGATCCGTCCATTCTACCCTTCACAGACAAACAATCAATCGATGGTAAACAACTTTGAAAAAGGAGGACACCCGATGAAGCCGTATTCCATTGCCCTTGCCGGGAAAGGCGGTACCGGCAAAACCACAATAGCCGCGTTGT
Source organism: Deltaproteobacteria bacterium (assembly GCA_020060215.1). Next base: position 24,064 of record JAGVAP010000120.1, on the reverse strand, counting down.
TGATCAAATACCTCCTCATCCATGAAAAGACCCCTATCCTGGCTGTGGATGCAGACTCCAATTCCAACTTGAACGAGGTTCTCGGCGTTGAAATGACCTCAACCCTGGGCGATGCGCGAGAGGACATGAAAAAGGGGAAAGTTCCGAGTGGAATAACCAAGGACGTTTTCCTCTCCATGCGAATGGAGGATGCGATCATCGAGCACGAGGGCTTCGATCTGATCGTGATGGGACAGCCGGAAGGGGCAGGATGCTACTGCGCGGCCAACTCGCTTCTCGCCCGCTTCCTCGCTCAGCTCGCGGGCAACTATCCTTACCTTGTCATGGACAATGAAGCAGGAATGGAACACATCAGCCGGCTCACGACCCGAAACGTGGATATCATGCTGATCGTCGCAGATGCTTCCCGAAGGGGCCTTCAGGCCGCGGTGCGCATCGATGCGCTCGCTCGCGGGCTCGACATCGGCGTCGGCAAATCCTACCTGGTCATCAACCAGGCCAAGGGCGAGCCGCCCGATTCATTCATTACAGTGATTCGTGATTCCGGTCTTGAATGTATTGGAACTGTTTATGAGGATCAAACCCTGTACGATTACGACCTTCAAGGCAAGTCGACCATCGAGCTGCCGCTGGGAACGCCCGTCGTCCGGCAGGCGTTTGACATCTTCGACCGGATGGTAAAGAGCGCGTGAAAGACCCCAGGAAGTTATCCTGCTCAATCCGAGCCCTTGATATCCTCAAGGAGCGCTATGCCCGCGGGGAAATCGACAAGCAGGAAGTTCGAGGAAAAGAAAAGGGCTCTCTCCTGAATAGGTCGTCTCGCCCGCACAATCGCAGATGACAGCCGTATCCGTTACGCAGCGCACTCTGCTTCGGCCGGGCAATGGCGCTTCTCCACCGTTGCGTGCACGATTCCCAATCGCTTAGGCAACCGCTTGTGGTACTCCTCCGTATCCATCGGATGGGAAGAGACCAGGGCAATCGAGGTTGCGTAGATACCCGGTCCGACGGACCAGACGTGGAGGTCGCAGACACGATCGCCGTTCGACTCAAGAGCGTTCCTGACACCCTCCCTCACCTTTTCCGAGGGCTGCATGTCGAGCAAAACCGCCGCGGAAGACCGCAACAGTCCCCTCGACCAGTTGACCACGAGCGCGGCGCCCACGATCCCCATGAAAGGATCCAGCCAGTTCAGTCCAAGGTACTTCCCCCCCAAAAGGGCGATGACGGCGAGGACCGAGGTCACGGCATCCGCCGCCACGTGGAGATAAGCAGACCAAAGATTGTGGTCACTGTGCCTGCTTTCATGATGGTGATGTTCGCCGTGATGATGTTCGAGGCCGTGAGGATGGTCGTGCTCGCCATGGGAGTGTTCGTCTCCGCCCAGGACGAGCAGGCAGATGCCGTTGACGACCAGGCCTAGAACCGCCACGAAGATCGCCTGGTTGAACCCGATGGGGACCGGCGAGATGAAGCGCTCGACGCTCTCCCACACCATGACGATCGCGAAGAGGACGAGCATGACCGCGCTGGCAAAGGCGGCCAGGGAGTTGACCTTGCCGGTGCCGAAATTGAACCGCGAATCGTCGGCATGGCGGCGCGTGTAGTAGTACGCGAATGCGGAGATCGCCAGCGCCGATGCGTGGCTGCCCATGTGCATGCCGTCTGCCAGGAGCGCCATGGAGCCGAATACGAGCCCCGAGCCGATCTCCAGGATCATGGTCACGGCCGTGACGGCAATGACGACAAGCGTGCGCGTTTCGCCGGACCGGCGTTCATCCTGCCCGAAGACATGATCGTGGCCGAAGGCCGCGGTATCCGTATGGTGTGTCATTGACTCCTCGATTCACTTCAGAAATGTTCGAACGATGTCGATGAGCGTCTGGCTCGCTTCGACCTGCTCGGAGGACGCCGCGCGTGTTGGATCCAGCACGTGGAACCGGATATGCCCCTCGATGATCTCGGCCATGAGCGAGTTCAGCGCGCCGCGACAGGAGGCTGCGGTCTGAAGCACAAGGAAAGGGTCCTTGTCATCCTCCAGCGCCTTTTCGATTCCTTCGAGCTGCCCGCGGATGCGGCGGATGCGATTGAGCAGCTTCTTCCGATCGCGTACGGTGTGAAACATGAGCCGCCTCCCATGAGCATTTTTAATAGTATACCCCCCTATAGTATTTTGCGCAAGAAAAAAATCCTGTCTGAGGCGACGGCCGCTTTCCTGGTCATTTATTGTCCGGCGGAAGGATCGAGGGAAGAAATGGTGCGGGGCGGCTGCCCGCAATGAAACCGAGCACGCTCAGAAACCGGATGAAGAAGTCGGGGATACGCTACGGCTTGGCCAAACGTTTTTTTTGATAAAGAAAGCGGAAGGGGTGTTCAAAAGAGAGGTAGAAAAATATACCGTACTCCCCGCTCGAAGGTCCGATGCCGATGGGAAAGCCTATTCCGGGGACAATCTGGAGTCCAGAGTCGAAGTTGATTGCGAAACGAAAGCCCGGGTTGATGAACAGGGAATGTTCCCTCCCCCCATCCACAGACTGGGCGGCATTCCATGCCGTCTCCAGCATGAGGTTGATATTATCTGCGAGAAGATAAATGAAACCGGTCCCGGCATTGAAATCGAGGGTATCTCTCTTCCCTCTTTCACTTCCCTCGGCATTCGGGGTGAAGGTCATCCCTGCATTCCAGTGGTTCACCCATTTCTCCGAAAGTGTCAGGCTGAGAGGGATATTGGTCTGGTACCCGACCGCGCCTCTGCCGAAGCCCTCATGGTAGTCGCCGGTAGGGAGGATTAAGGAGAGCCGGGGCGCCATCGCCATATAATCCTCTTTGTCAACAAGCTGGTAACGGTAGTTCAACTGCACGTCGCCGATGCCCGTGCTTCTCCCTTCGTCTTCGAGATCCAAACGAAATACGGGGATGTTATAGGAGAACTGATGGGTTCGGCCGGGGACCGGCCATTCCTGGACAAAGATGTACGCCCATTGTTTATCCCTCATGTACTGGAATGACTGGATATGCTGGATAACCCCCGGCTCCTGGTTGTAGGCCTCTTCGATCAGGAAGGAATTGTCCTCGATCTTTTTCAGTTCATCGGCAAGCCCGGTTGACGGGGCTACAAGAAACAAAATCCACCCCGCCAAGAAACCCCGGCAAAAAATCGAAGCCGACCATCCGCCCATCGTCCTCACCACCATCTTCCAATATTCTTTGATAAATAAGGCCGGTCGCGTCATTTGTCTACAGCCAGACTTCTTTTTTCTCAAAGGTGCCGTGGCCAACAAGAGCTTTCTACCCCATGGCCTCCTCATTTCGGGAAGAAGGTGGACAAAGATCAGACTAGCCTTACGTGCTCAACGAAGCGACTTAAAGAATGTGGTCCTCAGGGACTGGATGCCAGTGGAGAAGAAATTTACGAATCGAATCTCGTGGGCTCGGGGACAAAGAAGTACCCCACCACCGACACATCGCTTTCAGAGAGCAAGAGTCTTAGTGCTCGCTAAACCCTCAACTTCCAGTGGAGGACCCGGAAAGGTTCGACCGATCCGGGGTGAGGGTTCAAAATCCGAATATCGAAATCCGAAATTCGAAACAAATCCAAAACCCGAAGCTCCAATGTTCAAAACAGTAAGAAGGGGTGAAAAAGCTCAGAGCCTGCCTCGGACTTGCTCCGGGGTTCCCCCGTTCAGAGGTCCACAGCTTTTATGGTTTCGCTCCTTTGGTCACTGCGCGAGAACAGAGTCTCTGGTTTCCACGTTTTGAGCATTTGGATTTTGATCATTTGATATTGTTTCGGGTTTCGTGCCTCGGATTTCGAATTTATATTTTTCACTGCGCATAAACCCCCTTTCAGGGGGTCACCTGAGGCCACCAGCTCTGCTGGTGGAGCCTCACTACGGTGCGGAGGATGACCGCCTCCACAGGGTCTTGAAACATTGAACTCCGCCAACCCATCACAGCTATCGCGGTCGGGTTCATTTTCCGACGGACTGGATATTCATTCTGCAAAGAGAGTGCATTTTCCTGTTTGAAAAACCCAGGGGTCAAAATGCGCTTCACGGCCCCGGTTCTTTTTCCGACAGAGGCGTGTATTCGACCTGGATAGTCGTGTGCCCAAGGTCGAACTCTTTCCTCAGCCGGGCGTGAACTTCCTCAAGGATTCTCTGAGCCTCGTGGGACGGGATTCCATTCGTGAGGACAACATGCCCGCTGAGCGCGTGCATGCCCGATGTGATGGTCCAGACGTGAAGATGATGCACCATCCGGACGCCGGGCACGGAGCACATCGCCCCCTGAAGCGCTTTCAGGTCGAGGTGGGCGGGCGTTCCCTCAAGAAGGATGTGCACGGCCCGGCTCATCAGTTTCCATGTGCGAGGGAGGATGAAAAGCCCGATAAGAACGCTGAAAATCGGATCCGCATAATACCAGCCCGTCGCCGCCATGATCCCCGCAGCGGCAATGACCCCGAGAGAGCCAAGGGTATCGCTCACCACTTCGAGGAAGGCGCCCTGGATGTTAAGACTCTCCTCAGATCCTCGACGAAGGATCCATATGCCGAACAGGTTCACAGCGAGCCCCATCACGGCGACTCCAAGCATGGGAAAGCTCGCCACCTCGGGGGGTGACTGAAATCTTCGACATGCCTCATAAAGGATGTAGAAAGAGACTAAGAATAGAACGACCCCATTGATCAGGGCGGCCAGAATTTCCACACGATAGTAGCCGTAACTCTTCCCTGCAGTCGCCGGCTTCGAAGCCATCCAGGAGGCAAAGAGGGCCAGGGCGAGCCCCCCGACGTCCGTCAGCATGTGCGCAGCGTCGGCAAGGAGGGCCAGGCTGTTGGTGAGAATCCCCCCGATGACTTCCACAATGAAATACGTAAAGGTCAGGGTGAAGGTGATCCAGAGCGCTCGCCTGTGCCGGCCCATGGCGGACGGTGCTCTTGTCCCCAAGATGGAAGCGGTCCCTTCGAGTTGACACTCTGAATTATCCAAACAAGCAGGGCTCGATCTATTTGCAGGCTCACACCGGCCAGCACTGTAGTTTTGATCATCTCGCATGGGTGCGACCTTTCTTGGTACTTACCTGGTGAATGATGTGCAGGTGGTGCTGGCTGAGCTTGGTCGAGTAGTGAAAAACCGTGATGCCGGCAACCAGGAAAACGATCAAGCTGATTTTGAATTTTTTATTAACACGCAACAAAACTACCCCTCCTTAATAGCATGCCTTTATCGGGGGCAATCCGACAACCAGGGTCCTGCCCTGTCCCGGTTTCTTCCATCAAAAAGCATGGCTTCCACTTTGGCTTCTCCCTCCGCACAAGGCGCGTCCACAGTGATTTCCTGAAGCGCCGAGCCGTCCGATCCGGCAGGAACGTTCAGGGTAAGCCGCGCGCATGCCACTGGCTTGCCGCCTTCAATAACCTTGAGGGCAACGGTGGGGTGTCTATCGTAGGTATTCTTGTTGATCACCCCGAACTCGATGCGGTACTTCCCTTGATCGCAGGAGAACTCTTTCAAGACCACCGATAGATTCCGGGGATTCCCGGCATGAACCGGCGCTGCGATAATCAGGGCCTCCAGGATCAGGCCGATTCCCAGAAAGGAGGATTTTCTCATGCCGCACTCTCCTTTGCCGCCCGATTGTTGCCGCAATCGGAATTTCCCTTCTCGAGCCTCTGCAATTGGTGCAGGGCCACACGAATCCTGCTCCCCTCGGGGGGAACAAAGGGGAACCGGGCTTCAAATCGGGCCTCTCTCCTGTACTTTCGGAAATTCTTCGGGGCGTAATCCGTGCTGGTCTGACCCAATAATTCGCCTCCTGGACCAATAACGGCAACGTCCACGTGACCGGTGCCGTCTGCATGGGAAGAATCCGTTCTTAAAAGTCCTTTCACGATCATCCCATCGTTTTCTTCCGCGGCATGTATCCAGGAGACATGGATGGGGTTGGACGGAAGACGTTCAACTGAAAACGTTTTTCCACTGGCCAGTTGCACACGGTTGTATGTACATCCGGCCGGAATCAAACCCAGCAGCAGAAGGATAAGGGCAGCGAAACATTTTGATCGGATTTTTGTTTTCATGACGGCTTCTCCTTCAAGTGAGTTTCCAGCCTGTCCACACCTCTGTCGAAGCGGGGGCCCTCATAACGATAACGCCTGTAAACGGGGACGATTTCAAGGACTGAATGCCTGCCTTCCCGCAGGTTTACCGTTATCTCCGTTGAGACATCTTCGCCTGGAAGCGCGAAGAACACCGTGTGGGCGCCCGGCTTTAACCTGATTTCTCGTTGCAATTCGTATCTCACGCCATCTCCTCCTTCCGCGTGCTCTCCTTCTTTCTCGCTGTGGGGCGTCCGCTCAGGCTTGCCCGAGACTATCCAAGTTACGGCCTGGCCGTCTATGTTCAGGACAAAAGGGTACTCCAAGGCGCCGTGGAGGGTATCGGAGGACTCGATGAGATAACGTCCCTCCACGTGGGTTTTCACCGATGCCTTTACGGTCAGGTCAACGAGACCCTTTGCGGGTGGAGCATTTTCGGAAACCTCAGAGAAGACATCCGTCCTCTCGCTCTGCGACCTGTTCATGATCTCGGTCCTTGCCCCGGCACATCCAGCGGCGAACAAGACCGCAAGTATTGTGAAAGCGCTCTTTGAAAAACCGTTCATTGCCTTCTCCTTTCTGCCCATGAGGGCCATGAGAGGACCTTTCACCACCCGGGACCGATTCGCTCTCCGCCTTTGATCAGACGGCACGCTCCCCCCGCTCCCCTGTGCTGATGCGGACGGCATCCGTCACTTCCAGGACATAAATCTTCCCGTCTCCCCGAAGACCGGTATGAGCGGCCTTTTCAATCGCCGATACGATCTCCTCCGCCAGATCGTCCCGGCAGACGATCTCGATCTTCAGGTGAGGGACCATATCCACGCCGCCCTCGCTCACCTTGTCCTTTTCCCCTTTTGCGCGGCCCCGGCCGAAACCCAGCACCTTGGTCACACTCATACCCGTCAGTCCGTCTATCTTATGGAGGGAGAGGACGACGTCATACAAACGATGCGGTTTGATGTATGCCTTGATCTCCTTCATTCGCTCCTTCCTTTCTCTCGTGCATATGTTTCGGGCTCAACTCCAATGGCGAACCATTTGTAAACGGCCGGAATGACCAGCAAGGTTAAGGTGGTAGATGTCACGAGACCTCCAATGACCACGGTTGCCAGAGGCCGCTGCACCTCGCTCCCGGTTCCGGTGGAGAACAGAAGGGGGATCAGGCCAAGGGCCGTCGTGATCGCGGTCATGAGCACGGCCCGGAGCCGGAGGCGCGCCCCTTTGACGGACGCCTCGTCCATCGGCACGCCGTCTGCCAGCAATTGATTGAGATAGGTGACAAGCACCAACCCGTTCTCGATGGCAATTCCAAAGAGTGCGATGAATCCAACCGAAGAGGGGACCGATAGGTTCTGCCCCGTGGCCCAGAGGGCAACCACCCCTCCGACCAGGGCGAGCGGGATGTTGAGGAGGATGAGGAGGGAGTTTTTGAGCGATTTGAAGCTGCTGAAGAGGAACAGGAACACGATGAAGATCGTCACGGGAACGACCACAGCCAGCCTCCTATTCGCCTCCTGCTGAAGCTGGAACTGTCCTCCCCAGGTAACGATATACCCCGGCGGCAGTTTGAGCTCACGATCGATGATCCCTTGCGCATCCTTTACGAAGGATCCGATGTCCCGGCCTCGCACGTTGCACTGCACCGCGATGAACCGCTGGTTGTTCTCCCGTGTGATCTGCCTCGGCCCCACGATCTCCTCGATGGTCGTGAGCTCATCCAGGGGGACCTCGACCCCTTTGGGAGATCTAACCAGGATGTGGCCGATAGCCTCCGCTGTCTGCCGGCTTTGCGGTTCGTACCAGACGACGATGTCGAAGCGTCGGATCCCTTCAAAGATCTGGCCCGCCTTCTCACCGCCCACGGCCGAGCGGATCGCCTCCTGGACGTCCGCCACGTTGATGCCGTATCGGGCCAGGGTCTCGTGCTTCATGGAGATGCGGACCTGGGGGGTGCCGGTCGCCTGGTCCTTCTGCACGTCCGCGGCGCCCCTCACCTTCCGGATCGCCGCCTCCAACCGCGCGGCCTTCTCCTTGAGGACCTCCGTGTCGGGGCCGAAGATCTTCACCGCCAGTTCGGCCCGCGTCCCGGTGAGGAGCTCATCCACTGCAGCGGCAATGGGCTGGGTGAAGTTGAACTGGACCCCGGGGAAGCTCTCGAAGGCCTCGCTCATCATGGCGTAAAGATCTTCCGGACTCCCGGCCGAGATCCATTGATCCCGGGGCTTGAGTGCCACGAAGGACTCGGCGCTGTTTACCGGGTCCGCATGGGCGCCCACCTCGCCGCGTCCAACCCTGGTGACGATGCGGGCGACCTCCGGAAACCGTTCCATGAGCTGTTTCTCGAAGCGGAGCATGGTGTCCCTGGCCTCATCGAGTGAAATGGAGGGCGCCATGGTGGATCGCACCAGGAGGTCCCCTTCGTTGAGCCTGGGAACGAATTCCGATCCCAGTCGAGGAAAGATCAGGAGACCCGCATGGAGCATGACCAATGCCATAACGACCGCTGCAAAGCGGCGGCGAACGAATAAAGAAATCACGGGATCGTAGAGCCTCAGGAGCATCCGGATAAGGAAGGGTTCCCCATCAGGATTCCCCTTATGGGTTGTCTTTGGCCGTTTCATGGCCAACTCGGCAGCAACCGGCGCCAGAAGCATGGCGAAAAGGAGTGAACCTACCATGGCCAGCGCAACCGTAAATGCCAGAGGCTTGAAGGTCTTCCCCTCCACGCCCTGGAGGGTGAACAGGGGCAGGAAAACAATGATGATGATGGAGATCGAAAAGAAGATAGGACGGCCCACCTCGGCGCAGGCCCGGAGGACCACGTCCCTTCGCGACTCAGTGGGGTCGGCCTGGCGCAGCATCCGGTCCACATTCTCCACCATGACGATGGTCCCGTCCACCATCATGCCGATGGCTATGGCCAGCCCCCCCATGGACATGAGGTTGGCGGAAAGGCCCACAATGTTCATGACGATAAAAGTGAACAGGATGGAAAACGGTATGGATATGGCCACCACCAGGCTCGGCCTGAGCCCGCCCATAAAGGCCAACAGGACCGCTGCCACGAGGACCACCGCTTCCACCAGGGCGTCGGTGACGGTCTTGATGCACTTGGCCACCAGGGTGGCCTGATCATAGTAAGGGATGACCTTCACCCCGGGCGGGAGCACCTTGTTGATCTCGGCCATGCGGGCCTTGGTGTCGGCGATGACCCTGGAGCTGTTGGTCCCTATAAGCTTCAGGACCATGCCGACCACGGCCTCCCCATGGCCGTCCTTTGTCGCCAGCCCCTGGCGCAGCTCCCCGCCGATCACCACGTCGGCCACCTGGTGAAGGTAAACCGGGGCGCCGTCCTCAGCCTTGACCACGATGTTCTTCAGGTCCTCGATCCCCCTGGCCAATCCGACGGACCGGACCAGGTACTGCTCGGCGTTCTTGACGATATACTGGGCACCCACATTGGAGTTGTTGGCCTTGACCGCCTCGACCACATCCTTTATGGAAAGCCTGAACCGCAAGAGGTCCGATGGCCGTATCTGGACCTGGAACTGCTTGACCTCTCCCCCAAGGGAGAGGACCTCCGTTACACCCGGAACGGTCTGGAGATTGGTCTTGATGAGCCAGTCCTGTATCTCCCGAACCTCTTCGGGTCCCCGCTTTCCCGACTCATCCTCCAGAAGATAGAAAAGGATCTGCCCCAGCCCAGTGGAAATAGGACCCATCTCGGGCTCGCCGAACGCCTCGTTGATCTGGTCCCGCGCGAGCTGAAGCCTCTCGTTCACGAGCTGCCTGGCAAAATAGATGTCCGTGCCGTCCTCAAAATAGACGTTCACCACCGAGAGGCCGAAATTGGAGGTCGACCGGACCTCCTTGAGTCTGGGAAGCCCGTTCATGGCCACTTCTACGGGGTATGTCACGTATTGCTCCACTTCTTCGGGGGCCAGACCTCTCGTCTCGGTGAACACCTGGACCAGCACCGGGGTGACATCCGGAAAGGCATCCACCGGAAGGCGGCGAAACCCGGCATAGCCGGCAGCGAGGACGAGGGCGCCTAATACGATCATGAACAATCTGTTTTGCAGTACGAAATGGATGAGCCTGCTCATTATTTAGAATCCCTCCAAAGTCAATGGCCATGCCCGTCGCCGAATGCGGCTTTGGACAGTTGGGCTTTCAATGTGAAGGCGCCCTTGGTAACGAATTGCTCCCCAGGGGAAAGCCCGGAGAGGATCTCCACCTGGTCGTTCGTGGATCGGCCCGTCTTCACCGGCCTGGGCTCGAAGCCGTCCTCGTCTTGGACGAATACCACCGTCCGGTCCTCCAGGGTCTGAAGCGCGCTCTTGGGGACCACCACCGGCACGGAGGACTCCTCCACCGTTACCTTCACGTTGACGAACGTCCCCGGACGCCAATATCCCGCCGGGTTCGGCAGGATGACCCTGGCCAGGGCCGTGCGCGTCTCCTCCTTCACGAGGGGACTCACGAACGCGATTTCCGCTTTTGCGGGGCTCCTTGCAGGGTTCCCGTCATGGCCGGTGGAGATGCTCACCGCCTGCCCTTTGCGGACGACTTGAAGGTCTTTCTGATACACGCTGACGTTTACCCACACACTGCTGAGATCCGCGACTTGAAAGGTGTCCGTCTCTTCCTTCAGGACTTCTCCTAGGGTGATGTGCTTCTCGATGACCGTGCCGTCAAAAGGCGCCACGATCTCGAACCGGGTGAATGACTCATCCGGCATCTGAGGAAGCCGCTTCAGGTAATCGTGGGAAAAACCCAGGGCATGGAGCTTCTGTTCCTCGGATCGGAGCGTGATTCTTGCCTCGGCCCATGCCTGCTTAGCGTCCAGATAATCCATCTCTGCGGAGATCTTTTTCTTCCAAAGGGTTTCCTCCCGGACGTATTTGGTCTCCGCCAGAGAGGCCTTCTCCATGGCCGCCAGGTAATCGGCCTTGACGCTGGCCAGCTCCCGGCTTTCGATCACGGCCATGACCTCTCCTCGCTTCACCGTATCCCCAAGGGTCTTTCGCACCTCACGAACCACCCCGGGCACCCGGGGAACGATGTGAGCCGCCCGATCCGTGTTGACTACGATCTCACCAGGGAGGCTCAATTCGCTGCCCATATTGCCGGAACCGGCCGTGGCGACCTCGATGCCGAATTTGCGCATCTCGGCTTCGCTAAGCTTGACGATGTTTTCCTCCTCGTGGCCCTTCTCTCCCTCGGGCTCCCGGGGCGAAGGGGCATCGGGCTTTTTGGCTTGATCGGTGGTTTGGGTCCGCTTATTTTCGGATGAATGACCGTTCTTATCCTTGCCGGCCGGTGCGGCCAAGGATATCCACCCGATAACCGCCAGAGTGGCCGGCACGAAGAGGATGCTCTTTGTCATAATGCGCATTGCATGCTTCCTTTCTTTGTTGGGGTACTTATTTCAAGTCCTCCAGCCTCTCACCGATCAACCGTTCCACATCGGCTCGGGCCTTGTGGTAGTCGGCGAGGGTCACGATGAACTTGCCCCTGGTCTCAAACAGGGTACGCTCGGCATCCAGCACCTCCAGGAAATCGAATTTCCCCTCTCGATAGCCTTCCTGGGCGGTCTGGAAGGCCAGCTGAGCCGAGGGAAGGACTTGGTCTCTGATCTCGGTAGCCGTTACAAAGGAGGATGCCAGGGATTGATATGAATCGGCCATGGCGGTGTGGGCATTCGCCTCCGCGGCCCTGGACTCCTGCTTCGCCTTTGCCTGCCGTCGTTTTGCATCGAGGATCGCGCCCTGGTTCCGGTTGAACAGGGGGAGGGGTATGGAGATTCCCACGATGGCGGCGTTATCATCATTGTCGTTGAACCGCTGCCAGCCGGCGCTCACGCTCACATCGGGGACGGCATTGGCCTTTTCAAGCTCCAGGGCAGCGGATCGCTGTTCCATTTCCTTGACCCACCGGGCCACATCCGGATTCTGGGCGATGAGACGCTCGATCCGGTCCAGCGAAGGAATGGGGCCGATGTCCGCCAATGAACCCTCAGCCCTTGTGAAGGCGGCTCCTGCCTGCCCCCATAGATTGGAGAGCCTTTTTCTGGCGGCGGCCAGAATTTTCCGGGAAGTCTCCAAACCGATGCGGGCGTTCGTCAACTCCACCGAGGCCTTGGTCTCCGCAAGAGGGGGAACCTTGCCCGCCTTCACCCGCTCCGCAGCGGACTCGAGCACGCCGCTTGCCACCCCGACCAACTCCCCGGACAAGGCCACCTGCTCCTGAGCAGCCAGTACATCCACGAATGCCTTCGTCACCTCCGTGAGAACATCCAGTCGCTTGGCTTCATAATCCCATCCTGCAAGATCGCGCTCCAAAACCGAAAGCCGGACCCGCTTCTCCCTTTTCCCGCCAAGAAGGATGGTTTGTCCGATCTGAAGGGTGCTTTGCGCGGTATCGAGCCCCCTTCGCTCGCCGGATCCCGCGAACTCCTCCAACTGCGCCCCCACCTCCGGATTAGGAAGGAGCCCGACCTGGATGATCTCTGCCTCTTTGGCACGGACCTCCCAGGAGAATGCGGCAAGCTCCGGGTTTCGCATGAGCGCAAGCGCCAAGGCTTGGCGGAGAACAATGACTCCGGTCGCATCTTCTTCATCCGTCATCTCGGCGGTCGCGTTTTCAGGATCGTGCGGCGCCTGGTATACAGCGAGATCTCTTCCAAGGGGACGGGGATCGGGCGATAGTGTGTTTGCAACCGGTGGTGCGGCGCAGCTGCAGAGCGAAACGACGAACAGGGGGAATACAAGAAGCAGGACTTTTCGATGATTTTTTCGCATATCAGCCTCCTTTACGGGAAATCGATAAGAACTCGCACAGCCAGAGGGTCCAGGATCACAGGGCTGTTGGAAGACGCATTCCCTAAGCCGTTGATCAACCTATAATCAGCTGTCTCCTTCAGGGAAATAAGAGGAATGCTGTACTATCCGCTTGGCCTTCCACTTTCGGAGACAGTGGACAAAGATCAGACTGGCCTTGCGTGCTTAAGGAGGGCGATTTAAATGATAAGAACTATGGTCCTCAGGGACTGGATGGCAGAGGAGAGAAGATCGGTGGTTCTGGGGGTCTGCGTGGAATGGATGAAGGAATCCGAAACCACTCCCTGCGCAGCAGATAAGAGGGAAGGATTTCCCGGGATCGGATTTCCTTCAAAAGACGGCCTTTGGTATGAATCGATCTTGAAAATCGGTATGTCGGAACATGGATCGGAGCCGGGCCCCGGAGAAAGCTCGTAGATGCGAGGGTTGTCTTTTAGTTTTCCCGGACGGGGGCCGTGGCCCCCATTATGTACAGGCTCGAATACGGCGTGTTCCGCTCCGCTGATGCAAAATACGGTGTTTGACCCGAACCCCTGGCCTGAAGAAACGCTGATGAGGGCTAAGACGGCCAAAACTTGTATCGCTATATGTCTTCGAAGTTTCCTCATGCGAAATCTTGCCTTGTTGCAGAATATGCCAACCGTTTTATCCCGTGTCAAGTCCTACTTTTCCCGTGTGATAGCCGGCTTAAGGATGAGCGGCGTCCTCTTGCTGGGAAGGAGCAAGCATTGCGACCGGTCCCGTCCCAACTCGCTCGGATCCCTGACATCACAGATGTATTTGACAGCCCCCCCCATAAGTGTTCAATGTCAGTCATCATACCCCATCCAATGTAAAGTGGAGGGAAGGACAATGGTTAGAGAGGCATTACTTTGCCCCGTACTGGCAATGTTCCTGGCCACTTCATCCTTTGCCGCCCACCCGCTGATTACCGACGATGCGGGAACACAGGGAAAGGGGAAAGTCCAAATCGAAGGGAATGCCGAGTATTCCCGTGAGGAAGAATCCTCTGAGGGGATCTCGACCCGGGAGACGGCAGGAGAGATCGCTTCCATCATTTCGGTGGGATTGACCGATAATACAGACTTGGTTTTCACAGCGCCGTACCAATGGCTCAGGGTGGAGGAAGACGGCACAACAATCCAGCGCGAAAACGGTCTATCGGACTTCTCCCTTGAGTTAAAATGGCGGTTCTTTGAAAAGAACGGGTGGGGGCTCGCGTTGAAACCCGGGATCTCCCTTCCTACCGGGAAAGAGGAAGAGGGCTTGGGCACCGGAAAGGCAGGATACAGCATCTTTTTCATTTCCTCGAGGACCATGGATCCCTGGGCGTTTCACCTGAACCTGGGGTATTTCCGCCATGAAAACACTTTGGATGAAAGAGAGGATATCTGGCATGTTTCCATTGCATCGGAACTGGAGGTCGCGCCGGGCCTCAAGGCCGTGGCCAATTTGGGGCAGGAGAGGAATCCCGAGAACCTCTCCGATACGCATCCCCTTTTTTTCCTGGGCGGGCTGATTTATTCCCCAAAAGAGAATCTGGATCTCGACCTGGGTGCCAAGATCGGGTTGAATGAATCGGAGAATGACTTCTCCATACTCGCAGGCATTACGTGGCGATTCTGACGCCCATTGGTGACATCGAGAATGGTCATCTGATCAGTTGTCCCAAGCCGGGCCGCCCTGAGCGTTGCCTCATCTGGTCCGTTCCATGCTACGGGGCCGACGCTTTTTTTCGGCTTTGAATAAAGGGTCCAGGCTTCATCACTGAGCTGCCTCTCCATTTCTTCCTCTTAAAATGACCTGGATCCTTAAGTACAATGAGGTTGACCGGGTTTAATCACGACTCCGGGAGGAGGTTTCAGGCAGAGCGCTCGAAGTCGGCGTAGGGACTGCTTCTCGAACACATGAGGCCGGGCCATCCGGTGGTGGGATTTGCATTCGACATTCTCAATTCTTTGGCAGTCCGGATCATGGGTCCTAACATCGCCCGAAAAACCGTAGGGAATATCCGGTCGGCAGGATGACGCATGGTGAGGGAGCGCCTTTTCTCGGACATCGTGCGCTGGATCGAGGCAAAACCATAACAGGTTTATTCAACCGGAGAGGGTTCGTCCACGATTGCATCCCAGGATTTGCGTCAAAACAGATCAAGGCCTTCGGCGGAAGGAGAATGAAGATCACTTTCTTGTTCTTGAAGACCAGGACCATCGCTACGGCACGGGTTCTTTAGGGAGACTTCTGGCCGTTGCCGACGGTGTCAGCGGTCACAAGGGCGGGGCCGAGGCAAGCCGTATGGCCTGTGAAGGGCTCCTCGATTACTATTACGGCCAACAATCCGGTCCGGAAGACCCCGGAGATTTTGCACGCTCCAGCGTCAAGGTGCTGAAAGAGGCCTTTCACCGGGTGGACTCCCATATCCGCGATTTGTCCTTGACAAGAAAAGAGCTTGAGGGAATGGGAACGACTCTTTCCGTTTTGGTCCTCACAAAGGATACAGCCCTCATTGCCCACGTGGGAGACAGCAGAATCTACCGCTTGCGAGACCATCGCCTTGAAAAGCTCACGCGGGATCACACAATGGCTCAGCTTTCCGTTGAGATGGGCTATATGGACGAGGAACAAGCCGCGATCCACCCTCAGCGGCATTTCCTGACGGATGTCGTGGGGCAAGGGTTTGAAAAGGTACAGACCAGGATAGAGAAGGCCGCTGAAGGCGATGTATTTCTACTGTGCACGGACGGGTTGCACCATGGGGTTTCCGACCGTAAGATTAAAGAGATCCTCGAATCCTCTTCTCCGGAGAAGGGCGCCTGCGATCGGTTGGTTGAGGAAGCGATCAAAGGAGGAGGCCGGGACAACGTCACCGTCATCGTAGTTTACGTCTGAAACCCCATGGGGTGCATTGAGAGAGAATTTTGTTGAGCAGGCCATGATCGGTCAAGACCAACAAACCTTACAGATAGGGACCGTCATTCACGACAAGTGGGTCATCCTGGAATTCCTCGGCAAGGGAGGGATGGGGGAGGTCTATCGCGCCCATCAGGTAAACTTGAGGCGGGACATAGCCATCAAAATCATCTCCAGGGAATGGCTGGAATCCGTTGAGGAGAATGAGGACGAGCTGAAGTCCGGCCTTCAGCGGTTCCGCATTGAAGTCCTCGCCATGGCCCAGGTCCGCCACCCCAACATCCTCCAGATCTACGATCACGGCTTGTTTTGCATCAAGAAAGATCAGAAGCCGCTGGAATTCGAATACATCGCCATGGAATACGTTCCGGGCGGAACTCTCCTCTCCACCATGTCGGAGGAGGGCTTCTACCCGGAAGAGGAACTGACAAAGGAATGGCTGGAAAGGTATTTTCTGCCTGTGCTCGACGGCGTCCGGGCACTACATGCATCCGGAATCGTTCATCGGGATCTGAAACCGGGAAATATACTCCTTGACGGACATACCCCCAGGATCGCCGATTTCGGTTTGGCCAGGTCGGCACGTATAGTTTCGATGACCATGTCCACGGACATCAAAGGGACGCCTGCCTACATGTCGCCCGAGCACTTCATGGACCTGAAGCGGGCGGACCATAGGTCCGACATCTACTCTCTGGGCAAAATGCTCTTTGAGGCCATAGACGGCAAGATAGGGCCTGGTATTATTCCGCTAAAGAGCGCAACCCTCCGAAAGACGGAGTCTCTATTTTTTCAGGAGCTCGACCGGATCATCCGGAAGGCCACCGCAGAAGATCGAAACGAGCGATTCGATTCTGTAGAGGAATTTCAGTCTTCCATCGTCGGCTCCTTCGCTTCAATTGGGTCCGGCAAGGAGATCGGACGGGTCGCGGAGCACACATTGCCCGCATTGCTTTCGAGACCTAAATGGATTTGGGCCGGCGTCGCCACTGCGGTCATTTTGGTCCTCGCAATGACGATGTGGCATCTCTTGGGCGAACCGGGGAAGTCTGCCTTCAGAAAGGCCGCCGGTTCCTCTGCTCCCGTGTCCCATGTCAAACCGCCTGATCCGCCCAATGAGCTTCCCGCAGCCCCGGATCCAGCCGACCCTTTACCGGGCGCCCTGACCGGAAAAGACGATGCCACGCTTTACCTTATCCCGGGAGGTCAATTGCTTCCGAAGGAGCTGTCGGGAACATCCGGAAAGCCCGTGAGGGTGGAACCGTTCTATATGGATGAAACCGAGGTGACAAACCACCAGTATGTCGAATTTCTGAACCGCGTTCTCAAGAGGATCCGCGTCGAAGAAGGGGTGGTCAAAGGGGACGGCAGCGTCTGGCTGCTTCTGGGTGAAGTTGTCAAGGGATACGAACCCATCATCTTCAAAGATGGAATGTTCGTGATCAAAGACCCTATTTACCATTCCCACCCGGTTGTTCGGGTGACCGCGGAAGGCGCTGCGTCTTATGCGGCGCACTATGGACGGCGTCTGCCGACCGCGGCGGAATGGTTCCACGCGGAGGAGACTGGAAACGACCGAAGGCAGAGCGCCTCTCCTGCCGATTCTCAACAGCCCGACTCACATATGGACATGACGCGCAATCAAAAGCAGAAACCTTCAGCGGAGCAAATTCGGACTGAGAGGCCGTTTTCAGTTACGCAGTTGCCCCCAAACCGTTACGGCGTCCGGGGGCTCGACGGAAATGTCGATGAATGGGGGACCATGCCGTCAGACAAAACTTCGCAGGCGAAAGGCGGGAGTCGGTATGGTGTTCTTCCGGAGGGGATCGGTCGTCTCCCCTGGGAGGCATTCAAGGAAGTCGGGTTTAGAACCGTTATGACCCCTGCAAAGCACGATCGAACCTGATGATTTGTCCGTGCAACCACGGACACCCCACCTGCGGTGGGTCCCCATCTTCACTTCCGGCGTGGAATCGGTGTCCCTCCCTTTGCTTATTGCGGGGTCTTGGCTCTATCGTATGCTTTCAGAAACCCGGACGGCGATCTCCTGGTAAACAGGTCCGGGATACCCCTGAATGAGTGCGGCCGTGACTACCTCGACAGGTTGTTTGCCCCTGGTCGAAAATACGTCCTTCGTTTCAACCGGCCAAGGAGGTCCGGCAGACGCTCAGATCGTCCAGCAGCTCTCCCACCTTCTCATAGAAGACTTCCGTCCCTTGCGAGAAGCGGAGAAGCACCTCGTTGAAGCACTCGGGAAAATAGGAAAAAAGCTTCTTCAGATTGGCTATCCGTTGTCTTGAATAAAGGGAATAGTCGCTCTCCGTAAGTGACGAGAGCATGGACAACCCCTCCGGGCCGCAGGCCCTCAGGTCGTAGTCATCGTAGAACCCCTTCCCCAGGACGAAAAGGAGGACGTTGCCGAGCCCGAGGATGTCTATCCCCAACGGGTTCTCGGTCCACTCATAGGCAAAATCGAAGTCGATCCATCGAAAAACCTGGGTGTCCCGTTCGATGATGATGTGGTCGGTTCGGATATCCCCGTGAACCTCCCCCGCCTCATGGAGCCTTCCGATTGCCTCCATGCTGGTCATGAGGCTCCTGAGCAGCCCGGGGAGATGATCCCGGAGATAGGTTTGATGGTCCATCCTGAATGTTTGCATGAAACTGTAAAGCGAAGGTCCCCTGATCCGATCCACGATACGGACTGCGTTCCCTGCGTCGTCCATCACCGTGGTGCCGCGCATGAAGGATGGATCATCCCTCATCTTGTCCAGGACCCGTGCTTCCTTTTCCGGGCTTCGGTAGCACCGGATTCGGAATTCCCCTATACCCATGTAGCAGGACTCATGGAAGACCAGCTTGATGATCTTGGAGGAGCCATCCGAGAGATCGATGGCCTTCTTAACCCAGAATTTCGGGTCTCCCTCCAGGCCGAAACGGGGTTCGAATTCGTCGCCACGCACCAGGTAATGCCCTCCGGCCAGTTCCAGGACGTTCATCGGCATTGATTTCCATAAACTGGCTGGTGTCCTTGATCACCCGGATTCGGCGGGGTGGATATCTGCTGTACCGTTCGACTCTTTCTCTGATCTCTTTTTCAAGCATGCGACAAGCTTTTCCCATCCACAAATTCCCCTTGTCCTTGCCATGTTCCTCCCTCGACAGGAGGGGGATCAAAGGAAGGGGAGAGAGTAATTTCGCCAAAAACTTATGGCTGAAAATCAGTCTCGCAAGAGGAACCGGAAAGGATCAAAGGAGACGTCAGAATCAAAATACGGTCACAACCGAGAAATCCGCTTCTCTTACGAGCTTAACGGCCGGATTGCCGAGAATGAACTCTTCCGTCTTGCTCATCCTGGTCCCGGGCAGCACGACCGTGTCGCATGGCGATCTCCGCTGCTCCTCGATGATCCTGGCCGCGAGACTTTCCCTCTGCATTCGGACGGTCCTGGTACTTACCGCCTTCCCGGGGAACCCTCCTTCCACGAGGATCCGGCGGGCCTCCTCGACCAGTCCCATGACGGCTCTCTCGTTCTCCGCCCTCGCCTTTTCGTACTGCTCCGTACTGGAAAAGGCATCCCCGGAGGGATCTCGGATGAAACCCACGACGGTCACATCCGTGTTCTCGAGTTTGAGGAAGGTATCCACCACGTATTGAGCCGTTTTCGAGGCAGTGGGCGAGTTGTCGATGCATATCATCACCTTGCACCCCTGTCTCGTTTGAAACCGCCCGGTTGTCGGCCGGGGCGAGCGGAAGAAGGCCCTCCAGTGGGAGTGCCGGATATCCTGGATGTGTCCCAGCAGATAGGCGAAGATAAAAAAGGTCAGGATCTCCAGGATATTGTTGATGCCGTATGCGCTCGAGACTCGATCCACCGCCAGGACCTTCGGTAGGAACATGAGGGACGAGAGCACGGCAACGATCAGCCCTCCCTTTTTCCCGAACCAGTAAGCGGCAAGAAGGATGGGGATGAGGTATAGCTCCCGGTGGATCAGGTGCAAAACGGAGTGGTGTGCCTGGGTCCTGTAGTGGATATAGCTGATGGCGAGTAGCAGGAAGGCGATGAGCGCCTTCTTAGTGGTTCTATTCATGCCCGCACTCCGTCTTCGGAAAGCTGTGCCCGGGGAAAGTCTGCCGTGAGGGGAGCTGAAGAGGAAGCCCTACTGAGGATCGTTCAAGCGGCGGCTTCCCTCATGATCCGGACGATCGTATCCTCAACCTCTTCGGCCACGGACCGGAGATCCGGCGTACGGTAATATGAAATGAGAGCAGTCGGCTTGAGCGTTGCGAGCTTGACCTTCCCGCCTTCGGTGAAGACCGAGATGCGGCAGGGAAGAGCAGTGGAAATCCGCATGTTCTTTTCGAGAACCTTCTTGGCCTGTTGAGGGTTACATACCTCGAAGATACGGCACTCCCGATCGAACTCAACCCCCTTTCTCTTCATGGTCTCCTTGAGATCGTGGATCGTCATCACACCGAACTTGTGGATCGCGGTAGCCTTTTCGAGATCCTGACACACTTGATCCATGTTTTTTTCGCTCTGAACTTCAAACAACATCGCTTCAGGCCCCTTCATAGCATCCTCCTTTGTGCCCGCCTCCAATTTCTCCACTGGCACCGGATTTGGCTTTGGTCTCCCTCCTGTTGCCGTCATTTATCATCAAGGTAGTCATTACAGCTTCCCTTTCAAGTTCGCCGGAACCCGGTTCCCCGGTCTCTTTTCCGCGGCCTTAGGCTATTGAAAGGATGAGCGGTATTTCCTAATCCAGGCTTGGCAAGGACGGAGGGTAGAGCCGATGTGGCAGTACATACTCTCGTTGTTGCTTGTGCCCTCATCTTCGGTTTCTGAGGCCAAGGAGAGACGAGCCGAAGCGACCTGATGAATGCCATAGGGCCTTGCCCGATCACCTCTTCGCTGCTCGGTGGCCTATTGAATGGAAATCTGAGGAAACGCGTTTCCTTCGGAACAGCAGGGTGCGATTTTCTCGGCATGTTCTCCGATGAAGATAATGGGCAGGTTCAGCTTCCCGACCGTCGGTAAACGCCTTTGGAGCACTGCTTTGCCGAAAGGGTGAACCTCATTTAAACCTTCGTATGGATCATTACGCGACTGGCTGAACTGCAGTTTTCCAGGAGAACGGCAATCAGTTCAAGAGCCGAGCTGCCATCGAAGTCCCCTTCCAGCGTAAGGTGAAGTGTGCCGCCCTCGCGGCTGACAACAGCTCGAAAATTAGAGGCCATGTCACCCCTCCTCTTTTACAGATAAGCACTGGCCACAATAAGCAACAGAGGTGCTTAAAAGTATCGGCGTGATCCTGTATCCTTGTCGGTGGAATCGGTATTGAATTCTCCAACCGTGTTTTCATGGATCCCGTGCAGCCAAGCCATAGGATCCGATCTCGATTTCCCGAGGCGGAGCTGCTTTGGCCGTCTTCCCAAGAAATCACCGGATGGCTTCTGACGTGGCCTAGGCGAAGCAGGGGCAGCATTCTTCGTCCATCGCCCGGAAACACTGATTGGTAAAGAACGGAAGCCGACTCAGTTTCTTGGAGGATGAGTCTCCCGATCCATTCTTCCCCTGATGGATGCTACCAACGTCTCGAGTTCGGGTTTCTCGAGCTTCAGGAGGAAGCTGAGATCGTTCTCGGTAGAAAGTATCTTCTTAATGGTTTCGATGAGCTGATCCTTGGTCATGGAGTTCATTGATATCTAAAATCGGTGCCCCCGTCAACAAACCCGACCGGCGTCTGGAGGCAAGGCTTCCGAGGAAGTTGGAGGGGGCGAAGAATCCGTGAAATGTCTAAGAGGGGCAACCCGGATGGATCCAGCGCGATGGCAAACGGGCATCGCCAAGCAAAATACGTAATGTTTTTACGTGATGGTGAGCATGCCACGGTGTGGTATTAAACTGTGGGCGTTTTTCCGCCCCGGGAGGACCGCGAAGAGTGAGCAGGCACGCCGCCGAGAAGGAGCTTCTTGAGAGAGACCCGGAAAGAGACGCAATCCTGGACGGCATTTCGGATGCCCTCGTTATCCTGGATGGCCGGACCCTGGAGATCCTGGAGGTCAATCGCTCCTTTCTCATCTTCTATCCAATTCGCTCAAGTATTGCGGCTCCGATGTGAAACCCTCCATCCGGGTCCATGGAAAGGAGAGCGACGGCACTTGCCGCATCTTCGTGGAAGATAACGGGGCGGGGTTCGACGAAAAATACCTGGACAAGATCTTCAAGCCCTTTCAAATACTCCACGGAAAAGAGGAGTTCCCGGGGACCGGCATCGGACTGGCCGTATGCAGGAAGATCGTGGAGCGCCACGGGGGATCGATCACCGCGAAGAGCACCGTCGGGAAGGGGTCCATTTATCGTGACCCTGCCTCTGGACCGATTTTAGAAGGAGTCATAGACCGTCGGCGGAAGTTTATTGGGATGAGGGGGCAGCCCTTTCAAGGTGCTCGTATCACCGGTTGTTAGAGTTCCCGATAGCCTTCGAAGCAATATTCTCAAGGTGAGCGGACTTCCTGGAATGACGGAATAGAATCAGAACGTTATCACCTTGAAAGGGTTGGATGAGGGGCGGGCGTGTGGGGACGGTCTCAAGGTTTTCTGGAAAGCTCGTAGTAGGCGATGGCGTAACCTACGTTCGTCAGGAGTTCAGGCTCCGCCTCCTTGTTGAATCGCTCCCGGCATTTCGTACAGCTCCATTGCATCCAACCGTTCCTGATGGCGAAGTCAAGGCATTCGGAGTAATAAGGACAAAAGACGTTACGTTTCCCCCGCCCCTGGGATGGGTTCGCGGTCTTTGCTTCCAACGCGGTGTTTCCTGCGGTCCCCATTATGGTTCTCTTCGGCATCGGTGAAGTGCCCAAAAACAAGAGCCGGATCACCTTCCTGGCAACCCGGCCGTCTTCTCCTGAGACCCGTGGCTTTCCGTCCCCTGATTCCTCAGGGTTTGGCTTTATCCTGTTCCTTTACGATATCGGCAGAATTATGTCAAACACTTGGTGTGATAGCCTGGTTTTTCTATCACTTTGTCTTCTTTCCTTTCTCATGCCGTAGTCAATATTAATTCTAATCTCTCCCAATTCCACAAATCCCACATGAAAGGATGGTCCCATCGAACGTCGGGATCAAGCATCGTCTTTTGGGGTGCATTGACGGAGGTGAGGTTAATGTGCTAAGGATACGGCCATTTACTTTACTGATCCAAACGCCTCATGTCTCGGAGGCCCCTTCCCGGGAGTTGCTTCTCAAGGCAGCCAGGGGTGGGACGTTGGATCTTCTGCTTAGTCCCTCAATCGAATCGACGGTTCGATGGAAAGTCATCGATTTTCAATCATGAAAGGAGACATGCGGCAATGGATACACCAGGGGTGACTTCAATGGATACGGCGGAGTTGGTCAAGGCTCTTTCTGCTGCAGAGAAAGGTGATTTTTCGGTTCGTCTGCCACTGGACTGGACCGGGATCAACGGCAAGGCAGCCGATAGCTTCAATCGGATGATGGAACACAATCAGCGCGTGCTTGATGAGATGAACCGCATCAGAGCGCTGTTGGGCCGGGAAGGGAAGACCAGCGAAAGGGTGGCATTGGGAGATATGGGCGGGGGTTGGAGAGCGCTAATGGAATCCGTCAACTCCCTGATTGATGACCTTGTCCAGCCTACCAACGAGATCGCCAGGGTGATAGGAGCAGTGAGTCGCGGGGACCTTTCCCAATTCATGGACGAGGAGATTAGTGGAAGGCCCCTTGCAGGTGAATTTCTGAAAACCTCCAGACTGCTCAACAGGATGGTGGAGCAGCTCAGATCTTTCTCCTCCGAGGTAACCAGGGTGGCCCGTGAGGTGGGCACCGAGGGAAAACTGGGGGGGCAGGCCAGCATTGAAGGGGTACTCGGCACATGGAAGGATCTTACCGATAGTGTCAATCAGATGGCCGCGAACCTCACTGCTCAATTGCGCGACGTGTTTAAGGTGGCAAACGCCGTGGTAAGCGGCGACCTCACGCAAAGGATAACGGTCGAGGCGCACGGCGAAATCCTGCAGATAAAGGAAACCAAAAACCGGATGGTGGACCAGCTCAGCGCATTTGCGGCCGAAGTAACTCGAGTAGCGCGGGAGGTAGGCACGGACGGAAAGCTAGGGGGTCAGGCCGATGTCAAAGGCGTCTCCGGCACATGGAAGGATCTCACGGAAAGCGTGAACGCCATG